>JBGAQA010000035.1:0-63886 GCA_044220955.1 Sandaracinaceae bacterium
CATCGCTACTTTTATCATTTGGTCTGCGGGCCGCGCTTATAACTTTGCCCTCGTTGATTCTCTCCGCAAGGGACGCCCCACACTCTTCAGTGCAAGCAATCGTCTTGATGCGGCCGCGATCCACGCCGCGCTCGACGGGTGCGTCGCGCGGCTCGTGGAGCGAGAGATCGCGCTGCGGAGCCCGGGCGGGGCACGGGCGCATCTCGGGGAGCTCGCGTTGCCGCGCGAGGATCTGGAGGCCCGGATCGGGAGGCTCGAGAAGGAATTGGAGGACGAGCGGGCCGCGGCCGCCGCGCTCCGCACGACGCGCCGCGAGGCGGACACGTCTGTCGCGCTCGGCGCCATGGAGCGTGCGCTCTCGATCGGCGCGCTCGTGGCGGTGCCGGGCTCGCTCTGGCAGACGTGGGACCAGCTCGCTCGCGGGCGTGAGCTCCCGGGCGAGCTGGCGGTCGTGATCGACGCGGCGCTGCTGGGCGTCTGCGCGCTCGCGCTCTACGTCGGGCGTCGTACCGCGTTCGCGAACGAGGCGACGCGGCGCGTGAGCATGAGCGTCGTCCTCGTCCCCACGACGATCCTCGCGGCGAACTGCATCACGCTCGCAGGCGGCGGCACCACGGACCAGATGACGCTCCACGGCAGCGTCGCGCTCGCGTGCGTGGTCGCCCTCGCGTCGCTCACGGTCCTGCGTGACCTCTGGCCGATCGTCGTGCTGCTCACGCTCCAGACGATCCTGGGCATGCTCGTGTCCAACCTCGGCACCGCCCTCATCGGGGTCACGACACCCGTGGCGCTACTTCTCTATGCCCGCGCGATCCGCCTCGAAGCCGCACGCTCGCGGGTCCGCGACGAGCAGGCCGTCGATCGCTGACGTCCCGGGGCGGATCGTCGTTCCGCGGATCTCGTCGGGCCTCGGGATCAGGCGCCCGGCCGCTGCCAGATCCCGCCCACGCGGCGCTGCTCGGGCGGCGCGATCGACTCGCGAAGCGCCACCGCGAGGGGCTGCACCGCGAGGAAGTGCGCGACCGCGAGAGCTCCACCGAGCGTGCTCAGCCCGCTGAACCAAGGCCGGACGAGCGCGAGCGCCGTGATGCCGGCGAGCACGCCCAGCGAGGCCGCCACGAACACGAACGCACGCCCACGCCCCGACGCGACGACGGCGCGCGGGTCCCGATCCGAGACGAGAGCCGCGGCCAGCGTGGCGCCATCGCGCGCGCCGGCGAGCCAGACACGCCGCCGCGGCGCCCCCACGGCGACCACGAGATCGCTCCCGAGGCCGCGGTTCGTGCTCGCGCCCCGGAACGCCGCGTCGAAGTCCGTCTCGGCTCGCGTGCCGGACGCCTCGGCGCTCCACACACGCGCCCCCTCCGCGGACGACACCGTGACCTGCTCGCCGGCGATCTCGACGGTCCCGCCGAGCACGCGCGCGCTGCGCGAGGCCTCGGTGAAGAGGATGCGATCCGGCCCGCTCGTGGTGATGGCGCGCCCGATCTGCGCGACCCGCACCTCCGCGAGGCTCGGCGTCGCGTCGACGACGTCGGCCTCGACGGGCGCACCGAGCCCGGCGAGGAGCTTCGCGAGCGCGCGCTGCGCCTGCCAGACGTGCGCGGCGATCAGCAGCGTGTTCAGCCATACGACGCCCAGGCAGAAGGCGCCCATCAGCTCGTTGGTCAGCACGGGCGAGGTCTACTCGGCGAGCGCTTCCGCCTCGGCCTCGGCGCGCCGCTCCGCGCGCGACGCGAGCACGACGTCACGACCCGCGTCCCGATCCACGGGCTTGCCGTGCGTGCGCCCGAGCACGAAGCGGCGGAACAGGTAGACGACCATCGATCGCTCGTCGAGCGCGGGGTCGATGCGCGCCGTCACCTCGCGCTGGTGCATCTCGGCCAGGACCGACCAGTGGAGCCCGGCGCGGTTGTGATGGATCGTGTGGTAGCCGTTGTTGCACATCACCCAGTTGAAGGCGCGGCCCACGAAGTTGCGCGAGTGGTTCCACTCGCTCGTCGTGTCGCAGCCCTCGTGCTGGATGAGGTTGATGCGCAGGATGCCCCGCGCGCCCCAGAGCTGCGGCACGAGCACGAAGAACACGGTGCCCCAGAAGTCGTGGAGCATGAGCGCGCCGGTGAGCCCGAACGCGAACGCCTGCTCGAGGTGGTACTGCCCACGGAAGTCGCGCTGACGCGTCGTGCGCGCCCAGCGCGAGACGCCGGCGAACGTGCGCGGACCGGCGACGTTCGGGAAGTGGAGCAGGTTCAGGAGCGGCAGGCGGAACGACGTGATGCCGGGCGCGGCCCAGTCCTGCTGCCCGTCGTCGTCGAAGTGGTGGTGGACGATGTTGTGCGACGCGATGTTCGCGCTCGCCGGGTAGAGCGACCCGAACGAGAGCGCGCAGCGGAAGGCGCGGTTCAGCGCGCGGCTCTTGAAGATGCCCTTGTGCATCTGGTTGTGGATGACGACCGAGTTCAGGAAGCTCAGCCAGCAGGCCAGCGCCAGACACCCGAGGTTGCGGCACGCCGGGACGAGCACCATCGCGAAGAGCAGCGCGACGTAGCCCGACACGATCGCCACCTGGCGGCGATCCGCACGGTGGTGCAGCAGCCAGGTCTCCTCGCTCCGCCGCGTCGACCGCGCCGGACGCGCGGAGCGACCGTTCGCCTCGAGCGTGCCTTCGAAGGTCTGGCCTGCGGGGCTCACGCGCGCCTCTCTAGACCGCGACCTCGCCCGCGACGGCGGGCGCGGCCTCGCGCGACTCGCGTGCCGGGACGTTCATGGGGTTGAACACCATGGCCATGCGGTGGTGGTTGCCGTGGAAGTAGATGCCGAAGAAGATCCGGTTGCCGACCCAGAACCAGCCGGTGTCGAGGTTCGTCGGCTCGATCGGAGCGTCCTTGGTGTGGGCGTTGTGCCCGACCCAGTTGAAGTGGATCACGAAGAGCCCGGCGAGCACCCAGCACGGCAGGACGAGCTCGACGAAGAGCGGCAGGCCGAAGAGCTGCTCCCAGAAGAGCGCCAGCGCCACGCCGCTCACGAAGGAATACACGGAGCGGAAGCGCTCGTAGCGGCGTCGCTGCGGTGTGTCGCCGTGGACGTCGAAGTACTCCTGCTGGAGCTGCTTCTCGACGTTGATCAGCGTGTGGAGCGCGAAGCTCCAGTAGCCGCGCTCGGCCGGGTGCGGATCGCGGACGGGGTCGTCGCTGTAGCGGTGGTGCCGGCGGTGGACGATCTCCCAGCTCGCAAACTTCGTCAGGACGTACGCGCCGCAGAGCTCGCCGACGATCCGGTTGAGGACCTTGCCCGCCGTGCTCCGCCCGAACGCGCCGTGAGAAGCGCAGTGCGAGAACACGTGCGCCATGATGGTCAGGTAGAGCACGATCGGGAAGAGCGCGAAGTGCCAGAGGGCGAAGTCGCTCGCCGGCGCCGTGTAGCCGGACAGCCGCAGCGCGACGACACCGCCCACGGCGAGCACCAAGAACACCGTGTCGTGCTTCGCGTAGAAGCGTGGGTCGCGCTTGAACTGCGCGTACGGCAGGGTCGTCCACCAGCTCTGAGAGGCGCTCACGTCGCGGCCCGACAGCAATCCTCGGGCCCGGTGCTCAGGTGTGCCCAAAGCGCACAGCCAACGTCAGTTCACGATGTGGAGGAGCTGGACGTCGAACACGAGCATGCCCGCCGGCGGGCCGGGGCGCCCCTGATACGCGAGCTCCTGCGGGATCCAGAAACGCCTCGTTTCGCCCTCGACCATGAGCGGAACGCCCTCGGTCCAGCCGGCGATGACGTGGTCGAGCGGGAACGTCGCGGGCGTGCCGCGCTGGACGGACGAGTCGAACATCCGACCGTCCGTGGTCCAACCCGTATAGTGAACCTCGACCACACTTGTGGACGTCGGATGACGGGTACCTGAACCGGCGGTCAGCACCCGCGACGCGAGCCCCGAAGCCTCGCGGTGGGCGCTCGCGGGGATCGCCGCCACGTCGTCGGGCGCTGGGATCGCCGCGGCCGCTGGCGTCGGCGGCGCCGCCGCCGGAGACGGGACGAAGGAGATCAGCTCCACGTCGAACACGAGCATGCCGGCGGGCGCGCCGGGCTGTCCGCGGTAGGCGAGGTCCTGCGGGATCCAGAAGCGGCGGCGCTCGCCGGCGACCATCAGCTGCAGGCCCTCGGTCCAGCCCGCGATCACGTGATCGAGCGGGAACGTCGCCGGCTCTCCGCCGCGCGACGAGTCGAACTGCTGGCCGTCGGTCGTCCAGCCCGTGTAGTGCACGGTGACCCGATCGGTCGCGCTCGGGTGCGCGGTGCCGGTCCCCGCGGCGAGCACGCGCGACGCCAGGCCGCTGGCGGTTCGCTCGGCGGTCGCCGGCGGGGCGGCCACGTCGGACGGGACGGCGTCGGCGCCGGGCGCGGCGGGACCCGGAGCGCCCTCGGGCGGCGTCTCCACGTGGAGCGAGGATCCGCGCGGATGGAAGCGGGGCTCCTCGCGGTCGCAGGCGACGAGGGCGAGCAGCACGGTGAGCGAGACGATTGCCGGGCGCATGGCGGCGCGTGGTAGCTGAACCCGGCGAGCCTGTCGACCGCGTCGGGCGCCCTACCCCGGCCGTGGACGCGTGGCGAAGAGCGCGATCGAGGCGGCGACCGAGGCGTTCAGGCTGGCGATGGCGTTCGTCATCGGGATGCGCGCGAGCGAGGTGCACTGCTTGCGCACGAGCGGGCGCAAGCCCTTGCCCTCCGAGCCGACCACGAGGACACGCCCCTCGGGCGCCGGCGGCAGCGCGTCGATGTCGTGCTCGCCCTCGGCGTCGAGGCCCACGACCGAGAGCCCGCGCTCGTCGCGGAGCTCGGCGAGCGTGCGCGCGAGGTTGGTGACGCGCGCGATGCGGGCGTGCTCCGTCGCACCCGCGGACGCGCGCACGACCGCGCCGGTGACGGGTGCAGCACGGTCCTTGAGCGTGAGCACGCCGTGGGCGCCGAGCGCGACCGCGCTGCGGATCATCGCGCCGAAGTTGTGCGGATCGGTGATCTCGTCGAGGGCGAGCAGGAAGGGGGCGCCCTCGATGCCGCCGAGCAGGCCCTCGAGGTCGAGGTACGGGTAGTCGCCGCCGATGGCGACGACGCCCTGGTGGCGCAGTCCCTCGGCGAGCGCGTCGAGCTCCGCGGGCGTGCGCTGCTCGATCCGCACGTTGCGATCCTTGGCGAGCTGGCCCAGCTGCTCGAGTCGCACGCCCGGCGCGACGTACACGACGTGCACTCCCGCCGCGTTCGCCTGGAGCGCCTCGGTGACGGAGTGCGTGCCCGCCAGGATGCGCCTCATGGGCGCTCGAGCGCGGCGAGGATGGCGTCGGCGGCGGCGAGCGGATCGGCGGCGTCGCGGATCGGGCGGCCGACGACGAGGACGTCGGCGCCGGCGGCCACCGCCACCTCCGGCGTCGCGACGCGCTGCTGGTCCCCCGCCGCGGCGCCTGCGGGCCGGATGCCCGGCACCACGAGCTCGACGGCGCTCGAGAGCCCGCGCAGTGCCGCGACCTCGTGGGGCGAGCACACCAGCCCGGGGACGCCAGCGCCGATCGCCATCTTCGCGAGCCGCTCGGCCAGCCTGCCGGGCGACTCCGCGTGACCGACGGCCGTCAGCTGGGCCTCGTCCAGGCTCGTGAGCACCGTGACCGCGAGCAAGCGCGTCTCACTGCCCGCGACCGCCTTCACCGTCTCGCGAAGCGCGCTCGGACCGGCGCTGGCGTGGATCGTGAGGTAGCGGACGCCGAGCTCGGCGGCGCGCGCGGCCGCGCCCGCCATCGTGGCGGGGATGTCGTGGAGCTTGAGATCGAGGAAGCACGCCGCGCCGCTCTGGTGCACGCGCTTCACCGCCGCAGGCCCGCCGGCCACGAAGAGCTCGAGGCCGACCTTCATGACGCCGATCCGCGGGGCCAGGCGCTCCATCCAGCGCGTGGCCTCGTCGAGGTCCGCGCCGTCGAGGGGAAACGCCAGCCGCTCGCGCGCCGCCGCGTGCCTCATCGGGACACCAGCCGACCGTGGTCGAAGCGGAACGTGAGCGCGTGATCACGCCAGGGCAAGAGCGGCGGATCGACGCCGTCGGTCGGCGCTGCGTCGCCGAAGGGCCAGCTGGGCGCGGCCCAGCCGCGCGCCGTGCCGGGGCGGATCTCGAGGTGTCCCCCGGTCGTGACGACCTGGTTCTCGATCCGGTTGCCCTCGCGCTCACGGGCGACCTCGCGCTGCAGCACGGCGGGGAAGTCCGTCGGCGTGAACATGTGGATGAGGAGCACCTCGCGCCGCACCTCGCCGATCGTCTGCCGGATCCGGAAGAGCAGCTCGCTCCGGCCCTCGCCGGTGAGATCGGCGATCGAGAAGTCGAGCAGGTCGGCGGCCTCGCAGGGCAGCTGGTAGCGGAACCAGCCCGTCCCGTCGCGGAACTCGGGGCCGACGACGACCAGCTCGCGGCCGAACACGAGCGCACGCTCGGCCGCCGGCGAGCCGGCGAGGTTCCCCGTGCGATCGAAGGTGGGCCGGACGCGCGCGCCGATGCCGGCCTCGCGCCGGAACGCGGCGAGCACGTCGTCCATCGAGGGAGGCGGCGGCGCGGGCTCGTCGCCGTCGCCCGCTCCGGTCGCGGACGTCGACGCGACGGTCGCGGGGTCGACGTAGTGCGGGTTCGGACGCTCCGAGATCTGCGCGAACGCGTGCCCGTCCCAGCGAAACGTCCGCTCGGCGATCGGCCCCCACGGAAGGATCATCGGCTGCACGTCCGTCGGCGGCGACTCGCGCAGCGTGCTCGCGTCGAGCCCGTGCGCCGTGCCAGCGCCCGTCACGATCGATGCCAGCGCGCCGCGCCGACCGCGCTCGATGCGCGCGGTGCCCTCGACCGATCCCTGGGGCGTCTGCTTGCGGATCTCCACGTCGAAGATCGACGCGATGCTCGTCGTCGAGAGCGAGAGCACCTCGAAGAGGTCGCGCGAGCCGACCGTGTCGTGCTGCCGCAGGACGACGCAGAGCTCGGCCTTCCCGTCGCCCGTGAGATCGATCGGCGCCTCCACGCGCACGAGATCGGACGCGGCCGGGATGCCGAGCTCCGCGAAGCCGTAGCCGGTGCCGCCCTCGTACGCCGGCCCCATCACGATCACGAAGCGGTCGATGATCATCACGTGCTCGGGCGTCGCGTCTTCGGCGACGTCCACGTGCCACTCGTGCGTGGGGCGCGCGGCCGAGAGCCCGCGCGGCTCGAGGAACGCGCGCAGGCGCTCCGTCTCGCCGTTGGAGGGCGCGAGCGGCACCAGGAGGTCGAGGTGCGCCCGATCGACCGGGCAGAGCGCGGGCTCCGCCTCGAGCGTCGGGTGCGCCGCCTGATCCACGTCCCGCAGGCGCACCGAGCCGCGGCCGCGCTCCAGCTCGTCGTGTCCGGGGATGGCCGACCAGGGCACGAACGCCTCGATCGTGTATCCGGTCCCGCGCGCGAGCGGCGCCTCCACGACCTGCGCGCCGCGGGGCGTCGTGCGCCGGCGCGCCCCGATCGCGCCGGTCTGCACCGCCGCGGCGCTCGTGCCCGCGACGCCGGCATAGAGCCAGACCTCGGTGGCCGTCAGCGCCCGGCCGTGCGGGAGGGCGAGCGTGACGACCACCGCGTCCTCGGCGTCGGCGGGGTGCGCCGTGCGGACCATGCGGTCGTCGTGCACCTCGGCCGCGACGAAGAGCCCCTCCCCGTCGTAGGCGAGCGCGAAGCGCATCGAGGCGTCGTCGCCCGACCCGACGCTCGTCATGGTGGTCGTCCACTCCCGGAGCAGGCCGTCGACCGTGATCGCGCCCCCGGCGACCTCCGCGATCGGGAGCGTGGCCTGCGCGGACGCGCGCGAGGGCGGGCAGAAAGCAGAGAGCACGGCGAGAGCGAGCAGACCCCGGCGCATCGGGCGCGAAGGTAGCACTGCTGCGCGGCGCGCACTCCCGTCGGCTCACGCCACCGGGAGCGCCACCTTGATCTTCCTCTTCTCACCGCGCAGCGCGAGCTGCCCGCAAGCGGCGGCGATGTCGTCGCCTTTGCGCCGACGGACGAAGCTGGGCACGCCGCCCGCGCGCAAGACCTCCTGGAACGCGTCGACCGTCGGCCAGTCCGGCGCTGCGAGCGGGTTCCCGTCGACCGCGTTCATGGGGATGAGGTTCACCTTCGAGGGTAGCCCGCGCAGGACCCGCGCCAGCTCGCGAGCGTCCGCGGGCGAGGCGTTCACCCCCGCGATCAGGGTGTACTCGATCGTGATGCGGCGTCGCTTCGGCAGCGGATAGCGGCGCAGCGCGTCGAGGAGATCGGCGAGCGGGTACTTCTTGTTGATCGGCATCAGCGACGTGCGCTGAGCGTCGGTCGCCGCGTGGAGCGACACCGCGAGCTGCACCTGCCCGCCGAAGTCGCGGCCGAGCCGATCGATCTCCGGGACCAGACCGCTGGTCGACACCGTGACGCGGCGACGCGAGAGGCCGAGCCCGTCGGGGTGCGTCAGCAGCACCAGCGCTCGCGCGAGCGCGTCGTAGTTCGCGAGCGGCTCGCCCATCCCCATGAACACGACGTTGCGCACACGCTCGCCGGGATCGACCGCGCTCCGTCCGAGGATCACCTGCGACACGATCTCGGCCGTCGTCATGTTGCGCTTGAGCCCCGCGATGCCGGACGCACAGAACACACAGCCCATCGCGCAACCGACCTGCGAGGAGATGCACTGGGTCACCCACGAAGAGCTCTCGCCCTCGCCCTCGCCCTCATCGGCGCGGAAGACCCCCTCGGCGCGCGCGCTACGCATGGGGATCAACACCGACTCCACGGCGCGACCGTCCCCCATCGCCAGCAGCAGCTTCCGGGTGCCGTCCTCGGAGAGGTGCGCCGAGCTCACGGTCAGCGGCGGCGCGAGCGGCCCCTCGCCCGCGAGGCGCTCGCGCAAGGCCTTCGGCAGATCGCTCATCGCCGCGGGGTCCGTCACGCCGCGCCGGTGGAGCCATCGGAACACCTGGGGGCCGCGGTAGCGCGGCTCGCCCCACCCGCCGAGCACCTCCGACCACTCCTCGGGCGTGCGGACGAGCGGGTGCTCGGCAGCCGCGAGCGGCGGGGTCATGGCACGCGCGAGCTTCATCGCAGCCGCTGAACGTGGGGCCGCACGCCGCTCGCGGCAACCGTCACGGAGAGATCGTCGTCGCGTCGCCGCTGGCGAGCGCGCTCAGCAGCGGGCGGACGACGAAGCGCAGGGCCGCGATGAGCAGCACGACGCCCAGCACGACGCGGGTGGCCGTCCGGGCCCAGTCGCCGCTCCAGGCGAGCCCGCGCCGCGCGGGCGTCGGGGTGGGGCGCGACCGACGCCGCACGGCCGCGGCGTCGAGCTCGAGACGACGGGCCGGTCCGGGCGGTGGCGTGGAAGGGAGCGACTCGAGCGGCGAGCGCGAGCTCGTCGTGGCCGCCCGCCTCGCGGGCGGCGGCGGGGGATGTGGCGGCGGAGGGGGCGGAGAGGGCGGACGCGGCGAGAGCGCCGGCAGCGGCGGCGCGGTCGCGGCGACGGTCGGCAGCTTCTCGCGCAGCGAGCGCTCGCCGGAGCCCGGCTCGTCGAGCGCGAACGCCCCCGACGTCGGCGCCGCGGGCGCGACGGCGACCGCGAGCAGCCGCTCTCGGAGCTCCTCCGCGCTCTCGGGCCGGCGCGCGCGATCCTTGGCGAGCGCGCCCAGCACCACGTTCTGCACCGCCTCCGAGATCAGCGCGCCCCGCGCGCGCGGCGGCACGGGAGGCGTGTTCACGATCTCGTGGATCAGCGCGTTGTAGTTCTCCGCGTCGAAGGGCACGTCCCCCACCGCGCACTCGTAGAGCAGCACCCCCATCGCGTACACGTCGGCACGCCGGTCGACGTCCGTGCGGCCGCGCGCTTGCTCCGGCGACATGTAGTGCGGCGTCCCGAGCAGCGAGCCCGTCGTCGTGAGGCTGGAGATCTCGTCCGCCTTCGACGAGATCCCGAAGTCGAGGACCTTCACCAGCTCGCCGCGCCGCCGCGCGGGCACGAGCATGATGTTGTCCGGCTTGAGGTCGCGGTGGACGACCCCTGCCTCGTGCGCGGCGTGCAGCGCGTCGAGCAGCGGATCGGCGATCGCGACGATCTCGGCCTCGGTCAGCCGGCCCTTGCGCTCGATCCGGTCCGTGAGCGTCTCGCCCTCGAGGAACTCCATGACGAGGAAGGGCGCGCCCTCGTCCGTCCGGTCGAGGTCGAGCACGTCCACGATCGACTCGTGGTGGATCGAGCTCGCCGCGCGCGCCTCGCGCCCGAAGCGCTCCACGACGTGCGCGCTCTCGAGGAAGCGGTCGTCGAGCACCTTGATCGCGATCCTGCGACCCGTCGCGAGGTGGGTGCCCTGCCACACGGACGCCATGCCGCCCTGGCCGACGAGCGCGTCCACTCGGTACTTCCCGCAGAGCGTCTGCCCGAGGCGGACCATGCGCGCACGATCAGCTTACATGGTACACGCCGGGCATGTCGCTCGAGTCGCTCGTCTCTGCGGCGTACGCCGATCGATCCCTGCTCGCCGACCCGGCTCACCGCGTCGCCGTCTTCGACACCCTGGCTGCCCTGGATCGAGGCGAGGTCCGCGTCGCCACGCGAGACGACGACGGGAGCTGGCGCGTCCACGCCTGGCTCAAGGAGGCGATCCTGCTCTACTTCGCCCTGCGCGAGATGGAGCGCATCGAGGTCGGGCCCTTCGAGTTCCGGGACAAGATCCCGATGAAGAAGGATCTGGAGCAAGCCGGCATCCGCGTCGTACCGCCGGGAGTCGCCCGCTACGGCGCGTTCCTCGAGCCCGGCGTGGTGCTCATGCCCGGGTACGTGAACCTCGGCGCGTGGGTCGGCCGCGGAACGATGATCGACACGTGGGCCACCGTCGGCTCCTGCGCTCAGATCGGGCGCGACGTGCACCTCTCGGGAGGCGTCGGCATCGGCGGTGTGCTCGAGCCCCCCGGCGCGCGCCCGGTCGTCGTCGAGGACGGCTGCTTCGTCGGATCGCGCGCGGTGATCGTCGAGGGCGTGGTCGTCGAGCGCGAGGCGGTGATCGGGGCGAACGTGGTCCTCACCTCGTCGACGCCGATCGTGGACGTGACGGGACCCGAGCCGATCGAGCACCGCGGACGGGTCCCGGCGCGCAGCGTGGTCATCCCGGGCACGCGGCTCAAGAGGTTCCCCGCGGGCGAGTATGGTGTGCCGTGCGCGCTCGTCATCGGACGGCGCTCCGAGAGCACCGACAAGAAGACGTCGCTCAACGCGGCGCTGCGCGATCACTCCGTCGCCGTTTGATGGCGTAGCATCCGAGGATGCGTCGCTCGCTCGCTGCGCTGCTCCTCGCCCTGGGCTCTCTCGGCTGCAGCAACGTCGATGCGCCGCCGGCCGACGCAGGCCTGCCGGACGACGCCGACGCGGGACGAAGCGATGCGGGCGTGGTCCGCCGCGTCGACGGGGGCCGTGACGCGGGCCCCGTCCCGAGCGACCTCGAGGGCTTCGTCGAGTACCAGATGTCGATCGGGCACCTGCCCGGCGTCGCGGTCGCCATCATCGATCGCGGCGCGGTGCAGCGCATCGTGACGCGCGGGATGGCGACCGACACGACGGCCGTGGACGCGCACACGCTCTTCCTCGTGGCGTCGATCTCGAAGACCTTCGTCGCGGCGCTGGTCCTCGGGCTCGTCGAGGAGGGGATGATCTCGCTCGACGAGCCTGCCGAGACGTACCTCGGCTACCCCGTGCGCTCGCCCCTCTCCCCCTCTCACCCGATCACCGTGCGGGAGCTGATGACGCACACGAGCGGGATGGTCGACGCCTGGATCGAGCTCGGCCAGGTGACGGTCGACGGTGATCCGACGACGAGCCTCGTGGACTTCGCCGCGAGCTACGTGCCGCCGCCCGAGCACTACACGAGCGCGTCGGGGACGAGCCGCGACTACTGCAACGCCGCCTTCGGGGTGCTCGGCGCGATCGTGGAGCGCGCGGGCGGCGAGGATCTGCGCGCGAGGACGGCGCGAACGCTGACCGGCCCCCTCGCGCTCGACGGGGCGGGCTGGTGGCTCGCCGACGTGGACACGACACGCCTGGCCGTCGAGTACTCGACCGGCCGCACCGACGCCTCCGGACACACCAGCTACACCGCGAATCCGCAGCGCGGATTCGGGCACTACACCGCGACCTCGATGCGCATCAGCATCACCGGCCTCGCGCGCTGGGTGCTCGCGCACATCGAGAACGGCACGCTCGACGGCGCCACGTTCCTCACCCAGGCGAGCATCGACGAGGAGCGCCGCGTGCAGTTCCCGAGCGTCGCCGCGAGCCAGGGCCTCGTCTGGTACTACCGGAACATGCACGGCTCGCGCTGGCTCAGCCACAGCGGGTCGAGCTTCGGCGCGAGCTCGAACATCCTCTACCGCGACGACGGCCGCGGCCTCGTCGTGATCACGAACTCCGACGCCTACATCCGGGATCGGATCGGCGACAGCGGCGGCGCCGACGCGATCGACGCCATCCTCGTCCGGCTGGACGAAGAGGCGGACGCCCTCGCCGCGATGCCCTGATCTCGGGGGCGAGACCGACGCGTTCGTCGCGCTCGGCACAGGCTCTGGCGCGGCCTGCACAGAACGCGCGGCCGCGCGCGCGCACGTTCGGGGCATGCAGACCCTCCATCGCCACCGCGTGCTCGCCGCGGCCCTGCTCGGCGCGGCGCTCCTCTACACCTCGCAGATGCGGCTCGGCCTCGGCGTGCTCGCCTGGGTCGCGCCCGTGCCCTGGCTCTTCGCGCTGCGGCACGCGGGCTCGAACCGCGCGCGCGCGCTCGTCCTCGGCGCGATGCCGCTCGTGTGGGTGGCCATCACCGACAAGATCGTCACCGCGCCCATGCCCCACGCCGCTGCGCTCGCGTTCGGGATCCCGATCGGCGGCGTGCTCGCCCTGCCCTACGCGGCGTTCGCGTGGCTGCGGCCGCGGCTCGCCCCGGCGGCGCTCGTGGCCGCCTTCGCCTCCGCGGCCGTCCTGGCCGAGTGGGCGCTGAGCAACGTGCTGCCCTACGGCACGTGGGGCGCGGCCGTGAACACGCAGCTCGACCAGCTCGCGCTGCTCCAGCTCGCGTCCGTGACGGGGGCGCAGGGGATCGCCCTGCTCGTCGCCGGCGTCGCCGCGAGCCTGGAGAGCTGGCTCGCGCACCGCGACGCCCCGAGCCGTCGCACGCTCGGGCTCGCGCTCGCGGCGGTCGCGCTGGTCGTGCTCCTCGGCCAGGCGCGCCTCGCGCTCGATGGCGACACGGGCCGCGAGGTCGTGCGCGTGGCGACGGTGGACAGCCCCGCGACGTCGGCTGGCGCCCCGCTGCCCTCACCCGCCGAGGTCGCGGCGACGAACGCCACGCTCGCCGAGCGCACCCGCGCCGCCGCCGCCGCCGGCGCGCGGCTCGTCGTGTGGACCGAGGCCTCCACCGTGCTGCGCGCCGAGGCGGACGAGCCGGCGTTTCTCTCGTGGGCGAGCGACGTCGCGCGCGACGCGCACGTGCGCCTGGTCCTCGGGTACGTCGTGCCCGTCACGCTCGAGCCGCTCTCGTATCGGAACACGCTCGTGATGATCGCGAGCGACGGAACGCGCGCGCCGCTCTACCTCAAGCACCACCCGGTCCCGGGCGAGCCGGCGGTCCCCGGCACGGGCCCGATGCCGCTCGCGCTCGATCCCGAGCTCGGCCGGGTCTCGGCGGCGCTCTGCTACGACTACGACTTCCCGCGCCTCGGCCTCGCGCAGGCCGCGCTCGGCGCCGACGTCGTCGCGCTGCCCTCCTCCGACTGGCGCGGAATCGATCCGATCCACGCGCAGATGGCCGTGCCCCGCGCGATCGAGGACGGCGTGTCGGTCGTGCGCGCGACTCGCTTCGGGTCCTCGACGGTGATCGACCCGCACGGGCGCGTGCGCGCCATGCACAGCGCCTTCGACACCGGAGCGCGGACCACGCTGGCGGACATCCCGACGCACGGCGTGCGCACGATCTACGGCACCGTCGGCGACGTCCTGCCTGCCGGGCTCGCGCTGGGCTGGACCGCGCTCGGTCTGCGAGGAGTCATCGCGCGGCTGCGGCGCCGCGCCGCCACGCCGCGGGCGACATCCCCGTCCATCGCTTGAACGCCCGCCCGAAGGTGCTCTGGTCGGCGAAGCCGAGCAGCCAGCCCACCTCCGCGATCGAGACGCGACGATCGTCGAGGTGGGCCCGCGCTGCCGCCGCGCGGGCCTCGTCGATCACCCGGCCGAGCTCGGTGCCCTCGTCCGCCATGCGCCGCTGGAGCGTGCGCGTGCTCATCGCGAGGCCCCGCGCCAGGGAGGCGGCCTGCACCGGGCGGCCGGCGCGGATCGTCTCGAGCACCGCATCGCGGACGCGGGACGACACGTCACCGCCCGGCGGAGGGAGCTCCGCGAGCACCCGCTCGGCATGCTGCTCGAGGATCGCGCGGAGCGCCGGGTCGGCCGTGCGGATCGGCGTCTGCCACGCGCTCGCGTCGAAGCGGATGGCCGGCCGCGCCGCGGCGAACCGCGGCACGACGCCGAGGACGCGCGCGTGCTCCGACACGTCGGCCGGAGCGGGGAACGCGAAGGCCACCTCGGCGACGGCGAAGGGCTCGGCCATCGCGCGCAGGCGCGTCACGAGCGCGGCCAGCGTGTACTCCTGCGCGGGACGCGGGACCGGCCCGCCGGCCTCGGTGACCAACGCGAGCTCGGTCTCCACACCGGCCGGCGCGACGACGAGACGAGCGCGCGTGTCCACGATCGCGAAGTAGCGGGCGATGCGCGCGACCGCCTCGCCGACCGTCGCGCTCGTGCTGCCGAGGTAGTCGATCACCTGGTAGGCACCGAGCGGCAGCGCCGCCGCCGCGTGCAGCGCGAGGTGCGGGTCCCCCGCACGGCGATACGCTTCCTGCCAGAACGCGTCCGCGTGCGCCGCGGCGATGCGCGCGTCGGCGTCACCGAGCGCCTCGGGCGAGAGCCCGGCGGCCGAGGCGATGGCGCTGGCGTCGAGGCCGAGCCGGGCGCACGCGGCGGCCACCGCGCGCGTCGCGACCGAGAGGACCGTGGCAGGCACGGCACGAGCGTGCCACGTTCTCTGCGTGGCCGAGGACCCGTCGAGCGCGCGCTGGGACGCCGCACAAGAAGGTGCGGAGCTGCTCCGCGAGGGCGAGGCGGACGCGGCCGTCGACGAGCTCGAGCAGGTGATCGCCCGCGACGCCGAGAACGAGTATGCGTACTTCTTCCTCGGGTCGGCGCACTTCGAGCGAGGGCGCTTCGAGAAGGCGATGAAGGCGTACCTCCGGGCGCTCGAGCTCGCGCCCGGCTACCTCGGCGCGCTCGTGCACCTCGGACACACGCTGCGGATGATGGGCAAGCACGGCGAGGCGCTCCGCGTGGGGCGCGAGGCGCTCGAGCGCAGCCCCGAGGACGCCGACGCGCTGCACCTGCTCGCGCTCGTGCACCACGCGCGCGGCGAGAAGGCCGCGGCCATCAAGTACTTCGAGCGCTTCCTCGCGACGCGCCCCGAGCTCGAGGCCGCCAACGAGGCCGAGGGGCTCCTCCGGATGCTCCGCGGCCAGATCGACGCGTACGCGGCGCCCACGCCCGGCGGCGGGACCAAGTCCGATCGCGAGCTGAACTGATGACGCGCCGCGCACACCGGCTCGCGGTCGTTCTCGTGGGGCTCGCTCTCTGCGGGTGCGGCGAGGACGACGCGGCCGTGGCGGCCGCGCACCCCCGGCCTTTCGCGCCGGCTCCGACCACGACCGACGTCGCCTCGTCCGGTCCCGCGGTGGCGCGACCGCGCCAGGATCTGGACACGCTCGACCACGGGACCGTCCAGCGCGCCGGTCCGACCGCTCCGCCGCCACCGCCGCCCCCGACCTCGGCTCCCACGCTCGCGGAGGCACCGGCGCCCCAGGAGCGGAGCCTGCCGGCGGAGCTCGCGACGGCCATCGGGTCACCGGCGAGCTGCCTCGATCTCGCGACGGCCCGCGCGCTCCACGGGCGCCTGACCGTGCAGGTCAGTGCGACGGTGACCCCTGCGGGCAACGTCACGCGCGCGCGCGCGAGCGGAGGGGGATTGCCGCCCGCCGCGCTCGCGTGCATCCAGGCGCGCGCGCTCGGAGCGCACCTCTCGCCGCCGATCGAGGGCGCCCCGCGCTCCATCTCGACCACGCTCGCCTTCGAGGTGACGACCACGGCCGACGAGACGACGACGGAGACGCCCGTTTGGCGCCAGCCTGGCGCGGTGGCGGACCCCGGCGTCGTGCTCCCCGCGGTCGGGGCGAGCGGACGCCCCGAAGGCGCGCTCGCCCCGGACTCCACGCTGCCGGCGGTGGTCCCCGCCGGGCGTCAGGAGGGAACCGTCGCTCCGGACATCGTGCTGCCCGCGCGCGGGCGCTGAGCCGCGAGATCGCCGGGGCGCGCTACGGCGGCTGGCGGACGAGCATCTGCACGAGCGCGGCGAGGTCGCTCATGTCCGAGGGGCCGATGCCCGTGAACACGCGCGCGACGTTCCCGCGCCGGTCGACCACCACGAGCATCGGGATCGCGCGGACGCCGTAGGAGCGCATCGTGTGCCCGACGTCGCGCGCGATCGTGTAGCCGACCGGCTCGCTCGCGAGGTGCCGCAGGATGTCCCCTTCCGACTCCTGCGCGACACCGACGATCGAGAGCCCCTGTCCGTGGAACTGTGCGTGGAGCCGATCGAGCTCGGGCATGATCATGCGACAGGGGCCGCACCACGTCGCCCAGAAGTCGACCACGACCACGCGGCCCCGCAGGCGGGCGAGCGTCACCTCGTCCGGCCCCACGAGGCGCCGCGTGTCGAGCTCCGGCGGCGCCGCGCCCACGACGAGCGCAGCGGCCGGAGCCCCGGGCGACGGCGGCGGATGTCCCGGCTCGGCGCGACCGGCTGCGGCGACGGCGAGCACGCACGCGAGCGCGAGGATCGGCAGCAGGAGCTTCATCGACGTTCTCAGGCTAGCACCCACGCCCGCTCGGACGAGGCGGACCCCTCGCGCATTCGTTCGCCGGGCGCCCGGGGATCGTTTCGCGCTAAGACGCGGCCCGTGAGCCCGGTCCGCGAAGTGCTCGTGGTCTACGCGGTCGTCGCGATCGTGACCGGAGCGCTCGGCGCCGCGCGCGCCCTGCCCTGGGCGGGTGATGTCGTCGCGCTCGGGATCGCCGGGGTGTTCCTGGGCGCGGCGCTCACGATGGCGCGTCGCGTCGCCGGCGGCGCGGCCCGGCTGGGCATCGAGCTCGGCGGCCTGCTCGAGCCCGCCGAGGCCGACGATCGCCCGCCCGGTCCTCTCGGCCTCTACGACCTCGGTCGGACCGTCCGCGCGGCCCTCCCGAGCGGCCTGCGCGAGGTCGTCTTCGCCCTCTCCGTGGCCGCGATCGTCTTCCCCCCCTTCGTGCTCGGCTTCTGGCTCTGGCACGGCGCGACGAGCCCCGCCGCGATGCACCCGTTCGTGTGGCGGTGGCCGGCGGACTTCGCGTCGTTCGTGATCTCGCAGATCGTGATCGTCGGGCTGCCCGAGGAGGCGCTGTTCCGCGGCTACGTTCAGACGCGCCTCGGCGATCGGTGGACGAGCACGAGCCGCGTGCTGGGCGCCGACCTCTCGATCCGCGCCTGGATCCTTCAGTCGGCCCTCTTCGCCCTGATCCACCTCGCGACCGAGCCGAGCGTCGAGAAGCTCGCGGTCTTCTTCCCCGGGCTGCTCTTCGGCTGGATGCGCGCCCGGCGCGGCGGTATCGGTGCTTCGATCGTGATGCACGCGGCGAGCAACGTCCTGGCGGAGATCCTCGTGACCGGGTGGCTCGCGTGAGCAAGCTGCGGCGCGGCGCGTTCTTCGACATGGACAAGACGCTGGTGCGCGCCAACACCGGCGTGCTCTACGCGCGCTGGCGCTTCCGCCGAGGGGAGAGCGGCGTGCGCGACATGGCGCGCGTGATGTGGTGGTCCGCGCAGTACGCCGCCGGCATCGTCGACGCGGGCGCCGTCAGCCGTTACGCCGCGAGCACGCTGCGCGGCATCGACGAGACCGCCTTCGCCGAGCAGTGCCAGGTCTGGTTCGACGAGATGGTGCGCCCGATCGTCGCCGAGCGCGCGCGGGCCGTGATCGAGCGCCACCGGGCGGCGGGCGACGTCCTGGCCATCCTCACCGGGAGCACGCCCTACGCCGCGGGACCCCTCGGCGAGGCCCTGGGCATCCCGCACCGCATCGCGAGCACGCTCGAGGTCCGCGGCGGCGCGTTCACGGGCGAGGTCGAGCCTCCGCTCTGCTTCGGCGAGGGCAAGGTCACCCGCGCCGAGCGCTTCGCCGCCGAGCAGGGCGTCGACCTCTCCGCCAGCACGTTCTACACGGACAGCATCAGCGACCTTCCGATGCTGCTCCGCGTCGGCACCCCGGTGGTCGTGAACCCCGATCCCCGCCTGGCGCTGCGTGCCCGCCGCAGCGGCTGGCCCGTCGAGCACTGGTAGGGGTCACTCCACACCCTCCCAACCCGCTGAAACGACGGCGTTCCTGCGGGTAGGTGCGCATTTCGTCGGCCCGCGTATCCTCGCCGCATGTCCTGCCCCGCGCCGTTCGTGATCCGTGACCTCGTGATCCGCGCGCTCTCGGAGGATCTGGGGCGGGGCGACGTGACGAGCGAGGCGTGCGTGCCTGCGGATCTCGAGGGTGTCGCCGACCTCGTCGCGCGTCAGCGCCTCGTCGTGTGCGGACTGCCGATCATCGTCCGCACGTTCGCCGAGGTGGACCCGCGCGTCACGGTGGAGCTCCGAGGCGGCGACGGTGATCTCCTCGAGCGCGGCGCCCTCGTCGCGCGCGTGAGCGGCCCCGCGCGCTCGATCCTGATGGGCGAGCGTGTCGCGTTGAACTTCGCGCAGCGCCTCTCGGGCATCGCCACCAAGACGCGCGCCTTCGTCGACGCCCTTCCACCCGGCAGCAAGACGCGCATCACCGACACACGCAAGACCACCCCGGGCCTGCGTTCCGTGGAGCGCTGGGCCGTGCGCTGCGGCGGCGGGCACAACCACCGCGACGACCTCTCCTCGGCGGTGCTCATCAAGGACAACCACATCGCGGCGTGCGGCGGCGTGCGCACGGCCATCGAGCGGGCGCGCGCCCACGCGCCCCACACCTCGCGCATCGAGTGCGAGGTCGACCGCATCGCGCAGCTGCACGAGGCGCTCGACGCGCGCGCTGACGTGGTGCTCCTCGACAACTTCGACGACGACATGCTGAGGGAGGCCGTCGCCATCGCGAAGGGCCGTGCGCTCCTCGAGGTCTCCGGCGGCGTGACGCTGGAGCGCATCCCGAAGATCGCCGCGGCGGGCGTGGACGTCATCAGCGCGGGTGGGCTCACGCACTCGGCGCCTGCCGCCGATCTCGCGCTCGACTGGGTGAGCTGATCTCCGTTCGGTCACTCGTGCACGGGCGCGAGCTGCCCGATGCGCCCCGCGAGGTCGGCGCGCTGCTTCTCGCTGACGAAGAGCATCGCGTGGCCGCACGAGAGGCAGATCCGGGCGCGGTCGAGCGTGTAGCGGGCCGCTCGCTCCGCGAAGAAGCCCTCGCCGGGCTCCTTGAGGGCGAAGTGGACGCGCGAGAAGCCCTCGCTCGGATCGAACTTCGTGAGCTCGGAGAGCTCGAGGCTGTGGCAGCAGGGGCAGCGCGGGGTCTCGTCGGCGGTGCGGTACATGCCGGCATCACGCCGCGCCGCAGCGCCCCCGTCAAGCCCGGGCGGACGCGGCCAGGCGCCGGAGCCCCTCGGCCGTCGTGACGGGCACGACGTAGCCGAGATCACGCCTGGCGGCCGCGAGGTCGAACCAGTGCGAGGTGCCGAGCTGCTCTGCGACGAAGCGCGTGAGCGGCGGCTCCTTCTGCGCGCGGGCGATCCGGTAGCCCGACTCGATCAGCGCGCCCGCGAGCTTGGCCACGGGCAGCGGGATCGAGCGCGCGCGCGGCGGCAGCCCGTACGCCTCCACGATGCCGAGCACCAGCGCGCGCATCGTCGTCGGCTCGCCTTGCGCGATGAAGTAGGGCCTGCCCGCGCACGCCGCGTCGGGCGCGAGCCGGTCGAGCGCGCACAGATGCGCATGCACGCACGAGTCGATGTAGGTCGCATCGATCGTGCTCGCGCCGCCGTCCACGAGCGCGAGGCGTCCGGCGCGCGCGCGCTCCACGATGCGCGGCACGAGGTTCGTGTCGCCGGGTCCCCAGACGAGGTGGGGACGCAGCGCGCACGTGGCGAGGATCTCGCCGTTCGGCAGCGTCGCGCCGCTCGCGCCGAGGACGGCACGCTCCGCGATCGCTTTCGACTCGGGATAGGGGGTCGAGAAGTGCGTGGCGTAGGGCGCCGACTCGTCCAGCCCCGCGACATCGCCGCCCGCGTGCACGACGCTCGGGGTGCTCGTGTAGACGATGCGCGCGATGCCGAGCGCCCGTGCGGCCGCGAGGACGTTGCTGGTGCCCCCGACGTTCGTCGCCAGGTACTCCGCACGCGGCCCCCACACGCCCGCCTTCGCGCCGACGTGCAGGATCGCGCGCGCCCCTTCGGCGGCGCGCAGGACGGCGCCGCGGTCCGCGAGGTCGCCGCGCGTCACGGTGACCTTCCCCCCGGCGGCGAGGGCCTCCAGGGTGGCGTTGGTCGTGCGGCTCAGCGTCCGGACGTGCTCGCCCCGCGCGACGAGCGCCCGGGTGAGCGCCAGGCCGACGAAGCCCGAGGCCCCCGTGACCAGCACCGTCATCGGCGCCGCCCCACCGCGGCGACCTCGCGGGCGAGCACCTCGCGCAGGATCTTGGCGTTGTGCCGCGGGTCCACCGGAAGGCTGCGGCGCACGACGATCTGCATCGGGGGCAGGCCATGCCGCTCGCGGATGCGCTCGAGCGCGTGCGCGAGCGACGACGTCGGCACGCCGTAGCGGCCCGCCGGCACCGACTCGCGGCGCCAGATCTCGTCGTCGATCGGCTCCACGAGGAGAAAGAGGACCTCCTCGTCCGGAAGACCGAGACCGACGTGCTTGCCCTTCACCAGCGCGCAGCGCGACACGTGTGGATGCGCGTTGAAGGGCCCCTCCACCATCTCGGTGAAGAGCGTCTGCCCCTTCCACTCGACGCGGTGCGACTTCCGCCCGCAGAACCAGAGTCGGCCGACCTCGTCGAAGTACCCGACGTCGCCCACGCGATGCCGCACGGCGGCACCGTCCGTCATCTTGTGCGCCGCGGTGCTCCGCTCGTCGTTCCAGTAGTGCGTCGTGACCTGCGGGCCGCGCACCGTGATCTCGCCCACGACGCCGCGACCGACGCGCAGGCCCGGCTCGAACGCCGTGATCGGCTCGTCGCGGATGTGGATGACGGCGACGTCCGCGCTCGGCACCGGCGTGCCCACGCAGATGCCCTTCCCCTCGTCGGTGCCCCGACGCGTGCCGGACTGCGCGTCGCTCGCCGCCTCGATGCCGCGGCCGAGGATCGTGCGGTCGTCGATGGTCGCGATCGGGAGCGACTCGGTCGCGCCGTAGGGCGTGTGGATGCGCGCCTCGTCGGGCAAGAGCTTGCGGAAGCGCTCCAGGATGCGCGGGTGCACGGGCGCCCCGGCGCTGATCACGCGCCTGAGCGTGCCGAAGCGCACCGCCTTGCCCTCGCTCCAGCGTGCGACGCGATCCAGCACCGCCGGAGAGCCGAACATGTTCGTGACGCCCCAGTCGGCGATCGCCTCGGCGATGTTCGCGCCGTCCACGGTCGCGGGCTTCGCGAAGTCCATCTCCGGCAGCACCGTCGTCATGCCGAGGGCGGGGTCGAAGAGCGCGAAGAGCGGGAACGTGGGCAGGTCGATCTCGCCCGGCGCGATGCCGTACATCGTCCGGATGGCCTCGACCTGCGCGAGGAAGTTCCCGTGGCGGTACACCGCGCCCTTCGCGATCCCCGTGGACCCGCTCGTGAACAGGATCGCCGCGACGTCGTCGGTGCGCACGCGCTCGATCTGGGCTCGCGCGATCGCACCGCGCTTCTCGATCGAGTCGAGGGTGTGCATCCGCGGACCGAAGAACGTCGCGAGCGGACGCGGGCCGACCAGGACGTTCGTCTTCACCGTCGCGCGCGCCCAGCCCATGGCGACGCGCGCCACGTGCGCCTCCGGCACGCCGATGAACGCCTCGGGCTGCGCACGCCCGAGGCAGGCGCCGAGGTTCCTCGCGCCCATCCCCGGATCGACCATCACCGGCACGGCGCCGACCTTGAAGAGCGCGAAGGTCAGCGCGAAGAACGGCAGGCTCGGCCGAACCATCAGCACCGCGCGCGTGCCCTTCACGATGCCGATCTGCCGGAGGCCCTCGGCCATCGCGTTCGAGCGCTCCTCGAGCTGGCCGAACGTGACGTGCTCGTAGCGGCGCTTGGCCCCCTTCACGCGCGGGCCGGGCATGACGACGGCGAGCGCGTGCGGGCGCTGGCCCGCCATGCGCGGCAGGTGCTCCGCGACGTTGGCGAACGTCTCGGTCGTCGAGCGATACGCGCTCATCGCCCGGCGTGTGCCCGGACGAACGCGGCGATCTCGGGCACCAGGACGGCCCTCTCGTCCTCGAGGACGTAGTGCCCCGCGTCGGGGAAGCGCCGCACCCTCGCCCTCGGAAAACGCCGCACCCACTCGTCGAGGAAGTGCGCGTCGAAGACGAAGTCCCTCATGCCCCAGCCGATCAGCATGGGGGCAGCCTCCAGATCCGGCAGGAGCGACGCGGTCTCGGCGACGATGGACCAGGCGCGGTCGGACGGCGAGAGCGGGATGTCCTGCACGAAGCGCAGCGTCGCGACCCGATCGGACCAGGACCCATAGGGCGCCAGATACGCCGCGCGCACGTCGGGCGCGAGCGGGGTCTTCGTCACGCACAAGCGCGACGCCGTCCACGCGAACGCGTTGCCGCCGCGCACGAGCAGCGAGCCGAGCGGCGTGCGCGTGAGCGCGAGGGCCGGCGGGAACTTCTTGGTGGCCGGGAGCGGAAACGCCGCCGTGTTCAGGACCGTGAGCGACGCGATGCGCGCGGCGTGCTTGGCGGCCCAGGCGAAGCCGATCATGCCGCCCCAGTCGTGGACGACGATGTGAATCTTCCGGGACGGCTCCAGCCTCTCGATCAGCGCACCGAGATCCAGGACGCGCGAGCCGAGCGTGTAGTCGTAGCGATCGTCGCGCGGCTTGTCGGAGAGCCCGCAGCCGATGTGGTCGGGCGCGATGACGCGCCAGCGGTCGGAGAGCCCGCGCACGAGCGCCCGCCAGTAGAACGACCACGTCGGGTTGCCGTGCACCATGACGACGGGCTCCCCGTCCGGCGGCCCCACGTCGAGGTAGTGCATGCGCGCGCCCCCCCGATCGAAGAAGCGCCCGGTCCAGGGGTAGAGCGCCGGCGAGACCCCGTTCATCGGCGACCCGTCACCAGACGATCTCCGCCATGGCGCAGTTCAGGCCCGAGCCGATTCCCATCAGGGCCACGCGGTCACCGCGCGAGAGGCGCCCGGCCTGGTCGGCCTTGGCGAGCACCATCGGCACCGACGCCGGGCCGACGTTACCGTGCTCGGGATAGATCGCGTGGATCTTCGACAGGTCGATCCCGAGCGCGCTCGCGAGCCGCTCGGTGTGCTGGCGTGAGACCTGGTGGATGACCACCTCGGCGAGCCCGGCGGGCGTCCAGCCGAAGACCTCGCAGGCGCGCGCGAACGTACGCTGCGCGAGGTCGACGCCCGCCACCAGGAGCTTCTGCCCGTCGGTGATCATGCCATCCAGCTGCCCGCGGCAGAGCTGGTTGTGCTCGGTCGCCGCGAGCGAGACGCTTCCGCGGTACGCGTGGCCCGCTGGACCCACGAGGTCGCTCCGGCCGAGCACCATCGCCGCCGCGCCCGAGCCGAGCGTGAGCGTGGCGAAATTGTCGGCGAACGCGCGCACGTCGCCGCTCGCGTTGAGGCGGTCGATCGTGGCCTGGACGGCGTAGCGACTGCCCTCGCCGTCGACGACGAGGCCGTACTCGATCTCGCCGCGCTCGATCATCTGCGCGACGAGGTCCATCCCGTTCACGAAGCCGAGGCAGGCGTTGCCGAGGTCGAAATTCACGCACTCGGTCGAGAGGCCGAGCGTGCGGTGCACGAGGGACGCGACCGAGGGCTCGATGAAGTCGCGACACACGGAGGTGCTGATGAGCACGCCGATCTTCTCGCGAGGGACGCCCGCCAGGCGCAGCGCCTCTTCACCCGCGCGCGCCGCCACGTCGCTCGGCACGACCCCCTCGTCCCAGAACCGCCGCTCGCTGATGCCGCTCAGCGAGGCGATCACCCCCCTGGGCATCGAGAGCCGCCGGAACAGCGGCGCGAGGCTCTCCTCGAGCGCCGAGGACGGCACCCGATGCGGGGCTTCGAGCGCTGCGACGCTCACGATCGAGACACGGGAGAAGGGCATGAGGGCGGGTCCTATAGCGCACCTCTCGAGGATCCGGCAGCGCCGTCGGCGCACACCCTGCGATCTGTAGGGTGAGATCGCACCATCGCTCGGTTTTTTGGAGGGATCCACGCGCAGACGTAGGGTCCGCCGCATGCAACGTCCGAACGTCCTCGAGCCGCTCCCCAGAGACATCGCGGGTACACCGCTCACCATCGTGCTCGCCGAGAGCGACGCGATCGCGCGCGCGGCGACCGGCGGCGAGGGGACGAGCATCCCGCTGCTGCCCCCGTTCCACGTGAGCGACGCGGACTGCTACCTCGTGCTGCCCGAGGACATCGGCAGCGAGCTCGCCGCGATGTTCGAGGACGGCGACCTCGATCTGCTCGCCGAGGCCATGCGTGACGGCCTCGTCGTCGTCGGCGAGGTGGAGAAAGAGGGGCGCGGAAAGGTCGCGCTGCGCGTCGAGCAGTGCGCGCCCCCCGAGCGGCTCCTCGAGCGCATGCCCTACGCGCACAGGACCGAGATCGGCGCGGGCACCGATCCCATCGTCGAGCTGAACGACCTCGACGAAGCGCAGGTCACCGTCGCGAGCGAGATGATCGACGAGGCCGGGCTCGAGAAGATGCTGAGGGTCTGCGCGAGCAAGGGCGAGCACGCGGGCGCGAGCTGGCGGGCGCCGAAGGATCGCAAGGACCTCGCGGGCGTCGATCCGACCTACGCGTGGAGCAAGCGCCTCGAAGACGGCATCGGCATCGAGGCCGTGCTCTTCAGCGAGTACGAGGAGCTCGTGATGCTGCTCCGGCCCGCGATGCTCGTCGCGGCCGACGCTCCCGCGACCCGCCCCCGCTCGCTCCACGCGGTGGGTTGACTCCGCCGCGCTCGCTCACCGCCTCGGGCGCTTTGCGACGACGCAGATCTCCGAGCGGTTCGAGGGAAGACGCGTCGCGATGGTGTCCCCCCAGCCGAGCGCCTCGAGGCGCGCGAGGTGCTTCGGGATGGCGGCGAACATCTTGTCGTCGTTGATCTTGAGCGTCAGCACCGCCGCGCGCGCTCCCTCCGCGAGCGACGCGACGCGCGCGAAGTAGCGCAGCGCGACCGGAGGCGCGAGGTTGGCGTCCATCAGGAGCAGCTCGGCGTCGGCCGGGACGTCCTCGGCCGCGACCGCCGCGCCCGCCTTCATCACGTGCCGGACGCGAGCGCCGCCGGGCCCCTCGAACGCGAGCACGCCGGGATCCATCGCGGCCGGGTCGATCGCCACGACGTGCACGCCGCGCCGCGCGAGGGCGAGCGCCGCCCCGCCCGGCGCGGCGCCGAGCTCCACGGCCGTCGCGCCCGCTCGGACGCTCAGGCCGCTCCACGCGAGCGCCTCCTCGAGCTTGGCGAACGCGCGCGAGGGCGCGCCCTCGGGGATCTCGACCTTCACGCGGCCTCCCGGCTGCGCCCAGCGGCCCCGCCCGTGCACGTGGGCGCCGACGAACATCGGCTCGGTCGCAGCGCAGATCACGTCCACGACGCGCTCGCCGTGCTTGGGCGCGCGGTCCAGCACGAAGCGCGCTTCCTTCGCGAGCTCGGCCCGCACCTCGAGCGCGAACGCCTCGTCCTGGGGGCTCGGCCCCTCCTCGGTGGTGTCTCGCGCGAAGACGTGGAGCACGGACTGCCGCTCGCCCACGAAGCGACGGACGTCGTCGAAGCTCTCGGCCATGCCGAGCGAGACGCCGCGCACGCGCGCGACGACGCTGGCCGAGGCGAAGCGCTCGTCGATGCCGGACGCCTTGAACGTGACGAGCCCGGGCCGCGAGAACGCGAGGCGCACGCCCTTCTCGATGTGCGAGAGCTCGGTCTTGAGGGCCTTCTCGGCGCCGACGTTGACCACGGCGAAACCGAAGCGCGCGTCCCCGCCCATGCTCGCGGTATACCAGGCCGAGGCTTCGTTGCGGGCCCTGGGCCTTCGTGCGACGGTGCCGTGCGATGTCCGAGAGCCATCCCGAGCCGCGCACCGCCACTTCCAAGCGCCCACGGGTAGGCCTCGACGGCAGGCGCGCGATCGCCAGGGTGATCTCGGCGTACGACCAGCCCGTGGTGCGCGCGTATGCGTGGGGCCGCTTCCAGATCTTCCGGCAGCGCTTCCTCGACGAGATCGGCCAGTACCTCCCCGAGCGCGGCGTCGCGCTCGACGTCGGCTGCGGCTTCGGGCTCTTCGCGCTCTACTACGCGCAGATCCACCCGGATCTGGAGATCCACGGCTTCGACCTCAGCGAGACGCGCATCAAGATGGCGCAGCGCGCGGCCGAGAAGCTCGGCGTGAGGAACGTGGTGTTCCGCGTCGACGACGCCCGCAAGCTGAAGGCCGACGCGCGCTACAGCGGCGCGTACCTGCTCGACATCGTGCACCACGTGCCCGAGGAGACGGTGCCGCCGATGCTCGCGGAGCTGCACCGCGCGCTCGCGCCGGGCGCGCGCCTGCTCGTCAAGGATCTCGACACGAGCCCCGCGTGGCAGCGCCTCTTCGCGCACGGCCTCGACCTCGCGATGTCGCCGACCTCGCCGGTGCGCTACTGGCCGACCGACGAGCTCTCGAGCCTCCTCTCGCGGACGGGCTTCGACGTGAAGCAGCACGCGATGGTGGACTACCTCCCCTACCCGCACGTCCTCTACGTCTGCACACGCGAATAGAGTCGTGACAACATGCGGGCATGACCCGCCCGTCGTGGCTCGCGATCCTCGCCCTGCTCGCTCTCGGCGCACCCGCATGCACCTCCCGCGGCGCAGCGCGTGAGTCGGGCGCCGCGACGTGCACCAACGGGATCGACGACGACCAGGACGGGCAGGCGGACTGCGCGGACCCCGACTGCGCTGCGGTCTGCTCGGGCGACGACTCGGGCGTGCTGCCCGGCACCGACGCGAACGTCCCGGACGCCGGGCGCCGCGACGGCGGCGGCGGCGGCTGCTTCGACCCGATCGACCTCGTCTTCGTGCTCGACGTGAGCACGTCCATGACCGACGAGTTCACCCACCTGCGCGAGGGCATCGCGTCGATCTTCGCGGCCGCCGACGCGCTGACGCCCGATCACCGCTTCGGCCTGGTCGTGTTCGTCGACGACGTGCTGGTCGTGAACGGGTGCGCCTCGTTCGACACCGCGGCCGAGCTGCAGGCGCAGTTCGACACCTGGCGCTCGTTCTGCTCGAGCAACGGGCAGCCCGGGGGATCCGCCGGACAGAACGGCGACTGCGCCGAGAACTCGCTCGACGCGCTCCACGCGGCCGCGACGATGTGCACCTGGCGGCCCGGCGCGACGCACATCGCCATCCACGTCACCGACGACACCTTCCTCGAGCGCCCGGCGAGCTTCTTCGGCGGCGTGTCGGTCGATCACACGTACGCCGAGACCTCCGCTGCGCTGGTCGCGGCAGAGATCCGGGTCGGCGCGTTCGCGCAGAGCACGCCTGCCCCGTGTGGCGCCGGCACCAGCCCGAACACGGCCCAGGGCTTCTTCGTGTCGTTCCACGGCGCGACGCCGCTCCCCGACGCGACGCACGGCCAGGTCTGGGACATCGCGGACGTGCGCAACGGCACGCTCGACATGGCGACCGCCATCAACGAGATGATCGCCGCCGAGCACTGCGCTCCGTTCTGATCCGCGCTGCGGGGCCGGGCTCCGCTCGAGGTGTGTCGTCGCGACGCCCCGGAGCTCCGTCGAGTATCATCGCGGCGAGGGGGAAAGGGCCTCCTCGCGTGTCCGACCCGGACGATGAGGTGACTCGTGCGTTCTTCCACGTTGCTGCGCGGCGCGATGCTCGCGGCCCTCTTGATCTCGCTCTCTTCACCCGCCCGCGCACAGCTCGGGCTCACGCCGGAGGCGACGCTGAGCATCCCGATGACGGCCACGTCCATCGGGCTCGGCGGAGCCGTGGCGCTCTCCTCCGACGGTCTCCGCGCCGTCGCGGCGCGCAGCGAGGCGGGGACCACCGGCCACGTACGCGTCTTCGTGCGGACGGGCACGACCTGGGCCGAGGAAGGCACGCTCGAGCCGGCCGACGTGGCGCCCGGAGACGTCTACGGGAATGCCGTCAGCATGGACGCGATGGGGCTCCGTGTGATCGTCGGATCGCAGGACGACTCGATCGCCGGCAACCCAGCCGGATACACGGGCAGCGCGCGCGTGTTCGTGCGTACCGGCTCGACGTGGGCGTTCGAGAGCCTGCTCGTGCCCGTCATCCCGGGCGAGACGTCCGCGAGCTTCGGATACGCGGTCGCGCTCAGCGGCGACGGAGCCCGCGCCGTGGTCGGCGCCTACCTCGAGGACACGCTGGCGGGGGTGAACGCGGGCAGTGTGCACGTGTTCGTCCGCACGGGCACCACGTGGGCGGAAGAGGGGGTCCTTCACGCCCCCTCCGCCGCTCCGGCCGACGGGTTCGGGAGCTCCGTGTCCATCGACGCCTCGGGCACGCGCCTGCTCGTGGGCGGTGCGCAGACCTCGCGAGGCCTCGGCAGCGAGGGCGCGGCCTACGTCTTCACCCGCGGGGGCTCCGGGTGGGCGCTCGAAGCGACGCTCGCGCCGGCCATGCCCGGCCACGACGACTGGTTCGGCACCGCCGTGTCGCTGAGCAGCGATGCGACGCGCGCGCTGGTCACCGCCTACATCGACGATCTCCCCGGCGTGGGCGACGATGCGGGCAGCGGCCACGTCTTCGTCCGATCCGGCACGACGTGGACGCTCGAGGCCACGCTGGTCGGCGCGATGGCGGGCCCCTTCGATCACATCGGCCGCTCCGGCGCGATCTCCGGCGCCGGCGACATCATCGTGATGGGCGGGGAGCTCGACGGGGGCTCCTCCATGGGCCGCCTCCACGTCTTCCAGCGGACGGGCACGACCTGGGGCGCCCCGACCCTCGGCAGCACCGCGGGCATCATGTCGAGCTTCCTGCTCGGGATGACCGTCGCGATCAGCTCGGACGGCACGCGGGTGATCTCGGGCACGCAAGGCGACCTCTCCGGGTTCGGCACCGCGCGCGTGTTCACGGTCGGCCCGGCGACGGTGCCGGTCGACGCCGGCGTCGCGGACGCGGGGCCCACCGGCACGGACGCCGGCACCGCGGGGCTCGATGCTGGCGCGGGCCTCGATGCGGGCGGCGGGCTCGATGCGGGCGGCGACGCGGGCGGCACGACCATGACCGACTCGGGCACCACGACGCGTGACTCGGCCACCAGCGGCGGCGACGGCGGGACCACCACGCCTCCCGGCGGCGGCGGCGGCGGATGCTCGGTCGCCGCGCGCCCGACCGCGACCACCGCGACCCCCGCCGTGCTGGCGATCGCAGCGCTCGCGCTCGCGCTCCGTCGCCGCGCACGACGCTGACCCGCGCCCCGTGGGGCAGGCGCTGGTTCGACGGGACCGCACGCGTCACGCCTGAGGCGGGCCGCTTCGGCCGTCGACCCGCGAGCAGCGGATCAATCGCGTTGCAAGATGCGACCCGAGGCGGAGCTGTCGCGAAGAGAAAGCTGTTTGGACCGGCCGCGCTCTCGAAACGAGGATAACCTCGCGTCGCGCGGGGGCGCGCAGGAGCTGCGGATGCTGGACGAATCCAGGTCACGGTCGTTGCTGGTGGTCGCGTGTGCGGTGACGCTCGCCGTCGCCTGCTCTGGTCCCGACGCGGGGACCGATGCAGCGGGTTCGGTGGACGCGTTCGTCGCCCCGACCGACGCGCCCTCGACCGACGCGCCCTCGACCGACGCGCCCTCGACCGACGTCGGCTCGAGCGACGTCGGCTCGAGCGACGCGGGAGCGTCGACGAGCACAGCGATCGTCGCGGTCGCCGGCGGCGTGGCGCGGAGCGCGGACGGGCACTTCGCCATCTACGTGACGCCGGGCGCGCTCGCAGCGGACACGACGATCACGATCGTGCGCGTCGCCCCTGGCGACGTGCCGGCCGACGTCGCAGCGCGCCAGCCGGTGAGCGAAGTGTACGCAGTGGAGCCGGACGGGCTCACGTTCGGCGGCGACGGCGCCTGGGCGTACTATGGCTTCGACACGATCCCTGCGGCGCTGGTGTCGGCGGGTACACCCCCGAGCTACGCAGGCATGCGCGCGGTGACCCGTCCGCGCGCCGGCGGCGCGAGCGAAGTGAGCGAGTCGAACCAGGTCAGCTTCGAGCTCGCGGCGAACCGCGTCGACATGATCGCGCGGCTCCCGCACCTCAGCTACCAGTACACGGAGCGGGCCGAGCTCGAGGCCCGCGCCGACATGGGCGCCACCGAGCAAGAGGTCGGAGCGCCCTGGCGACCGACGCTGTTCTCCTTCGGCGCGGACGTCACGGGGAGAGCGCCGCGCGACGCGTACGACCTCTCGTTCCTCGTCGTCTGCGGGTTCGGTGACAGCGTGGTCGCGAGCTCGGTGCCCGACGCGGTCGACGTGCCGCAGGACCTTCAGGCCGAGGTGTGGACCCACTTCGGCTCGAGCCGTCGGCTCGTCCAGCCCGGGATCCTCGAGTGCGAGCCCGTTCCTCTCGGCTCGGGCCCGAGCCCGCGGACGTATCGCCCGGCACCGCCCCAGTACGTCTGCCTCTCGGCAGGGGCCGGTCACGATCCCGTGCTCGCGGTCAGCGCCGCGTACGACCAGCCCTCGGGTCTCGACGCGGGCCCGGCTGGGGGCGGCCACTACGAGATCATGGTGCAGCTGAGCCAGCAGGTCGACTGCGTCGCGCCGGCGTTTCCTCCCGTGCGCGCGCGCGTCGAAGCGCACGCGTCGTGCGTCCGCGAGGGCGCGACGTACACCTGTCCGGCGCCCACGGCGACGAGCGAGGTCGAGGTGCCGCCCGCATCGAGCACCGTCAACCTGGCTCCGCCGGGAGCCAACTACTACCGACTCGTGCCCGCGGGCGCCGTGCCCGGTGCAGGCCCCACGAGCGTCACCGCGACCGACGGCGCCGGCTCGGCGATGCACGCGACGCGCGACGCCGCCGGCACGTACACCGAGACGTTCGACGATGCGTTCGCGTTCGACTTCTCGACGCCGATCTCGTTCACCGCCGACGGGAGCACGCCGGTCGTCGTCGACCCACCCCCCGCCGGCGCGTTCCACTTCGGTCCCGTCACGGGCCTCGACACCGACGTGCAGGTCGAGGATCCGCGGATCTCGTTCGTCGACGTGGAGATCACGCGTGCGACGATCGTGTGCCACGGCAGATCGTTCGACGAGGGCACGCTCTTCACGAGCCTCCCCGTGTCGGACCTCGGTGGCGGCGTGCGCGGCCTCGACGCCCCCGTGCAGACGCTCGTGAACGCCGTGGCGGCCGACTGTGGCGTCACGCCCGCCTCGCTCACGAGCGGTCCTTTCTACATCACGATCCGCGTCGGCGAGGATCGCAGTGTCGAGCTGGGGACGACGACGATGCAGGTGAGCACCGGTCGCTCGACCACGATCGACGGAGCGTCGCTCCTGGCGACGTGCCCCGGGACGCAGACGTACTGCACGGACCACTGCGTGAGCACCGCGACCGATCCGCTGAACTGCGGTGGCTGCGGCCTCACACCCCTCGAGGTGTGCAACGGCGTCGACGACGACTGCGACGGCGCGGCCGACGAAGGCTGCCCGAACGGCCTGTTCATGTTCGCGGGGAACAACCAGGTGAGCCCCCACTTCGGGGACACGACGCGGCCGGCCGGGACGTTCAACACCCCGACGTGCGGGACCAACCTCCTCATCGGGCTCTGCGGCTCGACGAACGCGGACGGCTCGGTGCGGCAAGTGCGCGCCGTGTGCGGCTCGGCGACGCTGCGCCGTGTGACGACGACCACGCCGTGGTCGTTCGTGGTCGACGTGGCGGAGCTCGCGCCGGGCACCTGCGAGACCGGCACGAGCGGCGGCGGCTGGACGGGCGGGACGACGCAATGGGCGGCGCGGTGTCCGAGCGGCATGGTCGCGGACGGGATCGAGGGTCAGGAGACGGGCAACCTCGAGCAGCTCGTGCTGCGCTGCACGGAGTGGGCGGTGCGGCAGGACGGAACGACCGGCGTCTGGCACCTCGCGCACGGGATGCGGGCGACGTCGCCGGTCGGCGCCTCGGGCGGCGGCACGACGTTCGGTCCATGGCAGCTCGCGGACGACGCGTCCGGGCAGCCCGGCGCGATCCGTCAGATGAGCATGCGGTACTTCGATCCGGTCGCCGGGCAGTCCGACGTGATCGATCTCTGGGTCGCCGGGCGAACCGCCGAGCTGCGGTGACGTGACCGCGGCCGTGAGCCCCGCGCTCGAGGATCAGTCCTCGATCGCCTCGATTCCCTGCGCGCGCAGCCGCGCGAGCCCGTCCTTCATCGCTCGGAGCTGCTCGGGCGCGTGGCCCTTCCAGCCGATGATCTCGACGACGACCCGCAGCGGAGCCCGCGATCGAAAGGACCTCGTCGGGTTGCCGGGGAACTTCTTGTCGGTGAGGTTCGGGTCGTCCTCGATCGGCCCCGTGGGCTCGACGACGTAGATGCGGCCCGGCCCCTCACCGATCGCCAGCTCGGCGCCCCAGGTGGCGGCGTCCAGGGTGCCGGTCAGGTACACGAAGGCCGCGCTCTTCCTCTCGCCGTAGTTCGACGATCGACCGGGCTCGATCAGGTCGCCAGGCCTCAGGTCGGCCTTCGTGCCGTGGAGCCAGCCCGGCGTCCCGGAGCCATCCGTCCAGACCTCGAAGGGCTCGGGGGTCGGCGTCGTCACGGGCCGCGACTGTACGGCGAACCTCACGGCCCCGCACCAGGCTCGGCCGGATTCGCGACAGCGCACGCGTTCCGGCCTACGATCGCGGGCGATGGGCCGTAGCGCGACGATCGAGCGGAAGACGAGCGAGACCCGGATCCGCGTGCGCGTGGATCTCGACGGGACGGGCCAGCACCGCGTCGCGACGCCGATCGGGTTCCTGACGCACATGGTCGAGCAGATCGCGCGCCACGGCCTCTTCGATCTCGAGGTCGAGGCGACGGGCGACACCCATGTCGACGGGCACCACACCACGGAGGACCTGGCGATCACGCTCGGCACCGCCGTCCGCGAGGCGCTCGGCGACAAGGCGGGCATCCGGCGCTACGGCTCCGCCACGCTGCCGATGGACGAGGCGTGCGTCTCGTGCGCGCTCGACCTCGGCGGACGGCCCTTCTTCGTGTACCGGGTGCCGATGCCGAAGGCGAAGCTCGGCGACTTCGACACGGAGCTGGCGGAGGTCTTCTTCGAGGGCTTCGCGCGCGCCGCCCAGTGCAACCTGCACCTGCGCCTGCACGAGGGCGAGAACCTGCACCACGTGATCGAGATCTCGTTCAAGGCGTTCGCCAAGGCGCTGCGGGCAGCGACCGAGCTCGACCCGCGGGCGGCCGGCGCGATTCCGTCGACCAAGGGCACGCTCACCGAGTAAGACTGCCGGCGTCGTGAGCGAGAAGGTCGTCGTCGTCGACACCGGGATGGGCAACGTGCGGAGCGTGATGCACGCCCTCGAGCGCGCGGGCGCGAGCGCGACGCACACGCGGGAGGCCGCCGCGATCACCTCGGCCGATCGGCTGGTGGTCCCTGGCCAGGGTCACTTCGGCGACTGCGCGCGGGCGTTCGAGGGCGCGCTGGGCGACTCCGTCCGCGGGTTCCTCGCGACCGGGCGCCCGTACCTCGGCATCTGCCTCGGCATGCAGATCCTCTTCGACGAGAGCGCCGAGGCGCCCGGACGCCGCGGGCTCGGGATCATCCCCGGGCGCGTGCGCCGCTTTCCCCCCGGGATGCGCGCGGCCGACGGAACCGCGCTGAAGGTCCCGCACATGGGCTGGTCGAGCGTCTCGAGCGCGCACGCGTTCGTGGACGAGGGCGCGTGGCTCTACTTCGTGCACTCGTACTACTGCGAGCCCGCGGATCCGGCGGACGTCGTCGTGCACGCCGAGCACGGCGTCTCGTTCGCCGCGGCGGTGGCGCGCGGCAACACGTTCGGCTGCCAGTTCCATCCCGAGAAGTCGCAGCACGAGGGCGCGAAGCTCCTCGCGCGCTTCCTCGCGAGCTGACGCCCCTCGCCCTCGCCCTCGCCCTCGCCCTCGCCCTCGCCCTCGCCCTCGCCCTCGCCCTCGCTCTCGCTCTCGGCCCCCGTCCCGACCCGTGCTAGGACGCCCGCGCCGATGGACCTCATCCCCGCGATCGATCTGCTCGACCAGCGCGTGGTGCGGCTGACGCAGGGCCGATACGACCAGGTGAGCGTCTACGCCGAGGACGCCGTGGGCGAGGCGGCTCGCTTCGCGGCCGCGGGCGCGATCCGGATCCACGTCGTCGACCTCGAGGGCGCGCGCTCCGGCACCGCCGCGCACGCAGCGCTCGTCCGGCGGATCGTCCGTGAGACACCGGCGAAGGTCCAGATCGGCGGCGGCGTGCGCGACCGCGCGACGGCGGACGCCTGGCTCGAGGCGGGCGCCGACCGCGTGGTGATCGGCACCGCGGCGATCACCCACCCCGACTGGGTCCGTGACCTCGCGCGCGATGCCGGTGCGCGCGTGGTGATCGCGCTCGACGCGCGCAACGGCGAGGTGAAGACCGCCGGCTGGATCGACGGCACGGGGCAGCGCGCGCAGGACGTCGCCCGCCGGGTGGACGCGTGGGGCGTCGCGGCGATCCTCTTCACCGACATCGATCGCGATGGCACCGGCCACGGCCCGGCGGTCGACGCGACGGCGCGGATGCAGTCCGAGGTCCGCGCGACGGTGATCGCGTCTGGCGGCATCGGCTCGCTCGATCACCTCCGCGCGCTGCGCGATGCGGGCGTGCGCGCGGCGGTGTGCGGCCGCGCGATCTACGCGGGCGCCTTCACGGTGGAGCAAGCCCTCGAGGCGTCCCTCTGATGGTCGCGCGCCGGATCATCCCCTGCCTCGACGTGAAGGACGGGCGGGTCGTGAAGGGCGTCCAGTTCGTCGGGCTGCGCGACGCGGGGGACCCGGTCGAGTGCGCCAGCCGCTACGACCGCGAGGGCGCCGACGAGGTGACCTTCCTCGACATCACCGCCTCGTCCGACGCGCGCAAGACGCTGCTCGACGTGATCGCGCGCACGGCGGACGTGCTCCGCGTCCCGCTGACGGTCGGCGGCGGCGTCCGCTCGGTCGACGACGCGCGCGATCTGCTCGCGGCCGGCGCCGACAAGATCGCCGTGAACACCGCCGCGGTACGCGATCCGCTCCTCGTGACGCGCATCGCCGACGCGTACGGCGCGCAGGCGATCGTCGTCGCCGTCGACGCCCGCGCCCGCGCCGATCAGACGGGCTGGGAGGTCTTCACGCACGGCGGGCGCACGCCCGCGGGCCTCGACGCCGTCGACTGGTGCGCCCGCGTCGCGGCGCTGGGCGCAGGGGAGATCCTGCTCACCAGCATGGACCGAGACGGCACGAAGATCGGCTACGACCTGCCGCTCACGCGCGCCGTCGCGGACGCCGTCCCAGTTCCGGTCATCGCGTCGGGCGGCGTCGGCACGCTCGACCATTTCGCCGAGGGCCTGCGCGAGGGGCGAGCCGACGCGGTGCTCGCAGCGAGCGTCTTCCACGACGGAGTTTTCACCATCGGCCAGGTGAAGGAGTACCTTCGCGCCCACGGCGTCGTGGTACGCCCTCCGCAGGGCGCCTCCGCATGAGTGATCTCCTCGGCATCACGCTCGAACAGATGGTGGCCGGCCTCAAGGCGCGGCGGACACGCATCCCCGCCGAGATCGGCGCCTACGTCGCGCTCGAGGTCGCCGAGCACCTGATGCGCGGCCCGGCGCGCGCGACGCCGGCCGACATCCGCATCGGCGACGACGGGACCGTCTCGGTGTTCGTGGCGGCGAACAGCGCCGACGAGGACGCGGCCGCTCAGTCGGTGGTCGAGGTGCTCGCGACGACGCTCGTCGCTGCGGGCACCGGCGTGCCCGGCATCCTGATCCGCCTGGTCGAGGAGAAGCCGCCGGCCGGCCCGGGTTGCCTCGCGCTGCTGACGAGCGAGCTCGAGTCTTCGCTCGTCCCGCTGAACCGGGCCGCCGCCCGCCGCGTCCTGTCGCGGATGACGCGGGACGCGAAGCGCCCGCGCACCGAGCGACCACCCGAGGGCCCGAGCACGCTCGACGACGCGCTCGACGACCTGCTCAGCCCGCCGAGCACGCAGGGCCTGGCGCTCGACCCGCCGATGACGTCTCCCTTCGCGGCGCCCTCGAAGGACGCGCTGCGCGCAGCGCTCCAGGCCCCCGCGGCTCCGCAGATCGAGGCGCCCGCCCCGCGCGAGGAGCCGACCTCGGACGACGTCCAGACGATCGCGGACGAGAGCCAGTCGCATCGCCTCGAAGACCCCGTCGACGCGACACAGTCCGAGGGCGACGAGGCCCCGACCGGCAAGCTCGCCAGGCAGGCGCCCGTGGCGGCGCCCGCGCCGGAGTCGAAGGCCACCCCGGCTCCCGCGCGCAAGCGCGAGGCGGACCTCGACAGCTTCGAGCGCGCCGCGGCCGATCCCGATCGCCCCGGCGGCGGCTCCGGCACGCTCGGGTTCGTCCTGGCCTTCTTCATCGTGATCCTGGCGTTCGGGGCCGTCATCGCATGGCTGCGCCCCGACCTCGTGAACGAGGCCCTCGGCCGCCCGCCACCCCCGCCGAGCGGCCCGACCCAGGCCGAGCGCGACGCCGAGCAGGCGCGCATCCTCGCCGAGCACCGCGCGCGCTACGGGCAGCTCAGCGTGACGAGCGAGCCCGCGGGAGCGCAGGTGCTGCTCTACGTCGGCCGCGGCCCCGCCGTCGCGACGGACCTGCCCACCGGTGCCGCGTACGAGCTCGTCGCGTTCGCCGACGGTCACGGCGCCTCGCGCGCGATCGTGCCCGCCGACGCCACCTGGGAAGAGACGGCCGAGGGGCCGCGCTACGAGCTCGCGCTGCAGACGAGCGACGTCGAGATCGACCTCGCGCACCTCGATCTCGGCGCGAGCCGCCTCCCTCGCGATGCGCTGGGAACGCCGAGCGGCACGCTCGGGTCGGTGCGGGTGGTCACCAGCCCGCCGGGCGCGCGCGTCTACATGCTCATCGGCTTCACGCCCGACGTGCACGTCGAGAACATCCGCGCCGACGAGCCCGTCGAGCTGCTCGTCTACCTCGAGGGCTACGAGCTCGAGCGGACGCTCGTCGGTCCGAGTGACTGGCAGGAGACGGCGGACGGCACGAAGGCGGCGAGCGTCGGCGTGACCTTGCACGAGCTCGCGCCCGTTCGCCGCCGCTGACGCTGGGGGGCGGGCGTGCTAGGCACCCGCGCATGCCGGTCACGAAGATCGAAGGGACGCTCGAGGCCCCGAGCAAGGCGCGGTTCGCGATCGTGGTCTCGCGCTTCAACGCGTTCATCACCGACCGCCTGCTCGAGGGCGCGCTCGACGGGCTCAAGCGCCACGGCGTCCCCGAGGCGAGCGTCGTCGTCACGCACGTCCCCGGCGCCTTCGAGCTCCCGCTCGTCGTGAAGTGGCTCGCCGAGTGCGAGAAGTTCGACGCGGTCGTCGCGCTCGGCGCGGTCATCCGCGGCTCGACGCCGCACTTCGACTACGTCGCGGGCGAGGCGGCCAAGGGCGTCGGCCAGGCGATGTTGTCGAGCGGCGTACCCGTCGTGTTCGGCGTGCTCACCACGGACACGATCGAGCAGGCGATCGAGCGCGCGGGGACCAAGGCGGGCAACAAGGGGTTCGACGCGGCCGTGACGGCGATCGAGATGGTGAACCTCGGGCGCGCGCTCACGTCTGCCGGGTACTGAGGCCGGGCGTGGCCGGCACCAGGCGAAGAGGCCGCGAGGCCGCGCTCCAGATCCTCTACCAGATGGACACCACGGGCGTGCCCGCGGAGCAGGCGGCGGGCCTCTTCTGGGAGCACCTCGCGCCCGGAGACGGCGGGCTCGACGAAGACGGCCGCGCGTTCGCGAACGAGCTCGCGCTGGGGATCGGCCGCGAGGGCGAGAAGATCGATGCGGCCATCCGCGACGCGAGCGAGCACTGGCGCCTCGAGCGCATGCCGCGCGTGGACCGCAACGTCCTGCGCGTCGCGACCTACGAGATCCTCTTCGTCCCGTCGATCCCACGTCGGGTGACGATCAACGAGGCGATCGAGCTCGCCAAGCGCTACGGCGACGCCGGTAGCCCCGCCTTCGTGAACGGGGTGCTCGACCGCATCGCGACGGTCGCCGGAAAGGACTGAGGCGCGCGTGGAGCTGCGCTTCGTGCCGCCCGACTCCCGGCGCCTCGACGAGCTGCGCGCGGACGCGCTCGTCCTGTCGTACTTCGAGGAGGAGCGCCCGCTGCGCGGGCCGGCGAGCCTCGTGGACTGGCGCCTGTCGGGACAGCTCTCGAAGCTCCAGCTCCGCGGGCGCGTGCGCGGGCGCGCCCACGAGCGGGCCCTCCTGCCCGGACGCCCGCGCACGACCTTCGACAAGATCTTCCTCGTGGGCCTCGGCCCGGAGGCCGAGATGACGCCGGAGCGTGCGGAGGCGGCGTGCCGGGCCATCCTCGACATGCTCGACCGCTGCCTCGTCCGCTCTGCCGCGATGGTCCTTCCAGGACGCAGCACCGGCAAGCTCGGCGCCGAGACGGCGCTCGAGGTGTTCCTCCGCGCGTCGGCCGGCCCGCACGAGCAGGACGCCGTCACGCTCATCGAGGACGCCGACGCGCATCGCGCGCTCTTCCTCACCCTCGAGCGCGAGAGGCGCAAGGCGCGCGCGGCGAGCGCGGGTCAGTGACGCGCCACGCCTCGTGCGCGCGCGAGGCGTAGCGTGGCGCCGTCGAGCCACACGTCGACGATCTCGTAGACGGCGTACAGCGCGCCCGCGCCCAGCACGACCCGGAGGATCCGGCCGGGCGACGAGACCGCCATCAGCGCCAGGGTGGCCACGCGGCCCGGGCCCGAGAGCACGTCCCACGAGTTCAGGCGCTGCACGAGACCGAGGTAGACGCCGAGCGCGACGAGCGCGAAGAAAGGCGGGACGAGCGGCGCGAGCCGGAGCCCGGCCTCGCGGGCGACGTCCCGGACGGGTCGGATGGCCAGGCCGAAGCTCAGCGCGCCGGCCGCGCCGTAGATCGCCAGGACCGCCCCGCGTCTCGCCAGCGCCCAGCGGGCCGCGCGGGAGACGTGCGCCTGCGACCAGAGGTCGTGCTGCTCGAGCGCGTCGAAGAAGTGGCGCACCTCGGTGAACAGGTACGCCGTGTTCGGCAGCACGAGCAGCCACGAGATCGCGATCAGCGCCAGCGGCAGGGCGAAGAGCGCGTCGCCCCTGGCCCGCTGCACCCGCGCCGTGAGCGCGAGCAGCCGGCCGAGCAGGACCGCGAGCCCCGCGAGGAACAGGTTCCATCCCAGATGCGCCAACCCACCGACCATGACCGAAAGGTGTACGGTCCCGACGACCGACGCCTCCCCGTTCGCCCGTCACGAGCGACCGCTCGCCCGGCGCTGGATCAGGTCGGCAGCAGCGTCGCGTTGAGCACGAAGCTCCCGACGTCGGTGTCCGCCGCGCCGTCCACGATCACCTGGTACGTCCCCGGCTCGAAGGTCCGGTCCACGTGGGTCGACGCGTCCCGGCCCGCGACGATCCGCTCACCGCAGCCGGTGACGACGCGTAGCACGGGAGCATGGACGCTCGAGACGAGGTCGAGCACGACGCGGCTGGTGCTCGCGACGTCGAGCTCGAAGACGACCTCGGGCGCGCTGCCGCCGCCGCACGCGTCGTTCCAGCGGAAGTGGTCGCCCTGCCCGGTCGTGTCCCCGGTGAACGAGCCCGAAGCCGAGATCACCCGCGCGCCCGCGCACGCCGCCCCGACGGGCTCCGTCCGGAGCGCGAGGTCGTACTCCATCGCGCCACCGCGTCCGTCGACCTCGAGGAGGTAGTGTCCGGGGTCGAGGATGCGCTCGAGCGACGCGCTGGGCTGGCACGTGTAGCCGTTCGTGCTCACGCACGCGGCCGGCGCGGTGTCCGGGTCGCACGCCGTCCGCAGCGCGAGCTGTACGCCGGGCGCGTACGTCGAGGGTGGCGTGACGACCGGCGTGGCGACCAGGCGCACGCGACTGCGCGTCGCGAGATCGAACGCGTGCACGCGCTCGGGCGATGCGAACGGCGCGCCCGAGCAGTCCAGGCCGAACGCGTCGGCGCCCCCTTCCGTGGTGGCGTGCACGCTGGCGCCATCGATCAAGGCCGCGCCGTCGCACGTCGCGGTGGCGGAGGGCGTCGCAGCGAGCGTGAGGTCGAACGGGATCGCCAGCGCCATCCACCCGAACTGATCGCGCGCCTGGACCTCGATGGTGTAGGTGCCGGGGGCGAGCCGCCGGAGGTCGAGCGTGTGGTCGCGCGAGCCACCGAAGAAGCCGCCCGCCGGATCCCACACGTAGCAACCGCCGCCGCTCGAGAGCGCGCCGACCGCCGTGGTCGCGTCCCCGCACGCTCGCTCGACGATCAGGTTGTGCCAGATCTGGTGCATCGCCGGCGGAGGCGGCGGGCAGCCCGGGCAAGTCGGCGTGGAGGAGGTGGGCAGATCGTCGAGGTGGAGCGAGACCGTGACGTCGGAGAGCGTCGTCACGGAGAACGTGTAGAAGAGGCTCGCGCCGCAGCCCATCGCGGTGGGCCCGCTCGCCGAGCTCACGACGATTCCGTGCGTCGTGTCGGGCAGGGCGAGCATCGCGGCCCCCTCGCACATCGTGTTGTGGCTCGCGCAGGTGGAGTCCGTCCCGTCGGTCAGTCCGTCGCAGTCGTCGTCGACGCCGTTGTCGCAGAGCTCCGTCGCGCCGCCGTGTACGGCTGCGTTGGCGTCGTCGCAGTCGTCACCCGCGGTCGGCCAGCAGTAGATCGAGCCGTGTCCGTCGCCGTCCCAGTCCATGCACGTCGACGTCCCGCAGCCGGCGATCGCCTCGTGCGCGCACGTGTGCGCCGCGGTGTCGCACGTGTCGGTGGTGCAGCGATCGTAGTCGCCGCAGTCGGTGTCGCGGAAGCAGCACGTGCCGAGCGAGCCCCACGCGCACGTGCCCGAGTTGCACTGGTCGCCGGTGCACGGGTTGTTGTCGTCGCAGTCGCTCGGCGAAGAGCAGAACGGATCGTTCGGGAAGTTGGAGCAGGCGCGCGTGTAGGTGTCGCAGACGTCGCTCGTCGCCGGGTTCGCGTCGTCGCACTCCGCGTCGCTGCGGCAGCCCGCGCAGTCGGGGATCGGCGCGAAGACGCAGGCGCCGCTCACGCAGGCGTCGCTCGTGCACGCGTCCCAGTCGGTGCAGTCCCAGTCGGCGGTGCAGCCGCTCGCCTCGTGGGTGCACGTGCCGCCGACGCAGAGATCGGCCGTGCGCGCGTCGCCGTCGTCGCACTCGACGTCGCTCCGGCAGTCCATCGGCGTCGCCCACGCGTCGCGCTGCGGACGCGCGGCGTCGTCCCCGGGCAGCACGGCGGCGTCGCCCATCGGCAGGCCCGTGCCCGCGTCGGGCTCCGGCAGCGCGCCCGGATCGACGCATCCGAGCGACAGACAGAGCGATGCGAGCGCGGCGCACACGTGCGCCGACGCGAGACGAGACCGCGACATGGGATCCTCCGTGCGGGCGACGGCGCGGATCACGCGCGATCCCCGCGCCCGAGCGGGGACCACGGATGCTTCGACCCGAGCCGCCTGACCGTTGCGGCCACAGCGGCAGGCATTCAGCGCCGCGACGCCGCCGAGAGATCGAAGTCCATCGCTGAGTCGACGACGGGGCGGCCTCCGCCGCGGGAAGCTCAGCGGACCTGGTTGCGGCCGCCGCGCTTGGCGTCGTAGAGCCGCTCGTCCGCGAGGCGCACGAGATCGTCGACCTCCTTGGCCTCGGGCACCCACTCGGTGACGCCGAGGCTGACCGTGACCGGGATCACGGTGCCCTCGAAGCGGAAGCTCGTCTCCTCCACCGCCCGCCGCACCTTCTCCGCGAGCTGGAGCGCGCCCTCGAGCGCGACCTCCGGCAGGATGATCGCGAACTCCTCACCGCCCGTGCGGGCCGGGATGTCGGTGTGGCGCACGCGCCCCTTCACCAGCGCACCGAGCTGCCGCAGCACCGAGTCGCCGGCGAGGTGGCCGTAGGTGTCGTTGATCTTCTTGAAGTGATCGATGTCGAAGAGAACGAGCGAGAACGTGCGCTCGTAGCGCTTCGCTCGCGAGAGCTCCTTCTCCATCGCCTCGGTGAAGTAGCGCTTGTTGTGCAGGTCGGTGAGCCCGTCCACCGTCATCAGGCGGTAGATCTCCTCGTAGTAGACCGACTCGACGTTGCCGCCGACGATGAACTTGAAGATCGTGCGGCCGATCTTGAGCTGGTCCCCGTCGCGCAGCATCGTCTCCTCGACGAGCTCGTCGTTGACGTAGGTGCCGTTCGTCGAGCCCAGGTCGGCGATGGAGTAGCCGCTCGGGCCCTTGGTGATCCGCGCGTGGTTGCGCGAGACGGACTCCTGGTCGACCTGGACGTCGCACTTGCTCGACCGGCCGATGATGCAGGGCTCGTTGCCCAGCGGGATGCGCCGCCCGAGATCCTCGCCGTAGATGATGACCAGGCAGGCCTCGCGCTGCTCCTTGGCCTTCGGCGCCTGGGCGATCACGGTGACGACCGTTTTGTTCGGATTGGTCGTCCGTTCGTCGTCCATGGCCCAGTTGGGCAGTATCGCCGGATTCCGCGATGGCGCCAAGCGGAGCCGACACGCCCCCGATCCGGCGATATCTTGACCAGCCGTTCAGGTCCTCCCTAGGGTCCCGTCGTGCGCAAGTTGCTGCGGCTCGCATGCGTGGCGTGGCTCGCTGGGGTGGTCGTGCTCGGGCGGAGCGACGGGCTCCGCGCCGAGGAGACCGAGCCCGGCACGGAGGCGAGCGTCACGCCGGCGCCGACGCCCGCGCCGCGCCGCGCTGCGCGGCCGCCGGCGCTGCGCCACCTCGATCCGCGGGTCCACCGCGAGGAGGACGGCGCCCTGCTCGCCGATCTCCCCGGCGACCAGACCGCGCTCCTCACGTTGGACGCGCGACTGCAGGCCTCGATGGAGGCGTACTTCGAGCGCTACGAGGTGCCCTACGCGGGGCTCGTCGCGATCGAGCCGAGCACCGGGCGGGTGCTGGCCTACGTGAGCCACTCGAGCGCCGATCCCGACGCCGGGGACATGGCGCGCGACGCGAGCGCCCCGGCGGCGAGCGTGTTCAAGATCGTCACGGCCTCGGCGCTCCTCGAGGCGGGCGTGCTGCCGGGCACCGAGGTCTGCTACCACGGCGGGGCGAGCAGCATCTCGCTGGCGCTCCTGACGCCCGACCCCGTGCACGACACCGCCTGCGCGAGCCTCTCGGCCGCGCTCGGCCGCTCGCTCAACGTCGTCTTCGCGCGCCTGGCCGACCAGAACCTCGACCCGGCCTCGCTCGGCCGCTTTGCTTCGGCGTACGGCTTCGGCGAGGCGCTTCCGTTCGACGTGCCGACCCACGAGAGCGAGATCGACATCCCGAGCGATCGGCTCGAGTTCGCCCGCACCGCCGCGGGGTTCTGGCACTCGCACCTCTCACCGCTCCATGGCGCGCTCATCGCGGCGACGATCGCGAACGAGGGGCGAATGCCCCGGGCGAGCATGGTGGACCGCGTGCTCGACGAGGAAGGCCACGTCACGTACGAGACGCGCCCCGAGACGTTCCGATCGGTCGTCGGCGCGCGCACCGCCCGGCTCGTCGGCCAGATGATGCAGCGCACGGTCTCCGAGGGTACGGCCCGGCGCGCGTTCCACGACGACCACGGCCGCCCGTTCCTCCCCGGGATGGACGTCGCGGGCAAGACCGGGACCCTGAGCAGCGAGCGCCCCTATCGCGGCTACACCTGGTGGGTCGGGTTCGCGCCGGCGGACGAGCCGCGCATCGCGCTCGCCGCCCTGGTGATCAACACGCCGCGCTGGCGCATCAAGGCGAGCCACGCCGCGGTCGAGGCGCTGCGACAGTACCTCGTGGTCGAGCATCGCTGACCCGGCCGACCGCGAAACGCGCACCTACCCGCCAGACACAAGTGATTCCGGTCGGTTAGGTGGGTGTGGAGTGACCCCGATCAGCTGAGGGCGAGGCGGGCGTCCTCGACGGTGATCTTCTGCTGCTTGACCAGCTCGCGCAGGTGCATCTCGAACGTCTGCATCTGGTAGGGATGAACGCCCTTCTCCATGATCTCCTTGAGCGTCGGGTTGCCCTCGGGACGGCGGATGGACTCGCGCGCGGTGGGCGTGACGATGAGGATCTCGGCCGCGAGCACGAGGCCGCGGCCCTCGGCGACCGGGATCAGGCGCTGCGCGATGATCGCCTTCAGGTTGTCCGCGAGCCGCTCGCGCGTCTCCTGTACGTCGTGCTTCTCCGAGAGGGCGAGGATGCGGCCGACGGTGCGACTGACGTCCGGCGTGTGGAGCGTCGAGAGCACCAGGTGGCCCGTCTCGGCGGCCTTGAGGCCGATGTCCATGGTCTCTTCGTCGCGGATCTCGCCGACCAGGATCACGTCCGGGTCCTGCCGGAGGGCGGCGCGGAGCGCGCTCGCGAAGTCGACCGTGTCCTCGCCGACCTCGCGCTGCGAGACCGACGCGAGGTTGTCGGAGTGGATGAACTCGATCGGGTCCTCGATCGTGACGATGTGGACCCGCTTCGTCTCGTTGATCATGCCGATCAGCGCCGCGAGCGTGCTCGACTTGCCGTTGCCCGCGGCGCCCACGACGAGCACCATGCCGCGCTCGAGCGCCGCGAGGGTCTCCACGACGGGCGGCACGCCCAGGTCGGCGAGCATCGGGATGGAGAGCGGGATCGATCGCATGGCGATCGCGAGCGTCCCGCGCTGCCGGTAGACGTTGACTCGGTAGCGCCCCACGCCGGGCACGCCGTAGGACGTGTCGTACTGCTGCAGATCCTCGATCGCCCCCTTGTAGCGGCTCTTCTTGATGATCACCTCCGCGAGATCGCGGGTGTGCTGCGGCGTGAGCTTGTCCCCTTGCAGGTAGTGCAGGTCGCCGGAAACGCGGAAGGCCGGGGGCTGCCCGACCTTCAGCAAGATGTCGCTGGCCTTGTACTGCTGGCCCTTCTTCAGGAGCGTGTGGAGCGTCGCCTCGTCCATCGAGGCGAATCATAGACGCTCAGGAACGCCGGCGAACGACGATCGTGTTCATGTGCTCGCTCTCCTCGAACTGGTGGCGGTAGCTCGTCGCGCTCGCCATCGTCTCGAAGGGCCCGATGCGGACGCGGTACACGGTGCCGCGACCGGGGACCTCGGCCTGCAGCACGTAGGCGCGGTGCCCCCGAGCACGGAGCCCCGCCGCGAACGCGTGCGCGCCCTCCGGGCTGTCGTAGGAGATCACCTGGACGGTGAACTCGCCGTCGTGCCCCTCGGGCGCGGCCTCGCCGACCCGCGCCTCGGGGATCGCGTCGCGAACCATCGGGTCGGCCACCGCGACCCGCGCGAGCGTCGTCGCGTCCGTCGTCGCCGCCACCGAGGCGGGCAGCACCGCGGGGATTCGCGCCGCGAGATCCGCCGCGGTCGCCGCCGGGAGCGGATCGGGGTGTGCGAGCTCGGCACCGGCCGCCGCCAGGGCCGCGGCGACCTCCGGCCGATCCCCCTCGCCGCTCAGACGACCGGGGAAGGTGAGATCCTGGGGATCGACGCGCTGATCGGCCGCCGGTGCGTCCGAGGGCCCCTCCGGGACCGACGCCGGCTCGACCCGCGCGAGCGCGGCCAGGGGGTCGTCCGCCTCCGCCGACGCGGGCGCGGTGGCGCCCACCTCGAGGAAGAGCGCCAGCACCAGGACCATCGTCGACCCCGCGGCCAGCCCGAGCAGCGCCATCTTGCGAACACCCGACTCGGCGTCGCCATGCTCTCGGATCAGGTTCAGATCACGCATCGATCCATCCATCGCCCGCCTCCTACACTAGGAGCCAATGTGGATGGATGTAGGTCCGATGCCTACGGTCGGTCAAAATAAGCGCGCGTGCTCCGAGTTCAGTGGCGCACCCCCGCCGGCTCGGTGACCACCGTGCTCGCGTCGAGGACGACCTGCTCGACCACCTCGAGGCCGTAGCCCTCGACGGCCGCGATGCGACGGGGCCGCTGGGTGATGAGCCGGATGCGACGGACGCCGAGCGTCCGCAGCACCTGCGCCCCGAGCCCGTACTCGCGCAGCACCTCGCCCGTCTCGACCGTGCGCGGCGCGGGCGGGCGCCCGACGCGGACTCCGAGATCGAGCGCGAGGTCGACAGGCCCGGGGATGAACACGATGACACCCCTGCCCTCCCCCTCGATGCGCGCGATCGCTTCCCGCACGTCCACGCGGCCGGGGACGGCGATCCCGAAGACGTCCGAGAGCACGCTGCCCGTGTGCATCCGCACGAGCGTCGGCGTCTCGTCGATCGTGCCGAGGGTGAGCGCGAGGAACTCGCGGCCGTCGTGCGCCGGCGAGAAGACGTGCGCGCGCCACGTGCGGCCGCTCGGCAGCACCACGGAGCCGGCGACGCGCTCCTCCATCATCGGCTCGTGCTGGAGGCGGTACTGGATCAGATCGGCGATGGTGAGGATGCGCAGGCCGTGCGCCTCGGCGAACGCCACGAGATCGGGCATGCGGGCCATGGTGCCGTCGTCGTTCATGATCTCGCAGATCACACCCGCCGGCTCGAGCCCCGCGAGGCGCGCGAGGTCGACCGACCCTTCGGTGTGTCCGGTGCGCTGAAGGACTCCGCCGGGCCGCGCGCGCAGCGGGAACACGTGGCCAGGGCTCACGATGTCGCTCGGACCACTGCGCGGATCGACCGCCACCTGCACGGTGCGCGCACGGTCGGCCGCGCTGATGCCGGTCGTCACGCCCGTGCGGGCCTCGATCGAGACGGTGAACGCCGTCGTCCGGGCCGACTGGTTGTCGCTCGTCATCATGGGCAGGTCGAGGCGCTTCACCTGCTCCTCGGTCAGCGTCAGGCAGATCAGCCCGCGCGCGTGCTTGGCCATGAAGTTCACGGCCTCCGGGGTGCACTTCTCGGCAGCGAGCACGAGGTCGCCCTCGTTCTCGCGATCCTCGTCGTCGACGAGGATCACCATCCGCCCCAGGCGGACGTCTTCGAGGGCTCGGTGGACTCTCTCGGTCGCGCTCGTTCGCATCGCGTCGTTCTCCAGGGGAGCGGGGCTCACACGTATCCGGCCTTGCGGAGCAGATCCATCGTGACGCCCGTCTCGCCGGGCGGGACGCCGTCGACGCCGGGGCGGCCCAGCAGGCGGGCGACGTACTTCGCCAGCACGTCGACCTCGACGTTCACGCGCGCGCCGGGGCCGCGGGCGCCCAGGTGCGTCGCGGCCTGCGTCACGGGCACGAGCACGACGTCGAAGCGCGCGCCCGCCGCGCGGTTGACCGTGAGGCTGACGCCGTCGATCGCGATCGAGCCCTTGGGCGCGACGAAGGGCGCGAGGTCCGGAGGTACCTCGAAGGCGACCTCGAGCGCGTCGCCGAGCGCGCACTTCGAGACCACGTGCCCCACGCCGTCGACGTGGCCGGTCACGAGGTGGCCACCGAGGCGCTGATCGGCACGCATCGCCCGCTCGAGGTGCACCGGATCACCGCCCGCGCGCTCACCGAGCACCGTGAGCCGGAGCGTCTCGGCGGAGGCCTCGGCCGAGAACCACCCCGCGCCGTGCCCGGTCACGCTCAGACAGCAGCCGTCCACCGCGATCGACTCGCCGTGCTCGTAGCCCTCGTAGGAACACGCCACGCGGATCGTCGCGCCGGGGCCCCGCCGCTCGACTCGCTCCACCGTCCCGACCGTCTGCACCAGGCCCGTGAACATCTCCGCCTCAGAAGCGCGCGCTCGCGAACCGCGCATCGATCCGTACGTCGTTTCCGACGGCGCGCACGCTCGAAAGCTCGAGCCGCGTCGCCGCAGCGACAGTGTCCGGGGGGTGCGGGCGCTCGGCCAGGGACCGCGCCTGCCGATCCGCGAGGACCAGCGGGGCGAGGAAGAGCACCGCGCGATCGGCCAGGCCCGCCTCGATCAGCGCGCCGTGAACGCGCGCGCCACCCTCGACGAGCACGCGAAGCAGCTCGCGCCGGCCGAGCTCGCGAAGGACGGCCTCGAGGTCGAGGACGCCCCCCGGGCCGACGGGGCAAGCGATCAGCTCGACGCCTTCGCGCCCGAGCGCCGCCCCGCCCCGCGCCTCGGGCCCGTGCACGATCCACGTCGGGCTCTCCGACTCGTGCGTGACGACGCTCGCGCCCGGCGGCGTGCGCAGGTGGGTGTCGAGCACGATCCGGATCGGGTCCTGGCCCGGGACGAGGCGCACGTCGAGCCGCGGATCGTCGGCGAGCACCGTGCCCACTCCGACCATCACGGCGCCGCACGCGTCGCGGAGCGCGTGCCCCTCGGCGCGCGCCGGCTCACCCGTGATCCACTTGGAGTCTCCCGTGCGCGTCGCGATCCGGCCATCGAGCGTCGCCGCGGCCTTCAGCACGGTCAGCGGCCGCCCGAGCGTGGCGAGCGTGGCGAAGTCGGCGATGCGCTCGGCGCCCTGCTCCGCGCACACGCCCTCGTCGACCTGCACGCCGGCCGCCCGCAGTCGATCGAGCCCCGTCTGGGGGCCGTGCGTCTTCGGGTCCCTGGCCGCGATCACGACGCGCGCGATCCCCGCGGCGAGGATCGCGTCCGTGCAGGGCGGCGTCCGGCCGTGGTGGTTGCAGGGCTCGAGCGAGCAGTAGAGCGTGGCCCCCCGGGCGCGCGAGCCCGCCTGAGAGAGCGCCATCACCTCGGCGTGGGCGTGCCCTGCCCGCTCGTGGTGCCCACGGGCGATCACCTGATCGCCACGCGCGACGACCGCGCCGACGTGCGGGTTCGGTGCCGTCCGCCCGCGATCGGCCTCGGCGAGCGCGATCGCCATCAGCCGAGCGTCGAGCTCGCTGGCCTCGCCCATGCTCACTCCGGACGCGTGGCCGGAACGTCGCGCAGATCGCGGAGCTCGGCCATGAACTGCTCGACGTCGTCGAACGAGCGGTAGACGCTGGCGAATCGCACGTAGGCCACGCGATCGAGGTCGCGAAGGGCGACGAGCACCTTCTCACCGATGGCGCGCGACGTCGTCTCCTTGTCCCCCGACTCCACCAGGCCTCGCTCGACCGCGTCCACGAGCCGCTCGAGCGCCTCGCTCGACACGGGGCGCTTCTGGCAGGCCCGCTGGAGGCCCGCGAGGAGCTTCTGGCGATCGAAGGGCTCGCGCCGGCCGTCCTTCTTGACGACGAACGGGAGCACCTGCTCGACGCGCTCGTAGGTCGTGTACCGCCGCCCGCATCCGTCGCACTCGCGACGCCGCCGCGTGACCTCGCCGCCCGCCGAGAGGCGCGAGTCGATCACCCGGTTATCGAGCGTGGTGCAGAACGGGCAGCGCACGAGAGCCGCCTCTACCGCCGCGAGGGGCGCGCCGCAACACCCGCGCGCTCGAAGCGCGCGACCACCTCCACGTGCGAGGTCTGAGGGAACATGTCCAGGGCCCGGACGTGCGCGAGGCGATACCCCCCCGCGACGAGCATCCTGCCGTCCCGACCCAGCGACTCCGGGTCGCAGCTCACGTACGCGATGCGGGCGGGTGCCAGCGCGACGAGCGGCGCCACCGCGTCGCGCGCCCCGTCCCGCGGTGGGTCGAGGAGCGCGACGTCGATCGTGCCGCGCGGGATCGCGGCGACGGCGCGAGCGGAATCATCCGCGATCACCCTCGCCTCGAGCCCGTGTGCATCGAGGTTGAACCTCAGGCACGCCGCCGCCGCGGCATCGCGCTCGACGGCGACGACGGCCGCCGCGCGGGCCGCCAGACCGAGCGTGAAGTTGCCGTGCCCCGCGTAGAGCTCGAGCACGCGGGCGCCCTCGGGGGCAGCCGCGTCGAGGGCGGCGGCCGCCAGCGCGCGATTGTGCTCGGCGTGCGCCTGGCCGAACCCACCGAGCGGGACGCGCAGCGTGCGTCCGTCTGCGTCCGTGGTCTCTTCGTGTCCCGCGCCGAACGTGGCGGCAGCCGTCGCCCCGCCGGCGAGCAGCGCGACACCGGCGAGCGCCCCGCCCTGCACGAGATCGGCGAGCGTGGCGTAGAGCGCTGCAGGCTGCGGGTCGCGCGTCTCGAGCGCGAGCGTCGGCCGTCCCGACGCCTGGCCGATCCGGATCTCGCCCGCGCCAGCGAGGCGAGCCCCGAGACGCTCGCGCACCAGCCCGAGCGCCGCGTCGAGCTCGGGCGTGAGCACCGCGCAGCGCGCGACGTCGACGACCCCGCGGCTCGCGTCGGCCCGGTACCCGATCGCTCCGTTCGCCCACGCGAGCCGCGCGCGTCCTCGGTAGCGGAAGAGCGCCGCGGGCGAGTCGAGCTCGATCGAGAGATCGCCTGCCACGCCCGAGAGCGCGCGGCGGACGCGGTCGAGCTTGGTCTCCCTCTGTAGGCGTGCGCTCGCGTGCATCAGCGGGCAGCCGCCGCAGGCCGGGGCGTACGGACAGGAGGGCTCGACGCGCGAGGACGAGGCCTCGATGATCTCGAGCAGGCGCCCACGACGCACGCGGCCGCGCCCGACCTCTTCGATGCGGACGCGCTCGCCCGGGAGCACGCCGCGGACGAGCACGATCGCTCCCCCGTCGAGGACCACGGCACCGTCGCCCTCGGTCCCGAGGCCGCGGACGACGCCCTCGCGCGGCCTGCCGCTCACGGGAAGTGCTGCGCCGGACGTCCGCGTTGATAGAAGAACGACAGATCCCCGTCGATCTGCGCGAACCGCTCCCCCGGCGCCTCGGCGTCCTCGAAGCGCACCCCGGTGAAGTCGGCTGCGATGTGCAGCGCGTTCGGATCCACGTCGGGCGCGTAGATCGCGTGGAAGACGATGGAGCCACGGACGGCCTCGAGGATGGCCGGCACCGTGAAGAACTCGGCGCTCGGCAGCCCCGAGGGACAGCTCTGCCCGAGGTAGAACGTCATCTGCACCGGCTGGCCCGGGCCGATCGCGAGCGGCGCGCCCAGCTGGCCCGCCACCACGTCGACGTCCCTGACCGCGACCGAGACCCCGTCGCTCGACCACTCGCCGTAGCTGCCGCGCTGCATGCGGAGGTTCAGGGTGCGCCGGCGGAACCCGGCGGCGGTCGCCGGATCCTCGACGAAATCGGCCACGAAGAAGTCGGGGCGCAGATCGAAGCTCGTCGTCGAGAGCCGGCACTCCGGGAAGCTCACGGCGCCCCGCGCGGAGCCGGTGCCCTGACCGACGGAGCACGCGAGCGTCACGAGCGCCGCGGCGAGCGCCGTCCACGCGCCGTGTCTCACGCGATCGCTCCCCGGATGACGCCGCCGCCGAGCACCATGTCGCCATCGTACACGACGGCCGCCTGGCCCCGCGCGACGGCGCGCTGCGGCTGGGCGAAGCGCGCGACGAACCCGCCCTGCGCATCGAGCTCGATCCGTGCGTCCGCGGGCGCGTGGTGGTGACGGATCTGGATCTGCGCGTCGAACGAGGACCGAGGCGCGCCCGCCGCGCGGATCCAGCACGCCTCGTCGGCCACGAGCGCGCTGGCGTAGAGCGCCCCCTCGCCTCCGACGACGACGTCGCCGCGGTCGGACAGCACGCGGAGCACGTAGCGCGGCGGCCCGCCGCCGAGCCCGAGCCCGCGCCGCTGGCCGACGGTGAAGCGATGCACGCCCTCGTGCTCGCCGATCGCGCGCCCGCTCTCGTCCCGGATCGCGCCGGGCACGCCGCGGCCGCCCTCCCGCTCGACGAAGCCGCCGACGTCGCCGTCGGGAACGAAGCAGAGCTCTTGCGAGTCGCGCTTCTCCCAGTTGGGCACGCGCAGGCGCCTGCCCTCCTCGCGCACGCGCGGCTTGTCCATGCCGCCGACGGGGAACACGAGGCGCGCGAGGATGCCGGCGGGGACACCGAAGAGGAAGTAGCTCTGGTCCTTGCGCGGATCGGCTCCGCGACGGAGCACGCCGCCCTCGAGCCGCGCGTAGTGGCCGGTCGCGATGCGCGAGCACCCCATCGCGTCGGCGAGCTGCGCGAGGCGACCGAGCTTGACGTGCTGGTTGCAGGACACGCAGGGGCTGGGTGTCGCGCCCGACGCGTAGCCCCGCACGAAGGGATCGACGACGGTCCGCCGGAACGCCTCGCGCTCGTCGACGACGTAGTGCGGGATCCCCAGCGCGTCGCAGGTGCGCCGCGCGTCCTCGCGATCCTCGGGCGCACAGCAGCGCCCGACCTTCTGCTCGCCGGACGCGTCCCAGAGGTGCAGCGTCACCCCGACGCACGCGAGGCCCTGCTCTTGGAGCAGCGCCGCGGCGACCGACGAGTCGACGCCGCCGGACATCGCCACCAGGATGCGCTCGGAGGACACGGTCACGATTCGTGCGAGGGATCGGTCCCCGCAGCAAGGACGGAAAGCGAAAGGGCGACCCTTCGGCCGCCCTTCCCGCTCGCGCGCTCGCGCGGAGGCTGCCCGCTCAGCCGCCGAAGCAGCTGCTCGCGAGCGTGTTGTAGGCCGCCTGCACCGCCGACATGTTGGCCGAGATGCAGGTGTCGATCGCCATGTACTCGGTCGGGCAGCCCGTCATGCCGCTCGTGCCGGCGGGCAGCGCCGCGGCGCACGTCAGGTACGCGCTGAACTGGCTGTCGCAGCTCTGGTCGATCGCCGCGTTGAGCTGCCAGTCGAGGCAGCCGTACGTGTCCGTCGAGTTGCCACCGCAGCTGATCGACACCGTGGCCATGCCGTCGGTGACCATGACCGTCGGGGTGCGATCCGCCGCGAGCGCCGCGTCGATGCACGCCTGCGCGGCCGTCTGGTCCGCCATCATCGCGCAGGTGTTGTACTGGTTGCCCGTCGCGGTCGTGCAGCGCGGCAGGCAGCTCGCCGGGAGCGCCGGCCACACGCCGGTACCGCTCAGTGTGCCGCACGTCGTGCCCATCATCCCCATGTCGCGACCGACCGGGCCGGTGTCGCGGCCGCCGCCGCCCGTGTCGGTGAGGACGATTCCGCCGCTGTCCACCAGGCTGGGCCCACGGCCGTTGTTGCAGGCCAACATCCCGAGCGCGACCACCACCAGTGCAACCTTGTTCATCTGATCCTCCAGCGTCCCCAACGAAGGCGCGCACGCTACACGCCGCGACCGTGCCTGCAAACCAAAACGCGCCCCGGTCTTCCCGACACGCGTGAGACGACTCACGGACGGGCCGGTGCGGCTGGGGGCACGGTCGCGGCGATGCCGACGAAGAAGCCCGCGCCCCGGAAGAGGACCCCACCGGCCGCGAAGCCCGCGAAGGCGAAGGCCGTCCCGACGCCCGACGTCGGCGCGCTGGCGGAGGGCGACGCGGCCCCGGACTTCTCTCTCCAAGGCGACGACGGCGAGGCGCACGCGCTCTCGGACTACCGCGGCAAGAACGTGGTCGTGTACTTCTACCCGCGCGACGAGACGCCCGGCTGCACCGTCGAGGCGCAGGACTTCCGCGCGGCCAAGGCCCAGCTGGCGCGGCGCAGCGCGGTCGTGCTCGGCGTCAGCCGCGACTCGATCGCTTCGCACTGCCGCTTCAAGGCCAAGCACGACCTGAACTTCACGCTGCTGTCCGACCCCGATGCGAAGGTGATCGCGCGCTGGGGCGCGTGGGGCGAGAAGATCATGTACGGCAACAGGTCGATGGGGATCGTCCGCACGACCGTGATCGTGGGCCCGGACGGACGCGTGAAGAAGGTGTTCCCGAAGGTCAAGGTCGCGGGGCACGTCGAGGCTGTCCTCGCGAGCCTGTGAGCACGCCCGTGATGTACGTTCGTTGGGGAGAGGTGAACATGCGCGCTTCCAGCTTCGTGGCCCTGGCCCTGCTCGTCGCGCTCGTCGCGAGCGCAGGCTGCTCGAACCAGCCGGTCGCGGCGTGCACGCCGGCATGCGTCGGCAGCCAGGTGTGCTGCGCGGTGGCCGGGCACAGCCGCTGCCTCGACACGCTCGTCGACACCCAGAACTGCGGCACGTGCGGCAACGCGTGCGCGTCGGGCCAGGCGTGCTCGCTCGGACGCTGCGTCGCCGCGGTGGACTCCGGCACGGGCGGGATGGACGGCGGCCGCGACGGTGGGCCCATGGGCAGCTGCCGGCCCTCGTGTGCCTCGGGCTCGATGTGCTGCGGCACGACCTGCGTGTCGGCCACGGGGATCGGCACGGGCGACGCGCGCTCGGATCCGAGCTTCCAGAACTGCCGCGTGTGCGGCTCCGCGTGCGACGCGGCGACGGCGAGCCGCTGCGGCCTGCCGATGGGCACGACCTCGGGCGCACCGACGTGCCTGTGCGGCAACTCGCCGGCGTGCGCCACGGGCACCATGTGCGAGCTGAGCGGAGGCAGCTTCACCTGCATCAACCACTCGACCGACCCGCGCCACTGCGGCGACGCGGGCGTGAGCTGCATGCCCGGCGAGATCTGCATGGACGGGATGTGCACGTGCACCGGCGCGGACGGCGGGACGGGCGGCGTCTGCCCGGGGGGCCTGCTCTGCACGACGGGCGGCTGCGTGGACACGATGACCGACGAGGCGAACTGCGGGAGCGTCGGCAACGCCTGCCGCGCCGGCGAGACCTGCACCGCCGGCACGTGCGGCTGCGGCACCGGCCCGCGCTGCATGGCCGGCGGGCTCGGGATGTGCGGGCAGACCTGCTGCGGCGAGCACTGCGTCTACGTCGACGACTACAATTGCGGCGGCTGCGGCGTCGCGTGCACGCCGCCGATGCTCTGCGTCCACCCGCCGCTCGGCGGCATGCCTCACTGCGGGATCGAGGCGGCGTTCGTGGTCGCGTGCGACGCGCCCGAGGACGCTGCGCCGTCGGACGCCGGCGCGGCTGATGCGGGCAGCGACGCGGGCAGCGACGCCGGCAGCGACGCAGGGGACGACGCCTCGGTCGACGCCTACGTCGACCCCGGCTGATTCTCTGGTAGGCCTGCGGGCCTCCTCGCAGCCATGGCCACCCCCACCGCGCCCGAGCCCCTGGATCCGAGCTTCCAGCTCCGGCTGCCTGCGTTCGAAGGACCGCTCGATCTCCTGCTCTACCTCGTGCAGAAGCACGATCTGCCGATCCTCGAGCTGCCCGTCGCGTTCGTGACGGAGCGCTACCTCGCCTACCTCGGGCTGATGCAGGAGATGAACCTCGACATCGCCGCCGAGTACCTGGTGATGGCGGCGACGCTCGCGTACATCAAGAGCAAGATGCTCCTGCCGCCGGACCCTACGGCGGCGGACGACGACTCGCTCGAGGAGGAGGTCGATCCGCGCGCGGAGCTGATCCGGCGCCTCCTCGAGTACCAGAAGTACAAGCAGGCCGCGGAGGATCTCGCCTCGCGCGGGATGACGGGCCGGGACGTCTTCCTGCGCGGGATGGAGGCGCCCGAGGCGCTCGGCGAGGCGCCCCTCGCCGGCTTCGGCCTCTTCAAGCTGCTCGACGCCTTCAAGGCGGTGCTCGAGCGCACGAACAAGCAGAGCGCCTTCGCGGTGACCAGCGAGGGCATCGGCATCCACGATCGCATGCGGCAGCTCGTGGACAGGCTGGCGGAGCGGCGCACGTGTAGCTTCGACGAGCTCTTCGACGACGCGGTGACGACCTACGACCTCGTCGTCACCTTCCTCGCGATCCTCGAGATGGCCAAGCGCCGGCTCGCGCGCATCTACCAGTCGGAGCCCATCGCGCCGATCCACCTCGAGTACACCGTCCTCGCGGAGGGCGACGTGGGCGATGCGCTCGCGGAGCCCCCCACCGCCGACGGCGAGACGTTCGAGGCAGCCGAGGCGAGGCTCGACGAGGGCGTGGCGCGCGCGGGCGAGGATCCGCTCGGCCCCGCGCTTGATCCGGAGGACGACGTCGCCCAGAGTGGCGGCCCCGCGATCGCGGGCGACGACGAATGACGAGCCGCCGCAAGAAGAAGGCCCAAGACGAGAAGGTGATCACGAGCACCGAGGTGATCGCCGAGAGCGTCGTCGTGCTCGCGGTCGAGGTCGAGAGCGTGGGCGAGAGCGCGGTCGAGAGCGCGGTCGAGAGCGTGGGCGAGAGCGCGGGCGAGAGCGCGGGCGAGGTCGAGAGCGACGTCGAAGACGCCCCCCTCGACACCGACGCGCGCCCGGGCCTCGAGAAAGCTCCGCCGCTGCTCGTCTCGGACAAGCACCTCGAGACCGTCATCGAGTCGCTCATCTTCGTCTCGGACCGGCCGCTGCCGGCCAAGAACATCGCGCGCCTGGCGCGGACGAACACCAAGGACGCGCAGCGCATCATCGCCCTGCTCGCCGAGCACTACACCGGGCGCGGCATCGAGCTCGTCGAGGTCGCCGGCGGCTGGCAGTTCCGCTCGACGGCGTCGAGCGCGCCCTTCGTTCGGGACCTCGTCGCCAAGAAGCCGGTGCGCCTCACACGCGCGCAGATCGAGACGCTCTCGATCAGCGCGTACCGCCAGCCGATCACACGCCCCGAGATCGACGAGATCCGCGGCGTCGACTCGGGCTCCGCGATCAAGGTCCTCGTCGAGAAGTCTCTGCTCAAGATCCTCGGGCGCAAGGACGAGCCCGGACGGCCGCTCCTCTACGGGACGACGCCCTACTTCCTCGAGTTCTTCGGCTTGCCGAGCCTCGCGGACCTGCCGACCCTGCGCGAGCACGCGGAGCTGAGCGACGAGAGCCGCGAGCTCTTCGCGCGGAAGATGGGCGAGAGCATCGACACCATCGGCGACATCGAGGGCGACGACCACCACTACACGGACGAGGAGATCGAGGCCGCCGAGCAGCAAGCGCGTCCGCCCGAGGACCCGGAGCAGGCGCCGCTCCCGCTCGACTCCGAGATCCCACCCGCCCCGAGCGCGGCGGACGACGAGGACGACGAGGACGACGAGGACGACGAGGACGACGAGGACGACGAGGACGACGAGGACGACGAGGACGACGAGGACGACGAATGACCGCGGCTCCGACGTTCCAGGATCTCATCCTCCGTCTCACCCGATTCTGGGCCGATCGCGGCTGCCTCATCGTGCAGCCGTACAACTCCGAGGTGGGCGCGGGCACCTTCAACCCCGCGACCTTCCTGCGCGCCATCGGCCCCGAGCCCTGGAACGTCGCGTACGTCGAGCCCTCGCGGCGCCCGACCGACGGCCGCTACGGCGACAACCCGAACCGCCTCCAGCAGTTCCACCAGTACCAGGTGATCCTCAAGCCCTCGCCGCTCGAGATCCAGGAGCTCTATCTCGACTCGCTGCGCGCGCTCGGCACCGACCCGCGCAAGCACGATCTGCGCTTCGTCGAGGACGACTGGGAGTCGCCGACGCTCGGCGCCTGGGGCCTCGGCTGGCAGGTCTGGCTCGACGGCCTCGAGATCTCGCAGTTCACCTACTTCCAGCAGGTCGGCGGGATCGACTGCAAGCCCATCTCGGGCGAGCTCACCTACGGGCTCGAGCGCATCGCGATGTACCTGCAAGACAAGCCCACCATCTACGAGTGCGAGTACGGCAACGGCGTCTCGTACGGAGAGATCGCCAAGCGCGCCGAGTGGGAGTGGAGCACCTACAACTTCGAGCGCGCCGACGTGCCGATGCACCTGAAGCTCTTCGACGACTACGAGACGCAGGTGCACGCGCTGCTCTCGCTCGATCGCGGCAAGGGAAAGAACAACGCGCTGATCTTCGGCGAGCCGGATCCGCTGAAGCGGCTGCTGCTCCCCGCGTACGACTGCGTCATCAAGTGCAGCCACACGTTCAACCTGCTCGACGCGCGTGGCGCGATCGGCGTGACCGAGCGGCAGCGCTACATCGGCCGCGTGCGCCACGTCGCGCGCGCCGTGTGCGAGACCTACCTCGCACAGCGCGAGGCGATGGGCTTCCCGTTGCTGAAGAACGTCGCGAGCGCTGGGGGCGCGATCTGATGGCAACGGCCGACCTGCTGATCGAGATCGGCACCGAGGAGCTGCCCGCCTCGTGGGTGAAGCGGGCCCTCGAGGTGCTCCCCGAGCTCGTGACCGGGGCGCTCGACGCCGCGCGCCTGCCGCACGGCGACGCGCGCGCGTACGGGACGCCACGCCGGCTCGCCGTTCTCGTCTCCTCCGTCGCCGAGCGCACGCCCGACCTCGAGCAGGAGGTCCTCGGTCCGCCGAAGAGCGTGGCGTTCGACGCCAGCGGCGCGCCGACGAAGGCCGGCGAGGGCTTCGCCAAGAAGAACGGCGCCGCGCCGAGCGAGCTCTTCGTGAAGAAGACCGAGAAGGGCGAGTACGCCGCCGTGGTCCGCCGCGAGACCGGCCGCGACGCGGCAGGCGTCGTCTCGGAGATCGCGAGCGCCCTGCCGCCGCGCATCCCGTTCGCGAAGTCCATGCGCTGGGGCGCGGGGGATCTGGCCTTCGGGCGACCGATCCACTGGATCGTCGCGCTGCTCGGCGAGGAGGTCGTCGAGGGCGGCTGGGGCGGCATCGCCTTCGGACGCACCACGCGCGGTCACCGCTTCCTCTCGCCCGCGCGCGTGGAGTTCCAGACGGCGAGCGCGTACCTCGACGTCCTGCGCGCGGCGCACGTGCTCGCCGACGAGGACGAGCGACGCCGCGCGATGGTCGCTGCGCTCGAGGAGCGCGCCCGGATCCTCGGCGCCAGCGTCGAGCCCGACGCGTTCCTCGTGGACGAGAACGCGTCGCTGGTCGAGGAGCCCTTCGTCGTCCTCGGCTCCTACGACGAGCGCTTCCTCGCGCTGCCGGACGAGGTGATCGTCGCGGTGATGCGCGGGCACCAGCGCTACTTCGCCCTGCGCGCGCCCGACGGGAAGCTGCTGCCGAGGTACTTCGCGATCGCCAACACGGCGATCGACGAGGCCAACGTGGCCAAGGGCAACGACCGCGTGCTGGTCGCGCGCCTCAAGGACGCCGAGTTCTTCGTCGCCGAGGACCGGAAGAAGACCCTCGCCGAGCGTGTGCCGAAGCTCGACGGCATCGTCTTCCACCACAAGCTCGGCACCGTCGGCGAGAAGGTGCGCCGCGTCGGCGCGCTCGCGGCCGGGCTCGGCGGCGGCAGCGACGCGCCGGAGGCCGCGAAGCTCGCCAAGGCCGACCTCGTGTCGCTGATCGTCGGCGAGTTCCCCGAGCTGCAGGGCTCGATGGGCCGGTGGTACGCGGCGAAGGAGGGACTCGACACGAGGGTCGCCGACGCGATCCGCGATCACTACCTGCCGAAGGGCGCGGGAGACGCCCTGCCCGCCTCCCCGCTCGCGGCCGCGCTGGCGATCGCCGATCGCGCCGACACGCTCGTCGGCTGCTTCGGTGTCGGCATCGTGCCGAGCGGCTCGCAGGATCCCTTCGCGCTGCGACGCGCGACGCTGGGGATCCTGCGGATCGCGCTCGAGGGGCCGCTCCCGATCGAGCTGCGCACGACGCTGCGGACGGCGCACGAGATGTACGTCGACCAGAAGAAGGTGCTCGCCCCGTGGGAGGATCTCGCGCCGAAGCTCGACGACTTCGTCCGCGCGCGCCTGCGCGTGATGCTCGGCGAGAAGCACCCCGCCGACGTCGTCGAGGCGTGCCTGGCGCCTTGGGACCTCCGCTCCGTGCGCGATCTCGGAAAGCGCGTCTCCGCGCTCGACGCGTTCCGCGCCCACACCGCGTACGAGTCGCTCGCGGTCGCGTTCAAGCGCGCGTGGAACATCGCCAAGGACGCCCCCCCCGCCGACCCCGACCTCGCGCTACTCGAGTCCGGCGCGGAGACCGACCTCTGGACCGCGTTCGTCCGCGTCCGCGAGGGGATGCGCGAGCACGCAGGCGCGGGCGACTACTCCGGCGCGCTCAACCTCATCGCGGCCGATCTCCGGGTGCCGATCGACCGCTTCTTCGCCGACGTCTTCGTGATGGTCGACGACCCGCGCGTCCGCGAGAATCGCCTGCGGATGCTGCGCACGATCGCCGAGGCCATCAACGCCATCGCTCACCTGCACCTGCTCGGCGGCTGATGCTCTCGGGCGCGCTCACGGTCACGAGCGTCGACCCGGTGAGCGGAGAGGAGCTCGCGTCGGGCGAGCTCGTGATCCCGGGCGTGCGATCCGCGCTGCCCGTTCGCGGCGCGCGCGGCGAGTCGCTGACGTCGAGGGCGCCCGAGCTCGCCGCGCGCATCGCCGAGCAAGTCCGCGCCCTCGACCGCGAGCACGGCGGGCCCATTCGCGCGCGCTTCGAGCTCGACGCGGGGCGGGAGACCCTCACGGAGGTGGAGGCGGCCCCCCTCGCGCCCCTGGCCCGGGTGCGCGTCCTCGTCGAGCGCGTGCGGGGCGGCCGGCTGACCCGGGCGGAGGCCATCGCCCGGCTCGATCCCGCCGACCTCGAGGCCACCGGGGTCCATGCCATCCGGACGCCCGCCCCGGCCCCGTTCGCCCGCGGCCTGCCCGCGAGCGCGGGCGCCGCGGCCGGGCGACTCTCGCTGCCCGAGGATCTGACGGGAGCGCCGGGCGACGATCCCCGGGTGCTCGTCATCGACGATGCGTCACCCGAGGACGCTCGCGCCCTGCGCCTGGCTGTCGCGATCGTCGCGACGAGCGGCGGCCTGACGGCCGACGCTGCCATCGCCGCCCGGGCGCTACGCAAGCCTTGCGTGGTCTCGGCCGGGATCCGCCTGGGCGACCGCGCCGAGTCGGCACGGGGCGCGTGGGTGACCGTGGACGGCGGCGGCGGGGGCATCCACCCGGGGCGGCTGGACATGATCTGGCAGGCGTGCTCCCCGTTCGCCCGGGAGCTCGTCGAGTGGCTCAGCCCGTCTCCCGGCGAGGCGCCCGGCACGGCGCTGGCCCGGGCTCGGGGGACCCAAGCCCTCGGCGGCTGACCCCGTCCGAGGGGCGTGTCGAACCTTGACGCGCGACCGCCAGCAAACGACCATCGCGAGCGTTTCCGGGGAAACCGATCGGCCTCGCGACGCGTAGAACCGAGGGCGAGGGGCCGCGCGCTCGTGGTTTCGCGTTTGCATGCCGCTGCGCGCCCCCACCCCGCTCGCTGACGTATCGCCCGAGGCTCGAATGACCGCAGAAAGGCACCTCCGTTTGGTCGAAGAAGGCACGAGCCCGCTGGACGCAGATCGGCCCCCGTCGATCCCCCCGCCCGATCCCCTGATCGGCCGCACGCTCGACGGCCGATACCGGATCGAGGCCGTGCTCGGCGAGGGCGGTATGGGCCTGGTGTACCGCGCGCGCCACGCGATGCTGAACAAGCCGCTGGCCATCAAGGTGCTCAAGCCCGAGGTCAGCAAGGACACCGAGGTGATGCAGCGCTTCCAGCAGGAAGCGCAGAGCGCCAGCGCGATCGGCTCGCAGCACATCATCGACATCAGCGACTTCGGCGCGCTGCCGGACGGATCCACGTACTTCGTGATGGAGTTCCTCGACGGCACGTCCCTGACGAAGGCGATCGAGAACGAGCGGCCGATGCGCACGGAGCGCGTCATCCGCGTGGCCAAGCAGATCTGCGACGCGCTGGGCGCCGCGCACGAGCGCAGCATCGTCCACCGCGACATGAAGCCCGACAACATCTACCTCGTGAAGCGGGGCAACGACGTCGACTTCGTGAAGGTGCTCGACTTCGGCATCGCGAAGGTCGGCGGCGCGAGCAGCAAGCTCACCAAGGCAGGCCAGGTCTTCGGGACGCCCCACTACATGTCGCCCGAGCAGTGCGCCGGGGCGAACGTCGACCAGCGCACGGACATCTACGCGCTCGGCGTGATCCTCTACGAGATGGCGTCCGGCCGTGTTCCGTTCGATGCCGACAACCTGATGGGCATCCTGACGAAGCACATGTACGAGAAGCCGATCCCGCCGCACGAGCTGCCGCCGCCCATCGACGTCCCGCCCGGTCTCGAGGCGGTGATCATGAAGTGCCTCGAGAAGTCCACCGACGTCCGCTATCAGTCGATGGCCGAGGTGAAGGCCGATCTCGAGGCGATCGAGGGCGGGCTGACGCCTCGCGCCGTGGTCGACGCCGTCGATCGCGCGTCGATGCCCCAGCGGACCGACGGCACGGGCCGGATGCTCAACCCCAACGCCGGCCGCATGAGCGGGATCGCGGTGGGCGCGGGCGAGGCCCCCATGGCCCCGCCGCCGTCGCGGAGCGTGCTGCCCTTCGTGATGGGAGGCCTCGCGCTCGTCGCCGTGCTCGGTGCCGTCGGCGGGTACTTCGCGTTCGGCCGGACCCCGCCGATGACGGTGGTGACGCCGCCCCCGACGGTGGCGCTGCCGCCGCCGACGATCGCGACCCTGCCGCCGCCCACCACGCTCGACGTCCCGCCGCCCCCGAGCACGGCGGCCACCCCCGCCGTCGCGCCGGTGCACATCGCCAGCACGCCGGACGGCGCCGAGGTGCTCATCGACGGAGCGCACTACGCGACGACGCCTTGCGACTTCCCGCGCCCGACGGGGAGCGACATCGTGCAGCTGACGGTGCGCGCGCCGGGCTACCAGGACCGCACCATCGCGATGACCGCCTTCGGAGATCCGAGCGTCACGGTCACCCTCGATCGTGCGCGCGCCCGACCGACGGGCGGCGGACACACCCCGCCGCCGTCGACGGGCGCGACCCACACGCCGCCGCCCACGACGACCACGCACTCGGGCGGCGGCGGCGACGGTGTGCTCGATCCCTGGGCGGCGCACTGATCAGCCGGAGTGCTCGGCAGAGCCGCGAAGCGCGAGGCTGCGCTCCGTGAGGAGCGCGTCGAGGGTCGCGCGCAGGTACGTGACGGACGTGTCGAGCGTCGTGCGCCGCTCGTCCGCGGTGCCCAGCGCCGGCGCGACCTCCACGAGATCGGCGGCGACGAGGCCCACCTCCCGCCCCAGGCGCTCGATCAGCGCCACGAGGAACGACGGCTCGACGCCACCTGCCTCCGGCGTCCCGGTCGCGGGGGCGAAGCGGGGGTCCGTTCCGTCGACGTCGTTCGAGAGGTAGACGCCTCGCACGCCGCTCGCGCGCACGGCGTGGATGATGGCGTCGAGGGCTGCGGCCGGATCGCGGACGATGCCCTCGCTCCAGAACTGCCGCACGCCGAGCGTCGACTCCCAATGCTCACGTGTCCGCCCCGAGACGCGCACACCGACCTGGACGAGCTTGCCGCCGCGACCGACGAGATCGTTGGCGTGGAACGACCAGGTGGCGAAGCAGTACCGGATGCCGAGCCGCTCTTCGAGCAGATCGGTGTGGGCGTCGGGCTGGACGATCGCCAGGCGGGGCTCGCCGTGCCGGCGAGTGCGGGCGCGGGCGAGGGCGGCTTCGGCGGCATCGAGGGCCTGCTTGTTGGCGCTGCGCCCGTCGTGGGTGACGGCCTGGGTCAGGTCGGGCAGGATGGTGACGGTTTTTTGGCCGACGGTGATGCGCTCGGCAGGGGCCTTCTCGACCCAGCTGACCAGGGTGGCCTGGCCGGGCTGCCAGGCGGATGTATTGGCCGAATCGAGATTGATTTCGAAATCGTCGCCGGCCGGGGTGGCGGTCAGGTTGACTCCGCTGCC
>JBGAQA010000036.1:0-62871 GCA_044220955.1 Sandaracinaceae bacterium
TGGCCTTGCGCGACTGCACGTGGACGTGGCAGGGCCCCGTCAGCGACGCGAGCACGCGTAGCATGCGGCTCGGCCCCGTGACCTCGAGGCGCGCGTCGAATTTCGGCTCTTCGAGCGCCCGCGCGCGCAGCTCGTGATCGTGGGTGACGAGCGGCGCCAGGCGCAGCGCGAGCTCCGTGAGGTCCGGCGTCGCGGCGCTCTCGGGCCAGATCTCCGCCCACGGAACCACCAGCATCGCCGCCCAGCGCAGCCGCACGTCGCGACGGATCGCGCGCACGACCTCGTAGCCCGTGCCGTCCATGCCCGCTGCGTCGACGATCACCACCTGGGGATCGAGCCCGCGCGCGCGCTCGATACCGCGGGCGCTCGGATCGGCGACCGCGACGACCGAGCCGCGGGCGCGCAGCTCCTGGGACAGCGTGTCGGCGCGGGACGCGTCGGTGTCCACCAGGATGATGCGCAGCCCCGCGAGCACCGAGAGATCACCGCGCCCCGCGGGCTCGTGGTCGAGCAGGCCGACGGGCCCACCCGCGCTCGCGTGCAGCTCGTAGGTCAGCGGCTCGGCACGCGAGACGAGCGGGCGCAGCTTGCGCACGAACTCCTCGACGGCGTCGGCGACGGGCCGTCCGGCCCCGAGCACGATGCGCATCGGCTCACCGCCCGCACCGCCCCGCTGACGGCCGACCGAGAGGATCCCGGAGCGCAGCTCGCTGGCCACCATCGTCACGAGCTCGTCGAACGTCGCCTCGCCGAGCTCGTCAGGGCGGGCCTCGCCGCGCTCGGCGATCTCCTTGGCGACGCTGGCGATGCGCGTCGCGATCTGATCGGCGCTCGCGGTGCGCGCCACCACGGCGACGGCGCCCGCCCGGAACGCGGTGACTCGTCCGTCCAGCTTCTCGGCGTGCCCGAGGACGATCACGGGCACGACGCTGGTCACGGCGTCGGTCGCGAGCGCGTCGAGGATCGCCCGGCCGCCGTCGGCCGCCGCGTCGCCGACGAGCAGCACGACGTCGGGCGCGATGGTGCGCACGGCCGTCTTCACGTCGCCGCTCGCGTCGGTGACCGCGAGTCCATGGCGGTCCAGCGCCACCTTGAGCGCGGCGTCCATGGCCTCCCCGTGACCCACCATCAGGAGCGTCGGGCGAATCGGATCGGTCACCTCGGGCACGGGAGGCCCATGTTCACAGAAATCGCCGGACGGCGCCAAGTCGCGACGAAGCGACTCGCCGGGCCTGGATCCCCGCGCTCAGCCGCAGAAACCCGTGGCACGGGGAGTGATGGTGACGTTCAGCTGGTAGTTGCCGGTGGCCGAGCCGTCGAAGCCGTCGACGAGCACGTGCACGCGGGTACCGGCACCGCCGGGCACACAGACGTTCAGGCGGCTGCGGTTGTTCGACCCCGTGATGTCGTCGTTGCACAGGCGGGTGTCGAAGTTGCCGCACGTGTTCCCGACCGTCGCGCCGAGCACCGTGTCGAAGGTCGTGTTCGGGTTGTCGGTGGTGAACGTGACGTCGACCGCCCCGCCGGCCGGGATGTCGACGTAGTACACGGCGTCCAGGCCGCCGTCGTGGCCGCACATGGTCACGTAGTCGTCGCTGTCGTCGACGTTGCTGCCGGTGACCATCCCCGCTCGCGCCGGTCCGCCCGAGCTGCTCACCATGATGGCCGTCTCGCTGCTGCAGTCGTCCGGACCCGGCGGGAGGCATCCGCTCTCGTCGATGTTGCCGTCGCAATTGTCGTCGATGCCGTTGCAGAGCTCCGTCGCCCCCGGGTGGATGGCGGCGCTCATGTCGTTGCAGTCGTCGCCGCCGGGACACGTCACGGTGCCCATGCTGCCGTTCGCCCGCATGATCGCATGACCGTCGCGATCGTCGTCGCGGGGCGGATGCAGGCACGTGGCCGTGCCCGGGTCGCACATCGTCGGGTCGGACGTGCAAGGGTTGCCGTCGGCCGGGCACGTCGACGGGGAGCCGCCGACGCAGCCGGCGCCGACCTGACAGACCGCCCCGGAGAGGCAGCCACCGTTGCACATCGCGTCGTTCGTGACGTGCACGCATCCGCCCGGAGCGCACGTGTCCGTGGTGCAGCCGAAGGTGTCGTCGCAGGCGCTGTCGTGGGCCTCGTGGACGCAGCCCGTCACCGAGTTGCAGTCGTCGGCCGTGCAGTCGACGCGATCGTTGCAGTCGGGCGGCGTCCCATCGAGGCAGCCCGACGCGTCGGCGCCGGGGCTCCCTGGCGCACACGTCTCGGCGCCGTTGCACGCGTTCCCGTCCGAGCACTCGGCGTCCGAGGAGCAGGTCGACGAGACGCAGCCGAGCGTGGCCGAGCACCGCATCCCAGCGCCGCAGACGGCGTCGTCGGGCACGTGCATGCAGGTGCTCCCGTTGCAGCTGTCGATCGTGCACGGGAACGAGTCGGCGCACCCGCCCGCACAGCCACCGCCGCCCGTGTCGTTTCCGGGGCCGCCGTCGGTGCGGACGCCCGTGTCGGGCCGGACCATGCCGCTGTCGAGCGTGCCAGTGCCCGTGTCGGGCCCGCCGCCGAGCCGCGTCGTGTCCGGGCTCACGATGGCGCTGCACGCGGGGACGACGCCGAGGAGGACCAGGACCGAAGCCAAGCGGCCGAGCTGCATGGGCGAAGCCTCCAGAGAAAGACGTACCATCCTAACAGATGACGAGCGCGCTGGGGATCGCGCTTGAGGCGTTCCCGTCGCGTGCCCCGCCGTGTACAAACCACGCGTGCCGCGCTTCGCCGCCATCGACGTGGGCTCCAACGCGTCGCGCCTCCTGGTCGTCGAGGCCGAGGCCGCCGACCGGATGCTCGAGATCGCCTCGATGCGCAGGCCCGTGCGCATGGGGCACTCGGTGTTCCTCACGGGCAAGCTCGATCCCAAGGCGATCGATGGTTGCGTGCGGGTGCTCAAGGAGTTCAAGAAGCGGCTCGTCGAGCTCGACGTCACCGAGGTGCGCGCCGTCGTGACCGCCTCGGCACGCGACGCGGAGAACGCGAGCGTGCTCCTCGAGAGGGCGCGCGATGCCGGTGTCGACCTCGAGGCCATCGACGGAACCGAGGAAGCCCGGCTCATGAAGGTGGCGGTCGAGCAGCGGGTGCCGCTCGCCGACAAGCGCGCGCTGCTCTGCGACCTCGGCGGCGGCTCGCTCGAGCTGAGCGAGGTGCACCACGACGAGGTGCGCTTCTCGACCTCGCTCGGGATCGGCACCGTGCGCATGCTCGAGTCGTTCCTCGACGACGGGCGGCCCGTGACGAAGGCGCAGGAGAAGCTCCTCGTCGAGTACGTGGAGCGCATGCTCGGCCCCGTCTCGCAGAGCTACGGCCGGCGCACCTACGACGTCGTCGCGGGCACCGGAGGCAGCTTCGACGCGATCGCGGCCCTCGTGCCGATCAAGGGGCGCCCGATCCCGACGATCGACGTGAGCGCCGCGCGCAAGCTGCTGGCCCGCATGAAGAAGATGTCCGCCGCGGCGCGCCGCAAGCGCTACGGCCTCAGGCCGGATCGCGCGGACGTGATCGTGCCGGCGCTCTACGCCGTGGTCGCGGTGGCCGACCTCGCACGCACCGACGCGATCCTGGCGCCAGGCGTCGGCCTGAAGGAGGGCCTCGCCTCCGAGCTGGTCGAGAAGCACTTCCGCGTCTGGGATCCGAAGCTCGACGAGCACCTCGCCACGCGCGCGGCGCTCCAGCTCGGCCGGCGCTACCACTTCGACGAGACGCACGCGACGCAGGTGGACCGCATCGCGGTCCAGCTCTTCGACCGCCTCGCGGAGCTGCACGAGCTCGGGCCCGAGGACCGAGTGCTGCTGCGCGTCGCGGCGCTCACCCACGACATCGGCGAGTTCGTCGAGTCGTCCGCCCACCACAAGCACACCCAGTACATCCTGGAGCACTCGGACATCATGGGGCTCTCGCCCGAGCTGCGGACCATCGTCGGGTGCATCGCCCGCTACCACCGCCGCGCCGCGCCCTCCCAGAAGCACGAGACCTACGGCGCGCTCGAGCCCGACGCGCAGCGCAAGGTGCGGCGCCTCGCGGCCATCCTGCGCATCGCCGACGGGCTCGACCGCGGCCATCGCAGCAAGGTCCAGAGCCTCGAGGTCGCCGTGTCCAGCCGCGAGGTCACGCTCAAGGCCACGGGCCGCGAGGATCTTTCGCTCGAGCTGTGGACGACGGCGCGCAAGGCCGCGCTCTTCGAGCAGACGTTCAAGCGGCCGGTACGCATCACCTCGAGCGCGTGAGCCGGGGCGGGCGTCGGCCGGGCTCCGCGCGCCGCGATCAGCGCCCGAAGACCCAAACGGCGAGCGGCAGATCCTCGCGCACGGCGCCGGTGCCGCAGATGCGTCCGCCGCCCGCGCTGCTCGCGACGGCGCGGCTACCCCGTGCCCTCCGCACCGGCGCCGGCCCAGAAGCCGGGCGTCGCGCAGCCCGTCACGTCGGACCACACGTACCCGATCCGGACGCGCACCGCGGGCGCGGCCTCGGGCACGAGCGCGGGCACGCCGGCGACCTCGCAGACGCCCGCGCCCGGCGTCGAGCGGGCCCCGACCAGCGTCACCCACGCGCTCTGGGGTGCGTCCAAGAGGACGTGTGCGCTCGCCTCCATCGCGCTGCGCAGCGTGACGGTGGTCGCCGGGACGAGCGCGGTGACGAGCGAGCGCGTCGTCGCCGGCGTCGCGCGATCCGCGACCACGATCCGGAGCTCGCGCAAGGGCACGGTCCAGTAGCTCGGCAGGAGCGCGTCGCCGACGCTGAGATCTGCAGTGCCGAACGCGCCGGAGGCCCCGACGCTCGTCCACGCCGTCGCCGAGTAGGCCAGCGCGGCCGTCGCGGGATCGACCTTCGCGATCAGGGTCCAGCCGCCTCCGTCCGCGCTCGTCTCGCAGTAGTCGAGGAAGGGCGCCGCGCCCCCTGGACCATCGGGGTCGATCTCCACGGCACCGGCGACAGCCGTGGCAGGCAGCTCGCTGCACGCGCGCGGTGGAGCACCGGCGTCGCGCGCCCCGTCGGGGCCGGCATCGACGGGGCCGGCGTCGACACGGCCCGCGTCGCGGCCGGCGTCGGGCGTTCCCACGTCGGCCCGGGCCGCATCCCCGGCGTCGAGCTCGGTGCCCGGCTCGACGGCGGGGAGCGACGCGGGATCGACGGCCGCGCTGGCGCACGCGCCGGCGATGCACGTCGAGCTGCCGGGACACGCGGCCGCGTCGAGGCACGCTCGCTCGAGGGTGACCGAGAGCAGGAGGGTGCGCTCCGCGACGAACGAGGTCTCGACGCGCCGGACCACGCGATCCGCTCCCGCGCCGTCCCGCCCGCGGACGACGAGCGCCAGCGGTCCCCCCGATCCGGCCGGCAGCACCGCGAACGAGAACGGCACGGCGATCGCGGCAGATCCGTCGAGCGCGAAGTCGTGCGTGCACGACGCGGACGTGCACGCGGCGCCGCCGACCTCGACGTGGACCGACGAGAGCTCCTCGGGGACCCTCAGATCCGAGCTCACGGCCACGACGATCGCCGTCGGGGCGCGGTCCGCACAGCTCGCGAGCGCGATGGCCGTGACCCAGGCGAGCGACCGCGACGACACGGCTCCATTGTAGGCGTGGCACGCACGCGCGCGAGCGCCAATCGTGGTGACGGAACCCTGGACGCCACGATCGGAACTGCGTAGCGTAGTGGAGGGATGGCGTCGTCGGCAGCTCCGCCCTTGCGGCTCTATGAACGGGCGCTTCGCGAAGCGCTCGAGGGTGCGATGTCGGTCGAGAGGGCGAACGCGGTGCACGCGTCGGCGCTCGCGCGCGCCGGCCTCGTCGAGACGCCGGAGGATCTCGTCGCGTTCCAGGCGTTCGTCCAGGGCGCGCTCACGAGCACACTGGCGGCGATGTGCGGCGCGGACGCGACGGATGCCTGCATCGAGCGGCTCAGCCACGTCTTGTGGATGGCCTCCAGCACCGTCCGTGGCGTCGTGCCGACCCCGCGCCGTCTCGCCAGCTCGTTCGACCCGGCCGCGGGATCCGGCCCACGGGTGCGAGGCGATCGATCCGCGCCCGCCTCGGCCCGCGCCGCGGACGAGCGGGACGGCGAGGCCCCGTCGGGGATGCGCGAGGTGGAGGCGCCGGGCGCCTCGAGCAACGCGAATCGCCCCACCCTCCCCGCACCGCCCGCGCCAGGCGTGCCGCCCGCGAGCGCATCCGCCCAGTCCAGCGGACGTCACGCGATCGGTCGCCTCTCGGTGCCGCGCGTGCCCGCGGTGCTCGAGACGCGCGCCGAGCGTCAGCCCGTGCGAGGGGCGGTGCTCGTGGTGAGCCTCGACACGGAGCTCACCCCCGAGGTGGAGCGCGCGGTCGGCGACCGGCGGCCGGTCGTGCATGTCCGGTCCCAGGCCGATCTCGTGCGCGCGATCTCCAGCCTGCGCGCGACGGGATTCACGGTGCTCGTCGACAGCATGCTGCCCTCGGTCGAGCTCCCGACGTTCGTCGGCATGTGCTCGCTGCTGCCGCCCGCCACGCGTGTGCTGCTCTGGGCCGCCGACGCACGCCAGAAGAAGCGTCTCGCGACGAGCTACCCCATCGCCAACGAGTGGATCGTGTGTGGGGAGACCACCACGCTCGTCGAGCTGCTGATCGATCGCGAAGACTGACGACTTCTTCTCAGGGGTCGCTCGCGGTCGTCTCGCGCGGCCGCCTCGATCATGCCCGGCGCGGATCCACGTTCTGGGGGCGTCGAGTCGCGCCCATGCGCGCACCGCGGTCGACCGGCGTGCCCCGGTCGCGTGGCCGAACGGCCATCACCACTCGGAGGCCAGCCCCGACGACGAGCGCGTAGGCGGCGGCGAGCCGGCGGAGTGAGGCGAGCCGGGCGTCTCGGAGCGTGCGTGCCGTCCCGGCACGCGACGCGGCGCTTCGGTGGCCTCGCTCGGCGGCGGCGCCGGTGCGACCGCCGCCTCGGTCCGAGGCGCGCCGATCGCAGGCACTTCGGCGCGCGATGCGGGTGGCGGGACGGGCGCCGGAGAGGCTACCCGAGCTTCGGCGCGCGGGGCCGGCGGCGGCGGAGCGAGCGTCCACGAGAGCGCCGCGAGGATCGCGACGAGCGCGACGCCGGCCGCCACGTAGCGCGGCCAGATCCGCCGGGCGGGCGGGCGCTCGTTCGCCGCGTCGGACGAGGACGCCTGCGCGTGCGTGACCGGGAGCTGGCCCTCGAGCGCCCGGTCGAGCGCGGCGAGCATCGCGCGCATGTGCGGATAGCGGTGGGCGCGGTCGCTCACGAGCGCCCCCTCGACCCAGGCTGCGATCGGCGCGGGCAGGGACGGCGCGCGCGTGCCGAGCGCGACGTGCTCGCCGCGCGCGATGGCGAGGAGCAGCGCCGACGGCGCGGTCGCGAAGAACGGCAGCTCGCCCGAGAGACACCGATAGAGCGTCACGCCCATCGCCCAGACGTCGGTCGCGGCGTCGATGTCGCTCGCGCCCTCGGTCTGCTCCGGCGACATGTAGAACGGCGTGCCGACGAGGATCCCCGACTGCGTCATGTGGCCCCAGGCCACCTCGGCCGTCTTGGCCATGCCGAAGTCGAGCAGGATCGCGCGCGTGTGCCCGTCGCCGCGATCTCCCACGAGCACGTTCTCCGGCTTGAGATCGCGGTGCACGACGCCCCGCTCGTGCGCGAGGGCCACCGCCTCCATCAGCGGCCGCAGCAGGGAGAGCGTGCGCTCGACGGTGAGCGTCCCCTCGCGTCCGAGGAGCGCGCCGAGCGACTCGCCGCTCAGCCGTTCCATCGCCAGGTACGTGTCGCCCTCGGTGGTACCCATGTCGAGCACGGCCACGACGTTCGGGTGGGTCAGCGTGGAGGCGACGCGAGCCTCCTTGAGGAAGCGCGAGACGAGCTCTCGGTTCCTGGCGTGCTCCGGCTTGAGGATCTTGAGCGCGACGGGGCGCTTGGTGAAGGTCTGGGTCGCCGAGTACACGACGCTCGTGCCGCCCTCGCCGAGGATCGCGTCGAGCGCGTACCGTCCACCGAGGACGGTCCCGAGGCGCTCTTCGGCGGTCAGGATCGGCACGAGCCGCAAGATATCACGGCGAACGGCGCCGTCAGATCGGGCGCGTGCGCGGACGCGTGCTCGATTCCGTGGGGCGAGCGCCCCGAGCTCGGGGAGGAACACCTCGGGCATGCCGCCCGCACCGAGGCGCGCGAGGATGCGGTCGGGGCCGATGCGCTCGGGCAGCTCCGTCACGTCGGATGCCCGAACGGTGGCGCACCTCTCGCGCGTGCCGTCGCGCGATACACTGCGCAGCGATGAAGACGGTCGCCGCCACCCAGCCGGGCGCGTTCGACGGCGCGGGTACTCGCTTGACCTGGCTCTCGGTCGCGCTCGTCGCGGCGTGCTCGGCGCCGCCGGCACCGCGCGAGGACGCCGGGGCGGGCGACGCCGAGATCGATGGAGGCGCGCGCGATGCCACCGCGCTCGACGCGTCCGCCGTCCCTCGCCCGCGCGCCCTGCCCCTCTCGTGCGCGGCCGCGACCGGCGCCTCGCAGGATCTGCTCGCGCTCGCGCGTCTCGCGGCCGGCCCCACGCGGCGCTCCGGCGGCGTGGTGCGCGAGGATCACGACGGGCCCGGGACGCTCCGCGACGACGACGACGCCAGCGGCTGGGTGCCCGCGCCGGCAGAGATCGCCACGCTGGAGATCGATCTCGCGCCCGGGCTCGAGCGGCCCGTCGCCCTCGACACGCTCGCGATCACGTCGAGCGGGCCCGCGCTCACAGACGTGCACGCGTACGTCCTCGAGGCCTGCGGTGGCGGCGTCGTCGCCGACTTCGCGTGGGCCGACACCGCGCAGCCTCTCTCGCTCGCGGGCACCTGCGGCACGTGCGTGGAGCTCGACCTGCGCGCGGCGAGCGGGGCGCGCCTCCTCTCCGTCGCGCTGAGCTCGCGCGACGCCACGATCGCGCTCCCGGCAGCGCTGCCGGATCCGCCGGCGACGCCACCCGTCCCGACGCACGCCGAGAGCGGCGTGATCGAGGGCTTCTACGGCCCGCCCTGGTCGTTCACCGAGCGCGCCCGGATGCTCGACGCGATCTCCGTGGCCGGCATGGGCACCTACCTCTACGCACCCAAGGACGACCCGCTCCACCGCTCCGCGTGGCGGACGCCGTACGACGCCGCGACCGTCGCGCGCTTCGCCACGCTCGCCTCGATCGCCCGCGGGCGCGGCGTGCGCTTCCTCTTCGGCGTGAGCCCCTTCCTCGACTTCGACGCGTCCGTGGACGCGGACTACGACGCCCTGGCCACGAAGCTGAGGACGCTGCTCGACGCGGGCGTGAGCGGGATCGCCATCCTCGCCGACGACCTGCTCTTCGCGAGCGCGCCGACCGACGGAGCGCTCGGCGCGATGCACGCGAGCGTGGTGACGCGCGTCGTGAGCGAGCTCGGGGCCACGCACCCAGGCGTCGTCGTCTGGTTCGTCCCGACCGTGTACGACGACGCGCAGCTCTCGGCGACCCCGCACGGCGCCGAGTACCTGATGGCGCTGCGCGCGCTTCCGCCCGAGGTGCGCGTGCTCTGGACGGGCACCGACGTCGGGAGCACGACGCTCACCGGCGCCGACCTCGCGAACGTCCGCGCGCTGATCGGGCGCGACCCGATCGTCTGGGACAACGCGTGGGCGAACGACGTCGGCGGCGCGCTCTCGGCGCACGAGCTCTTGGGCACCTACGAAGGTCGCGACGCGGCGCTGCGAGCGGCGACGCATGGGATCGACGCGAACCCGCTCGTGCAGGGCTCGCTCGCGCGCCTGCCCGCCGCGATGCTCGGGGCGTGGCTCGCGGCGGGCCGGACCGGGGACGCCGCGCGCTCGGCCGCGGCGGATCTCGAGTCGCGCTACCTCTGGCGTCCCGAGCCCGACGCGCAGGAGACGCTGGTGCGGCTGATGGAGGCGAACGACGGGACGTTCACCGTGGCGGTCACGCACCGCCGCCTCGAGGGCGCGCTCGGCCGGATGGTGACCGACGCGGCGACCGGCACGCCTGCGCAGGCCGATCTCGTGCTCGCCCTCGACGCCTTCGCCGGGATGGCCACGCTCGGCGGCCGCGTGCATCACGGCGCGTTCGACGCCGAGCTGGGCGACGAGCTCGCGTACCCGCTCGCGTCGCTCGCGGAGGAAGGCCTCGCCGGGCTCGCGCTGCTCGACGTGCTCACCGCGCGGCTCGGAGGCGCCGACCCGAGCGTGGCGGAGGCCGCGGTTCGCGCGCATCGCGTCGCGGCGGGCCGCGCCTCGCGCTTCGCGTGGTCCGACCTCGTCACGACGACGCTCGAGGGGCTCGCGAGCGTCGCCGTCGATCGCGGCCTCCGAGCGCCGAGCTCGATCGCGGTGAGCGACCCGACGTGCGTCGCCGGCGTCCCGCTCACGCTCGACGCGTTCGCGACCGGCGAGGTGCGCGCCTACGGCCTGCCGGGCGCGACGGTGTCGGGCACGAGCGTCTCGTTCACCGCGCCGCACCCCGGCCGCTTCGCCGCGGTGATCACGGCACGGGACCCGAGCGGCGGCGTGGCGTGGCGGGCGCTGGACGTCGTCTGCGTCCCCGGGCGCTGACGCTCACTCGATCACCCGGATCACGATCGCGGTCGCGTTGTCCCGCGAGCCCGCCTCGATCGCGCGCGTCACCACGCGGCCCGCCGCCTCGCGCGGGGAGAGGCGCGTGAGCAGATCGCCGAGCTCGCGACGGCGGCGTCGTGGAACGTCGTCGCGCGCCCGACGTAGAAGCGCTGGGCGCTCATGCGTGCGGTGGCTCAGCCGCCGGCGCGCGCCAGCGCGGCGTCCATGCCCGCGATCAGCGAGGCGGGCCCGTTCTCGTCGTAGAAGTAGCGGAACCGTGGGTTGAGCGCCGTCACCGGCATCGGGGTCCCGTCGGGCGCGAGGAAGTAGGTGCGAGGGACGTAGTGCCCGTCGACGACGTAGCGCGCCGCCTCTTCGCGCTCGACGTCCGAGTCCAGGTGCACCATCACGAAGCGCTGCGCCCGCTGGACGACGCCGGCGTCCTCGAACACGTGGCTGTACGTGCGGCAGTGGCCGCACCACGTCGCCGACACGACGAGGAGCACCGGAAGCGACTCGCGCCGAGCGCGCGCGAGCCCCGCCTCGTACGGCTCCCAGCGGATCTGCGCCTCGTTCCAGCCCTCACGCGAGGGCTCGGCCGCCGGCACGTGCGCGGGCTCCTCGGAGGGCGCCGTGGCCGGTGGCGGGTCGATCGCGGGCGCAGGCTCGGGACGCTCCACCGCTCCGCCGCGCTCGCCGTGCACGGCACGCAGACGCGGCGTGCCGGCGTCGCATCCGACGGCGAGCCAGGCGAGCACGAGGAGCCCGAGAGCGTGTCGAGACACGCCCGACGCGTAGCAGGCGCGCGGGCTCACGACCATCCCCTCAGGCTGGCAGGGCACGATCGAGGCTCGGCGAGACGACGACCACGTCGCCGGCGCGGGCGCTGCCGAGCGCGCGCCGGAGGGCCGAGGCCTCGTCCCTCGCGCGGGCGATCGCCGCGGGCGCGAGCCCCGCGCGGCGCAGGGCGCGCACGAGCACGCGCGTGATCTCGCCCGGCGCTCGGCCGCGCAGGAGCGCCTCGGTCTCCCAGACCGAGACGGAAGCGACGCCGGACCGGGCCACCGCCGCGGCGAAGTCCGAGATCGCCGCGTCCGTGCGATCTCCCGGCTGTGTGAGCACGGCGTGCACGCGCGCCTCGCCCGCGGCGAGCGCGCGCGCCCACGCGTAGAGATCGCGCGCCGCCGCGGGGTTGTGTCCGAAGTCGAGCACGACGCGGACGCCGGACGCCGTCGTCGCGACCTTCCCGCGCCCGGGGTTGTCGCCCGGCGCGAACGAGCGGAGCCCCGATGCGATCGCCGCGTCCGAGAGCCCGAGCGCCCAGGCGAGCGCCGTAGCGGCCAGGGCGTTCTTCACGTTGTGTCGCGCGCGGCCTCCGTCCGTCACCGGCACCCGGGTGATCGGGACGATCCGCGTCCGTGCGCCGCGGTGCACCCGCACGATCGCGCCGCGCTCGACCAGGAACGTCGTCTCGCCGCGCGCCATCGCCGCGTGCGCCGCCCGCCGGTCGAGCGCGAACCAGACCCGGGTCGCCGAGAACGTGGGCGCGAGGCGGACGAGCTCCGGATCGTCGGCGCCCAGCACGACCTTGCCGCCCTTCTTCACCGCGTGACCCACGACGGCCTTCGTCCGGACGAGCGTCGCGAGATCGAGGACGCCGTGCTCGCCGAGATGATCGGGCGTCACGTTCGTGATCAGCGCCGCATCGACGCCGGTCACGGCGAGCCCGCGGCGCAAGAGGCCACCCCGCGCGGTCTCGAGGATCGCGATCTCGACTCGCGGGTCGCGGAGCACGCGCCGCGCGGACTCGCCACCGGTGTTGTCGCCCGGCTCCACGATCACCTCGTCCACGGCGACGCCGTCGCTCGACGTGTTCCCGGGCACCCGCCCCGCGAGCTTCGCGATGCGAGCGACCAGGCGCGTGGTGGTGGTCTTGCCGTTCGTGCCGGTGACCAGCGCGACCGGGATCCGGCCCAGCCTGGACCACGGGACCTCGGAGGCGCGCGGGATCTCGTCGAGCCGCCACGCGTGCGCACGCGCTCCGTGACCGACGCTCACGCGCTCGTCGTCGACGAGCAGCGGCACGCCGCGCCGGCGCGCCGCGCGCTCGAGCGAGACGAGCCTCTCGTTCCGCTCGGAGGCGAACGCGCGACCCAGCCGGGCGATCGCGGAGCGCCGTGCTCGCCCGTCGCGGCTCGCCGCCAGCGCCACCGCCGCCTCGACCAGATCCACCGTCGCGAGCAGCGCGTCGATCGGCGCCGGGACGAACACGGCGAAGCCACCGTCGTAGGGCCGCACGCCCACGCGTCGCGGTCGGGGCCGCCCGAGCGCGCTCGCGAGGTCCACGCACGCGGCGCGCACCGCCGCCACGACCTGCGCCGCGTCGTCCCCCCCCTCGAGCGCGACCTCCGCGAGCGCGCCGGGGCCCTCGGCGCCGAGGCTCGGCCCGCGCAGCCGCCGCGCATCCACCAGACGCACGCCCGTCTCCTCAGTCTTCGGACGCGCTGCTTCGCGCGAGGCGCACGCCGCGCTCGTCCTTGACCACCTGGAGACCGACGAGCGTGATCGCCGCGTCGACGGCCTTCGCGGCCTCGGGCGGGCGATCGCTCGGGCGGCGCGTGCTCGCGACCGGCGGCGCGTCCCCCTTGAACTTCGTGATCTGCTTCCACGCGCGGCTGATCTTGTCGGCGAGGACCAGCACGAGGTCGCCGCGCTCGGCCAGGCGCAGCGCGTGATCCACGGCCTTCTCTTCCTCGGCGATGACCTCGACCGCGCTGCTCTTCATGCCCGCAGCGAGCAGCGCCTTCTTCATCAGCTCGGGCACCTCCATCGAGGCGCGCCCGCGCGTGTCGTCGTCCTGCTTCACGATCACGTGATCGAAAGCGCCCGCCGCGATGCGGCACATCGCCTCGATGTCCTCGTTGCGCCGATCCCCGGGCGCAGCGAGCACGAGGATGCGGCGACCCGTGACCTCGAGCTTGAGCGCGAGGTCGGCCATGACCTGCATCGCGGCCGGGTTGTGCCCGTAGTCGAGGATGACCTTGAAGGGCAGCTGGTCGTACACGTTGAGCCGCCCCGGCGCCTGGAAGTACGTCGTGTCGAACGTGCGCAGGCCCTGCCGGATCGCGTCGGCCTTCACGCCCATCGCGTGCGCCATCACGGCGGCGAACATCGCGTTCTGGACGTTGTGCGTGGCCTTGCCCTCGAGCGTCGCCGGGATGAGGTGCGTCCAGAGGAGCGGCTGGTGCGCGCCCTTGTCGTAGAGCGTGATCATCTGCCCGTTGATGCCCTCCTCGCAGACGATCGCGAGGCCGCCGCCCTGGATGTGCTGGCGCACGAGCTCGTGGCGCGGGTTCATCGTGACGTAGCCGATGCGCTGCGCCTCGGTGTGATCGGCCATCCCGAGGCAGAGGGGATCGTCGGCGTTCAGGATCGCGGTGCCCTTGGCGACCTCGACCACGATGCGCTTGAGCTGCGCGAGCTGCTCGACGGTGTCGATGCCGTGCAGGCCCAGGTGGTCGCTCGTCACGTTGAGCACCGCGCCGACGTCGCAGTGGCGGTAGCCCATGCCTGCGCGGAGCAGCCCGCCCCGCGCCGTCTCGAGCACCGCGAGGTCGACCGTCGGGTCCGCGAGCACCATGCGCGCCGCGGTCGGCCCGGTCATGTCGCCCGCGAAGGTGCGGTTGCCGTCCACGTACACGCCGTCGGTCGTCGTGAGCCCGACGATCGCGCCGTGCATCTTGTGGATGTGCGCGAGCATGCGCGCCGTCGTCGTCTTGCCGTTCGTGCCCGTGAGCGCGGCGATCGGGATGCGCGCGTTGGTCCCCGCGGGAAAGAGCATGTCGATCACGGCCTTGCCGACGTCGCGCGGCTTTCCCTCGGTCGGTGCGACGTGCATGCGGAAGCCGGGCGCCGCGTTCACCTCGCAGATGCCGCCGCCCACGTCGCGGTAGCTCTGCGTGATGTCGGGCGTGATGAAGTCGACGCCGATCACGTCGAGGCCGATCGCGCGGGCGGCGCGGACGGCCATCTCGCGGTTGTCGGGGTGCACGACGTCGGTGAGGTCGATCGCGGTGCCGCCGGTCGAGAGGTTGCCCGTGCCGCGCAGGAAGACGAGCTCGTCCTTCGCGGGGACCGTCGACAACGTCTTGCTCGCGCGCTCGAGCATGCGCTCCGCCTCGTGGTCGAGCTCGAGGCGCGTGAGCACGTTCTCGTGCCCGATGCCGCGCCGCGGATCCTCGTTCACGATCTTCACGAGCTCGGCGACCGTGTGCTTGCCGTCGCCGACGACGTGGCCGGGCACGCGCTTGGCGACCGCGATGAGCTCGCCGCCCACGACCAGCATGCGGTGGTCGTAGCCCTCGAGGAAGGTCTCGACGAGCACGCTGCGCGAGTGCTCGCGCGCCTTCACGAAGGCGACCTTGATGGCCTCGGCGTCGCGGATGTCGGTGGTGACGCCGCGCCCGTGGTTGGCGTCGAGGGGCTTCACGACGACGGGGTACTTGAGCTTCTCCGCGGCACGGACGGCCTCCGCCTCGTTGCGCACCCAGCGCTGCCGCGGCACGGGCAGGCCGAGATCGCCGAGCAGCCGGTTCGTCTCTTCCTTGTCCGACGCGAGCTCCACGCCGATGTGCGAGGTCTGGCTGGTGATCGTCGCCTGGATGCGCTTCTGCCACTTGCCGTGGCCGAGCTGGATGAGCGAGCGGCTGTTCAGCCGGAACCAGGGGATGCCGCGATCCTCGCAGGCGCGCACGAGCGACGCCGTGGACGGGCCGAGCTGCTTCTTCTGCGCGTACTCGACGAGCGAGCGGATCTCGGCCTTCGCGTCGAACCCCTCGGGGAGCACACCCTCCTTGCGGAGCTTGGCGGGCAGGAGCGACTCGAGGACCTGCTGCCCGAGATCGACCGCCGCGAGGCCGACGTTCTCCTCCTCGTACTCGAAGACGACGTGGTACTCGCCGTCCTTTCCGGTGCCGCGCGTCTTGCCGAAGCTGACCTTCGCGCCGGTCAGGACCTGCAGCTCGATCGCGACGTGCTCGAGCACGTGCCCCATCCAGGTCCCGCCGTCCTCGCGCAGTCGCCGCACGAAGCCTCCGTGCGCGCCGTACGAGCAGCCGTGCTTCTCCAGGCCCGGCAGCACCTTCAGGAGGCCGTCGACGAACCCGTCGATCTTCCCGCTCGGGTGATCCTCGAGCGACTCGAGGTCGACGGTCAGGCGCACCACGGGGAAGTGCGCGTAGAGGTTCGGTCCGACGTAGACGCGGCGCTCGAGGATCTGCATCGACTCAGCTCTCCTGGCTCGGGGGTGGGAACGCCTTGCGGGACTGGAGATCGAAGCGACCGCCGCTCGGCAAGAGGTGGATGCGGACGCCCGTCATGCAGATGACGTCACCGACGTCCGCGGACGAGACCGACGAGTGCTCGATCGAGCCGGCGTCGACGACGGTGATCGCGCCCGCGCCCAGCACGTGCACGACGTCGTCGCAGTCGATGAACGCCGCGGTGTCCTCGTCGAGGCCGAGACCGACCGCGAAGGGGTTGTAGGAGAGCGCGGTGAGCAGGCGCCCGATCCGGTCGCGCTGCCGGAAGTGCTGGTCGATCACCACGCGGTTGGTCAGGCCCATCCCGGGCGCGAGCGTCGCCATGCCGGCGCGCGGCGTCGCGCCCTCGGCGCCGAAGGCGATCATGTGCTCGCTGAGGATCGCCGCGCCCGCCGAGGTGCCGCCGACGGGGACTCCGCGCGCGTTCATGCGGCGGATGGTCGTCGCGACCATGGTGCCGCCGAGCACCGTGGAGATGCGCAGCTGGTTGCCGCCGGTGAGGAAGACGCCGGTCGCCGTCTCGAGCATCTCGAGCCAGTCCTTGCGCTCGGCGTCCTCGCGGTTCTTGTAGCCGAGGGACTGCGCGTCCTTGGCGCCGAGATCCTTGAAGAGCACCTCGTACTTGCGGCCGGTGCTCTCGAGCTGGCTGGCCGTGGGGATGATGGCGATGCGCGCTCCCTCGCCGCCGCAGAGGGACACGAAGCGCCGCAGGATCTCGGCGCGCCCCTCCTTGTCCTCGGCTCCACCGACCGGGACGATCCAACCACGCTGCTTGTCGACTTCCACTCGTGCAGGCACTTCGCTCTCCCTCGCCCCCGAACATCCAAGAGACTACTCGCTCTCGCTCTCGCTCTCGCTCTCGCTCTCGCTCTCGCTCTCGCTCTCGCTCTCGCTCTCCCTCACGCGCGCTCGAACGTCCCCCGCACCCTCGCCTCGCCTCCGCGCACCATCCACTGGCCGCGCGCCATCACGTCGCTCACGCGCCCGTCGGGCTCGAGCACCACGAGGTCCGCGTCGCCGCCGACCTCCACGCGTCCCTTGCGCGGCAGGCGCAGCTGCGCCGCCACGCTCGACGTGAAGAACGGGAGCACGTCGGCGAGCGCGCGGCCCCCCTCGAGCAGCGCGCGCAACGTCGTCACGAGCATCGTCGACTGGCCCACGTCCATCGCCGTCATCCGCCCGTCGGCGTCGAACACGGGAAGGCACCCACCGCCGTCGGAGCTCACCGTCAGGCGCGTGCGCGGCAGGCCGGCGTCCAGCCAGCGGCCGATCGCGTCCTCCGCGCTCAGCGCGGGATCGTCGCCCTCGACCGGGAACGCCGTGACGTCGACGGTGAGCCCGCGTCCCTTCGCGAGCCTGCTCGCCTCGTCGAAGAGCGCGGGCTGCCGGTTCACGTGCGTGGGATGGAACACGCGCGCCGGCAGCTCGGTCTCGGCGAGCGCGCGCTCCACCATCGCGAGCCCACGCGCCCCGTCGCCGACGTGCAGGTGCAGCACGCCGGCCTTGCCGCTCGTGAGCCCCGCGACGTGGCAGTCCGCCGCGAGCCTCACGAGCTCCTCGAAGGTCGGCTGCGAGGACCGGTGATCGCTGATCGCCGTCTCGCCCGCGCCGACGATCGGATCGACGAAGACGATGTCGCCGCGCACGGAGCCCGTGAGCGTCCGCGGCGGGACCGCGTAGCCGCCCGTCCAGCACCACGCGGAGAGGCCTTCCTCCCGCAGCGCGTACGTGCGCGCGACCAGATCCTCCATCGAGCGCGTCGTCGTGTCCGTGCCGAGCAGCCCGACGACGCTCGTCACGCCCGCGCGCGTCAGATCGGGGAGCACCCGGGCCGGAACTCGCGACGCGAAGCCGGACTCGCCCCCGCCTCCGCCGACGTGCACGTGCGCGTCGACGAGACCGGGAACGAGCGCGCGCCCACCCGCGTCGACGACCTCGCACGCGACCTGGCGAGGCGCCTCGATCGAGGGCTCGATCGCCACGACGCGCTCTGCGCAGACGAGCACGTCGCGCATGCCGAGGGCGCCCGGCTCGAAGACGTCCGCGTTCCGGATCAGCTTCAACAAAGACCTCTGCTTGTACCACGACGCAGCGCGTCGAGGACATCGGCGCTCCGGGCCCGGTGATGGCATCCTTGGGGAATGACTTGGACGAAGCTCCCTGCCCTGGCGCTCGCGAGCGCGCTGCTCGTGCCCTCGATCGCGATCCTGCCGCACCTCGCCCACGCCCAGCTGCCGATCACGCCAGGCGCGGCCAGCACCGCGACGTTCGGCGGCTTCGCCGGGGGCGGCTTCGATCCCGGCCCGACGACGGGCCGCCTCGACTCCGACACGTGGCAGCCCTTCGGGCTCGGCATCCCGACGACGCCCTTCGGCGGCACGTGCGTCGGTCCCGGCCCGTGCGCGCGCGGTCACGTCATGCTCCTGAGCGCCGCGCTCGGCGGCGCCGGCTTCTACGTCCTCGATCCGTCCGCCACGTTCCCGAGCCCGAGCCTCGCCATGCTGGTGTCGGACGGGGTGCTCTCGCCCGGCGGCGTCCGCCTCCGGCTCGTCAACGCCGACAGCAGCGCGGTGCTCACGCACGCCGACGTCAAGGTCACCTGGGCGCGTCGGCTCGGGCTCGTGCCGGGGACGCTTCCCCCGGAGACCCTGACCTTCGACGCCGACGACTGCGGCGTGAGCGGCATCTCGTACCCGCTGGTACCGGGAATGGACGCGGTCTCGGGAACGACGGGCCCCGTCCACTGGGAGGGGCACGACACCTCGCTCACGCTCGATCTGCGCCCCGCGCCGCTCGCGCCCGGCGACACCGCATGCATCTCGTTCCACGTCGGGTCGCCCTCGTTGCTCCGGGACATCGTGGCGATCGGACTGGTCCGGGTGACCGTCCCGGACGCGGTCTGCGGCGATGGGTTCCTCGATCTGCCGGCCGAGGAGTGCGAGCCCGACCACGGCGGCATCACCGGCCCGTGCGACTGCCGGACCGACTGCCACTACCCGCCGGCCGACACGGCGTGCGACGACGCCGACGGCAACCCGTGCACCGCGGGCCTCTGCGAGCGCGGCGCCTGTGCGCCCGTCGATCTCGACGGAACGGAGTACGTACCGGCCTGCGACAACGACGCCAACCCGTGCACGATCGAGGGATGCACGGCCGGCGAGTGCGCCACGCTCACCGGCTGTCCGACGCCGTCGAGCCACTGCCGGACGTGCGATCCGGCGACGTTCTCGTGCGACGTGCCCGCCGTCGGCATGGCCGGGTGCTGCACGGGCAACGCGGACTGCTTCGTCGATGCGTGCCTGATCAGCACCTGCGACGTCGCGACGGGCGCGTGCACGACCCCGCTGCCCAACCCGGCGTGCACCAGCGACGCCGGCCCGGCCGAGGACGCGGCGACCGACACGGACGCCGGTACGAGCGCGGACGGGGGCAGCGCGACCGACGGCGGCAGCGTGAGTGACACCGGACCGCGCTTCGACGCGAGCGGCGCCATCGACGCGAGTGGCCCGGTCCCCGGGCCCGGAATCGGCTTCGGGGGCGGCGGGGGCTGCCGGTGCCGTGCGGCCGGGACGGAGGGCGGCGCGCGGGGCGCGAGCTTGCTCGTCGTCGGTCTCGCGCTCGCGCTCGCGCGCGCGCGGCGGAAGCGGTGAGGACCGCCGCGCGGTCGGGCGTCGTCGTCGTGCGGGACGCGAGCGCCGAGGACGCGTCCGCGATCGCACACGTCGAGGTGACGACGTGGCAGGCGAGCTACGACGGGATCCTGCCGCCTCACCTGCTGCGGACGACGAGCGTTCCCCGCGCGCGCGCACGCTGGGCGCATGCGCTCGGAGCCCCGTCACGCAGCTCGATCCACGTCACGATCGTGGCGCTCGTCGAGGGCGAGCTCGTCGGTTTCGCGAGCGGGAACGCGCGCCGCGCGGCGCCACCCCGGATGGCCCGCCTCGACATGCTCTACGTGCTGCCGGCGTTCCAGCGGCTCGGCGCCGGGCGCGCGCTCTTGCGCGGGTTCGCGGCGCGCATGGAGTCCGAGGGCGTCAGCGCGATGTGGCTCGAGGTGCTCGCGCGGAACGTCCCCGCGCGCCGCTTCTACCGCGCGATGGGCGGCGCGGAGCTGGACCGGATCTGGCGCTTCATGGGCACGACGCCGATCGTCGTCGTGCCTCACGGATGGTCGCTCCCGATGCGCCCGACGCTCGAGCGCTGAAGGCCCCCGCGCTCCGGTCGAGGGAGTCACGCCGGCGGGAGCGCTCCGAGCTCCTTCTCCGGATCGTCGAAGATGCGCTTGAGCGTCTTGCTCATCTTCGCCGCGTGCACCCCGTCGAGCACGCGGTGATCGAAGGTCGCGAACGCGCGCAGGACCTTGCCGACCCGGATCTCACCGTTCTCGACGACGGCCTCCTCCTTCACCGCGCCGAGCGCGATCAGGAGCGGCACGTGGCTGTAGGGCACGAGCGGCACGTACGCCTCCTCGAGGCCGAGCGAGCCGATGTTCGTCACCATCGCCGAGCCGAAGGGATCGGACGGAATCCCCGCCCAGCGCAGGTCGAGGTTCAGCTCGAAGCTGAGCCACCCCATCAGGTCGAGGACGAAGTTGAGCAGACGGTACGGGATCTTCTTGAAGAGCCCGCGCGTGCTCTCGAGCTGCTTGTCGGTGCGCTTCTTCACGCTGCCGACCTTCTCCTCGAACTCCGTCACGATGTCGGGGAGCGTCTTGACGTGCGCGTCGAAGATCGTCGCGCCGCTCAGGTCGATCTCGCCCGTGCCCTCGTCCTCGAGCGCGACCTGGAAGAAGACGCCGATGTTCTCGCGGAGGAAGATGCGGTTGCGCCGGAGGATCGCGTTCGCGTCGGGCATCTCGGAGAGCGTGATCGCGACGGCCTTCGCCATCAGGTGCGAGAGGGTCACGCGCTTGCCGGTGCGCTTGCGCAGCTCGTCCACGTACGCGAGCACGCGGTCGGCGCGCAGCGCGAGCGTTCCGTACACCGACGGATCGTAGGCGGTGCGCCACGTTCCGATCGCGATGCGACGGAACGAGGAGAGGTTCTTCTTCTGCTTCAGCAACAGGTTCGGCATGGCGTGAGCGCCAGCCTACATGCTCCGAGGCCGTCCCCAAATCGATCGCGTCGAGCGAGGTGCCTCGCGACGTGAGCGTCGGAGCCTCACGGCCGGTGGCGGCGCGAGCGTGTCTGGTGGCCGTCGTCCGTGCTGGAGACGAGCGCGCTGCCGAGACAGCAGCACGAGAGCGCCGACACCAGCATCATCGCTGTCGCGATGCCCAGGACCACGCGGAAGCGGTCCTCGCGCGTGTCTTGCTCGGTCTTCGGGGGTGCGGCGGGGGGCACGGCGCGCGGGAAGATAGTGCGCCCGCCGGGACGCGCTACTCGTCGCCAGCGAGCCGCGCCATCGCGCCCAGGACGCGGGTCATCCCCGCGAGCTCGCGGGCGTTCTCACCGAAGCGCGAGAGCTGGCTCGAGAGGCCAGCGCCGGCGGTGTGCCCGTAGAGCCCGGTGAGCACGAGCTCGACCTTCCGCCCGGCGAGCGCCCGCTCGAGCGCCTCGCTCTCCTCGAACGGGATCACGTCGTCGTCGCGCCCGTGCACGAGCGTCACCGGGCACTCGATCGACGCGACGTGCGGCTCGGGATCGACCCAGCTGAAGTAGTCGCCCGAGCGCTCGAGCGCCGCCCTGGCGAGCTCGTCGACTCCCGGGCGCGCGCGCGCGGCCACGAGGAAGAGGTCGCGCAGGTGCGCCGGCAGGGTCTCGGACACGCGCTCGGCGATCGCGCGGTGGAGCGCCGGGATCTTGCTCTCGTCCCGCCCCCAGCTCGCCCGGCAGTACTCGAGGAAGGCCTTCTCGAGCCGCGCGTGATCGTCCCGCGCGACCCCCTCGACGAAGGGCAGCAGGTTCAGCACGACGACGGGGGCGTTGAGCGGGTCGTTCTTCCGCTCGCCGTCGCCGTAGAGCGCGAACGCGAGCGCCGCGCGGAACGACGCGAACCCACCGAACACGACCAGGCGGCTCACGTCGCGCGAGCGCCGGGACGTCACCCGGAGCGCGGGGAGCGAGCCGAACGAGATGCTGAAGATCCCCGGCTTGCCCTTCGGCCGCTCCGGCAACGCCAGGAGCGCGTCGAGCGCGGCCTCGGCGTCCTCGAGCACGGTCGGGCGAACGAGCAGGCCGGTGTAGTCGGGGAGGAAAGGCGCGAAGACGAGGAACCCGGCCGCCGCGAGCACGCGCGAGAAGCGGTCGAAGCGCGGATCGGCCGGACCCGCGAAGTGCAGGCCTGGCATGACCAGCACCGAGCCCTGCGCCTTGCGCGTGGGATCCGTGTAGATCCACGCCTCGAAGTCGCGCTCGCCCGAGCGCACGCGAACGGAGCGGCGCGCGATGCCGGGCGGAACGGCCTCCGCCCCGGCCCACGGGCCGAGCCAGCGGGCGAGCCTCGCCATGCGTCCGGGGATCGACATCGCGAGGAACCAGTACCACCGATGGCCCCCGGCCACGAGCGCAGAAACCAGGCGGGTGCGGCGCGGAGCTGGCGAAGGCCGCCATGCGCGGGGTTCGGGCTCGTTCCGGGGCGCTCGGTCGTCGTAGGCTCGCGCGTGCTCGAGCGGGCCGCGAGCGGGTGAGAGGACGGTGGTCGCGATGAGAGCGCACTTCGTGCTGTGGGTCCCCGATCAGGCGGCGGCGCGCGACTTCTACGCGCGCGTGCTCGAGCGCACGCCCCGGCTCGACGTGCCCGGGATGACGGAGATCGAGCTCGACGGCGCCGTCCTCGGACTGATGCCCGAGGCGGGCATCCGGCGGCTGCTCGGCGACGCGCTGCCGCCGATCGGCACGGGCGCGCGCGCCGAGCTCTATCTCTACGTCGACGATCCCGCCGCGCACCTCGCTCGCGCGCTCGAGGCGGGGGCGCGAGAGCTCTCGGCCCTCGCGCCCCGCCCGTGGGGCGACCGCGCCGCGTACGTGCTCGATCCCTTCGGGCACGTCGTCGCGTTCGCGACGCACGGCTGATCCGAGCGATCGGTCGTGCGCCTACGCCGCCGGCGCCGGCGGAGCGGTGCGGGCCACGGGCGCGAGGTCGACGTGCCTCACCTCCCCGGACATCAGCGTGTCGTCGAGGAAGCGGACCGCGCCCGTCTCGACGTCGTAGATGGCGCCGACGAGCGCGATGGCGCCCTGCTCGATCATCTGGCGCAGGACCACGCTGCGCTCGACGATCGCCTCGACCGACCGTCGGACCTGGATCTCGCCGACCTTCTCGACGAACTCCGGGTTGCTGCCGTGGCGCGCGGTGCGCACCGTCCGCTCGAAGTAGACGGAGGGCTGGATCTTGTTGAGCAGGGTCGAGAGATTGCCGAGCTGCACGTGGTCGCACGCGCCCTTGATGGCGCCGCAGCGCGTGTGACCCAGCACGACGATCAGCCGCGAGCCCGCCACCTTCGAGGCGAACTCCATCGAGCCCAGGATGTCGTCGTTGACGACGTTCCCGGCGATCCGGACGCTGAAGATGTCGCCGAGGCCCTGGTCGAAGATCAGCTCCGCGGACGTCCGGCTGTCGATGCAGCTCAGGATCGTCGCGAACGGGAACTGCCCGTCGCGCGTCTCGTTGACCTGCTGGAGCAGGTTCCGGTCGGCCCGGAGGTTCTTCAGGAAGCGCTCGTTGCCCTCGCGGAGGAAGGCCAGGGCCTTGTCGGGCGTCATGGAGGCTTGGGTCTCGCGTGAGTGGGCTCGCATCAGGTTCTCCCCAGGTTGGTGTTGACGGTCGGAGCGAAGGCGCGGAGCGGACTCGACATCCGCTGCCGCAAGAGGGCTGCCGCGGCACCGACCGCGGCGGCAGGAAGCAGGAACGTCGCGTACCCGAGCTGGCTCGCGAGCAAGGAGGCCACGAGGCAGCCGGCGAAGAACGCGAAGATCTTCGAGCCACGGAGCACCACCGAGCGGCGGGCGGCCTCCACGATCGGCTCGGGGCCGGGCGAGAGCATGGTCGCGAGCCCGATCGAGAAGTCGGTGACGGGCCCGGTCATGTGGGTGGTCCTCACGATCATGCCGGTCGTCGTGGCGACCGACGCGTTCTGCAGGCCCATCGCGAACGCGAGCACGCACAGGAGCAGGAAGTCGCCGGGGGTCTCGACGGCGGCGCCGAAAGCGCCGAACACGCCCGCGTGCCCCGCGATCACGACGCCGACGAGGACGAGCGCGACCAGGACCAGCGGCGCGACCGGCGAGGCCGCGAGCCCGCGCATCCTGCGGCCGTCGATCAGCATCACGCTCGTCATCGCGCCGAGCACGAACGACACGAGCACGCACGCGTACTCGAGCATGAGCGTCGGCTCGCCGAAGTCCGCCCCGACCCGCGTGAGCGTGCCCGTGACGTGGGTGACGAAGCGCTGACAAGCGGCGAGCGCGGCGGCGTTGACGGCGCCCGCGGCGAACGTGAGCGCGAGCCAGATCACCACGTGGCGCCGCTCGTGGACGTCGGAAGCGGCGAGCAGGGGGGGGAGGGTCGACAACGCTTTCTCCTTCGCGACGCCTGTGTCGCGACATCCATCGTGGGGCGCGCGCGGAATTCGTAAACCCAGATATTCGCGAGGCGTCACCACGGTTTTCCCGATGGCTCCGGTCCTCGACCGGGCCACCTCGTGATTTCCGCGGCCGCGCGTGGTGAACCAAGTCACGGACGCGCGCTCCAGCGCCCGGCATCGTGCGCGCGCCATGAGCCAGGCGCGGCGATGATCATACTTCGACGTCCTGCGCGGGCGCTCGCGCTGGGCGCCCTCGCGCTGCTCGGGGCCTGCAGCGGCACGACCACGACGGCGGACGCGGGTTCCGACGCCCCCACGTCGGCCGATGCCGCCCGCCCCGTCGACGCGGGCATCCCGGCCGTGATGCGGACGCGCGCACCCGTCGGCCGGCTGCGCGCCATGGGCGACGAGATCATCGACGCGAGCGACACACCCGTCGCGCTGCGCGGCGTGAACCTGGGCTCGTGGCTCTTCGTCGAGACGTGGATGGACACGCTCGACTACACGCCGCCCGGGCGGCTCGTGGTCGAGGCCGAGCGACAGAGCCCCGCCCTCGCCGCGGCGGTACGTGCGGCGGCCACGGCGGCGGGACCTCCGGCCTCCGAGACGCGCGAGGCGTACTACGCGCGCGTCGAAGGGCTCTTGCCCACCGGCACCGACGCGACGGCGTTCGCGAGAGCGCGCGCCGAGGCGCTCGCGTGCCCCGACGTCGCCGACGACAGCGACGTGCCTCTCCGCGCGGCGCTGACGGCGCGCTTCGGGCCCGACGGGCGCAATCGCATCCTCGACGCGTACGCCGACGCGTGGATCACCGATCGCGACCTGGACGAGATCGCAGCCCTCGGGCTGAACCTCGTGCGCGTCCCGACGACGTGGCGCGCGTGGGTCGTCGACGACAGCACCTACGACACCATCACGCTGCGCGACGCCACGGTCGCGCGGGTCGATCGCCTCCTCGACGCCTGCGAGGCCAGGGGGATCCGTGCGGTGATCGATCTCCAGGAGTCGCCGGGTGGGCACAACGACTACTCCGGGCCGGCCCGCCTCTACGACGATCCGGTCGCACAGACGGCGACCATCACCCTCTGGCGTGCGATCGCCGCGCACCTGCGGACGAGGGACTCCGTGGCGGCGTACTCGCTGCTCGCCGAGCCCTTCGGGGCGCCGGACGTCGCGACGATGATCGCGATGTACGACCGCCTCCACGACGCGCTCCGCGCCGACGGCGACGAGCACCTCCTCGTCATCCACGACGGCTTCAAGGGAGTCGACCGGCTTCCCGCCCCGTCCGAGCTGGGCTGGACCGACGTGGTGTACTCGTCGCACTACTTCGAGTTCGGGGCGACGAACGCGACGCAGGTGGACTTCGCGGCGCGCGTCGCCGAGTCCCAGGTCGCGACGCTGCGGGCCCGGGCCGAGGTCCCGTTCTTCGTCGGCTCGTTCAGCAGCATCCGCGACGCGGACTGGGGCTACCAGGCCTTCGACCAGCTGACGCAGCGCTACGCGGGCAACGGCTGGTCGTGGTCGATCTGGGCCTGGAAGCGCATCGACGACCCGATCGAGCGCGACCTCTTCGGGACGCGGACCGCGTGGGGAGTCTATCGGGACTTCGCGGCGTCCACGCCGCCCGCACGGATCGACGTCTGCCACGACACGGAGGCCGAGATCCTCGCCGAGATCGAGTCGCTGCGGACCGAGAACCTCGTGCCCAACGCGACGCTCCAGCAGCACGTCCGACAGGCCGTGGCGCTGCCCTGACGCGGGACCTCGCCCGCGCCGTCGCGCGCTAAGATGCTCGCCTCATGTCGATCCCGATCCCCACGCCCGTCAACGAGCCCGTCCTCTCCTACGCCCCCGGCACCCGGGAGCGCGCGGCGCTCGAGGCGGCCCTCGGGGCCGCGTCGAAGGAGAAGATCGAGATCCCGGTGCTCGTCGGCGGGCGCGAGGTGCGCACCGGCAAGACCATCGAGGTGACGATGCCGCACCGCCACGCGCACGTGCTCGCGAGCGCGCACGAGGCGGGCGAGGCGGAGGGCGCGGCCGCGATCGACGCGGCGATGAAGGCTGCGCCAGGCTGGGCGGCCACGTCGTTCGAGGACCGCGCCGGGATCTTCCTGCGCGCGGCCGATCTCCTCGCGGGCCCGCACCGCCAGCGGGTGAACGCGGCGTGCATGCTCGGTCAGAGCAAGACCTCGCACCAGTCGGAGATCGACGCCGTCTGCGAGCTCGTCGACTTCTTCCGCTTCAACGTCGCGTTCCTCCGGAAGCTGCACGACGAGCAACCGCTGTCGCCGCCCGGATCGTGGAACCGCAGCGAGCTGCGGCCGCTCGAGGGGTTCGTCCTGGCGATCACGCCCTTCAACTTCCTGTCGATCGCGGCGAACCTGCCGACCGCGCCGATCCTCTGCGGCAACGTCGCGCTCTGGAAGCCCTCGAGCGCGAGCCTGCTCGGGTGCTGGCGCGTGATCGAGATCCTCCGCGAGGCCGGGCTGCCCGACGGCGTGCTCTCCATGCTGCCGGGTGACGCGGCGCCCGCCGCGCCCGCGCTCGCGAGCGAGCACCTCGCCGGGATCCACTTCACCGGGAGTACCGCGACGTTCAGGAAGCTGTGGACGAGGGTCGGGGGCAACCTCGATCGCTACCGGTCCTTCCCGCGCCTCGTCGGCGAGACCGGTGGCAAGGACTTCATCCTCGCGCATCCCTCGGCCGACCGCTCGGCGCTCGCCACGGCCATCGTGCGCGGCGGCTTCGAGTACCAGGGACAGAAGTGCTCCGCCGCCAGCCGCGTGTACGTGCCGCGCTCGATGTGGAGCGAGGTGCGCGATCGCGTCGTCGCCGACACCAAGACGATCCGCGTCGGCGACGTGGCCGACTTCGAGACGTTCGTCGGTGCGGTGATCGACCGGCGCGCCCACGAGCGCATCAGCGGCTATCAGGCCCTGGCGAGAGAGACCGCGGTGGTCCTCGCGGGCGGCGGCGGCGCCACCGACGTGGGCTGGTTCGTCGAGCCGACCTTCGTCGAGGTCGGCGATCCGAAGCACCGGCTGATGCAGGAGGAGATCTTCGGCCCTCTCGTCACGGCCTGGGTCTACGACGACGCCCGCTGGTCCGACGTGCTGGCCACGGTGGACGCCACGAGCCCCTACGCGCTCACCGGCGCCGTGTTCGCCAACGATCGCGCAGCCGTGGCCCAGGCGACGCGAGCGCTCCGGAACAGCGCCGGCAACTTCTACGTGAACGACAAGCCCACCGGCGCCGTGGTGGGCCAGCAGCCCTTCGGCGGCGCACGAGCGAGCGGCACCAACGACAAGGCCGGCTCGCCGTGGAATCTGATGCGCTGGCTCAGCCCGCGCTCGATCAAGGAGACGTTCGCGCCGCCGCGCGACTACCGCTATCCGTTCCTGGCGAAGTAGGTCGGCAGCCGACGCGCGCTCAAGGCTTCCACGTGACGCGGAAGCGCGCGCCCCCCGACGTGCGCTCGCCGACGACCGTCACGCTCTCGCGACCGGCGAGCGTGAGGAACGCGCGGATCGACACCGTCAGCGCGTGGATGTCGCGCGAGGGGATGCTCGCCCACCCGCTCAGCTCGCTCGCCCCGCGCTCTCGCCCACCCCTGCCGTACGAACGAGCCACGCCGTCGGATCGCGACTACTCGCTGAGCGTATCGCCACCCGACGCCTGGGGCGGATGGAGCAGCGGATAGAACTGCTTGGCCCAGCGCCGGTACGCGCCGATCGGCCCGTCGCCGACCGCGAGCTGCGGCGGATGCACGTATCGCTTGTAATTCCAGATGTCGAAGTCCTGCTCGACGTCGTGGCGGTACGCGCGCATTCCGATCCGCCGCAGCGCGCGGTTCACCCCCTCGAGCGCCAGGCGTGCGCCGCGCGAGCGGCCACCGACGCGCGCGTGCGCGAATCCGATGGTGAGGTCCATGCGCTCGGTGTCGGTCGGCGTCGCGAAGACGAAGTGGCGCGTGCGGAGGCCGAGCCGCGGCACGTCCACCTCCACGCGCGAGTACCCCAGGCCGATCACGTGGATGAAGAACTCGGCGTACACGTCGCCGAGCAGCGCGAGCTCCTGGATGTAGGGTCGGTGCATCGCGTACTTCACCGACAGGTGCCCCGGATCGGTGCGTAGCTCGCGCACGACCTTCACGTCCTTGTATCCGTGCACGACGCCGAGGTGGCCAAAGTCGACGCTGTTCTCGCTCGTCTCCTGCGGGTGACCGCGCATGGCGTAGGTGTGGAACGCCGGCTCCATGAAGTCGTCGGTCTCGACCTCCGGGATCTCGAACGTCGGGGCCTCGCCCGCCGTCCCGAGCCAGACGAGCACGAGCCCGTGCGTCTCGCGCACCGGGTAGCTCGGGACGCGCATCTTCGGCGGCGGCGGCGACGCGTAGCCGGTCGCGACGCACTTGCCGTCGGCCTGGAAGCGGAACGCGTGGAACGGACACTCGATCGTCTCGCCCTTCACGCACCCACCGTGGCCGAGGTGCGCGCCCATGTGCGGGCAGTAGGGATCGACCGCCGCGGCCCGTCCGCTCTCGGTCCGGAAGAGCACGACGTCGCGCCCGGCCAGGCGCCGCGTGCGCGTCTGCCCGCGCTTCAGCTCGCGCGAGAGCGAGAGCATGAACCAGCCGCTCGGGAAGTTCGCGTACAGGTTCGAAGACGGATCGGCGGGCTCGCGGACGACCGGCAGAGGCTTCGAGGGCATCGCGGACGAGGATATAGCAGCCGCGCGAATGCTTTCACGGGCGAGGAGGAATGCCGGAGCGGCGCGGCACGGAGACGGGGCAGCGTGGCCGCTCGCCGCGGTTCGATCTCCGAGGAAGCTCGGAGACCAGGAGCGGGCTCCTCGCTTGGCTCGCGATCGGTTGACGAGACATGCATTGGCGTGCATATGCTTGCTCATGCATTCGAACGTGATCTTCGAGACCCTCGGAGACTCCTCGCGCAGGCGGATCGTCGAGACGCTGCGCGGCGGCGAGCTGCAGGTGAACGACCTCGTCGATCGTCTCGACATCCACCAGTCGGGCGTCTCGCGTCACCTGCGCATCCTGGCCGAGGCCGGCTTCGTGAAGATGCGGCCGGATGGCGCGCGCCGGCTCTACTCGCTGCGGCCCGAGCCCTTCCGCGAGCTCGACGCGTGGGTCGCCGGCTACCGAGCCCTCTGGGAGGGCCGCCTCGATCGCATGGACGCCGCGCTCGCGCGCCGTCGGAAGGAGAAGAAGGCGTGACGAAGAAGAAGGTGACGATCGAGCGCACGCTCCGCGCGCCGCTGCCGGACGTGTGGGCGCTCTGGACGACGAGGGAGGGCATCGAGTCGTGGTGGGGTCCCGAGGGCTTCCGCGTGACGGTGAGGCACCTCGACCTCCGCCCCGGCGGCGAGCTGCTCTACGTGATGGAGGCCGTCGGCCCCGACCAGATCGCGTTCATGAAGCGCGCGGGGATGCCCACCGCGCACGACGCGCGCATCGTGTACCGCGAGGTCACGCCGACCACGCGCCTCGCGTACCTGCACGACGTCGACTTCGTCCCCGAGGTGTCCGCCTACGAGGTCGAGACGGTCGTCGAGCTCCGCGCGACGACGGACGGCGTCCACCTGACGCTGCGCTTCGACGCCATGCACGACGACACCTGGACCGCCCGCGCCACCGAAGGCTGGAACGGCGAGCTCGGCAAGCTCGAGAGGCTGCTCGCGCACCGATAGCCGAGGTCGGACTCGAACCGACACACCCTTGCGGGTAGCGGATTTTGAATCCGCCGCGTCTGCCATTTCGCCACTCGGCCGAGTGATGAGGCTCGCTCCTTAGCAGAGGATCGCTCCTCGAGCAGAGCCGCGGGCGAGGTGTCTTCCGGAAGCCTCGACCTTGCGCCGGAGGTGTGCCGCTTCGAGCGCGATGGAGGGCGGAGCCGTCGTCTGCTCGACCGACCGCGGGCGAAGCGGCACTGCTCCGGCGCGCCCCCGTGGGGATCGCCGGCAGTGAGCATGACGAGACGTGCCCGCCCGCACGGTCGAGCAGGGGCGCCCTCGTTGTCACGCCGGGTTCCGTGCCTATTCTCGATCGGTCATGCAGGGCCACACGCGCGAGACCGCCGTCGCAGGGCGCTTCTATCCGCGCGATGCTCGCGTGCTCGCGCGCGAGGTCGATCGCTACCTCGCCGAGGGAGCCGAACCGCCGCGCGGCGAGCCGCCCAAGGCGCTGATCGTCCCGCACGCCGGGTTCGAGTACTCCGGCCCGATCGCCGGCTCGGCCTACCGCGCGCTCCTGGCGGCGCGCGGGCGGATCCGCCGGGTCGTGCTGCTCGGGCCCGCGCACCGGGCGGCCGTGCGCACCCTCGCACGCCCCGAGGCCACCGCGTTCGCGACGCCGCTCGGGCCGATGCGCGTCGACGAGCGACTCGACGCGCTGCTCCCCTTCGTGCCGAAGAGCGACGCGGCGCACGCGGCCGAGCACTCGCTCGAGGTGCAGCTGCCCTTCCTCTGCCGCGCGCTCGGGCCCGACGTGACGATCGCGCCCCTCGTCGTCGGAGGAGCAGGGCCCGAGGAGGTCGCGCGCGCGATCGACGCGCTCTGGGGCGGGGACGAGACGCTGATCGTCGTCTCCTCGGACCTCTCGCACTACCTGCCGTACGACACGGCGCGGCGCATCGACGCCTCGACCGCGAACGACATCGTGGCGCTCGAGGGCGGCATCGAGCCCGACCGTGCGTGCGGCGCCCGCGCGATCGAGGGCCTGCTCGTGGTCGCGGCACGGCGGGGCCTCGCCGCGGCGCAGCTCGACCTGCGCAGCTCGGGCGACACCGCGGGCTCGCGCGACGAGGTCGTCGGCTACGGCGCGTTCGCGTTCTACGAGCCGGCACCGAGCGACGAGAGCGACGACGACGCCGCGCGCGGACGCAGGCTCGTGGCGCTGGCGCGCGAGGCCGTCGACGCGGCGCTCGGCGTCCCGGGCGCGCGCACGAGCGATGCCGCGGACGATCCCGCGTGGCTGAAGGAGCGCGCCGCCGTGTTCGTGACGCTGCACCGCAAAGACGGGAGCCTCCACGGCTGCATCGGCGGGCTCGAGGCGCAGAGGCCGCTCGGCGTGGCCGTCCGTCGCGCCGCCGCCTCCGCGGCGACCGAGGATCCGCGCTCCGAAGAGATCAGCCCGGAGGTCGCGAGCGATCTCGACGTCGAGGTGTCGTGGCTCTCGCCGCTCGAGCGCATCGAATTCACCAGCCGCGAGGATCTCCTGCGCCAGCTCCGGCCGCACGAGGACGGGCTCGTGCTCTCCTGGCACGGGCGCCGCGCGACGTACCTGCCGCAGGTCTGGGATGCGGTCCCCGATCGCGCGCGCTTCGTCGACGAGCTCCTGCGCAAGGCGGGTCTGCCGCGCGGGTTCTGGGACGACGACGTCGAGGCGCATCGCTACCGGGTGCGCAAGTACGTCGAGGCGCGCTCGTGACGGGCGCCCGCCATCGCGCCCGGCACTTCCACGCCGAGGGCGACAAGGTCGTCTGCGACGTCTGCCCACGCGACTGCAAGCTCGCCGACGGACAGCGCGGCCTCTGCTACGTGCGGCAGCGCGAGGGCGACGCGATCGTGCTCGACACGTACGGCCGCTCGTCGGGCTTCTGCGTCGATCCGATCGAGAAGAAGCCGCTCGCGCACTTCTATCCGGGGTCGTCGGTGCTCTCGTTCGGCACCGCCGGCTGCAACCTCGCCTGCAAGTTCTGCCAGAACTGGGACATCTCGAAGTCGCGCGCAGAGGACACTCTGCAGAGCGAGGCGACGCCCGACGCGATCGCGCGCACCGCGGCCGAGCTCGGCTGCCGCAGCGTCGCGTTCACCTACAACGACCCGACGATCTTCCTCGAGTACGCGACGGACGTCGCCGACGCCTGCCACGCTCGCGGGATCCAGACCGTCGCGGTCACCGCGGGGTACATGCACGACGCCGCGCGGCGCGATCTCTACGCGCACGTGGACGCCGCCAACGTCGACCTCAAGGCGTTCACCGAGTCCTTCTACTGGAAGGTCACCGGCGCCCACCTCGATCCCGTGCTCGACACGCTGCGCTACCTGGTGAAGGAGACGCGCGTCTGGACGGAGATCACCACGCTGCTGATCCCCGGGCAGAACGACTCCGACGGCGAGCTGCACGCGCTGAGCACGTGGGTCCGCGAGGCGCTCGGGCCTCACGTGCCCCTGCACTTCAGCGCGTTTCACCCCGACTACAAGATGCGCGACGTGCCCGCGACACCGCCCGAGACGCTCCGCCGCGCGCGTCGCATCGCCAAGAGCGAGGGCCTCCAGCACGTGTACACCGGCAACGTCCACGACGCCGAGGGCGACACCACGTTCTGCACCGGCTGCGGCGCGAAGGTGATCGAGCGCGACTGGTACGATCTGCTCGCGGTGCGCCTCAGCCCCGAGGGCGCCTGCCTCGCCTGCGGTACGAAGCTCGCGGGCCGCTTCGACGGCGCGAACGAGCGCTGGGGCCGGCGGCGGCTGCCGGTGCGCATCGTCGCCTGAGCTCGACCTCGTGAGCGGCGGTGGCCGTTCGATCGGCGGTGGGGGTTTGGGGCGAGGCCCCAACTCCTGCGCGAATCGCGGAGCGATTCACGCGAACGGATGCGTCGCAGACGCCTTGGACTCTCCGAAGCCGCTTCCGCCCAACCTGAGCGCCGGAGGTGTGCCGCTTCGAACGCGATGAGGGCGAGCCGTCGTTTGCTCGTTCCCGACCGCGGGCGAAGTGGCACACCTCCGGCGCGACCCGGGTGAGATCGTTCGGTCGCCGCTCTCCTCGCTCAGCCCTGGACGCGGCGCGAGAAGCGGAGGATCGCGCGGAAGACGTCCTCGACGGACTCCGCGTCGATGCCCCGCTCGTCGGCCAGGGCGCGGCGCGCGGCGAGCATGCGCGACTCGCGCTCGGGATCGTAGAGCGGCTGGCCGAGGCGCTGCTTGGCCTTCATCGCGCGGCGCGAGAGCTCCGCGCGGCGGCCGAGGAGCGCGACGATCTCCTGGTCGAGCTCGTCGATGCGGTCCCGGGTGTTCGCGAGCTCGGGCGACGCGGGCGCGCTCGAGGCCGGCGCGGGCGCGATCGCGATCGTGTCGTGCGCGGGCTCGCCGAGCGCGGCGTTCACCGCGGTGAGCGCGTCGAGCAGGCGCCGTCGCGCGTCGCCGGCGTGCGGGTTGTCGGCGCAGATCGCCGCGAAGAGGTGCCCGGCGTCGCCCCGCACCACGTCCACGGTCCGCGCGATGGCCTGGAACGAGGGCGGCGCGAAGGGCACGCGCGTGTCGACGCCCGCGTCGAGCATGCCCTTGGCGACGAAGAACGCGAGCGCGTGGGTCTCGGCCATCGCCTTGTCGTGCGCGTGCGCGTCCTGCTCGATCGTCCAGCAACCGAGGCGCTCGTAGAAGGCCCGCGCGCGCGTCGCCGCCGTCGGGTGCGCCGCGCTCGGGCAGATCACGACGCGGAGCGGTCGCTCCGCGAGCGCGAGGCTCGTCGGCCCGAAGAGCGGGTGCGTCGCGATCCACGGGATGCGCTCGCCGAGCGCGGCGCTCATCGCCTGCACCGGCAGCACCTTCACGCTGCCCACGTCCATGACGAGCTGCTCGGGGCGGAGAAGCGGCGCGATCGACGCGAGCGCCGCCGGCATCGCGGGCACGGGCACCGCGATCACCACGAGCGGCGCGTCGGCGATCAGCGCGGCGAGGCTCTCCGCGCGGCGGGCCTCGGGCACCTCGGCGCCGGGATCGAGCGCGCGCACGGCGAGCCCCGCGTCCTCCGCGAGCTCGGCGAGCGCGCGGCCGAAGCGGCCGTGACCCAGGATCGCGACGTCGGCGGACATCGCGGGCTTCGTAGCACCGTTCTCTACTGAAGGACGGGCGGGCGCTCGTCCTCGAGCGGGCCGGCCGTCGTGGCAGCGCCCTCCGCGGGGCAGCTCGCCGGGCGCTCGCGGCCGCTTCGATCCGGCGCGGTGGTCTCGGCGAGCGCGTGCGTGGCGGCGAGCGCGATGTGGAGCGTCGGCGCGTTCGCGTCGGTCGCGCAGCCGAGATCACGCACCTCGCGCAGCGCCTGCTGCGAGTCCTCGTCACGCCCCTGCTCGTGCCACACGCGCGCGCTCCGGTAGAGCGCGAAGGCATAGAGCGGGTGCCCGAGGCGGCCGAGCACGGCGCGGAAGTCCTCGAGCGCGTCGTCCCAGCGCTCGGCCTCGAAGGCGATCTCGCCGCGAACGAGCCACGCGAGGAGCACCAGATCCCGGCTCGCCTCGTGGTGCGCGATGAAGCGGCTCGCGCGGCCCTCGGCGTTGCGCTGCCCGGCGCGCCACGCGGCCCACACGCCGAGGAAGTCGAGGTCCGCCGCGAGCGCCTCGTCGCGGACGCGTGTGTCGGTCGTCGTCAGCTCGTTCATCTCGCGGAAGTGCGCTCGCTGCTCGCGGCCCTCGGTGATCTCGGCGGCGAAGAGGTGGGCGCGCGCGAGGTCCCGCTGCGCGCGCAGGCGCTCGACGCCCCGGGCCGTGCGCCGCGCCGCCTCGAGCGCGTCGAGGCTCTCTGCAGGGCGCGCGAGCACATCGACGAGGCTGCCGCCGACCTCGAGGAGGAACGCCGCGCTGTCCGTCGCCGGCGCCGAGACGGTCGTGTCGTCGAACGCGGCGTCCGAGGCGGCCGCTCCGCAGGCCGCGAGGACGAGCAGGGCCAGGGCGACGGGGGCGAGACGCACGGCCACATCGTAGCGGACTTCGCGCCCTGCTCGCTTGACAGCGAGCGCTCCGGGGCGGACGCCTCGCTCGCCGGATGACCACCCCGACGCCACGGCTGGCACGCCTCGCGTGGGCCACGCTCGCCTACAACGTGCTCGTCATCCTCTGGGGCGCTTTCGTGCGCGCCACGGGGTCGGGCGCCGGCTGCGGGGCGCACTGGCCGCTCTGCAACGGGGAGGTCGTGCCGCGCTCGCCGAGCGTGGCGACGCTCATCGAGCTCACGCACCGCGTGACGAGCGGCGCGGCGCTGATCCTCGCGCTCGTCCTCTACCTCGCGGCGCGCCAGGCGACGCCGGCGGGCTCGAGCGTGAGGCGTGCCGCCGTGTGGGTCGTCGTCCTCGAGCTGATGGAGGGCGCGGTCGGTGCGATCATCGTGCTCTTGCGCTACGTCGGGACGGACGCGTCGGCAGAGCGGACGTTCTCCGTCGCCGCGCACCTGACGAACACGTTCTTCCTGCTGGTCGTGCTCGTGATCACGGCCCTTCGCGCGTCCGGCGTCGCGCGCCCCGCTGCCCCGAGCGCGGCCCGCAGGCGCCTCGTCGCGCTCGCGGTCGGCCTCTCCGTCGTCGTCGGCATCGCGGGGGCGATCACCGCGCTCGGCGACACGCTCTTCCCCGCCGAGTCGCTGGCGAGCGGCCTCGCGCAGGACGCCTCGCCGACGGCGCACTTCCTCGTGCGGCTGCGGGTGATCCACCCGCTCATGGCCACGCTGACGGCGCTCGTGCTCGCGGGGGTCGCGGGGACCGCCACCCTGGGCAGCCCGAGCCCCCTGCTCAAGCGCAGCGCGATCGCCGTCGTGGTGACCCAGCTCGCCCAGATCGCCTGCGGCGTCGTGAACCTGGTGATGCTCGCGCCGGTCCCGATGCAGATGCTGCACCTACTCTTCGCGGACCTCGCCTGGATCGCGCTGGTCGTCTTCTCGGACCGCTTCCTCGGCGAGCCGGTCAGCGCGCGCCACGCGCCCCTTCAGGACGTCGGCGAAGCGGACCCCCGGCCTGGCGGGCGGTAGCTCGCTCGCGGGGAGCTCCGCGAGCAGCGAGGGCGCGCCCGACTCGCCCGCGCCGACCAGGAACGCCCGCTCCCCGATCTGCACGAGGTAGAGCGTGCGCCGCGCGTCGAGGTGCGCGCGCTCGATCACCCGGATCCGCTGCCCACCGCCGAGCGAGCCGAGCCCGCGCCCCGCGCTCCAGCGCAGGACGACCCACGCGAGGATGCAGACCGCGACGAGCGCGAGCAGCGACTGCGCGAGCGCCACGCCGTAGCCGCCCGGCAGGTCGGCGCCATGCGACGTGGTCGTCTGAAGCAGGAGCAGCACGCGAGCTCGATGGTCGCGGGATCCGCCGGCCGAGGCAACTCGCTATCCTCCGACCATGTCCCAGATCCTCGACCTGCCGCTCTACGTGCCCATCCCCGTCGGCCACCGCGTCAGCATCCTGCCGCTCGAGATGATGATCACGCCGCTCTTCGGCGGGCCGCCGAGCTGGCAGCCACTCTCGATGCCGCTCGTCTGCGACGAGAACACCCGGATCATCTACGCCGATCGCTCGCTCGAGCTCAGCCCCGAGACGACCTACGAGCAGATCCTCTTCAAGGACCCGGCGACGCGCATCTCGCAGAGCCAGCCGGCGACGCGCGGCGTGGTGCTCGCGTGCCTCGCGCTCTGCGACTCGGGCGACACGGTGCGCATGCACACGATCCTGCGCGTCGACACCAGCCCACGCCTCACCTGAGCCGGCGCGGCGACGTCACTCCGCGGCGGCGTCGTCGTCGTGCGCGCGCGACGCGTAGTCGACGCTTCGGTCGAGCAGCTCGGCGAGGTCGAGGTTCTCGATCTTCTCGCCGTCGTCCTCGCGCTCGGCGCGGATGTCGTCGAGCGAGTTCGAGATCATCGTCATGCAGAAGGGGCAGCCGCTGGCGACCTTGGTGGCGCCGGTGTCGAGGAGCTGCAGCGTGCGCTTCTTGTTCACGCGGCCGCCGCTCGGCCCGTGGCTGTGCTCCTCCTCCTTGAAGTACTGCGCGCCGCCCGCGCCGCAGCAGAGGCCCTTCTGCTTGTTCCAGTACTCGACCTCGACGAGCGTCACGCCCGGGATCGCGCGCAAGATCTGGCGGGGCGCCTCGTACACGTCGTTGTAGCGGCCGAGGTAGCAGCTGTCGTGGTAGGCGACCTTGGCCACGACTTCCTTCACGGGCTTGAGCGCGCCGCGCGCGACGAGCCCGTTCAGGTACTCGGAGTGGTGCACGACGTCGTACTTGCCGCCGAAGCTCGGGTACTCGTTCTTCAGCGTGTTGAAGCAGTGCGGGCACGCCGTGAGGATCGTCTTCTTGTCTGCGCCGAGGCCGTTGAGCGTCTCCACGTTCGCCTGCGCGAGCGTCTGGAAGAGGTACTCGTTGCCCGCGCGGCGCGCCGGATCCCCGGTGCACGTCGCGTCCGAGCCCATGACCGCCCAGTCGACACCCGCGTGGTCGAGCAGCTTCGCGACGGCGCGCGCGATCTTCTTGGCCCGGTCGTCGTACTCGGCCGCACAGCCGACCCAGTACACGACCTCGGCGTCCGGGTGATCGGCGAGGAAGCGGACCTCGACGCCCTCGGCCTCGAGCCCCTTGGCCCAGCTGCCGCGGTCCATCGCGGGCAGGTTCCAGGGGTTGCCGTTCGTCTCCATCCCCTTGAAGGCCTTCTGGAAGTCCTTCGGGAACTCGTTCTTCACCATCATCTCGGCGCGGCGCATCGAGACGATCTTGTCGACGTAGCTGATGTTGACCGGGCACTGCTCCTCGCAGGCGCGGCACGTCGTGCACGCCCAGATGACCTCGGGCGCCACGATGTCGGGGACGAGCTGCACGGGCTCGGCCTTGCGGAAGTACGCGCCCTCCGGCGGATCGCCGTGCACGCTCGCGTGCGCGTCCTTCTTCGCGTCGGGCGCCTCGATCCCCGCGTTGCCGAGGAAGTGCTCCTCGAGATCGTAGAGGTGGTCGCGGAGCGCGAGCGTGAGGTGCTTGGGCGAGAGCTTCTTGCCCGTCGTGAACGCCGGGCAGTTGTCCGAGCAGCGGCCGCACTCGGTGCACGTGTAGAGATCGAGGATCTGCTTCTGATCGAGGTGCTCGATCTTGCCGACGCCGATGGGCTCCTCGCGCTCGATCTTGCCCTCGATGTCGTCGACGTCGGGGAGCTTGCCGCGCGCGTCGAGCTTCTGCGCGAACACGTTCGGCAGCGACGTGATGATGTGGAAGTGCTTGCTGTACGGCAGGATGTTGAGGAAGAGGAGCACCCAGGTGCCGTGCCACCAGAAGCCGCCGTGCTCGAGCGCGAGCTGCGTGCCGTGGCCCATGTGCGCGAACCAGAGCCCGAGCGCGGAGCCGATGGGCTCGTACCAGTGCCAGCCCGTCTCGCCCCGGAGCGCGAAGCGGCCGCCGACGTAGACGAAGTCGGCCACCATCATCGAGGAGATGATGAAGAGGATGAAGAGGCCCTCGCCCGAGAGCGTCATGCGCGGCTCGCGACGGACGAGGCGGTAGTAGTAGAAGACGCCGCAGCCGACGATGCAGAGAAAGACGATCAGCTCCTTGACGAGCGAGTAGATCTGCCCGACCACGTTGTCGTCGGCGACCAGCCCGAAGAAGTCGAAGCTCTCGTCGTACGCGCGACCCCAGAGCACGAGGGTGTTGAGGAGCAGGATCTGGAACGCGGCGAAGATCGCGATGTGAGCGACGCCCGCGGCCGAGTAGCGCGGGTTGTTGGCCATCTTCTTCTGGCCGAGCGCGTAGACCAGGACGTTCTCGACGCGCTTCTGGAGGGCGTCGAGATCGAGCGCGCGATCCAGGGGCCAGAGCTCCGCGTCCGGCGCCCCGACGAGCAAGAGGCGCGTGCGGCGCTGGGCGCTCCACGCGAACATCCCCAGCGTGCCCAGGAAGATGACCGTCATGAGGATCGGGTTCATGGCGTGCCCTGATTACGACGCTGCGCGGCGTGTGTCCACAGCGCGGCCGTGACTGAATCGTGATTCACCGGCGGCGCCCGCGCACGCCGGTCCGGGTCCGCGCCGCGATCGTCTCCTCGGCGAAGAGCTCGACGAAACGGCGGGCTGCTCGCCCGAGCGGCAGGGTCCGGCGCCAGGCCAGCTGGGGCGCGAAGACGTGCTTGCCCCCCTCGACGAAGCGGACCGGCACGAGCGCGCGGGCCGCGACGTCGGCGCCGACGATGTGCGAGGGCATCCAGCCGTAGCCGACGCCCTCGAGCAGCGCGAGACGCTTCATCGCGAAGTCGCTCACGCGCATCACGTGGGGAGAGCCGAGTGCGAGGCGCCCGGGCGCGCCGTGCTGCGCGCTGTCGTCCACCACCAGCTCGACGTGCTTGGCGAGCTCCGCACGATCGACCCCGCGCAGCTTGGCGAGCGGGTGGGCGCGATGGACGACCAGGCGCATCTCGACCGGCGGCAGCGCACGAGTGACGAGCCGATCGTCGCCCGCGAGGTCGAGCGCGAGCATGAGGTCGGCGCGCGCCGACGCGAAGCGCTCACGCACGCCGCCGAGGTGCTCGACGCGGAGCTGCACGTGCGTCGGCAGCGCGGCGCGGGAGAAGCGCCGCACCGCGGCGAGGATCGGCTGCATGGGAAGGCACCCGTCCACGACGATCCCGAGCCGCGGCTCCCACTCGTCCTTCAGCGCGCGCGCGAGCACCTCGAGCTCGGCGGCCCGCTCGATCACGCTGCGGCCGGACTCCAGCACGCGCCGACCCTCGTCGGTCAGCTCCGCCCGGTGGCCGGTCCGATCGAAGAGCCGCAGGCGGAGCGCGCGCTCGAGGCCCGCGACCGCGTAGCTCACGGCGCTCGTGGCCACGCCGAGCTCCTTGGCGGCGGCGGTGAAGCTCTGGCGGCGCTCGATCGCGTCGAGCACACGGAGCTGGTCGAGGGTGAGGCCCGTCACCGACCGTTCCGGTTCTTCGAACGAGATGTTCTCATGCCTTCAGTTTACGAGACCCCCGGTCGCGGGTACTGGGAATTGCATGACGAGCCACGTCCGCGGAACGGTCGCCCGCCAAGCCCACGTCGCCGTGCCCGAGGGCACGTTCGAGGAGGAGATCGCACGAGACGGCTTCTTCGGCCGCGCGAGCCACCTCTACCGCCGCCACGCCCCGGTGGGCTGGACGCGCATCGAGGGAGCGCTCCGCCCCCGCGCGTACCAGGCGAGCGAGCTCGGGCTGCCAGGCGGCGACTGGGTCGCGGCGCGCGAGGCCTTCCTCGAGGGCGAGGGCGTGCGCCTCTCGTTCGCCCGCCTCACGAGCGTGATGCCCTACGCGTTCCGCAACGCCGACGCGGACGAGGTGCTCTTCGTCCACCAGGGCCGTGGCCGCTTCGAGAGCGACTTCGGCGCGATGAGCTACGAGACCGGGCACTACCTCGTCGTGCCGCGTGGCGTGACCTATCGCCTCGACCCCGCCGACCACACGTCCGTGCTGGTCGTCGAGACGGCCGCCGAGGTGAAGATCCCCGATCGAGGCCTGCTCGGCCGCCACGCGCTCTTCGATCCCGAGCTCTGCGAGGTCCCGGACGTGGCCGCGATGCCGCCCCCGCGCGCCGGCCACGAGCACGAGCTGCGCGTGCAGCGCGGCGGCGCGATCGGGCACGTCTTCTACCCCTTCGACCCGCTCGACACCGCCGGCTGGAAGGGTGACCTCGCGCCTTTTCGCCTCCACGTGAAGGACATCCGTCCGGTGACGAGCGAGCGCTACCACCTTCCCCCGACGGCCCACGCGACCTTCGTCGCCGGCGGGGTCGTGATCTGCACGTTCCTGCCGCGACCGCTCGAGACGGGCGATCCGCTCGCTCTGCGAGTCCCCTTCTATCACTCGAACGTCGACTACGACGAGGTGCTCTTCTACCACCGCGGCAACTTCTTCAGCCGCGCGGGCGTGGGCGCGGGGATGGTCACGTTCCATCCGGCCGGCATCCACCACGGGCCCCAGCCCGGCGCGGTGAAGGCCGCGGCCACCAAGGAGCGCACCGACGAGGTCGCGGTGATGATCGACTCGCGCGCCCCGCTCTCTCCGGTGAGCGCCGCAGCGCGCGTCGAGCGCGAGGACTACTGGAAGAGCTGGCAGGAGAAGGGCTGATGACGGATCTCTCGAGCAGGACCGGCTCGGCCGCGCCGAGCGCTCCGGTGGCGAATCCGATCGGCATCGACGGCATCGCGTTCGTGGAATTCGCGGCGCCGAGCGAGCTGGGCGCCGACCACCTCGGCGCGATCTTCGCCGCGCTCGGCTTCAGCCGCACGCTCCGGCACAAGCGCGCCGCCGTGGAGCTCTGGACGCAGGGTGAGTGCCGATTCCTCGTCAACCGCGAGCGGGACACGTTCTCCGCGCGCTTCGCGAAGGAGCACGGCCCGTCCATCCCCTCGATGGGCTGGTGGGTCGAGGACGCGCAGCGCGCCGTGGAAGAGGCCGTGCGGCGCGGCGGCAAGCGCTGGGAGGGCGCCTCGATCCTGCCGGGGACGCCGGCGATCGAGGGGATCGGGGGCTCGCTCCTCTACTTCGTGCAGAAGAACGCCCGCGTCATCGAGGACCGCTTCGTTCCGGACCTCAAGCCGAAGATCGTGAAGACCCGCGGGTTCACGGTGATCGACCACCTCACCAACAACGTGCCGAAGGGCACGCTCGCGACCTGGCGCGCGTTCTACCGCGACGTGCTCGGCTTCACGGACGTGCGCACGTTCGACATCCACGGCGCCAAGACCGGCCTCTTCTCGTACGCGCTGCGCTCGCCTTGCGGGAAGTTCTGCATCCCGATCAACGAAGGCACCGAGAGCAAGTCGCAGATCGAGGAGTACTTGCGCGAGTACAAGGGCGCGGGCATCCAGCACCTCGCGTTGCTCTCGGACGATCTGCTCGCGAGCCTCGAGGGGCTGCGCGAGGCGGGCGTCCCGACGCTCGACATCGATCGGGAGTACTACGCGAGCGTGTTCGACCGTGTTCCGGGCGTCGTGGAGGATCGCGCAGCGATCGAGCGCGCCCAGGTCCTCGTGGACGGCGACCCCGAGGGGTACCTGCTCCAGATCTTCACCCGCAACCTGATCGGCCCGATCTTCTTCGAGCTGATCCAGCGCAGGAACCACCTCTCGTTCGGAGAGGGGAACTTCGGCGCCCTCTTCCGCTCGATCGAGCGCGACCAGGAGCGCAGAGGCGTTCTGTAGGCGCTACGCGGCGGCGGCGCGGCAGGCGCTCGCGCACGCGGGGCAGATCTCGGCGCAGCGCGCGCACGCGGGCTCCATCGTCGCGTGGGTCTGACACTGCGCTGCGCACTCGTCGCAGGCCGCCGCGCAGATGCGCGCGAGGTCGGGCAGCCGCGACGAGCCCGCGGTCGCGAGCACGATCACGGCGCGACACAGCTCCGCGCACTCGCGCGAGAGCCGCGCGCACGCGGCCATGTCGGCCATGCCCATCCCGGCGTGCTCGACCGAGCGCGCGACGCAGAGCTCGCACGCGAGCGCGCACTCCGACGCGCGCGCGACGAGGTCGTCGATGGGCGCCAGGTGCTGCGAGGGCGGATGCTCGACGGGCGTTCCCGTGGACTGGGCACCGCAGCCGGTGAGTGCCCAGACGGCGTTGGCGGCGGCAGCGCTGGCGGAGGCGGCGAGGAGATCGCGACGGTTCATCGGGTGGCCTCGTAGCACGTGATCACTTCGGGAGCTTGGCGTCGAAGAACGCCTTGAGCTTGATCAAGTTCCGCTCTTCGCGCGCGAAGCTGGGCGGCTCGTACGTCTTGCCGAACCCTCGCACGTCGCTGAGGAAGTCGCCGCGCACCGAGGCGTCGCCGAGGATGTCGGCGACGCTGCGTCCGCGCGCCGCGCCCTTCTTCAGCCCCTTCACGTAGGACTCGAGCCGAGCGTAGTCCTTGCCGAGGAACTCGCGCACGACGTCGGCGTCGTTCGCCAGGGGCCCGATCGCGCGCAGCGCGTCCGCGCCGCCCTTGCCGTCGTCCGCCGCGACCGCCAGATCGGCCGCGACACGCAGCACGAAGGCATCGTCGAGATAGCCGATGTCGTCGATGCCGTCGGGGATCAGGTCGAGCGACTTGAAGAGGTAGTTGAGGCCGCCGGCGACCGCCTCGCGCGCGCCGTCGCTCAGCCCGCCGCCTTCGAGCACGCTGCCCAGCTTCTCCGCGTCCTCACCGAGGGCACGGAGCCACGCCGGAAACGTGTCGAGGTACTTGGCCTGCTGATCGCTCATCGGAGTCTCCTTGGACGCGGACGGTTCCGTCCGGCACGGACGCGCATGCTAACCGAACGCAAAGGCGCTTGAAAAGCCACTCGGTCTATTCTCCCACCGTGGCGAGCGGACCGGCGGCGCGGCGCGTGGAGCGCGGGATCTCGGGGAGCGCCGTGCTGCTGGCCACGGCGATCGCGGCCGGAGGTCTCGCGGTCCCGAACGACCTCTTCTGGCACCTCGCGATCGCGCGCCGGGTCTTCGAGCGTGGGTTCCCGCGCGCCGACCCCTTCGCGTTCAGCACGGACGGGATCACGTGGTCGCCGCCCGAGTGGCTCGGCGAGCTCGCCTTCGCGGCTGCGTGGGAGAGCCTCGGCCTGGCGGGCACGACGCTGCTCACGCTCGCGGCGATCGCCGTCTGCTTCACCGCGCTCGGGCGCGCCGCGACGTCCGTCGCCCCGCCCGTCGCCGCGGCGCTCGCCACGATCCTGCTGGCGTGGCCGGCCGCCGTACACCTGCCGATGCGTCCGCTCGTGCTGGGCGACGTCTGCCTGGCGATCCTGCTCGAGCGCATGTTCGCGCTCCGCGCCGGAGACGCCCGTGGGCTGGCCTGGCTGCCTCTGCTCTTCGTCGTGTGGGCCAACGTGCATCCCTCGTGGCCGCTCGGCCTCGCCGTGCTCTGGCTCCATGCGATCGTGCTCGGCGTGATCGGCTCGCGCGCGGCGCGAGGCGTGATGGCGGGCGAGGAGCTCCCGAGGGGCTCTGCGCGTGCCCTCGCGATCGCGGCGCTGGGCTCGCCGCTGGCGGCGCTCCTGCGCCCCGATGGCGTCGACGGCGCGCTCTATCCCTTCGTGCACGTCGTCGGCCTCGGCGATCGCATGCGCGAGATCATCGAGTGGTTCCCGCCCGACTACACCGAGCCGGTGAACCTCGCGCTCGTCGTGCTGGCCGGCTTGACGCTCGTCCTGACGGTCACGGCACCTCGGGTCTACCCGCTCGACGCGGCGCTCCTGCTCCTCGGCGTGTCGATGGCGGCGAGGCACCAGCGCTTCTTGCCCGTCGCGGCGTTCGTGGCGATCCCCGTGCTCGCGCGGGGGCTCGCACGCGCCAGATTCGCGGCCGTGCTCCCGTCGGCCGGTGCGGTGCGCCTGATGCTAGGGCTGGCCGCGCTCCTGGTCTTCGTCCGGACGCCCTCGTCACGCGAGCTCGCGACGGACGTGCGGCAGAGCTACCCGGAGGGGGTCGTCCGCTGGGCGCGCTCGCACGTCGTGCCGCCTCGCGCCTTCAACACGTTCGAGGACGGGGGATACCTCCTCTGGCACCTGCCGCGTCGCCAGGTGTTCATCGACTCGCGCTTCGATCTCTACGCGCGCGCAGGCGTCTTCGACGACTACCTGGCCCTGCGCCGGGGCGAGCGGATCGCCGAGATCGTGGACCGCTACCAGCTCGACGCCGCGTTCGTGCCCACGACCGAGCGCGACGAGAACTTCGCCGCGCTCGAGGCCGCCCTGCCGGGCCTCGGGTTCCAGCTCGTCCACGCCGACGCGGGGACCCACGTCTGGACGCGCGAAACCCGCGGGATCACTTCGCTCCATCCTTGACGTACGGAGCGCCGCCGGGGTTCCATACGCCTCGACGATGCAATGCAAGAACTGCGGACGCGTGAACCCGTCGGGCAGTCTGTACTGCCAGGACTGCGGTCAGCGCCTCGGCGAGCTCGCGCCCGGAGAGCGCCCGCAGGCCTTGCCGACGCCGCCGACCGGTCTCGCCCGCGGCAACGCCGCTGCGCCCGCGCCGTTCGGTGCGCCGCAGGGCTACGGCGCGTATCCGCCTGCGCCGGCGGCACCGGTCGCCGCGCCCGTCGCGGCGATGGGCCCCGGCCCCTGCTCGCGCTGCGGGACGCAGAACCCGCCGCACATGCGCTTCTGCAACAACTGCGGCAACCCGCTCGCGGCCGCCCCGCAGGCCGCGCCGGCCGCTGCGGCTGCGCCGGCGCCTCCCCGCGCGAGCCCGCCGGTGTGCTGGCGGTGCCGATCGGCTGGTGACGCCGGGGCCGAGTTCTGCAAGTTCTGCGGCGCGCGCTACTCCGACGCGGGTGGCGCCGCGCCCGCCCCGCCCGCGGCGCCTTCCGTCGGCGCCGCGGTCGCCGCGTACGCGTTCGGCAATGCTGCGCCGGCTCCTGCGCCGGCTCCTGCGCCGGCTCCTGCGCCGGCGGCGCCTCCCGCGCGCGATCGCACGCAGCTCGAGCAGGCTGCGATCGCCGCGCCGGATCGTGGGGTCGTGCTCGGCGTCCTGGTCGCGATCCTCAAGGACGGTTCGGACGGCCGCTCGCACACGCTCGTCGACGAACAGACCGACATCGGCCGCAGCGAGGGGCAGATCCAGCTCGGCGACGACCCCTATCTCTCGCCGCGACACGCCCGCCTGCACGTGAAGAAGGACGGGCTGATCGTCCGCGACCTCGACAGCATCAACGGCGTCTACGTCCGGCTGCGCGATCCGGTCGAGCTCGCGGACGGCGACTTCTTGCTGCTCGGACAGCAGGTCATGCGCTTCGAGGTGCTCCCCGAGACCGAAGCGCCGCTCGGGCCGGCGATGCTCCGAGGCGTGCTCGTGTTCGGCACGCCCGAGGTTCCGCGCGTCGCGCGCCTCGTGCAGTACACCACCGAGGGCATCGCGCGCGACGTCCACTATCTCTACAGGGACGAGACGGTCGTGGGCCGCGAGCAGGGCGACATCGTCTGCACGGACGACCCCTTCATGTCGCGCCGACACGCGTCGATCACGTACGACCGCACGACCCGTCGCTTCGGGCTGAAGGATCTCGGGAGCTCGAACGGGACGGCCATCCGCGTGCGGGGAGAGCGCACCCTGAAGCCCGGTGATCAGTTTCGGGTCGGAAGGCATCTCTTCCGGTACGATCGGGCTCCCGGGGCGGGCGCATGAGCAAGTCGAAGTCGGCACGACCCAGCAGCGGTTCGACGTCGGGACGCCCGAGCGCGTCGTCGTTGACCGACGCCGTGGTCGCCGCGCTCGCCGAGGTGGAGAAGTCCCAGAGCGACGCGCGCGTACCGGCCGAGGCGAAGTCGGACGCCAAGCCGACGGCTCCCGCCTCGGCGCCGCCCGCCGCGCCTGCGGGAGCGGGCGCCGAGAAGAAGCGCGAGGACACGGCGCCCTTCGAGCGCGAGGCCCCGAAGGCGAAGGCCCCGGACCCCGAGGTCACATTCAGCGAGGACAAGACCCTCGACGACGGAGGCTTGCCGCCCGGGGCCGCGGTGGCCGTCGTGACCACGGAGCGCGTGGGCGACGCGCGTTCGCCCGCCGCTCCGACGGCGAAGGAAGCGGCGCCGACGGAGCCGCCCCCGGCGGCAGCAGAGGACGCGACCGTGGCGGACGCGACCGCGGCGGATGCCAAGCCTTCCGAGCCCAAGCCGGCCGAGCCGAAGCCGGCCGAGCCCAAGCCGGCCGAGCCGACCGCCGGCCAGAGCACGGCCGAGGAGAACGAGAAGACGACCGCCAAGCACGCGCTCGTCGGCGCGGGGCCCGAGCAGACGAAGCCCACGCCGCCCGGCATCGCGGTGGACTACTTCGGCCGGACCGACGTGGGGCTCGTCCGCGAGCACAACGAGGACAACTTCCTGGTCGTCGACCTCGCGCAGCAGAAGCGCGGCATCGGCGCGTCGATCTTGCATACGAAGATCGAGGGCGCGGGGACCCTCTTCGCGGTCTGCGACGGCATGGGCGGCGCTGCGGCCGGCGAGGTCGCCAGCCAGATGGCCGTCGACACGATCCACGAGATGATGCAGAACGGCGGCGCGCCGCGCGACCGCGATCACTTCGCACGCCGGCTGGTCCGCTCCATCGAGGAGGCCGGCTCACGAATCTTCGCCGCCGCGAAGATGGATCGCTCGCGGCGCGGCATGGGCACCACGTCCACCGTCGCCGGTCTCATCGACAAGACGCTCTTCGTCGGCCAGGTCGGCGACAGCCGCGCGTACGTGCTCCGGCACCTCCCGGACGGCAGCGACCAGTTCTCGCTCATCACGAAGGACCAGTCGCTGGTCAACCAGCTGATCGAGGCCGGGCAGCTCACCGAGGAAGAGGCCGAGGCCTTCGAGCACTCCAACATCATCCTGCAGGCGCTCGGCACGACCGAGGAAGTCACGGTCGATCTCACCTTCCTCGAGCTGCGCCGAGGTGACCGCCTGCTCATGTGCTCGGACGGCCTCAGCGGCCTCGTTCACGGCGACATGATCAAGGAGGTCGTGAAGACGTCGCGCGACCTGATCGAGTGCGCCAACCAGCTCATCGCGATGGCGAACGCCGGCGGCGGCCACGACAACATCACGGTCGTGCTGGCGGAGTTCGACGGCGAAGACCTCAAGGTCGCCTCGCCCGACGACAAGGTCGCGTACATGCAGTACCCGCTGCCGCCCGAGGATCCCAAGGATCCGGATCCGGCACCGCGCGCCACGACCATCAAGAGCGGTGGGCCCAAGCCCGGTAGCGACGTGAAGCACGACGGCGCCACGACGGCGGCGGCGCAGCCGAGCGACCCTGGCGGCAACCGCGCGCTGCTCATCGGCGTGCTCCTGGTCGTGATCGTGCTCGTCGGGATCGCCGTCCTGCTCTTCTCGGGGGGCGAGGCCCAGTCGAGCGCGCCCGAGTCGCGCACGACGACGTTGACGCACGGCACGGGGACGCACCCCCGCGTGGTGGCGACGAACCTGCACGTGCTCTCGAACCTCCCGGACGCGACGCTCTACGTCGACGGGGTGTCGCGCGGCGCGCTGAGCGACGACATGCACGTGACCGTCGACCCGGGCGATCACCACGTGGAGGCGCGGCGCGAAGGTGAGGTTCTCGCGAGCGCGGACGTCACGCTGACGTCGGGTGGGACCGTGGTGTCCCTCGTCGCGGCGGAGCCACCCCTGCCGGCGACGGACCTCGCGCCGATGCCGCCCTCCGATCTCGCGCCGCCCTCGGCTCCGGATCCCTCCGGCGCGATCCCCACGGGCGCCGACCTCCCCGAGGGCGAGCCGCCGCCGGTCGGCGCGCCGGCGCCCTGAGGCCGCCGTCGTGATCCGGCTGACGCAGACGTTCGGGGCTCACGCGGGCCGCGTGCGCGAGTTCGACCAGGAGGTCGTCCGCTGCGGCCGCCTGCCGACGAACGACCTCGCGTTCGACCCGCACGCCGATCTCGACGCGTCGGGGAACCACGCGGAGATCCGCCGGGAGGGTCAGCGCTGGGTGCTGGTGGACGCCGGCAGTCGCAACGGGACGCTCGTCAACGGGCGGCCGATCCAGCGGCACTCGCTCGAGAACAACGACGAGATCGAGTTCGGCACCGGCGGCCCGCGCGTGAAGGTCGAGATCGTGCAGGGCGCGATCCCCGCGGGCGCGATCCGCGGCGCGCAGCCGACGGCGCCCGCCACGCCCATCGGTCCGGCGATCGACATGGCGCCGCCCACGGCCGCAGGCGTGGATCCGCCGCCGCCGGTGTGGACGGGTGGCGGGAATTCGCCGGCGCCCCAGGGCAGGACGCCGGCGCCGAAGCAGTACGGACAGCGCACGCTCGACATGGCCGTGGAGTCCGCCGAGACGCGCGGCCGGGCCCAGGGCGCGGCGAGCGCCGCCGGCCTCGCGGGCGGAGGCCAGGCGGAGATCGCGCGCCTCACCGAGACCAACAAGCAGACGCGCACGATGATGTTCGCGCTCGGCGCGATGGTCGTGCTCCTGCTCGGCCTCTGCTGCCTGCTCGGCGCGGCGCTCGCGTACGTGGCTTTCCGCCACTGATGTGACTCCACATCTCGACGTCGCCCACTTCTCTCAGGACGTTCTCGGCTCGGCTCCCTCTCCCTGCGTCGCGCGCGTCGCGGGGAGAGGGAGCCCGGAGCGAGAGCGCCGCGCGCTCAGGCGGGCTCGAGGTAGCTCGCCACGATCTGCTTCTCGCCCTCGTCCGGGAACACCACCACGACCTTGGGCGGCGTGCCTCCCTCGACGCGCTTCACGCGGCCGATGCCGTAGCGCACGTGCTTGACGCGCATGCCGGCGTGGATGCCCGTCGCGTCGCCCTCGGAGCGATCGATCACCGTCTCACCGGCGTGGGCGCCGCCGCGCGCGACGCCGCGGAGCGAGCCGCCGAAGCTCTCGCGCCGCGCGCCGAGCGGTGCCTCCCAGCCGGGGCGCGGCATCGGCGCGCGCGTCGGCGCCGCCCCGATCCACGCGACGTCGCCCGGCGGCAGATCGTCCACGAAGCGGCTGCGCGGCGCCGAGCGCGGCTGGCCGAAGACGTAGCGGCTGACCGCGTGCGAGAGCACGAGCTTCTCTCGCGCCCGCGTCATCGCGACGTAAGCGAGGCGGCGCTCCTCCTCGAGCTCCTCGACGCCGCCCTCCTCGTCCGTGCGCAGCGGGAAGAGCTGCTCCTCCATCCCGAGCACGAGCACGACGCGGAACTCGAGGCCCTTGGCCGCGTGCACCGTCATCAGCGTGAGCGAGTCCTTCTGCGACCCGTCCGCGGGCTTCTCGTTGTCGAGCGTGACGCGCTCGAGGAACTGCGTGAGCGCGGGCAGCTCGGGGTCCAGCTCGCCCTCCTCCAGCTGCTCCATCGAGCCGACGAGCTCGGCGAGGTTCTCGAGGCGCGAGTCGGCCTCCGGCGTGTCCTCGCGCCGCAACACGTCCTCGTAGCCCGTCGCCTCGAGCACCCGCGCCGCGAGCCCTCCGAGCGAGAGCGTCGGCTGCTCCTTCCGGAGCGCCTCGATCAGCTCGCGGAAGCGAGCGAGCGCGCTCGCCGGCTTCTCGTCGGCCGCCTCCCCGATGGCGGCCCAGAGGCTCGTGCCGCGCGTCGACGCCGCGTCCATCAGGCGCTCGATCGTGGTCTTGCCGATCCCGCGCGCGGGAACGTTCAGGATGCGCAGGAGCGACACGTCGTCCTCGGGCGCCGCGATCACGCGCAGGTACGCGAGCACGTCCTTGATCTCGGCGCGGTCGTAGAAGCGCAGGCCCCCGACGACGCGGTAGGGCAGGTTCGCCGCGCGAAGCGCCTCTTCGATCACGCGCGACTGCGCGTGGATCCGGTAGAAGACCGCCAGGTCCGCGAGCGGACGTCCCTCCTTGCGGAGCTCGCGCGCCGCCGCGACGACGAGGTCGGCCTCCTCCCGCTCGGTCCCGCAGCGCACGACCCCGATCGGCGTACCGTCCGCGTTGTCGGTCCAGAGCTCCTTGGGCTCGCGATCGACGTTCTTCGCGATCACCGCGTGCGCCGCGCGCAGGATGCGCTTCGTCGAGCGGTAGTTCTGCTCGAGCTTGATGACCCGCGTGTCGGGGTAGTGCTGGCGGAAGTCGAGGATGTTGCGCCGGTCGGCGCCTCGCCATCGGTAGATGCTCTGGTCGTCGTCACCGACGACGCACACGTTTCGGTGCGCGGCCGCGAGCGCGCGTACGAGGCGCAGCTGCGCGTGGTTGGTGTCCTGGAACTCGTCGACGCTCAGGTGCGAGAAGCGCATCGCGAGCTTCTCGTGGAAGGTCGGGCTCGCCTCGAGCGCTCGCACCGTGCGGTAGATCAGGTCGCCGAAGTCGAGCGCCTTCGCGGCGTGCATGCGCCTCTCGTACTGCCGGAAGACCTCGCGGATCCGCTCGGCGTCGAAGCCCGCGAGCTCGACGTCCTCCGGGCCCCGCATCTCGTTCTTCGCGCCGTTGATGATCGAGGCGATCATCCGCGGCGGGAAGCGCTTCTCGTCGTACTTCAGGTCGCGCAGGACGCGCGTGATCATCTGCTTCTGATCGCTGTCGTCGTAGACGACGAAGTCCTTCGCGACGCCCGCGAGGTCCGCGTTGCGCCGGAGCAATCGGGCACAGGTCGCGTGGAAGGTCCCGACGACGAGCTCGCGCGCCCCGCCTCCCGGCACGAGGTGATCGAGACGCTCGCGCATCTCCGCCGCGGCCTTGTTGGTGAACGTCACCGCCATGATGCGGTACGCGGGAACGCCCACCTCGGCGACCAGCCGCGCGATCCGGTGCGTGATCACACGCGTCTTGCCGCTCCCGGCGCCGGCGAAGACGACGAGCGGGCCGCGCTCGTGGAGCACCGCCTCGCGCTGGGGAGCGTTCAGGGTGGAGAGATCGATCACGGCCCGGCGTTGTACCCCATGCGGGGTCGCGAAGCCCCGGCCGAGCGGCCGGAAAACCATGGGCAAGCCGTGCTACACCTTCCACCGATGGCGCGCGCCACGCGGGAGACGGCCGAGGACGCCGAGGCACGCCCCGGCGCCGCTCCGGCGGGTGCCCGGCGCCCCGTTGGCGCGCCGGCCGCAGGCGACGCGGAGATCGCGGGCGATCACGGCTCGAAGCGCGCGGCAAGCCCCGAAGACAGGGCGGAATTGAATGGAGATGCGCCTCCGGCGTCCAACTCCCACGATGAGGACCCACCTCGCGCGGACCACGACGCAGCGGCTGACCCGGGCCTCGGAGACGAGCGTCCGGTGCCCGTGCGTCACCGCGCGACGCCCGAGGAGCGGGAGGCCGATCGCCTCCTCGTCGAGCGCGCGAAGGGGGGCGACCACGGCGCGTTTCGCGTCCTGTTCGACAAGTACCACAAGCGCGCCTTCTCGGTGGCGTACGGCGTGCTCAAGAACCGCCACGACGCGCTCGACGTCGTGCAAGAGGGGTTCGTCAAGGTGCACAAGCACCTCGACAGCTTCGAGGGCACTTCCAGCTTCTACACCTGGCTCTATCGGATCGTCATGAACCTCGCCATCGACAGCCTCCGGCGCCGCAAGACGAGCCGCCCCGTCGAGTACGACGACGCGATCCGACGCGACTCGGACGGCGTCAGCGAGGAAGCGATCCTGGCGCGCATGCTCGACTCGAACCCGCGCAAGGCGGCGATCCGGCGCGAGCTGATCGCCAAGATCGACGGCGCCCTCTCCGAGCTGCCCGACTATCACCGCGAGGTGATCTTGCTTCGCGAGGTCGACGGCATGTCCTACGAGGAGATGGCCGAGGTCCTCGGGGTCCCCAAGGGAACGATCATGAGCCGCCTCTTCCACGCACGGAAGAAGATGCAGGCCGCGCTGGCCGACTACGTCGACGGCGACATGGACATCGAAGAGGAATGAAGGCACCCACCATGAGCACGGAGAACGACGGCCCGGCTCCGCCGGGCGCTCCCGAGAGCGTCGAGCGCCGGCTCCACCGGCTCTACGACGACGACCTGTCGGCACAGGAGCGCGAGGCCCTCGAGAGGGAGCTCGCGGCGAGCCCGGAGCTCGGCCTCAAGCTCGAGGGGCTGCGCGAGGTCGGGGCCGTGGTGCGCGCGGCGCGCACGGACGAGGCGCCCATCGACGGCGAGGCGCTCTGGCGGGCGATCGAGGCCGAGCTCGTGGCCGGGGGGACGAGCACATCCGCGAGCGAGGTCGAGAGCGAGGGCGCGCGCCGGCCGCGGCCCGTGCTGCGGGCGATCGAGGGCGGCGCCCCCCCGTCCCGCGCGCCGGTCGAGGAGCCGAGCACGCGACGGCGCCGCCAGATCGGCATCTTCGTCGGCGCGCTCGCGATCGCCGCCGCGGCGCTGCTGATGTTCTACGGCCAGCCCCCGGACCCCACGCAGGTCGCGGACCGGACGCCGGTCGAGACCACCGCCCCGAGCGCGCCGACCGCCGACGATCCGACGGCCGACGACGCGGTCGCCGCGCTCGCCCCCGACTACACCGAGGTGCTCGCCGTCGACTTCGGCACCAACGTCGGCACCATCTTCGCGGTGGAAGGCGAGGGCGGTCAGCGCTACGCCGTCGTCTGGCTGGACGACGTCCTGAAGGACGAGGGCGAGGCCCCCGTCGTGCCCTCCCCCGAGGCCCCGAACTGAGCGTGACGACGTGATGCGACGAGCTGGAGCGAGGACGAGCGCGCGCGCGGTGGCGGTGGCCGCCCTGGCGCTCCTCGCCTCCTCGGGCCTCGCGTCTCGCGCGGCGGCCCAGCCGCCCCCGACGGCCACGTCCACGAGCACGACGCCGAGCGCTCCCCCGCCGACCGCGACGGTCACGGTCCCGGCGCAGGTGGTCGTGATCCTCGCGCGCGAGGTCGCGGGCGTGATCGATCCGCGTCTCTCGGGCATGAGCGCGCTGCGGGAGGCGCCGTTCAGCGCGTTCCACTCCATGGACATCTGGAGCGAGCACGCGCTCACCCTGACGCAGGGGGTGCCCGTCACGGTGGACCTGCCGAACGGCCGGGTCATCCAGCTCGTGCTCGAGGAGATCACGGCGGACGGACGCAACCACGTGCGGGTGTCGATCAACCGACGCGAGCAGTCGGACTACCTTCCGGTGCTCGAGGTCGCGGCGCCCTCGGGCGACCCGTTCTTCGTGGCCGGACAGAACTTCATGGGCGGGATGCTCGTGATCGGCGTCAGCCTCGGCCGGCGCCCGCCGGCGGTCGGCCCCTCGTCCACGCGCACGCCCCTGCCGCCGCCCACGTCGATGCGCCGCCAGTGAGGGCCCGCGCCCGCTGCGGGCGTGCTAATCGGGGGTCGTGAAGCGGACGCTCCCGGAGGTCGAAGAAGCAGGGCCGCTGCCGCCTCTGCCCTTCCCTGCGCGGCGGATCGTCGAGGCGCTGGCGCCGCTCGTCACGGAGGCGCGCCTCGCGCGGATCGACGCGGTGATCGCGCGACGCACGCGCTCGCTCGTGCCGGTGCTCGAGGGGCTGAGCGATCCGCACAACGGCGCGGCCATCCTGCGCTCGGCCGACGCGTTCGGCTGCCACGAGGTGCACCTCGTCGACGGGCGCTTCCCCTTCGCCGTCTCGCACCGCGTCTCGCGCGGCACGCACCGCTGGCTCGAACTCGTGCGCCACGCGCGCGCCGAGGAGTGCGCGAAGGCGCTCCACGCACGCGGATACAGGATCTTCGTCGCCTCGATGGAGGGCGCGCTCGTCCCCGAAGACCTCGCGAAGGAGCCGAGGGCGGCGATCGTCCTCGGCAACGAGCACGCGGGCCCGAGCGAGGCGATGCGCGCCGCCGCGGACGGCACCTACCGCATCCCGATGGTCGGCTTCGTCGAGAGCCTCAACGTCTCGGTCGCGAGCGCGATCACGCTCTACGTCGCCTCGCGCGGGCGACACGGCGATCTCGACGCGCCGGCCAGAGACGAGATCCGCGCGAGGTTCCTCCTCGGCCAGGTGAAGGACGCCGAGGACATCGTGCGCCGCGCGATCACCGCCGGCTGAGCACGCTCGCGCCCGCGGCGCGCGTGCTCCCGTTCGATCGTGGAATTCGACGCGCTCGACGAGCGAGAGAAGGCCTGGGTCGTCGAGAACGAGCGGCTCTGGGCCCGTGCGCACGCGATCGTGGCCCGCCACCCGCACCTCGACGTGAGCCTCGTCTACCACACGCTCGTCAACTGGCGGCGGACCCCGGAGGAGCGGCTCGCGCGCGGGCTCGCTCGGCACGTTGCCTCCGCTCGCTGACGCCGAGATCGCGTTCCTGCGCGAGCTCGATTCGCGTGGCGTCCGCTTCGTCTTGATCGGCATGGGGGCGGCGGTGCTGCAGGGGGCGACCGCGATGACGCAGGACCTCGACCTCTGGTTCGAGAGCCTCTCGGACCCGCGCATCTCGGAGGCGGCACGCGCCGCCGGCGGGCTCTACGTGTCCGGCTCGTTCGGCATGCAGCCACCCACGATCGGCGGCGGGCTCGGCGACCGCTTCGACGTCGAGACGCACGCGCACGGGCTCGGTCCCTTCGCCACCGAGTGGGAGAGCACGATCGCCGCTCGAATCCAGGGCGTGCCCGTTCGCCTGCTCGGCCTCGACCGGATCCTCGCCAGCAAGCGCGCGGCGAGGCTCGAGGCCGCCATCGCGGTCCGGGACGACGCGAAGGGCTGACGCCGAGGGCCTGGATGGCCTAGGCCGGGACGGCGTCGACGACGTCCTGGCGGGTCACGTCGAGGCGCTGCGTGCGGCTCTTGAGGAAGGCGACGATCTCGTCCTTGCTGCGCGGAGTGTCGCGCATGTCGACGAACTTCTCGGCGAGGCCCTCGTAGTTCTTCGTCATCAGGTGCAGCCACACGCCGAGGAAGTCGATGTCCTTGAAGACGACGGCGTCGGCGGCCGCGTACTTCTCGGCGTTGTCGCGCAGCTCGGCCGGGTGCTCCGTCCAGTGGCGCGTCGCCGAGAGGTGGTGCGAGATGTGGTAGCCGTCGTTGAAGCAGCGCTGGTTGTAGCGGTGGTTGATGCAGGTGATCGCGCTCTTGTAGCTCGAGCCCGGATCCTTCTGGTCCACGAACGCGTGCTGGCCCCAGTTGCCCGCCATCATCACGAAGCGGCAGACGAGGAAGGGCGCCAGGAACACGGTCGTGGTCGGGCCCGGCGCGAAGGCCATGCCCGCCGCGACCACCGTGTAGAACGACATCTCGCCGGCGATCATCCAGAGCACCAGGCGCGGGCGGTTCTTGCGGGCCTCGTAAGCGCCGAGCTTGAAGATCGTCAGGAAGAAGAAGTCGGCCCAGTAGCGCGCGAAGTCGATCACGCTGTCCCGCTGGTACTTCATCGTGGAGGACAGATCCTTCACGAGGTTGCCCTCGGCGTGGTGCATCGTGATGTGGTGGATGTAGTAGGTCTCCGGCGTCTCGCCGGCGAAGGGACCGAGCACCCACGGGATGTAGAACTTCATGAAGCCGTACTCCCGCTTGAAGAGCGGGCGGTGGCTCGTGCAGTGCAGCATCAGGATGTAGCGGTCGGCGAAGAACCCGTAGAGCACCGCCCAGTAGACCGGCGCGAGCCACCAGCGGAAGACCCCGGGGACGAAGAGCGCGGCGGCGAACGGGATCAGCACGAAGGTCATCCCGAGCGAGAGCCACACGAAGGGCAGGTCGCGCTCGTCGCGGATGAAGCGAAGGAACCATCGCTCGAGCGCGCCGCGCGGCGAGCTGGGCGGAGTGAACTCGGGGTCGGTCTGAGCGATCGGCACGCGCGCCATCGAGAGCCCTCCGGGGCCGAAAAACGCGGGAACCATGCGCCGCGCGTCCTGGGGCGGCAACGTGGGTGCGTTGGGAACCTCAATCGGTGCGCAGCGCGCTACGCAGCGCGCGCGGTGCCGGGCGTGACTCGACGCCCGGGCGCCGGTACGCTTCGTTCGTGTCGGTCGCGAAGCTTCCCGGCTGGGTGGTGGACGACGTGACGTCGGTGCGGGAAGAGGTCGCACCGTACGTGAACGCGCCGGTCGAGAAGCTGTGGCGCGACACGCAGGACTGTGCCCGCGCAGCGATGTGGGCTGCGCGCGCGAGCGGGATGGAGGCGCGGGTGCTCGCGTTCGAGGATCCGCTCCCCGCCAGCACGGTCGCGGCGCTCGCTCGCCTCCGGGACGAGCTGCGCGCACGCCGATGAGCGCGCGATGGGATCCGTCCGAGGCTGGACGCGCCATCGCCGACGCGCTCCGGGTGGCCGGAATTCCCCACGCGCTCGGCGGCGCGCTCGCACTCGGCGTCGCCGGCGTCCCCCGCGGTACGAAGGACGTGGACGTCAACGTCTTCTCGGGGCTCGACGAGCTCCCGCGGGTGATCACCGCGCTCACCGGAGTCGGCATCGCGATCGACCCGCCGACCGCGCTCGCTCGCGCCGAGCGCGACGGGATGTTCGTCGGCAGCTGGGACGGGATGCGGATCGACGTGTTCGTCCCGAGCATCGCGTTCTCGAGCGAGGCGAACCGCACGGCGATCGAGATCGAGGTCGACGGCTGGAGGGGGCGCTTCCTCTCCGCGGAGGCGATCGCGGTCTTCAAGCTCCTGTTCTTCCGCGGGAAGGATCTCGTCGATCTCGAGCGGCTCGTCGCGGTCCGCGGCGACCGGCTCGACACCGCCTACGTGCGTCGCTGGATGGTGGAGATGATGGGCGAGCACGACGTGCGCGTCGCGCGATGGGACGACATCGTCGCGCGCTTCGGAGCGAGGGCGGGAGGAGCGCCGAGCTGACGAGCGCGGATCAGCGGAGGATCTCGCGGAAGATCCGCTCGAGGTCCCCGACGTGGCAGAGCAGCGGTTGGCAGCGACCGTCGGTCGTCGCGGGGGCGACGCACTCGGTCCCCGCCTCGCAGCGCTCCCCGTCGAGACACCGGACGGTGCCGACGCAGTCGTCACCGCTCGTGCACGCGCGACACGTCGAGGGGGGCAGCGCGCAGTCGCGCTCCGAGCCGCAGTCGGTGTCGGGCTGACACCACGTCGGCGAGGGCGAGCAGCGTCGCAGGCCTTCGTGGGCGCGATCGATGCACGCGAGCCCGGTGTCGCACTCCCAGGCGGACCCGCACGGCGTGCCGATCGGCCCGCGCGGCACGCAGCGGTGGTCGGTGCAGTCGTATCGGGACTCGGCGCACTGCTGGTAGTCGTCGCAGGTCCCGCCGGGGCCGGAGGCCAGCCGGCAGGTGCCGCCCACCTCGACGTCGTCGAGCGCACAGAAGTGTCCCGCCGCCCGATCGCCCTCCGCCGGCGTCGGCTCGCACACGCCACCGGAGCAGACACCACCGCGGCAGCGGATGTCGTTCTCCACGCACTCGTCGCCGACCTCCACGGGCTCGCGGACGGGCCACCCGCAGCCGTGCACGACCGCCGCGGCGAGCTCGCAGTGCGTGGGCAGCTCGGCGAAGCCCTCGAGACAGCGATCGACGACGGCGGGGTCGAGCTCGATCGGCTCGACGCTCGCGTCCCACGCGAAGACTCCGTCCGAGCACGCGCGCTCGACGCGCTCGACGCAGTCCGGCTCGGCGTAGACGCAGCCGCAGCGCCGCCGGGCGTCACAGAGCCGGCGCGCGGCCTCGGGACAGAACGCCGCGCGCACCGAGTCGAGCACCTCGTCGGGCGCCAGCGGTGCCGAGGCGCGCGGCAGCCGTGCGCGATGGCGCGGAGCGGTCGCGCGATCGCGGGGCACGGACGCGGCCGTCGGAGGGCGGCGCGGCGCGGGCGGCGGCGCCCACGACGACATGGTCCGGGACGCGCTCTCGACCCCCGTCACCCACGCGGCCACCGCGCGGTCGAGCGTCTGCGCGAGCGCGTGCCCGCCCTCGAAGACGACGCCGGCGACGACGGCGGTGATCAGCGCGGCCCGCGCGCGAGCCCTCCATCGACGAGCACGCACCCGTGCACCTCGATGGAACGGACACCGCGCGGCAGAAGTGGTTCCCGGGTCGCTTCCGGGCGGCGGATCAGGCCACGCCGCGTCGGCGCTGCTTGCGGCCCGTCGGCTCGTTGATCGCGGGCTTGGCGGCGCGCGCGGCCGCTTTCGCGGTCTGCGCGTCGTCGAGCGCGGCCTGCGCCGCAGCGGCGGCCTCGGGATCCTTCTCGGCGGCCTCGCGTGCGGCCTCGGCGGCCGCGGCGTTCTTGGCCGCGAGCTCCTTCGAGAACGCCGCCTCGTCGACCGCGAGGTGGCACTTCTTGTACTTCTTGCCTGACCCGCAGTGACACGGATCGTTTCGGTTCGGCTTGGTGATGGTCGGCTCCTCGGGCGCGAGTCTATCAGCCGGGGTCGTGGTTGCGCTCGTACAGGATGCGCAGGCCCCCGGCGCGATGAGCGACGCGAGGCCGCCGGTCGGGAGGATGCGGCATGGGGCGCCGATCTCGGCGCGGATGGGACGCGACGAGGCCGTCGACGCGCGGTGCCGACGGGCACCTCGGCGGTGGCACCTCGGGGCCCTCTCGGCCCTCCTCGCCGCCAGTCCGCCGCCACCCCGCCGTTCTCGGTCGAGATCCTCCGCGAATTCCACGGGCGAGCCCCGGAACGGGCGTTGCGGTGCCCGCGCCGTGACTCGGCCCCTCCGACAGCCACGGGTGTCCCGGTACTGGTTCGTGACGGACCGGATCGCGGACGAGCTCTTCCTGCTGCGGCCCGACCCGGTGCTGAACGCGGCCATCCTCGTGGCGCTCTGCGCTGCGATCGCGGCCACGGGTGTCGGCGTCGTGGCGTTCGTCGTGATGGGCAACCACTGGCACCTCGTCCTGAGGACCACCGACGACCCGACCTCGCTGTCGCGCTTCATGCAGCTGCTCAAGAGCTCGGTCGCGCTCGCGGTGAACGAGGAGCGGGACAGACACGGCCCGGTCTGGGGTGACCGCTACCATGCACAGCCGATCCTCGACGACGAGTCGCTGCTCGCGCGCATGCTGTACGTGCTCATGAACCCGGTCGCCGCCGGGATCGTCGCGACGGCGGACGAGTACCCGGGCCTGTCGAGCCTCGAGGCGAACGTCGGTATCCCTACGGCCTGCGGCGAGGTCGAGGTCCCGATCGAGCTGCCGCCGCAGTGGGCAGAGCTCGACGCGACCGAGCTCTCGGTGCAGCGCGCGTGGATCCGGAACGAGCTGCGCCGCCGAGAAGCCGAAGCGAAGGCATCGCGCATCGCGCGCGGCCTCGCGCGGCCGAAGCCCGAGCGGTGCTTGCAGATCGACCCCTTCGGCCGACCGCCGCGCCCGGACCGGAAGCCCGCGCCGCCGTGCTTCGCGGCGACCGAGCTTGCGCGGAAGGCGTTCCTCGAGGTGCGCCGCGCATTCGTCGAGGCGTTCCTGGCGGCGAGCGAGGCGTTCAGGAGCGGCGTGCTCGACGTGATGTTCCCGGCGGGCTCGTTCCCGCCACGCTTGGTACGACCGCCGAACGAAGCGCCGCTGTCGTAGCGACGAGGCAGCCTCGGTTGCGGCGCAGCCGGGGCCGCGGTCCGTCCGTCCTCATGCCTCGCGACCTCCTGGCTCACGTTTGCGTCCGCTTCCAGCACCGAAGGCGCGCTGGATGAGGTGCGCGGCGCGCCTGGCGCGCCGCACGTCTGCTTGGTGCGACGGCGTCAGCGGATCTCGGAGACGCGCACAAGAGCGACAGGGCCTCCTCCCCCAAACACCTCTGGCACCCACCCACGCCGCGCCACGCCCGTCACCCCGCGCCCTGATGCTCGGCGCCCCGACCGAGAGGTCAGTCGCCACGAGCGTTCTCCCGTCGCTCGGCCGACCAGGCCACCAGATCGACGACGCCAAGATCGTGCACCTGCCGCGCGAGGTAACGGGGCAAGCTGGTTGCAGCCAGATCTCTGCCGACGCCCTCCTCGTCCTCGTACACATGCTCCCGCGAATCGACGACGATGGTCGTGTGGAAGCTTGCCTCGGTCCCGACACTCCAAGTCGCGTCGGGTAGCCGGCGCACACGGTCGAGACCCACGTGAAGTCCGGTCTGAGGCGATGACACGCGGTATCGGGAGAGCAGGTTGGCCGCGAGCCTCGGCAATCCTGGCGGAACGCTCGTCGCCGCGATCGCGGGCTCCCAGGACAGCAACGGGCTGCGAGTCTGACGCGCGTACGTCAGGAATTCGTCGACGTCCACGTCGCTCAAGCCGCTGAGGACTGCATCGAGATGCTCGGCTCGGATGCTCGCTCCATTGAAGAAACTTCGAACCGACGCGAGCCATTTCATTGCTCTAGTCCATAGTCCGAGATCACGCGGTAGTCGACCGTCCGCATCCGCTGCGCCTCAATCTCGAAGCTCGTCACGCGCTCGACCGCGGTCTGCACGGCGTCCGCGAGAGCCTTGTGCTTCGCCGGCACCTTCACGATGATCTCCTCCACGGGGCATCCTCCTTCAGTCTAGACAGCCGAAGGCTTGGGCTCTGCCCCGTGCTTCTCAAGCCCAATTTCCATTGCGATCCGCGAAACACCTCACGCTGTGCTCAGGATGAGATCCACACCCGGAGTGGCCCCACGCGCACAGCGCCCACCGCTGTGGCGTGACCGATGCGCAGGGCGCCTACTCGAGAAGCGACGGACTCGGGCAGCTGCCGGTGGAGTCGGGGTCCTGAGGTACCGCGGGCTCGCAGTCCACGCGCCACTGACCATGCCGGCCCCCGCAGTGGGTTGCGATTGCGTCGATGACCCGCGCCTGGAGCCGATCAAGTGATCCCCCGTCCGATGGGTTGGCACCCGCTACGACCAGCGCCCTTCTCGCGAAGATCCACCGAATCCCGACGTGAACCATGAACCGGTCTACCGCTCCGTTCGACCTGTCCCGACTCACGATCTCGACTCCGTCCTCCATGAGCTCGGCGGTACACTCGCCATGGTCACGACAAAACGAGGCCAAAGCACCACTCACGCAATGCAAGGTCGCGTCGTCGAGGCCTGCTCCCGTGACGAAGGCGACCCGCGCACGTGGGTCCGCCCTGGTCGAGTTCTCCCGGCCGACGTTGAGCAACACGACAGCGAGGAGCCCGATGCCCAAGCACAACCCCGCAATGACCACGGCCTGGCGGCCCCCCCGCCTCATTCCCACGGCCACGGCCTGGGGACCGGCGATGAGGGGCCCCACTCGAGCCAGTTGAACGCGTATCCTGGCGTTCCACCGTGCGTCCCGGGGGGGCGTTTGGGATTTGGTCCGAGACAGGCGTACGCGATTCGGCTCGTGACCTGAGCACCCATGGCTTGTTCGACGGCGGCGGGCCCCGTGAATGCCTGTTGCGCTACATGCTGCAGCTCATGCTGGCGCAGACGCGACGGTTCAGAGCGGCTCGGTATGGGACCGGCATAGCTGACAAACCGTCCCGCCGTGATTGCGCCGAAGTCGAGCCTCTGGACGATAGAGTTGTTCCCGAACTCGTAGGTGTCGTTCACGGGATCGTACACGCCATGTCCCGATCCAATCCAACCGAGAAGCAGTCCCAGAATGGAAGCGCCGGCGGTCCAAGCATCGTGGACCCCGGGGCCCTCACCCATCCCCAACGGATCGACGCAGTTGACCGGATCGCCACCGCAGTAGGCGTAGTCCCGCGGTCTGCTGAAAGTTGAGGGTGGCGGCTCCACCCCGGCCCGGAAGAAAATCCGGGTGCTGTCCAAGAAGGAGCCACCATGACGAAGAGTGCATCGAGAAGAGGATCGACGGAAGTAGGGACGCTCGCGCAGCTCGTGCTGCCGCTGGCGGCGCTGGTCCGCGGAGACCTGCGTGAGCTCGTGACGAAGATCGGCCTTCAGGCGATCGCGGCGCTGCTCGAGCAAGAGCGCACGGCGCTGTGCGGTCCGGCATACGAGCACAACCCGGCGCGGACGGCGACGCGCGGCGGGCACGTGCCGAGCGAGCTCACGTACGGCGGGCGCAAGGTCAAGATGAAGCGGCCGCGCGCGGTCGATCGCGAGGGACACGAGGTGCCCCTCACGATGTGGTCGGAGCTCGCATCGAGCGACCCGCTGAGCGAGCGCGTGCTCGAGCAGATGACGCTCGGCGTCGCTACGCGGAAGTACGCGCGCTCGCTCGAAGCGATGCCCGAGAACGTCGAGACGAGCGCGACGAGCAAGAGCAACGTGAGCCGTCAGTTCGTGGAGGCGTCGGCCGCGAAGCTGAAGGCGTGGTCCGAACGCATGCTCAACGAGATCGATCTCGTCTCGATCTTCATCGACGGTATCCACTTCGGCGAGCACGTCGTGATCGCCGCGCTCGGCGTGGATCGCGCCGGCAACAAGCACATCCTCGGCCTGTGAGCACGGCCGAGATGACGG
>JBGAQA010000037.1:0-62418 GCA_044220955.1 Sandaracinaceae bacterium
AGGTCGAGAGCGAGGTCGAGGTCGAGAGCGAGAGCGAGGGCGAGAGCGAGAGCGAGAGCGAGAGCGAGAGCGAGAGCTCACTCGTCGTCGCCCGCCGCGTCCCGCACGCCGTATCGCTTCGCGAGCTCGCGCAGGTGGTAGCGCGTGAGCCCCGCGGCCTGCGCGCTGCGCGTGATGTTGCCGCCGTGCTTGTCGAGCAGCGCCTTCAGGTACGCCGCCTCGAACACGTCGAGCACGCGCTGCTTGGCCTCCTTGAAGGGCATCGCGTCGGCGACGAACTGCTCGGCGTCCCCGCCCGGAAGCGGCAAGGGCGGCGTCTTCTGCGAGCTCGGCATCACGTCGCGCACCGTGAGCTCGGGGCCGTCGGCCAGCGAGGCGCCGCGCTCGATGGTGTTCTTCAGCTCGCGGACGTTGCCGGGCCACGCGTACTGTTGCAGGCGCGTCATCGCGTCCTTGGCGATCGCGAGCTTCTTCTCCTCGCCCGGCCAGCGCCGCGCGGCGAAGTCCTCGAGGAAGTGCTGCACGAGCAGCGGCACGTCCTCGGGGCGCTCGCGCAGCGGCGGGAGCTCCACCGTCACCACGCCGAGCCGGTAGTAGAGGTCCTCGCGGAACGTTCCGTCGTTCACCATCTGCCGGAGGTCGCGGTTCGTCGCCGCGACGACGCGCACGTTCACGGGGATCGCCCGATCGCCACCCACGCGCTTGATCTCGCGGTTCTCGAGCACGCGCAGCAGCTTCGGCTGGAGCGAGAGGTCGAGCTCGCCGATCTCGTCGAGGAAGATCGTCCCGCCGTCCGCCTGCTCGAAGCTGCCGCGGTGCCGCTCGGTCGCGCCCGTGAAGGAGCCGCGCTCGTGCCCGAAGAGCGTGCTCTCGATCAGATCCTTGGGGATCGCCGAGCAGTCCTGCACGACGAGCGCTCCACCCTTGCGGCGCGAGCTCTTGTGGACCGCGCGCGCGACGAGCTCCTTGCCCGTCCCCGTCTCGCCCCGCACGAGGACCGTCAGCTCGGTCGGGGCGACCTTCTCGAGCGTCGCGAAGATCTCGCGCATCCGCACGCCCTTGCCGACCAGCTCGTGGAAGCGCTCGCTCTTGCTCAGGTCGATCTCGACGGTGCCCTTGCCGAGCTCGAAGCGCAGCGTGGACTGGCCCGCGCGGATCGTCATGCCGGGCTTCACCCAGACCTCACGCACGCGGAGGTCTCCACCCCCTTCCGCCGAGCGACAGAGCGTGCCGTTGGTCGAGTCCAGATCCCGGAGCAGGAAGCCGCGATCGCTCGCGACGATCTCGAAGTGCGTCCCGCTCACCGCCTTGTCGGCGATGACGAGGTCGCAGATCACGCTGCGGCCCACGGTCACGCGCTCGCGCTCGATGAGCAGCTCCTTGCCCTTGCCCTCGCCCTCGACGATCGAGAGCCGCGCGCGCTCGAGCCGGCGCTTCTCGGCGCGGTCGGCGACGAAGATCGTCGTCAGCGGCGGCTTCTCTTCCGGATCGCTCTTCGGTTCGGTCACGAGGCCCCACTCGCATCGCGCCGCAGCGACGCGATCGCATCCGCATACGACGGTCCGCCGAACACGGCATTGCCGGCGACGAGCACGTCGGCGCCGGCCGCGCACGCCCGCGACGCGGTGCCCGGCTTGATGCCGCCGTCGACCTCGAGGTCGATCGCGCGGCCGCTGGCGTCGATCATCTCGCGGATCCCGGCGATCTTCGGCAAGACGGCGTCGATGAACGACTGGCCGCCGAACCCCGGGTTCACGCTCATCACGAGGACGAGGTCCACGTCCCCCATCACGTAGCGCAGCACGTCCTGCCCGGTGTGGGGGTTGAGCGAGACGCCCGCCCTCTTGCCGAGCGCCTTGATCTGCTGGAGCACCCGGTGCAGGTGCACGCACGCCTCGGCGTGCACGGTGATGATGTCGCTGCCGGCCGCGGCGAAGGCCTCGATCATCCGCTCCGGCTCCACCATCATCAGGTGCACGTCGAGCGTGAGCCGGCTGACCTTGCGCAGGGCCGCGACGACGGGGGGCCCCAGCGTCAGGTTCGGCACGAAGCGCCCGTCCATGACGTCCACGTGGGCGTAGTCGGCTCCCGCTGCCTCGATGGCGCGCAGCTCGTCGCCGAGGCGCGCGAAGTCGGCCGACAGGATGGAGGGCGCGATGCGGATCGGGCGCGGCGAGCGGGGCACGGCGAGCCGAGTCAACGCGGTCGCGCGCGCAGCGTCAAGCCGACCGTGCCATGCTCGGGCGATGCGCCGGGTGCTCTGCTCGATCCTGCTCCTGTCGGTCGCGACCGTGGCCCGGGCGCAGGCCCTGCCGCCCGACGTGGTCCACCTGACCAACGGCGGGATGCTGCGGGGCACGATCATCGAGAACCTCCCCGGCGACCACGTGACGATCCAGCTCCCGACGGGCGAGACGCGGACCTACCCGTCGGCGGAGGTCGCGTCGGCGGGCCCGGCCGAGGTCCCGCAGGACATCGTCCCACCCCCGCCGAGCAGCGGGGTGATGGTGCCGGTGGGGCCGCCCCGCGTGGCACGGCCCGGAGGGCTCCCGACGTACGGCCCCCAGGGCCCGACGGCCCCGACGATCCGGGTCCACGTGGAGTCCACGTCCCCCGAGCTCACGCTCCAGCAGGTGACGGGCACCGGCACGGCCATCGTCAGCACGGGGCGCAGCTTCGCCACCGTGATGGTCGACAGCTTCGCACCCCTCTGCACGGCGCCCTGCGACGTGGAGCTGCCAGCGCACACGTACATCCTGGGCGTATCCGAGGGCCAGGGCGCCGCGCGCAGGGGCGACCACAACCTGTTCACGCTCGACGCCGACACGACGCTCGAGCTCGAGTACGAGAGCCGCGAGGGCGCGCGCATCGCGGGCTGGATCGTCTTCATCGGCGGAGCGCTCGTGGGCGCGGGGATCATGCTCGGCGGCATCCTCGCCAACTCGAGCACGGACGACTTCGTCACCTGGCTCATCGCCGGCAGCGTCGTCCTCGCGGTCTCCGAGATCGTGGGCCTGGCCCTCGCGTTCCTCAACGACCACGCCGACATCAGGGAGATCGACGGTAGCGTTCGCTTCTGAATTGGCCGCGCGACCGGCTTGAAGCCGTGGGGCCGCGTTCTAGACTCGGCGCTGGCGCCACCGCCCGTTCTGCCTGCTTTTGCTTGTGCTTAGGCTCAATCCGTCCGAGAGTGCCACCCTGCCAAGCAACCCATGGCCGTAGAACAGAGATACCGCGTCGTCGAGCGCCTCGAGGCCGGCGGCATGGCCGAGGTGTTCAAGGGCGAGTCCCTCTCCGTCCAGGGCTTCAAGAAGCAGGTCGCGATCAAGCGCGTCCTGCCGCACCTCGCGCAGAACAAGAACTTCATCTCGATGTTCCTCGACGAGGCGCGCCTCGGAGCGCGCCTGACGCACGCGAACATCGTCACCGTCTTCGACATCGGCGCCGCCGACAACACGTTCTTCATCGTGATGGAGTTCGTCGACGGCTGTAACCTGAAGACGATCATCGAGACCTACCGCCAGTCGGGCAAGCGTCTCGGCGTGAAGGAAGCGCTCTACATCGCGATGCAGGCCCTCAACGGCCTGAGCTTCGCGCACGAGCTGACGGACGACGACGGCAAGGAGCTGCACATCGTCCATCGCGACATCTCGCCGCCGAACATCCTGCTCAGCAAGCGCGGCGAGGTGAAGGTCACCGACTTCGGACTCGCGAAGGCGACCACGCAGCTCGAGAAGACCGACCCTGGCGTCGTGAAGGGGAAGTTCAGCTACCTGTCGCCCGAGGCGGCGTTCGGCCAGCCCGTGGACGCGCGCACGGACGTGTTCGCGCTCGGCATCGTCGTCTGGGAGATGCTCGCCGGGCGGCGGCTCTTCCTCGGCGAGACGGACTTCCAGACGGTCAAGCTGGTCCAGCAGGCGCAGATCCCGAGCCTCTCGCGCATCAACCCCGAGGTCGACTCCGAGCTCGAGAAGATGCTCGGACAGGCGCTCACGCAGGACGTGAAGTCGCGCTACCAGACGGCGCGCGACTTCCAGGACGCGATCGCAGGCTACCTCTTCAGCCGCAAGCTGAAGGTCACCGCGTTCGACGTCGCGAGCATCGTGAAGGCCGCGATCCTCACGAAGGCCGAGCTGAAGAAGGGCGAGATGCAGCCCGGCCAGCAGTCGATCATCGACCGGCTGATCCAGGAGGAGCTGCTGCGCTTCACGTCGCTCGACGACATGAGCAACCCCGTCCCGGACTCTGGCGGCGGCGGCGGCAGCGACGGCGACGACGCGAGCAAGCCGCTCGACGCAGGCCTGTTCGAGAACCCGGCCGACTGGTTCCGCGACGACAAGGACGTGCAGGCGCACGCGCCCGCGAGCAAGACCCCGAGCGAGCCTGGCTGGCGCGAGTCGGGGCTCGACGTGAACCACGCCGCGCCGCCGCCCTCGCGCAACGCGACACCGACCGGTGGCCTGGCCCGCACGCTCGAGCCGCGGACGAGCCAGCCCGACCTGGCCCGCCGCAGCAGCGCGCCGCCGGAGCCCGCCAAGCAGAGCGGCGTGACGGCGCCCCGCAAGAGCGTCTCGGAGACGACGCCCAAGGCGCCCGCCAAGATCGCCGTGCCGGACGAGCCGGAGCCGGCGAAGAAGTCGAGCGGCGCGATGATCTACGTCGTGCTCGCGATCGTCGTCGCGCTCGGCGCGGGCGCCGCGGCCTGGTTCGGCGGCGTGATCCCGCACTAGTTCTTCAGGGGACCTGAGCGACCTGAGCGGTCCCCTCGAGGGACCGGCGGAGCCGGATCCCTCTCACCCCTTCTCCGTCTCGGCTCGCTACCGCTCGCCTCACGAGGCACACCGCGCGTCGCGCGCAGCCGCGGGATCGCGCGCGGAGCTGGCGTCGGTCTCGCTCTCCGCTCTCGCTCTCCTCTCGCCCTCGCTCAGGAGCGGCGACGACCCGTCCGGCGGGTGCGCTCTTCGAGCTCGTCCTCGTCGACTTGCTCGTCGGCCTCGGCGACGCGGGTCCGCGGCGGAGGCGGCGTGACGATCGGGCCCTTCGCGCCCGCGGAGGCGACCGTGCTCGCGACCGGCGCCGGCTGCTTCTGCTGCGCGACGTAGCGCTCGAACTCGGTGCGCGGCGACGCGGCGGCGGCCGTGAGCTCCTCGGAGAGCGTCTTGGCCGCGCTCGCCGCTCGCTTGCCCAGTGCCGCGACCAGCGCGGTGACGCCCTCCTCGATCGCGCGATCGATCTCCTTCTCGGTGTTCGCGAGCACCGAGCCGCGTCGCTTGCGCGCCTCCGACGCGGCCCGTGCTTCGTCACCCAGCTCGCGCCAGCGCCGGCGCCACGCCTCGGCCGCCTGCCGCTGCGCCTCACGCCGCGCCTTCTTCGCAGCACGCTTCTCCTCGCGCGCGAGCAGCCGCTCCACCTGCTCGGTGGTCGGCGAGAGGAGCGCGCGACGCGCGGAGAACGCGACGCCCAGACCCCACGCCAGCGCGACGTAGAGCGCCCACCACACCCCCGGCGTCACGAGGAAGTTCAGCGAGACGAGGAACGTCATGACGATCGCATACGTCGAGAAGTGCGACACGAAGCGGCGGCGCGCGTCCTTCCTCCAGCGAGCCGTCGCCGCCTCGATCGTCCTCTCCTCACCTAGCTCGGCGAGCGCCGTGTCGATCGCCTCGGCGTCGATCCCGACCTCCCGCGCCGCCGCGACGAGGTCGTCGTGGCGCACGCCGTCCTCGGCCTGCTGGGTGCGCTCGGCGGCGCGACGGAGGATCTCCTCCATCTCCTCTCGCGTGTACGAGCGCTGCGCCACGGCTTCGTTGTACCAAGCCGCCCGACCCCGCGCCGCTCGTTTCCCGGGCGATCGGGCCCCGGCCGTCGCCGATCAGAAGATCTGCAGCGTGTCGCCGGTCGAGAGCGTGCACAGGCCACCGGTCGGCGACCCACCGGTGCGGAGGATCGAGGCCTCCGCCGGCTCGCGGTACACGCCGCTCAGCTCGATGTCGATCATCCGCAGCATCGACTCGTTGAGGCGCGTCACGAAGTAGCAGGGGATCGAGGGCTCGAGGTGCGCGCCGCCGACGCCCGAGTCGTCGGTGAGGAAGAGATAGCGCCCGCCGGTCAGCTGCGCGGCCGAGCGCATGGTGTACTCGGTGAGCGTGTCGACGCCGCTCGAGGCGACCGGGTAGACGTGAACGTCGAGACCCGACGCAGCGCGGACGGCCGCCGCGAGCTCGGCGCGATCGGCTTCGTGATGCGGGGCGTCCGCGACCCAGAACGCGAGGCGCGCCGTCGCGACGTCCGTACGCCACCCGAGGTGCGCCATCGCGTCGAGCGCCCGTGCGGCCGCCTCGGGGTAGTCACCCCCGCCCGACGCGCCCTCGGCGTCGAGGTGCGCTCGGAACGCGGTCACGTCGCCGTCGAAGTCGAACGTGCGCGTCACGTACTCGTCGGTGTCGTCCTTGTACGCGACCAGCGCCCAGTGCGTGTCTGCATCCGGGTGCGCGGCCACGACGCGCGTCGCGATGTCGGCGACCTCCGTCTGCAGGTACGAGATCTCGTCCCCCATGCTGCCGGTGGTGTCGATGACGAGCGCGACGTCGAGCGTCTCGTGCGCCGTGGGCGCGGCGAACCGCTCGTGCGCCGCGTCGTGCTCGGCCGCGGTGAACGACGGCGTCGACCGGTCACCCGTGGCCTCGAACTCCGTGCGGAAGTCGGTGAACCACCCGTAGTTCCGGTTGTCGTCCCAGACGCCGGCGGTCAGCGTGCCGGCCGGGGCCGAGCCGCTCCCCTGGGACGTGCCCGGCGCGCCGGTCGAGTCGGTCGTTCGGTACGACTCGCCGCCACCGTACGAGGCCGCGCCCCCGCCTGCGTTCGCTGCACAGCCGGCCAGACCGAGCACCACCCACAGCCAAGCACGAGAGCGCATCGCCACCTCCGCAGAGGGAGCGCAGCAGACCCCGTGCCAGCGATCTCGCGCCACCGTGTGCCGCGGATCAGGGCGACGCGTAGAGCTGGGTCGCGACCTCGCCGGCGCCGTGCGCGCGGATCTCCACGCGGAACTGCACCGGCTCTTCGGGGCAGATCGGGCGCGTGGTGCCGAGGATCGCACCGCCTCCGGTGGTCGTGTCCTGCTGCACGAGCACCCCGTCGACGGAGTAGAGGAACAGGTCGAGCTCGCCCGCGGCGTCCGTCCCCTGGGCCAGCACTTTGTAACAGAGCCCCGAGTCCAGGATCGCGGTGAAGCTCGCGCTCTGGCCGGGCGTCATCGTGAAGTGCCGCGCCTCGCCCTGACGGATCATGTAGGGCGCCTCGGTCGGCGCGCGCGTCCGGATCTGCCGCTCCAGCGGGTCGGCAGGCGTCGGGTCGGGATCCTGCGGCGCAGGTGGCGGCTGGTAGGTGCTGCAGCCCAAGAGGCCCAGCACCACCACCGCGAGAAGGGCGCGAGGTCGCGTGAGGATCACGAACCGAGCGCGATGACGCGGACCGGCGAGAACGACGGCATCGCCCGCATCGCGTCGCCGAGCTGGTAGCGCAGGCTCTGGCCCCAGCACCACACCTCGCCGGTCGTCGTCAGCGCGCAGGCGTGCCCCCCGCCCACACCGATGTGCGAGACGCCGCTCACGCCCGTGACCTGCGTCGGGGTCAGCTGGCAGTCGTAGGGCGCGCCGGCGCCGTTGATGCACGGCGTGGTCGTGTGGACCATGCTGCCGTCGCCGATCTGTCCCACGTCTGCCGGTCCCCAGCACCACACGCTCCCGTCGTGGCGGAGCGCGCACGCGTTGCCGTCCACCACCCGGAGCTCATCGACACTGGAGAGGCCCATGGGTTCCACGGGCGCGACGGTCGAGTTGATGTCGCCGGTGCCGAGGCCGCCGGTCTGACCGCCACCCCAGCACTGGACGTGGCCCGTCGAGTGCAACACGCAGCTGAAGTCGTCGCCGAGCTGGATGTCGACGACGGTCGTCGCGTCCACGCCCGTGACCTCGAGCGCCACGTACGAGCAGTCGTACATCGTGGGCGAGGCGACGCAGGTCTGGTGCGGAGGTGCGACGCCGAGCTGGTTGTAGTGGTTGTTGCCCCAGCAGTAGAGGTGCGTCGCGGTGCGCGCGCACGTGTGGCCGCCCTGGGTGTCCACCTCGAGCACGCCCGTGAGCGGCGTGGTGCCGTCGGCCATGAGGGCGGTCACCGGCATCGTCGCGTCGTTGAACGTGCCGTCGCCGAGCACGCCGCTGCGGCCCGAGCCGACGCACTGCACCGTGGTGTCGGAGGCGATGAAGCAGAGGTTGGCGAAGCTGGTTGCGATCTGCGCGGTGCCGTCCGCGATCGCGGTCGAGCCGATCATCACGTGCTCCGGGTCGAAGCGATCGTGCTCGAGCTGCGAGCCGAGCCGGTAGTGCTGCGAGCCCCAGCACCACGCCTCGCCCGAGCCGGTGAGCAGCGCGCACATCTGGTAGGAGCCGCGCGAGGTGATCGACTCCGCCGGGGCCGGCAGGCGCACGGTGACCGCGGCGCGCGAGCAGTCCGTGTCGGGCTCGCCCGCGGTGAGGCGGCAGTTGTCCGAGTGGCGCATCGCGCCGTCGCCGAGCTCGCCGTTCTGGCCGCGGCCCCAGCAGTCCACCTGTCCGTTCGCGCGGATCACGCACGAGGACTCGCCCATCAGCTCGAGGCCGACGAGGTCGCAGCCAGCACCGGTGCAGAGCGGCAGCGGCCCCGCGTCCACGCGCATGAAGGCGTCGGGGCGCACGCCCGTGTCGTTCGGCGGCGGCGTGCCGGTGTCGGGCGCGACGACGGCGGCGTCCGTCGTGGGGGCAGGCGAGCTGCAGCCCGCGAGCGCGAGGAGCGCGGTGAGCGCGGACTGGGAGACGATCGAAGAAGTCGGACGAGTGGCGCGCACGGTGGCCCTCCTGGCGAGCAAGAGGCGGACGCTAATCCACGGAGCAGGCCCGGGCAAACGGGTCTATCCTCGCGCGCGCCGATGACGCGGACCGAGAAAGCGCGGCGGATCGTCGAGACCCTCGAGCGCCTCTACCCCGAGGTGCCCATCCCGCTCGACCACGCCGACCCGTTCACGCTGCTGGTGGCCGTCGTGCTCTCCGCGCAGACGACCGACAAGAAGGTGAACCAGGTCACGCCGGCGCTCTTCGCGGAAGCGGGCACTCCCGAGAAGATGGCGGCGCTCTCGGTCGAGCGGATCCACCAGCTGATCCGCGAGGTCGGCCTCGCGCCCCAGAAGGCCAAGAACCTCTCGGGGCTGGCCCACCTGCTCGTCGAGCGACACGGCGGGAAGGTGCCGCGAACGTTCGAGGAGCTCGAGGCGCTGCCGGGCGTGGGACACAAGACCGCGAGCGTGGTGATGGCGCAAGCGTTCGGTGTGCCCGCGTTCCCGGTCGACACGCACATCCACCGGCTCGCGGAGCGCTGGGGCCTCTCGGACGGAAGCTCCGTCGTGCGCACCGAGGCCGACCTGAAGCGCACGTTCGATCGCTCGCTGTGGAACGGGCTGCACCTGCGGATCATCTACTTCGGGCGCGAGCACTGCCCCGCGCTGCGCCACGACATGCTCCACTGCCCGATCTGCAGCTGGGCCGCCCGGAAGGGCCGCGCGACGAAGGTGAAGGCGAAGGCGAGGCCGACGACGACCGGATCGAAGAGGAAGCGTGGAGCCTGAGTGGACGCCGATCGCCCTGGGGGTCGCCGCGGCCTTGCTGGTCGCTTGGGTCGTGTTCGCGGGCATCGCGCCGATGCTCCGCCGGCGGCGCGACACGGCCCCCGCGCGGGCCAGGATGTCCCGCGCGATCGCGGAAGGAAGCGACGCCAGGCGGAGCGCAGAGGAGCGCGCCCGGGCGTTCACGGCGGCTGCCAAGACGGCGCTCGAGGACCTGCGGCGGCCACGCCTCGCGGCGCGCTATGCCGAGTGGGCGCACCGGCTCGCGCCATCGGACCCGGCCATCATCGGACTCACCGTGACGTCCTTGACGGCCTCGCGCCGCTATCACGCGCTCGAGCGGCTCCTCTGGACGAGCCTGGCTGCGGCCGGCGACGGCGCGCGCACCTCGCCGGCGCTCCGGGCGCTCGAGACTCTCTACGAGAAGCACCTCGCGCGGCCTGATCGCGCCCGGGCGCTCCGTCAGCTCGCGTCGAGCGAGCCGACGTCGAGCTGACGATCAAGGCGAGCCCGCGCGCCGCCGCATGATGAACGGCGCGTGTACCTGGTCGTCCTTGTAGTCGAGGCAGAGCGCGTACATCGCGAGGTTCACGCCGAGGCGGATCGCCAGCTCGCGCTGCGTATCCCCTCCGGGCTCCACCGGGTACTCCCAGTTGCCGAGGTTGTCGCGCGCCCAGGCGCCCCCCAGATCGTGCCGGCTGTAGATCAGGGCGACGCGGTCTCCGAGCGTGATGCCCTCGAGGTGCTCCGGTCCCTGCACGCGGCCCACGGGGCGGTCCAGCAGGTAGTACGTGCGGTAGATCGTGTGGTCCCGCGGCAGCTCGGTGAGCGGGTGGGAGGCCAGCGCACGAGAGAGCTCGCGACGGACCGACGCGTCGAACCCGTCGTCGGCCGGCGAGGCGTCGTCGACCAGCACGAACCCCCCGAAGGTGAGGAAGCGCCGCAGGCCCGTGACCTCCGCTTCGCCCAGCGGCGGGAACGCCGTGTCGCCCGTCCAGTAGAGGAACGGCGTCTCGAAGATGGCGGGATCGTCGAGGCGAGCGGCGGAGGGCGTCAGGAGCGGCTCGATGCTCGTGCGCTTGCGCAGCTCCCACGCGAGCCTGCGCGGCGCGGTCTCGCGCGGCGTCGGGTGGCCCCCGTCGTAGAGGACGGTGCGGACGTCGAAGAGGGACGTCTCGCCGAGCGCGCGCGCCGCCCGAGGCGCGAGCGCCGCGAAGAAGAGGGCGGTCGAGAGCGTGAGCGCGAGCCGGGACATGGCGGCGGTGAGACTCTATCGCGAGACCGCGGGCGCGACACGCCGGGCCGTGCGATCGTGGACGCGTGTCGCGCCAGGTTCGCCCCTACATCGCAGGCGCTCTGATCGTGCTCGGGCTGGGGCTCTTCTTGGCGCGCGGGCAGAACCTGGAGCACGAGCGCGAGCGAGCCCACGATCGCGCGGACGAGCGGACGCGAGAGCACGTCCGGGACGACGCGCGCGCGGCGGAGCAGGTGCGCGAGGACGATGCGCGCGGGCGGGCCGATCGCGATCGCGCCCGCGGCGATCCCCCGCTGGTCCGCGGTCAGCGCGAGATGATGAGCACCATCTACCAGATGACGATCGTCTCGGACGACGAGCCGGCCGCGCACGCGGCGATGGAGGCTGCGTTCGACGAGATCGATCGCCTGGAGAACGTCCTGAGCGAGTGGCGCGAGGGGACGGAGATCTCGCGCATCAACGCGGCGGCGGGGCACGACGGGGTGGTGGTCGGAGAGGACACGATGAGGGTGGTCCGCGCCGGCCTCGAGGTCTCGGAGTGGAGCGACGGCGCCTTCGATCTCTCCTGGGCCGCGCTGCGCGGGATGTACCTGTTCCAGCGCGGCGAGGAGCGTGTGCCGACCGACGAGGAGATCGCGGCGCGCCTTCCGCTCGTGAACTGGCGCGACATCGAGGTGGACCCGGCGGCGCACACGGTGCGGCTGCGGCGCGAGGGCATGGCGATCGGCACCGGCGGGATCGCGAAGGGCTACGCGCTCGATCGCGCTCGCGATCTCCTGCTCGCACGTGGCTTCACCGAGTTCATGATCTTCGGCGGCGGGCAGGTCACCGTTCACGGCCAGCGTGGCGACCGCCCGTGGCGCGTGGGGATCCAGCATCCCCGGCGGAGCGACTACATCGGGTTCTTCGAGACCGACGGTGGCTCGATCGCGACGAGCGGTGACTACGAGCACTACTTCGTCGACGAGAGCGGGCGCCGCTGGCACCACATCATCGACCTCACGACGGGCCGGCCTGCGACGCGCTCGGTCCAGGTCAGCATCCTCACGGAGCAAGGCATCTACGCCGACGCGATGACGAAGCCCTGCTTCGTCTGGGGACCGGAGCGCTGCATCGCGTGGCTCAGGGATCGCCCTGGCCATCCCGAAGCGGTCATCGTCGACTCCGACATGCGCGTGTGGATGACGCCCGGTGCCCGCGAGCGCGTGCGCATGCACGTCGAGCTCGACGCCGGAGACCACCTCCCCCTCTAGGGGTCACTCCACAGCCCCGCAAGCATGCGAAAACACTGCGCTCTGGCGGCCAAGTGCGCGATTCGTCGCGATCCCCACGTTTCGTGGGCGATCCGACGAATCGCGCACCTTACCGCCAGATCGATGTGAATTCGATAGGTTGAGACCCTGTGGAGTGACCCCGTCAGTGGAGGTGGGGGGGATCGATGGTGAGCCAGACCTCTCGCGACCGGCCGCAGCGCTTGCACCGGGCGTCGACCACGCGGCGCGGGTGGCCGGCGACCATGCGCGCGGCGTGCTCGTGGACGCGCAGCTCGCCGTCGCAGCGCGGGCAGCGGAGCGACTCCACGCGGAGCTCGACCTGCGAGGCGCTCTCGACGCGGATGGGACACTCCGCGCTGCCGCCCGGCTCGAGGCGCGCGAGCTTCTCCCGCGCCTCGGCGAGCTTGCCGGCGTCGCGCACCGCCTCGCGGCGAAGCGTGCGGTCTCGCTTCTTGCTCATGGCCGCAGCACCCCCGCGAGCTCGGCGGGGTCGGTGATCGGCAGCCCGCAGGTTCGATCCCGGCACACGTACGCAGTGGCCCGACCCGCGAGCTGCGTCTTGCCCTCGCCGCGCCGATCGTCCCCGGCCGGGTCGAGCCGCGCGATCACGACGTTCGGCTGCCATGCCGCGCGCGCGACGCGCAGGAGCGCCTCCACGTCCGGCGTGCCACGGGCCCCGACGACGTAGACCTCCGTGGGGCCGCGCACGAGGCGGTCCATCGCCGCGAGCGCATGCGAGAGACCGAGCGGGCTCGCCAGGGCCGGAGCGACCGTCCCCTCGAGCACGCGCCTGGCGAGCGTCTCGAGCGCCGGCGCCGAGCGGTGCACCGAGAGGCGGAGCGCGACGTGCGCCATCGTCGCGACCGCAGAGGGCACGGCGTGGTCGTACGCGTCGCTCGTGCGCACGATCAGATCGCTCGTCCCCTCTCGCGTGAAGAAGAACGTCGCCTTCTCGTCGTCCCAGAACGCCTCGCGGGCCTCGTCGAAGAGCCGTCCGGCCAGCTCGAGCGAGGCAGCGTCGTCGGTCGCTTCGTGGACGTCGAGCGCGGCGCTCGCGACGTCCGCATAGTCCTCGAGGAAGCCGGGGATCTTGGTCTCACCGTCCTTGCGGATCCGGTGCAGGACCCCGTCCCTCACGAGCCGCTTCTCGATCGCGGTGAGCGTGCTGCGCGCGAGCGCGATCATCTTCGGCTCCCCCAGCGCGCCTCCGGCGACCGCGAGGGCGCCGATCGCGAGGCCGTTCCAGGAGGCGATGATCTTCTCGTCGCGGAAGGGGCGGGGGCGCTTGCCGCGCGCGGCAAGGAGCCGGCCGCGCGCCTCCTCGAGCTTCGCCAGCGTCTCGGCCTCGCTCGCGCCGAGCTCGGCGGCGACCTCCGCGACGCTGCGCGCGACCGAGAGCACGCTCGAGGCCGTGTTCTCGAAGTTCCCGCGCTCCTCGACGCCGAAGCGGAGCGCGGCGGCGCGACCGAGCTCCGCGCCGAGCACGAGGTCGAGCTCGGCGCGCGTCCACACGAAGTGGCGGCCCTCCTCCCCCTCGGTGTCGGCGTCCTGCGTCGCGTAGAAGAGACCCTCCGGCGAGCGCATCTCGCGCTCCAGGTACGCCGCGATCGCCCGGATCGTCTCCGCGTGCAGCGCGCCGCATCCCGCGCGGAACGCCTCGGAGTGCGCGCGCAAGAGCAGAGCGTTGTCGTAGAGCATCTTCTCGAAGTGCGGCACGAGCCAGCGCTCGTCGGTCGAGTAGCGGTGGTAGCCGCCTGCGAGCTGATCCCAGATCCCGCCGGCGCGCATCGCGACCAGCGCCTTGTCGGCGCGCGCGAGGGCGCCGCCGACGTCGCCGTCGTGCGCCGCCCGCAACAAGAGCTCGAGCGCCATCGTGTTCGGGAACTTGGGGCGCGTCCCGAAACCGCCGTGCGCGTCGTCGTAGCGGCGCGAGAGCAACATCGCCGAGCCGCGCGCCACGTCGCGCGGGATCGTCCCCGGTCGTGAGGCGGGCGACGAGACGCGCGCGATCTCGGCCCGGATCTCCTTGGCGCTCGCGTCGATCTCGCTCCGGCGTTCGGTCCACGAGCGGTGCACGGCGTCGAGGACCGCAGGGAAGCTCGGCATGCCGTAGCGCTCGACGTCCGGGAAGTACGTGCCGCCGAAGAAGGGCTCGAGCGAGGGCGTGAGGAAGACGGTCAGGGGCCAGCCGCCGCTGCGCCCCATCATCTGCACGACGAGCTGGTAGACGTGATCCACGTCGGGCCGCTCCTCGCGGTCGACCTTCACGCTGACGAAGCGCTCGTTCATCGACCTCGCGATCTCCGGGCTCTCGAAGCTCTCGCGCTCCATCACGTGGCACCAGTGGCACGCGCTGTAGCCGATCGAGAGCAGGATGGGCTTGTCGTCCGCGCGGGCCTTCGCGAACGCCTCCTGGCCCCAGGGATACCAGTCCACCGGGTTGTGGGCGTGCTGGCGGAGGTAGGGCGAGAGCTCGCCGGCGAGGCGGTTCATGGCGCGCATCATCGGGCCGGCGACGACGGAGCGGAAGCCTCTCGGGGCGCCGGCTCAGCGGGGAAGCGCGCGGAGGCGCACCTCCACGCGCGTCCCGGCGCCCGGCTCGGCTCCGAGCGAGATCTCACCGCCGAGGCCGCGCACGAGGCTGCGCGCGATCGCCAGACCGAGCCCCGTGCCGCGTCCGTCGTGCTTGGTCGTGAAGTACGGCTCGAAGACGTGCGGGAGGTCGCGCTCTGCGATGCCGGTGCCGGTGTCGACGACCGCGATCACGACCCAGGGCGCCTCGTCGCGCGTCTCGATGCGCACCGAGCGGGGCTCGGGCCGTCCCTCCACGGCGTGGGCGGCGTTCACGAGGACGTTCACGAGCACCTGTACGAGGCGGACGCGCTCGGCCGACACGGGGGCGTCGGTGCCGAACCCGAGCGCGACCTCGGCGTCGGCTTCCATCAGCGCCGGCGAGGCGAGGCGCAGGGCCGTGTCGACGATCTCCGCGACGTCGGTCGCGCGCCGGCGGGGCTCGCAGACGGCAGCGCCACGGAAGTCGTCGAACAGGCGGCGCAGCTGCTCGACGCCGACACGGGCACACTCGAGCGCGTCGGCCCGCGCCTCGGCGTCGTCGGTCCCGAGCGCATCGAGCGCGAAGCCCACCGCGTTCAGCGGCGTCGCGAGCTCGTGCAGGATCCCGGCCGAGAGCGCGCCGTGCACGAGGAGGCGCTCCGTCGCGCGAGCGCTCGCCTGCGCCCGCTCGTCGACGGCGCGCACGATCAGGAAGTCGAGGCCCTCGCCATCCCCTCCGAGCGCCTCCCACGCGACCTGCACGGCCAGGGCGCTCCCGTCGGCCCGCGCCAGCGTGCGCCGCTCGCCGCCGGGGGGCGCGTCCGGCATGACGCGCGCGAGCGGCTGCCCACACAGCTCGCCCGCGCTCGAGCCGGCGAGGCGTTCGAAGGCGACGTTCGACCACACGATCCGACCGGCGCGGTCGACCACGAGCCAGCCATCGGGCGCGCGAGCGACGAGCTGGCGCAGCAGAGCCTGGTCGAGATCCCCCATGCGAGCGCACGCTCGCACGCGCCCGGTCGGCTAGGCACCTGTCGCAATCGACAGGTTTCAAGCGCGAGCCCGGTACGTAGCTTGCGCCGGTGGCCCGGAGCTCCTCGCCCATGCGCTTCACGATCGAGACGGGGGAGCGCTTCGGCCGCCTCGTCTCGATGGGCGACAGGCTGCGACCCTCGCGCTCGCGCCAGACGTGCTTCGAGCGCTTCTACCAGCGGGACGCGCCCTGCGAGCGCTGCCCGCTGCGCGAGACGCCGCGCAGCGGCGTGTTCGTCACGCAGCCCGCGGAGGGTGAGGGCGCGCCCATGCTGATGCTCGTCGCCGAGCGGGGGAGCCGCGCCGACGTGATGGTGGTCGAGCTCGACGCCGCGGTCAGCCATGACGTCTGTCGCGGGTGGATCGCCCGGCTCGAGCGGGAGAACGACCTCTCGGCCCAGGAGCGCAACGTGCTCGAGCTGCTCTTGCTCGGCCGCACTCACCGGGACATCGGCGTCGTCATGGGGATCTCGACGCGCACGGTGCGCTTCCACCAGTCGAACCTGCTCGAGAAGCTGGGCGCCGAGACGCGCGCGGACCTCTTGCGCCTGCTCATCGGCGCCGACATGCCCGCGCGCCCGAAGGCGAGAGCGACGACGCGGCGACGACGCGAAGCACGCGCCTGACGCTCGGGACCAGCGGGAGCGCCGGCCCACGGCGGGGCCGACGCCATCGTGTCGGCCCCGCCGAGCGCTCCGGCGGATCACTGACCGAGGCCGTGGAGGCGATCCTCCACGCGCTGGATCGCCGCGGGGTCGCGCTCGCCCAAGAGGACCTCGTAGCGGCGATAGACGCGGACCGCGTCGTCCTGACGGCCGAGCTGCTCGTAGCAGTAGCCGAGATCGAAGAGCGGGCCGGGATCCGCGGGCGCGGGCAAGAGAGCCATCCAGTGCTCGTAGCGCGCCGCCGCCTCGGCCCAGCGCTGCGCCGCGCGGTAGGCGATCGCGAGGTTGAGGTTGACGTTCGCGTCGTCGGGCAGGTGCACGAGAGCCCCCTCGAGCGCCGCGATCGCCTCCTCGGGACGGCCCGCCTGACGCAGCGCGACCGCGTAGTTGTTGAGCAGCTCGGCGTCGTCCGGGTTCGCCTCGACCGCGTGCTCGTAGACGATCGCCGCCTCGTCCACCTGGCCGAGGTGACGAAGCGCGGCGCCCAGGTTTCCCCAGCTCGCGACGTCGGTCCCCGAGAGCGCGACGGCGCGGCGCAGCTCCGGCACCGCGTCTTGATAGCGGGCGAGCCGCACGAGCATCGCGCCGGCCATGGCGTGACCCTCCTGGCTGTTCGGCTCGAGCTCGATCACGCGCTGGAACTCCGCGAGCGCCTCCTCGTAGTGGCTCTGCTGGCGCAAGATCGCGCCGCAGGTGAAGTGGGCGGCCGCGTGGGTGGGACGGAGACGGATCGCCTCGCGCACCGCCGTGAGCGCGGCATCGAGGTGACCGGCGCGCCGCTCGGTGACGGCGAGCCGGTACTGCGCCTCCGCGTCCTGGGCCCGGCCGAGCGTGGGCAGGGCGAGCGCGAGGGCCAGGACGAGAACCGCGTTCGAGAGCCAGCGCATGAGTGCTCCTGGGCCGCTTGGACGCCGGCCGGCCGGACCGATTCTACATGCCCCGGCCCGCACCGCACCGGAGCGCCGACGCGCGATCAGAGCGCGCCCTCTTGCACGGGCAGGCCCAAGAGCGCGCGCCCGCACATCGTGTAGGTGGTCTCGCTGACCATCAGGTGCTGCGTCGCGACGTGCGCGTCGCGGTGCCAGCGCGCGAAGGGCTGCGCCTCGTGGACGCTCGCGCTTCCGGCGAGCCGCTGCACGGCGTCCACCGCCGCGATCGCACACTCGGTCCCCTGGCTGGCGGCCAGGCGAAGCGCCGCACGGTCGGTGAGCGAGAGCGGCTCGTGTCCGCGGGCGCGCTCGAAGACCTCGTCGACGGTCGAGTAGACCAGGGCACGCCCGGCGCGGAGCGAGCCCTCGGCGCGGGCGAGGCCGGTCTGGACCGTCTCGCGCTCGGCGAGCGTCCGCGACGCGCCCGCCTGCTTCTTCGCCTGCACGAGCGGGACGAGCGCGTCGAGCGCGGCCCGGCCGATGCCGAGCGTGACCGATGCGATCGCGAGCGAGAGCAGGCCGAACACCGGAAAGCGGAAGAGCGCGCCCGTCTCGCGCGCCGGGCCCGAGAGCGAGAGAACGAACGGCTCCGGGACGAGGACGGCGTCCAGCACGAGATCGTGGCTGCCCGTTCCGCGTAGACCCGCGGCCTCCCAGGTGTCGACGATCCGCGTGTCCGAGGCGCGCACCAGGGCCTGGAGCATCGCTCCGTCGTCCTGCACGAACCCGACGAGCCGCCACGCGCTGTGATCGCAGCCGCTCGCGAACGACCAGCGTCCGCTCACCCGCACGCCGCCGGCCTCGCGTACGCCCTTGCCGGTCGGCGCGAACACGCCGCAGGCCGCCTGCATGGGGTCGGCGAACACCTCGCGCGCGCCCTCGAGCGGGAGGTAGCCCGCGGCGAGGCTCGTGGTCGCGCCGATGCCCACGCACCAGCCGGACGCGGCGTCGCCGATCGAGACCGCCTCGATCGCCTCGAGGATCTCGCGCGGCGTGTGCTCCGGGCCACCGATCGACCGCGGCACGGCCATGCGGAAGAGCCCGGCGCGCGCGAGCGCGGACACCACCTCGTCGGTGAGCCGCCGCCCACGCTCGATCCGAGCGGCCTCCGCGCGCAGCAGAGGTACGAGCGCCCGCGCGCGCGTCACGATCTCGCTCGTCATGCTCAGGACGATACCACTCGAAGACGGAACGCCCGCGGCCGCGGGTCGGGCGCTACGCTCCCGCCATGACACGTGGAAGGAAGATGGGCGTCGGCTGCCTGGGCCTCGTCCTCTCGGTGATCGCCGGCCTCTCGGGCGGCTTCTTCTACGTCTCGCGTCCCGACCCGCGCTTCGCCGACGCCGTCTCGATCGAGCGCGAGAGCACCTACCAGGACGCCGCGCTGCTCGAGCGCGCGTGGGCGCTGCCGGCGGCGCGCCTGTACCGAGCGCACTTCGAGTCGCAGGGCAACGGAAGCTTCTGCGGCCCGACCAGCGTGGTCGACGTCGTCCGCTCGACGGGGGGCGAGGCCGACCAGGAGCACGTGCTCGAGGGCAGCGGGATCTCGGCCGTGTTCGGCGTCCTGCCCGGCGGGATCACGATCGATCAGCTCGCCGCCCTCGCGCGCACGCGCATGCCCGGGCGCGCCGTGACGGTGCACCGGGATCTCGCGCTCGAGGATCTGCGCGCGCTGGCCCGCCACGCGAACGACCCCGCCGTCCGCATGATCGCCAACTTCCACCGCGGCCCGCTCTTCGCGCGCGGGGGCGGGCACCACTCTCCGATCGGCGGCTACCTCGAGCCGGAGGATCTGGTGTTCGTGCTCGACGTGAACGAGACCTACCACCCGTGGCTCGCCCCGAGCGCCCGGCTGCTGGAGGCGATGAGCGTCGTCGACCCCGCGAGCGGTAGGACGCGCGGCGTCGTGTCGATCGAGTGAAGAGCCGTCCGAAGTCGGGACCGCTCTTCTCGCGCAGCGATACGATGGGAGGCTCCATCGGGATTCACCCCCGATGGAGGGGGGCCGGGTATCGGCCCCGGCAAACCGGGCGCTGGCGTAGAATCTCCGCGTGGCCTCGATCACCTACCGCGTGTGCGTCCTCGAGCGTTCCGACCGCGAGCTCGTCCTCGAGCTCACCGAGGTCGATCCCTCGGTCCCGGTGACGAAGATCCGCTCGCTGCTCTTCGCGTACGCGCTCGTGCACGAGGCGCCGGGCGCGCCGGAGGCCGAGTCGGATCTCGACGCGGACTCGACCGAGCGCATCCACGCCGAGCGCATCGCGGGGGACATCGAGCTCTTCGAGCGGATCGCGCTCCACGCCGGCCCGCCCCAGCGAGCCGAGTTCCGGCTCCGCGTGCGCAAGCGGGAGATGATCGCGCACATGCCAGGCGAGCTCCGCTGGGGCTCGCGGCTCGAGGATCTCTTCGTTCGCTGAGCGCGATGGCCCGTGCGCAGGGCCCGCAACGTTTGCGGACCGCACGGCGCCCGTGCAGATGGATACCGCGCTGCGTCAGCTGGATTCTCGCTCGATTCCACGTGGATCGGGCCTTGCCTCCGAGCTGCGGCTTCGCCGTCTCTTCTCATCTTCGAGGGGGTTCCATGCACGTTCGATCGCTCACCCGGCTCGGGTCGCTCACCGTCGTCCTCGGCTGCGCCTCCCTCGCCCTCTTGCTCCCCGCGTGTGACTGCGCCGGCAACACCGGGCCGACGACGACGGACGCGGGCGACACCGGGCCCGCGCTCGACTCGGGACCGCCGCGGGACGGCGGCCCCGACACCGGCGCGCGCGACACGGGCGGCAGCGACACGAACGCCGACGCGGGCGCGACCAGCGACGCGGGCGGCTGCTCGAGCCCGGAGACGTGCAACGGGATGGACGACGACTGCGACGGCATGACGGACGAGAACATCGTCGTGACGTGCGGCACGGACATCGGCATCTGCCGCTCCGGGACGCAGACTTGCACGGCCGGGACGCTCGGCGCGTGCACGGGTGGCATGAGCGCGGCCCCGGCCGAGATCTGCGGCAACGGCCTCGACGACGACTGCAACGAGATGGTCGACGACGGCTGCACGTGCACGAACGGCGCGACGCAGAGCTGCGGGAGCGGTGTCGGCGAGTGTGCCCGCGGCACCCAGACGTGCGCCGCGAGCGCGTGGGGCGCGTGCGTCGGCGAGGTGACACCGACCGCCGAGCTCTGCGACGGTCTGGACAACAACTGCGACGGCGTGTCCGACGAGACGTTCGCGGGCCTCGGTGGCGCCTGCGACGGGGCGGACGCAGACATGTGCCGCGAGGGAACCCTCGCGTGCTCTGCCGATCACCTGGGCACGACGTGCAGCGATGCGACGGGCGACAGCGTCGAGGCGTGCAACGGCGTCGACGACAACTGCGACGGGCGCACCGACGAGGGCTGCTCCTGCACGGACGGGACGACGCAGCCCTGCGGCACGATGGTGGGCGCGTGCACGACGGGCACACAGACGTGTGCGTCGGGTGCGTGGGGCACGTGCAGCGGGACCGGGCCGAGCACCGAGGTCTGCGACGGCGTGGACAACAACTGCGACGGCAGCACCGACGAGGGCTTCCCCACGCTCGGCATGACGTGCGACGGGGCCGACGCCGACGCGTGCGCCGAGGGCATGTTCGTGTGCGGCGGCGGCGGCGTCGTCTGCAACGACACGACGGGTGACAGCGTCGAAGTGTGTGACGCCATGGACAACAACTGCGACGGCGCGACGGACGAGGGCTTCATGGTCGGGGTGACCTGCGACGGCCCCGACGCCGACATGTGCAGCGAGGGCGCGTTCATGTGCAACGCCAGCGGCGGCGCGACGTGCAGCGACGCGACGGGCGACAGCGTCGAGACGTGCAACGGGATGGACGACGATTGCGACGGAAACATCGACGAGGGCAACCCGGGAGGCGGCGTCGCGTGCGGGCCCAGCGCGGGCACGTGCGTGACGCAGACCGCGTGCGTCGCGGGAGCGATCGTGTGCCGCGGGACGTTCGTCGCGAGCGCCGGGACGGCGACGGGCATGGGCACGCAGGCGATGCCGCTCAACAGCATCACGGCCGCGATCACCAACGCCGTCACGATCGGTGGCGGGGCCGACGTCTGCGTCTGCGATCCCGTGGCCGGCTCGCCGGGTCCGAGCGTGTTCACGGAGAACGTGACGATGGTCGAGGGCGTGAGCGTCCTGGGCGGCTTCGACTGCGCGACGTGGACCGCGAGCGCCAGCGCGACGACCACCGTCGCCGACATCGACGCGGACGGCCTCACGTTCCCGGCGGGGATCACGACCGGCACGGCCCTCGATCACATGACGGTGCTCGGCCTGGCCGACCCGACGGCGGGCGCGACGACCTCGGCCGTCACGATCACGGACTCGTCGCCGACCCTCTCGACCGACACCGTCCGCGCCGGGAGCGCGGCGACGGCGATCGGCCTGCGCGTGGTGCATGCGGCGGCGGCCGCCTCGCCGACCATCATGGGCGGCACCTACTCCTCGAGCGGCGTCCCGAACGGGACCGCGATCGCGGTCTCGCTCGAGGGCGCGTCGCCGATCTTCAACGCGGTGACCATCGGCGGCGGGCTCTCGTCCGGCGTCGTGGCGTCGCCCACCAGCGCGTACGGCGTGCGCTGCACGGACTGCGCGGGCTCCTCGTTCACGAACGGCAGCATCACGCCCGCCGGCGCGACCACGACCGCCGTCGGCTTCCAGGGAAGCGGCAACGTCCTTGGGCTGGCGATGACGGGCACCACCGTGAACGGCGGCACCACGTCCGCGAACTCGTCCACGTCGACGGGCGTCTCGCTGGTCACCTGCACGGGTGGCTCGACGTTCACGAACGTCGGCGCCTTCGGCGGCGCCAACGCGCCGGCGACGACCCCGACGATGACGGTCCGCACCGCGTTCGCGACGAGCGGGGCGGCGTGCGCTCCTTTGATCGACGGCGGCCGCTACCGTGGCTGCGAGTTCGGCGTCACGTGCATCGGCGTCGACGCCAGCGCGAGCTCGCCGCTCGCCGTGCGCAACGTGAACCCGGGGGCGGGCGGCCTGCCGTACGGCATCGTCGGCTCCACCACCGCCGACACGACGATCGGCCTGCGCTGTCAGGGCGGCGCGTGCGCGCGCATCACCACCTCGACCATCGACGCCGGCGTGCTGACCCGCGCGCCGGTCCTCGGCGCGGCCGTCTGGCTCAGCGGCGCCTCGCCCCTGATCGACAGCTGCCGCATCACGGGCCCGAGCGGCGGCGTCATCGCGCCTCCGCAGCAGCAGTTCTACGGGATGTACCTGCACGACACGACGTCGACGATCTCGAACAACGTGATCCACGACGGCCTCTGCGGTCTGCGCGTGATGGACGTGCTCTTCGACATGACGCCGAACCCCGCCGGTCCGAGCGCGGCCCCGACGGTCGTGAACAACACGCTCGACTACCGCTCGGCGAACCTCGCGGGGGCGCGCCTCGGCCTCGTGTTCTTCTCCAACAGCGCCGGGACGCCCGCAGCCGGCGTGTTCCGCAACAACTTCATCCACAACCTCGGGGCCACGGGCACGACCACTCCGGTGATCGAGGCCAACGTGAACAGCGACCCGATGACCTTCGAGAACAACGCGCTCTGGGATCCGACCGCGGCGGGCGGCGGGCTCTACGTCGACGAGGCGAGCATGAACCTGACGACCGCCGCGATGATCAACGCGCTGCCGGGCGCCGCGAGCAACGTCGTCGTCGACTGCATGCTCAACGCGACGTTCCACCTGACGGCGGGCTCGATGTGCATCGACGCCGGCACCAACACGACCTGCCCGGCGACGGACTTCGAGGCCCAGAGCCGTCCGTTCTCGGCGACCGCACCGGCGTTCTGCGACATCGGCGCCGACGAGCTCCACCCCTGAGCTTCCAGGGGCCCTGAGCGGGCCCCTCGCCGCACCGGCGGAGCCGGATGCGTCTCACCCCTCGCTCCGACTCGTCGCTTCGCTCCTCGCGAGGCACACCGCTCGTCGCGCGCGACCGCCGGATCGTGCCCGCGGCCGTCGTCGATTTTTTGGGACAGCCTTTGAGTTCTCAGGCGGCGTGAGCCGCTCGGGCAGGGGCCCTGAGCCGCTCGGGATGGATCCCGTCTCTCGCGCTCCGGCTCCCTCCGTCAGAGCACACATGCGCGCCGCGCGTCGACGGTGGCGACGGCGCGCAGGATGTCGCGGAAGGCTCCCTCGTAGGACCCGTCGCAGATCGAAGCGAGGGCGTGGCTGCCGCCTGCGCAGGAGATGCGCTCGGCGAGCTGCACCAGGCGCCGCCCGGGAGCGCCGACGCTCGGCTCGGACGGACCGGCGGCGGCGACGCAGGCCGGCACCACGTTCCGCCCGCTCGCGTCGGGCGCGAGCTGCATCGCGGGAAGAGCCAGGATCTGCGCCGGCGAGAGCGTTCCTGCGCCCGCAGGGATGCCCGCGATCGCGGCGAAGAACACGTCCTGCGGGCTCTGCCGCAAGGAGAGCAGGCGCTCGGCGATCGCGCCGACGGGCGTGAGCTGGTCTTCGAAGGTCGGGCAGCGCAGGTTCGGCGCCACGCCGCCGAACCTGACGCTCTCGAGCTCGTAGAACGAGACGTCGTCGGTCGAGCAGTCGTCGCTGTCGGTCACGACGACGACGGCCAGCGTCGAGTCCGGGCGCAGGAACGCCTCGTTCTCGGGGGAGTCGCCGTGCCCGCGGCTGCCATCGTGGAAGGTGATGGGCTCGTAGCCGGGGCTCGTCCACGACGTCGGAAGGGAGGGAGAGACCGCGAGGAGCGCGGCCGAGAGCGGCTGCGAGAAGCCGCAGCCCGTCGCCTCCACCGTCAGGCCACAGCTGAGGTTCGAGGCGAAGGCCGACGGGGCGTCGCGGTACGTCTCGAAGAAGAAGACCGGCGTGCCGGGGCAGGACGTGCCGCGGGCGAGGATCCCGTCGTCGCCCGTCGCGTCGCAGTTCGACGTCGAGGCCGACCCGACGCCGAGGTCGGTGGTGACCACCCCGACGTGCAGCGAGGCGACCGGCGCGACGTCCTGCGCGTGGTCTCCGTCGAGGTCGCCGCTCGCGAGCGCCGCCGCCGCCGCCGGCAGCGCGGCACGGAGCAGCTCGAGCTCCGCGGACATGGAGCTCGAGTTGTCGATGACGAAGAGCAGATCGAGCGTGCTCGGCACACGCACGACGGTGCCGGCGCAGCGGCACTCGCCCTGGGTGCACGTCTCGTTCACGGCGCAGGTCGACTCGTCGGTGCGGCCGTCGCAGTCGTCGTCGACGTCGTTGCAGCGCTCGACGCAGGGCGCGCACGCGCAGATGCCGGTGTCGCAGGCCCAGTGGTTCGGGCAGGGCCGCTCGGGGCCGCATGCCGGCATGCAGAGGTGCGTCGCCGTCGCGCAGACGAGCTCGGCGCTGCCGCACGCGGCGTCGCTCTCGCACGGCGAACCGACCACGCAGTCGGGGTCGAGGGTGTCGAGAAGACCGTCGAGGTCGTCGTCCTGCCCGTCGAAGCAGTCCTCGCGCATGGACCCCGGATACGGGAGCACCGCGGTGCAGCCGATCAGCACCGCGACGCAAGCGAACGGTGTGGCGGTGCGGGCGAGGTCCACCCGCTCAGCTCTTCTCGCGCATGCCGGGCGCCTCGCGTCCCGTGCGCGCGACGTACTCGGTGTATCCGCCGCCGTACACGCGCGGCGGCTGGCCCGCGCCGACCTCCAGCACGCGGTTGCTGAGCGCGGCGAGGAAGCGGCGGTCGTGCGACACGAAGAGCATGGTGCCCTGGAAGTTCCCGAGCGTCTCGATCATCAGCTCCTTGGTGTCGACGTCGAGGTGGTTGGTCGGCTCGTCGAGCACGAGGAAATTCGGCGGGTCGTAGAGCATGCGTGCCATCACCACGCGCGCCTTCTCGCCGCCGGAGAGCACCCGCACCGGCTTGTCGACGTCGTCGCCGGGAAAGCCGAACACGCCGGCGAGCGTGCGCAGCGAGCCCTGGGACGAGGTCGGGAACGCCTCGAGGAGCGTGTCCCAGACGGTCTTGTCGGGCGCGAGGAGGTCCATCGCGTGCTGGGCGAAGTAGCCGATCTTCACGCTCGCTCCGACCGTCACCCGCCCGGCGTCCGGCTGCGTCGCGTTCACGACCAGCTTCAGGAGCGTGCTCTTGCCCGCGCCGTTCGCGCCCATCACGCACCAGCGCTCGCCGATGCGGATGAGGTGGTCGAAGTTCGTGTAGATCTTCCGGTCGCCGTAGCCCTTGTCGACGTGCTCGAGGCGCGCGACGTCCTCGCCCGAGCGCGGCGGGTTGGGAAAGTCGAAGCGCAGCTTCTTGCGCGTGCGCGGGGGCTCGACGCGCTCGATCTTCTCGAGCTTCTTCACGCGCGACTGCACCTGCGCCGCGTGGGAGGCGCGCGCCTTGAAGCGCGCGATGAAGGCCTCTTCCTTCTTCAGCATCGCCTGCTGCCGCTCGAACTGCGCTTCCTTCTGCGACTCGGCGAGCGCGCGCTGCCCGAGGTAGAAGTCGTAGTTCCCCGTGTAGGTCGTGAGGTCGCCGGCGTCGATCTCGAGGATCTTGTTGACGATGCGGTTCATGAACTCGAGGTCGTGCGAGGTCATGACGAGAGCGCCGTCGAAGCCCTTCAGGAACGCCTCGAGCCAGAGGATCGACTCGAGATCGAGGTGGTTCGTCGGCTCGTCGAGGAGCAGGACGTCGGGCTTCATCAAGAGGATGCGCGCGAGCGCGACGCGCATCTTCCAGCCACCCGAGAGGGCGCCGACGTCCCCGTCCATCACCGCCTGCTCGAAGCCGAGGCCCGCGAGGATCTCCCGCGCGCGCGACTCGAGCCCGTAGCCACCCCACTGCTCGAACTTCCCTTGCGCCTCTCCGAAGCGCTCGAGCAGCGCGTCCATCTGATCGGACTTGTCCGGGTCGGCCAGATCGACCTCGAGCTGGCGCAGCTCGCGCATGACCTCGGACACGGGCCCCGCGCCGTCCATCGTCTCCTCGACCACGGACTTGCCGGACATCTCGCCCACGTCCTGCGAGAAGTAGCCGATGCGGAGGCCGCGATCGATCGCGATGCGCCCGGTGTCCGCCTCCTCTTCCTGCACGATGAGCCGGAAGATCGTGCTCTTGCCCGACCCGTTCGGACCGACGAGGCCGATCTTCTCGCCGCGGTTCACCGCCGCGGAGGCCTCGTAGAAGAGGATCTGACCCCCGTGCTGCCTGCCGATCCCATCGAGCCGAATCATGAGGGGCGGAGGGTTAGCACGCGCCGGGAGCGACCGGCCGCGGCGAGCGGGTCGCGGCGGGTCAGGGGATCTGCACGCGCGTCGGCACCGCGCTCGCTCCCGTCGCGCTCACGACGCCGTCGCCGAGCTGCCCCCACTGCTGCGAGCCCCAGCAGTAGACCTCCCCCGCGTCGGTGCGCGCGCACATCGCCGACTCGCTCGCGACGATCTCGGCCACCTGGGTGAGCCCGGGCAGCTGCACGAGCGCGCTCGTCGCGGCGGGCAGGGTCGGTCCTTGGCCCGCGCAGTACACCTCGCCCGTCGGCGTCCACGCGCAGACGGCGTCGAAGGCGACGGCGAGCCCCGCGAAGGTGACGCCCGCGGGGTGGGAGAGCAGCTGCACCGACGCCTCGCACATGCCCTGTGCACAAGGGAGGCCGGTCGCGGTCGGCCCGAGCATCGGGCCGACGACGCCCCAGCAGCCGAGCGTCGTGCCGTGCCCGAAGATCGCGCAGGTGTGGATCGCACACGTCTGCATCGCGTCGGCGGGCGGGAAGGGCGCGACCACGCCCGTCAGCTGATCGGCGTCCTGCGCGAGGCCGAGCTCCCACGCGGTGTTGTTGCCCACGCCGCGGATGGTCCCGTCGTCGAGCAGCACCATCGAGTGGCTCTGGCTCGTGCTGAGCGCGCGCGCCCCCGGGCCGAGCTCGGTCGCGGCGACGGCGAGCGTCGAGGCGACGTGCGTGAGATCACCGAGCTGCCCCGCGCCGTTCTCGCCCGCGCACCAGACCTCGCCCGTCGCGCCGACGCGCATGCAGACCGAAGCGTGCGCGGCGTCGACCTCGCGCACGTCGGTGAGGGGCCCGCCCGAGCGCGCCACGGGGACGGGATCGAAGCTCCCGGCCATGAGCGACCAGCAGCTCGCCTCGCCGCCGATCACGACGCAGCTCGATCCCCCGCCGCCGGTCACGTCCGTGACCGAGTCGAGCGCGACGCCGCTCGCGTCGAGCGCCTGCACCGGGGTCGGCGAGCAGTCGGGGCAGGCGCCGTGCGCGACCAGCCGATCGCCGAGCTGGCCCTGGTCCGAGTGTCCCCAGCACCACAGCGTGCCGTCGCGGCGGATCGCACAGAAGTGCCCCTCGCCGGCGCCGAGCGCGACCACCTCGCGACACGCGCTCCCGCTGCAGACCGACCCGTCGAGATCCTGGCCCGCGTCCCGTCCGCCGTCACCCGCCGCGCCGGCGTCGTCTCGGACGGGCAGACACGCGCCGTCGCTGCACACGCCGTCGGGGCACGTGAACGTCGCATCGCACGCGTTCCGGCACTCGTCGTCACGGCACGCGAACCCGAGCGGACAGTCGTGCGTCGCGCAGGAGTCGACGTCGAGCGAGCACGCGGCGCTGCCCGAGCGCGGGTCGACGAGACAGCGCGCGCGCGGGCCGCAGTCGGCGCTCGTCACGCACGCGGCGCGGCAGCGACCGAGCGCGCACGTCAGCGGCGCTTCGCACTCGCTCGTGCGCACGCACAGCGCTCCCTCGGCCGGCGCCGCCTGACACGCCGCGAGCGCGAGCGCGACGAGCGCGGGCGCGAGCCTCGTCACCAGATCACCGGACGCGGGAAGGGGTCCAGGCCACCGGTCGTGCCTCGCCCGAGCTGTCCGTGCTCGTCGTAGCCCCAGCAGAAGACGTCGCCCGTGCCGGTGAGCGCGCAGGCATGCCGATCGACCGAGACGTCGGCGACGATCGTACCGGGCGGGAGCGCGACGCGACGCGGCGCGGGCGTCCGTCCGAAGGGCGCCTGATCGCCGCCGCCCCACGCGTAGAGCTCGCCGGCGGCCGTGACGCCGAAGAAGGAGAACGTGCCGCCGCCGAAGAGCCGCACGAGCGGAGCGCTCGCGGGCTGCAGGATGACCTGAGGCGTGCTCGTGCACGGGTCGTCCCCCGAGCAGCAGCCGGCGCAGTTCGCGAACACCTCGGTGGTCTGACCGAGCACGCTGGGCTGGTACCCGGCGTAGCCCCACGCACGGAGCTCGCCCCCGCTCGTGAGCGCGGCCGTGTCCCAGAACGTGACCGCGAGCGACGTGATGCCCGCGAGCGGCGCGGGGATGGGCGTCAGGGCGTCCGCGCTCGGCGTGGGGCCGCCGAGGAGCGTGCACTCGTCGTTGCCGACGGCGAGCACGTGTCCATCGGGATAGAGCACCTCCGTGGTGGCGAAGCCCAGCGCGAGCGCTGCCGCGCCGTCCGGCAGGACGCTCGCGTGCACCGCCTCGTCGCGCGGCGCCGTGTCGCCGGTCCCGAGCATGCCGCCCCCGTTGTCTCCCCAGCACCAGACCTCGCTCGCGGTACCGACGAGCGCGCAGAAGTGCGAGCGACCCGCGACGAGCGACGTCGCGCCGTGGATCGGGGCCTCTTGCGCGGGAACGATCCTCCCGCCGCCCCAGCACCAGATCGTCCCGTCCCTCCGCCGCACGCAGGTGTCGCCCGCGCTGGCGGCGACCTCGACGACGTCGTCGAAGGGCGCGCCGGTCTCGTCGAGCGCGCGCACGGGCGAGGGCGCGCAGTCGGCGCAGCCCGGGTGGGCGACGAGGCCGTCACCGAGCGCCGCGCTCTGGGAGCTTCCCCAGCCCCAGACCGCACCCGACGCGGTGACCGCGAACGAGCGATCGGCCTGCATGGCGAGGTCGACGACGGGATCGCACGCCGGGCCATGACACGGGGGGCCCGCGTCCGTGTCCGCGTCGCCCGGCGGCGCCGCAGCGTCGACGCCGGCGTCGCCCGGGATCGGACCCGCGTCGCCCGCGACCGTGATGCACGCGCCGCCGACGCAGATGCCGTCGGGACAGCGAACGATCTCTCCGCACGCGTTGAGGCACTCACCCGAGACGCAGAGAAATCCCGCGGCGCACTCGTCGCCGCGCACGCAGCCGTCCGCCACCGTCAGCGAGCACACGCCGAGCCCGGTCGCGGGCTCGACGAGGCAGCGCTCGCTCGGGTCGCAATCACGACTGCTGCGGCACGCGGCGCGGCAGTGACCGATCGAACAGACCAGCGACGCCGCGCACTGCGCGGGGCGCGAGCACGGCGAGCCGAGCGGCGCCGCCGACTGACAGCCGAGCACCAGGAGCGCGAGCGTGAGCCCCGACCGACGCACGCGGCCAGGATACTCCTCCGCGTCGGCGAAGCGACGGGAGCTCCGAGCGCCGTCCGAGCCCGTCGGCCGTCTTCCCACCGCGTCCGATCCGGAGAGGACTCGTTCCGCGCGGACGCGGCGGGGTGGTATGACGTGGGGGCGATGGCGCAGACGGCGACGATGCGGAAGTTCGAGATCGCGCTGTCGGACTCCGATCGCGGCGTGTACGAGACCCTCGAGCTGCGCGTCGCGCAGCATCCGTCCGAGACCGATCGCTACCTCGTGATGCGCGTGCTCGCGCGCGCGCTCGAGCACGACGAGGGCGTCGAGTTCACCAAGGGCCTCTCGGAGGCCGACGAGCCGGCGATCTGGCGGCGGGACCTGCGCGGGGACCTGCAGGCGTGGATCGAGGTCGGCTCGCCCTCGCCCGAGCGCCTGCACCGCGCGCTCAAGGCGTGTGGGCGCGTCGCCGTGTACGGCTGGCAGCGCATGGACGCCCTGGCCCGCTCCGTGTCCGAGTTCGGCGCCCATCGCGCCGACGAGCTCGCGGTGTTCGCGGTCGACCCGGCGTTCCTCGAGCGCGTCGCGGCCAAGCTCGACCGCAACAACAAGTGGGAGCTCTCGGTCAGCGGCGGGACGATCTACCTCTCCGTGGGAACGGCGCTCTTCGAGGCTCCGGTCGACCGCATCCCGGTCCCTGCGTAGGCGCCGTCGCCAGGCGCGCTCCGATTGCCGCGCGCGGAGAATCGTGAGAGCTTGCCCGGCGGAAGTGCGAGGCGAGCTGGTGCTGCCCTCGGTCTTCAAAACCGACGTAGGACGCGCTCCGCGCCCTGGGCGGGTTCGATTCCCGTGCGCTTCCGTGGCTGACGATGAACGAGCGTGACGAGGAGCGTCTGCGGGCGCTGCGCGCGCTTCCCGCGGTGAGCGCGGTGCTCGCGCGGCCCGCCGTCGTCGCGCTCGTGGATGCGCACGGAGCCGCGACCGTCACCCGCGCGGTCCGCGAGGCGATCGAGTCTGCACGCCAGCGGACGGAGCAGACCGGTCACGCCGTCGCCGTGACCGACGAGGCCGTCGCGTGTCGAGCCGCCGAGCTGGCGCGCCCGTCGCTCGGGCGCGTGCTCAACGCGACGGGCGTCGTCGTGCACACCAACCTGGGCCGCGTCCCGCTCGCGCCCGAGGCGATGGCCGCCGCGACGGACGCCGCGCTCGGCTACGCGACGCTCGAGTACGACCTCGACGCCGGAGCGCGCGGGCAGCGTCACGTCCACGTCCGCGAGCTCGCGATCGCCCTGACCGGCGCCGAGGACGCGCTCGTGGTGAACAACAACGCAGGCGCCGTGCTGCTCGCGCTCGCGGCGTGCGCGCGCGGCCGCGCGGCGGTCGTCAGCCGCGGCGAGCTGGTGGAGATCGGCGGCGCGTTCCGCATCCCCGAGGTCGTCGCGCAGTCGGGCGCGGCGCTCGTCGAGGTCGGCACGACGAACCGCACGCACGCGCGCGACTACGAGGACGCGATCGACGAGCGGACGGCGGTGCTCCTCAAGGTGCATCGCTCGAACTTCGAGATCACCGGGTTCGTGGCCGAGGTCGGCGTGGACGCGCTGGCCGCGCTCGCGCACGCCCGCGGGCTCGGGGTGATCTACGACGCGGGCTCCGGGTGCATGCCGGAGATCGCTCCGATCGTGGGCGAGCCGGCGATCGGCGAGCACGTCGCGGCGGGCGCCGACGTCGTCTGCTTCTCCGGCGACAAGCTCCTGGGCGGCCCCCAGGCCGGGATCGCGGTCGGCAGGCGCGCGTCCATCGAGGCGATGCGCCGCGCTCCGCTGTACCGCGCGCTGCGGCCCGACAAGATCACGCTCGCCGCGCTGCACGCGACGCTGACGCTCTGGCGGGACCGGCCGGAGCGCCTGCCGATCGTGCGGATGCTGCGCGCGACGGCGGCGACGCTGGGCGAGCGGGCCGAGCGGGTACGCGAGCGAGTCTCGGCGAGGGGGGCCACGCTGAGCGTCCAGGACGCGATCGGACGCGTCGGTGGGGGCGCGGCTCCCTCCGTCGAGCTGGCCAGCCGGGCGCTGCGAGTGGCCGGCGTCGATCCGGACGCGCTCGCGCGGAGGCTGCGCCTCGGCGAGCCGAAGATCGTGGCGCGCATCGAGGAGGGCGCCGTGTGGCTCGACCTCCGATGCGTGCCGCCCGAGGACGACGGCGCAGTGGCGCGAGCGCTCGGAGCGGCGCTCTCGACGTGACGGCCGGCGTCCGCGGTGTGATCGGCACGGCCGGACACGTCGACCACGGCAAGACGGCGCTCGTCCGCGCGCTGACCGGCGTGGACGGCGACCGCCTGCCCGAGGAGAAGAAGCGCGGCATCACCATCGAGCTCGGCTTCGCGCGCTGGGAGTCGCCCGGCGTCTGCGCGAGCGTGATCGACGTGCCCGGGCACGAGCGCTTCGTGGCCACGATGGTCGCGGGCGCGGCGGGGATCGACGCGGTCCTGCTCGTGGTCGCCGCGGACGACGCGGTGATGCCGCAGACCCGCGAGCACCTCGCCATCTGCGCGCACCTCGGCGTCGCGCGCGGGGTGATCGCGATCACGAAGACCGACCTCGCGGACGACGACACGCTCGCGCTGGCCCTGGAAGACGTCCGAGACGCCACGCGCGGGACCTTCCTCGAGCGAGCGGAGGTGGTGCACTGCTCGGCCAGGACGGGCGCCGGGATCGAGGCCCTCGCGGCGGCGCTCGGCCGCGTGCTCGCGGGTGTCGAGCGGGCCCCGGCCACGGGCCCCGTCTGGCTCCCGATCGACCGCGCGTTCGCGCGGAAGGGCCACGGCACCGTCGTCACGGGGACGCTGGTGCGCGGCGCGATCGCGAGCGGGGATACGCTCGAGCTGCTGGGTGGTGATGCAGGCCGCGTCGTGGTCCGAGCGCTGAACGTGCACGGCAGCGAGGTCGCCCGAGCGAGCGCCGCCACGCGGCTCGCCGTGAACCTGCGGGGCATCGAGCCCTCGGCGCTGCCGCGCGGCGTCGTGCTCACGACGCCGGGCTGGCAGGCGCTCACGACGAGCGTCGAGGCGCGGCTCTGGCCCGACGACGTCCCGCTCCGGGGCGAGCTCGCGCTGCACGTCGGCACGACGAACGTGAGGGTCCGCGCGCGCGCGCTCGGGCATGGGATCGTACGGCTCACGTCCGGCACGCCGTTCGCGACGCACGCCGGGGACCGCTTCGTGCTCCGGCGGCCGGAGCTCGCGCGCGATCGAACCATCGGCGGCGGCGAGATCGTGGACCCGCACCCCGCGCTCGCACGGCCGAGGAGGCTGGTGGCGGCGCCCACGCTCGATCCGCGCGCCCGCGTGCTCGCGATGACGGGCGAGCGCCCCGGGGGCGCGACGCGGCGCGAGCTGGCGATGCGGCTGCCGCCCGAGACGAGCCTGCAGCCGGTCCTCGACCTCCTCGTGCGCGAGGGCGCGCTGCTCGAGGCTGCCAGCGACGAGGGACCGCGATGGATCGCCGCGCGCGAGCTCGGACGCGCGAAGGCCGAGGCGCGCGCGGCGCTCGTGGCGTTCCACCGCGCGCACCCCGCCGCGTCCGGCGCGACGATCGCCGAGCTCGCGGGCGGCGTCCCTCCACCCTGGCGCCCGCTCGTGCCGCTCGCCGTCGCCGCGCTCGTGCGTGAGGGTATCGTCGCCGGCGGAGATCGGGTGGCGGCCGTGGGCCACGACGCCCTCGCGCTCGCCGGGGGCGTCGCGGAGGTCTACGCGCGGGCCGCCCTCGAGCCGCTGACCGAAGACGCCGCGCGCGCCGCGTGCGGCCTGCCGGAGCGCACGTTCCGGGACGTCGTGGCCGAGCTCGTGCGCACGGGGCGGCTCGCGCGCGTCGCGACCGGCGTCCACGTCGACGCGTCGGCGCTCGAGGGGCTCGCCTCGCGCGTTCGGGCATTCCTCGACGCCCACGGGACGATGTCCCCGGGGGACTTCAAGACGCTGACCGGTTTGACGCGCAAGAACGCGATCGCGATGCTCGAGTGGCTCGACCGCCACGGCGTCACCCGGCGCAAGGGTGACGTGCGAGTGAAGGCATGAGATGAGCGCACCGATTCGACTGACCAAGCTCGCCAAGCGCGCCGGCTGCGCCGCGAAGCAGCCGCCCGGGTACCTGCTCCCGCTGCTCGGGCGCCTGCCGCCGTCGCGCGACCCGAAGGTCCTGGTCGGCTCGATCACCGCCGACGACGCCGCGGTCTACGCGCTCACGAGCGAGCTCGCCCTCGTCAGCACGACGGACTTCTTCACGCCCATCGTCGACGACCCCTACGACTTCGGGGCGATCGCGGCGGCCAACGCGCTGAGCGACGTGTACGCGATGGGCGGCAAGCCGGTCACCGCGCTCAGCCTCGTGGGCTTTCCCTCCGACGCGCTCGACGTCGAGGTGCTGGTGCGCATCCTCGAGGGTGGCGCCGAGAAGGCGCGCGAGGCCGGCATCGAGATCGTCGGCGGCCACACGATCCAGACCGACGAGCCGATCTACGGCCTCGCGGTGACGGGCACCGTGAGCCCGCTGCGCATGACGACCAACGCGGGAGGCAGGCCCGGCGATCTCCTCGTGCTCACCAAGCCGCTCGGCCTCGGGATCATCACGACCGCGGCCAAGCGGGACCAGGACGATCGGGGCGCGATCGGCGAGGCGATCGCGCTGATGAAGGTGCTCAACCTCGGCGCGTGCGAGGCGATGCTGGCCGCCGGCGCCCGGGCCGCGACCGACGTGACGGGCTTCGGCCTCCTCGGGCACCTGCGCAACGTCGCCGCCGCGAGCCGCGTCGGCGCGACGGTCTGGGCCGACGCCGTCCCCGTCCTGGATGCGGCCCGCGCCTACGTCGCGCGCGGGATCGTCCCGGGCGGCACGCACGCGAACAGGCGCTTCCTCGGCGGACACGTGACGTTCGAGGACGGCGTCACGGAGCACGAGCAGCTGCTGCTCTCGGACGCACAGACCTCCGGCGGCCTGCTCGTCGCCGTCGCGCGCGATCGGCTCGACGCGCTGCTCGCAGGGCTCCGCGCGCGCGGAACGCCGGCGGCCGCCGTGATCGGTGAGCTGCACGCCGAGGACGTCGGCCGGATCCGGGTCACGCGGAGCATGGTAGGTTCCACCTCGACGTGAAGAACGGGCGTGCGGTCGCCGAGGCGCTGGTCGCCGCGGTGGAGAAGGCGATCGAGGGCAAGCGCGACGTGGTGACGCTCGCGGTGACCACGCTCCTGGCGCGCGGGCACCTGCTGGTCGAGGACGTGCCGGGCGTCGGCAAGACCACCCTCGCGCGCGCGCTCGCCCGCTCGGTCGGAGTGCCGTTCCGGCGCGTGCAATTCACGAGCGACCTCCTGCCCGCCGACGTGCTCGGCGGCTCGCTCTACGATCCCAAGAACGGCACCCTCGAGTTCCGGCCCGGCCCCATCTTCACCTCCGTGCTCCTCGCCGACGAGGTGAACCGGACGACGCCGCGCACGCAGTCGGCGCTCCTCGAGGCGATGGACGAGCGTGCGGTGTCGATCGAGGGCGAGACGCGCCCGCTGCCCGAGCCCTTCTTCGTCGTCGCGACGCAGAACCCCGAGGAGTTCCACGGGACGTATCCGCTGCCCGAGTCGCAGCTCGACCGCTTCTTGTTGCGCGTCGCGATCGGACACCCGCCGGCGGCGATCGAGCGCAAGCTCCTGCGGGAGCGCGGGGCGAGCTCGCCCGTCGACACCATCGAGGCCGTGGTGACCAAGGAGGAGCTGCTCGCCGCGCAGCGCGAGGTCGACGCCGTGCGCGTCGACGATCTCGTGCTCGACTACGTGCACGAGATCATCCTCGGGACACGCAAGAGCGCCCTGCTCTCGCTCGGCGCCTCCACGCGCGCGGCCCTCGCGCTCGGCCGCGCGGTCCGCGCGCACGCGCTGGTGCTCGGCCGCGCGTTCGCGACGCCCGACGACGTGAAGACGCTCGCGGTCGCGGCGCTCGCCCACCGCGTGCGCCCCCGCGAGATGCCGGGCGATCGTGGAGCCGAGCGCGACGTCGCCTCGCGCGCGGTGCGGGAGATCGTGGACGCGATCCCCGTGCCGATCTGACCATGGCAGCCGCGGACGCGCAGCCCCGCGCCGCACGTCCCGCCCCGCCGGGCCCGGGTCGCGCGCGCGGCTTGCGCTTCACGCGCGAGGGGCGCGTGTTCGTGCTCGTCACGCTCGGCGTGGGCGCGGCGGCGGTGAACACCGGCAACAACCTGCTCTACCTCGTCCTCGGCCTGATGCTGAGCCTGATCATCCTCTCCGGCGTGCTCAGCGACCTCGTGCTCGTCCACATCGAGGGGGTGCGCGTCTTGCCTGGGCGCGCGTTCGCGGGCGGAGTCGCGCTCGTCGAGATCGTGCTCCGCAACGAGAAGGCGCGCCTGCCGAGCTTCTCGCTCGAGGTGGAGGACCGGGCGCTGGACCTGCCGACCGATCGGCGCTGCTACTTCTTGAAGGTCGAGGCGCGCGGTGAGCAGCACGCGACCTATCGCCGCGAGCTCCCCCGACGCGGCCGAGCGGCGTTCGAGGCGCTCCGCCTCTCGACGCGCTACCCCTTCGGGCTCTTCGACAAGTGGCGCGTCATCCCGCTCGCCGCGGAGCTGATCGTGTTCCCGCGCGTCGACGTCAGCGCGCGCGCCCCGATGCTCGGCCTCGGCGGCGAAGGCGCACCCGAGCGCGCCGTTCGCGGACCGGGCGTGGAGCCCGCGGGGCTTCGTGACTACCGCCTCGGCGACGAGGCGCGCAGCCTTCACGGCCGCCGGAGCGCGGCGCTCGGCCGGCTGGTGGTGCGCGAGCGCGAGCGCGAGGCGGCGCGTACGATCACGATCGCGCTCGACGAGGCGCTCGACGTCGCCGACCCCGCGGCGCTCGCGCGCTTCGAGGCCGCCGTGTCGCGCGCTGCGGGGATCGCCGTCGACGCGCACGAGCGAGGCGCGAGCGTCGAGATCGTGGCGCGTGCGTCGCGCTCCCCGCGCGTCCCACCGAGCGGCAGCCTCGATCCGCTCCTGGGCTACCTCGCGCTGGTCGCCCCGATCACGCGCGAGCTCGCCCCTGCGCTGGAGACGGCACGCGCCGACGTCGTGGTGACGCCGTGAGCTTCGCGCGCCTGCACAAGCTCGTGACCTATGCGCTCGCGTCGCTCGGGCTCGCGGCGCTCTCGCTCGGGGGCGAGCTCACGCCGCTCGCGCTCGGGCTCGTCGCCGTGCTGCTCGTGGCCTCCTGGTGGGTCGAGGGGCCCCGCATCGAGGATCCGCGCTGGCAGCGGGGCTGGAACGTCGCGCTCGTGACCTTCTTCGTGCTCCAGGTCCTGCGCGGTCTCGCGTCCGAGCCGCTCCTGCCGCTCGCGCTCGAGATGACGGCCGCGCTCCAGATCTCTCGCCTCGCGAACAGGCGGCGCGCGGCCGAGCACCAGCAGATCGCCATCCTCGCGTTCCTGCACCTCTGCGCGGCGACGGTTCTCTCGACCGAGATCGCGTATGGCGCGCTCTTCCTCGGCTTCGTGGTGCTCGTGCCCTGGATGCTCGCGCTCACCCACCTGCGCGCCGAGATCGAGGGGCACTTCGCGCCTCCAGGCACCACCCTGAGCGAGCGGGACGGCGTGCTCGCGCGCGTGCTCGCGTCCAGGCGCCTCGTGGGCCCCTCGTTCCTCGTGGGCACGGCGGCGCTCGCGATCCCCCTCTTCGTCACCACGGCGCTCTTGTTCGCGGCCTTCCCGCGCGTGGGCCTCGGCTTCCTCGCCTTCGGCGACGGGGCCGGCACGCACGTCGCCGGGTTCGGGAGCGACGTCACGCTCGGGGACGTCGGCGTGCTGCGCGACGATCCGACGGTCGTGATGCGGATCACACCACCCGCGACGCTCGCGACGAGCGCGCCCGCGCACCTGCCGATCCTGCTGCGGGGAACGTCGTTCGACGCGTACGACGGCCGCCGCTGGTCCCGCACGCACACGGGCGGCGAGCGACTGCGCCGCTACGGCGACGAGTTCGTGCTGACGCGCGTCGGCGGACGGCGCCGCGATCTCGCGTGGAGCATCGTGCTCGAGCACATCGACCAGCCGGTCGTCTTCCTTCCGCCGCGCGCGGTCGCGGTGGACGTGCCGCCGCGCTTCTCGGCCGGCCTCGACGTCGGACGCGAGCTGACGCTCTATCCCGGCCTCGACCTGCGCTACGAGGACCCCGACGCGCTCGGCCTCCGCTACACGGTCTGGACCTCCCCCGCGGTCGAGGAGCCGGTGGAGCGCCTCGGCGAGGACGACCAGCGCCGGTACCTCCAGCTCCCGGCCGGCCACGCGTCGCTCGGCGCTCTGGCACGGGAGTGGACGCGCGGCGCACGCACCGACCGGGAGCGCGCCGAGCAGATCGCGCGCCACCTCGCCGCGCCGCCCTTCGTGTACTCGCTGCGCATGGAGGACCCGGGCGAGGCGGCGCCCCTCGAGCACTTCCTCGAGGTCAGCCGCTCGGGCCACTGCGAGTACTACGCGAGCGCGATGGCCATCCTGCTGCGCGAGCTCGGCGTGCCGACGCGAAACGTGACGGGCTTCTCGGGCGCGCACTACAACGCCTACGGGCGCTACTGGGCCGTTCGCTCGGGCGACGCGCACGCGTGGGTGGAGGTGTACCTGGGCGACGAGGGATGGGTGAGCTTCGATCCGACGCCCCCCTCGACCGCCGAGCCGAACGCGGCCGACGCGCTGCTCGCGGAGCTGCGCGCGATCTCCGACGCGATGCGCGCGCGGTGGCAGGAGTGGATCGTGGGCTACGACCTGCGCTCGCAGCGGGAGCTCGCGCGCACGCTCGGTCGCTGGCTGGGCGGCGGCGGGAGCCCGGGCGTGGCGCGGACGAGCGCCGCGGCCACGGACGATCAGCGCCTCTCGCCGTGGCGCACGGCGGCGATCTTGCTCGGCCTCGTCGCGCTCGCGATCGCGATCGATCGGGGCTACCGGGCGCTCCTGCGCGGTCGCGCACGAGGCGGCGAGCGGCCCGTCGACCCGACCATGCGCGAGGTCGTCGCCCTCTACCGCGAGCTCGAGCGGGAGATGGTGCGCCTCGGGACGCCGCGGGCGCCGAGCGCGACGCCGCTCGAGCACGCTCGCGCCCTGAGCGACGCCGGTGCGCCTCACGCAGGAGCGGTACAGCGGATCACCCGCCGCTACGTCGACGCCCGCTTCGGCGGAGCGCGGCTCGACGACCCGGAGCTCGCCGCGCTGCGCGCGGAGCTCGCCACCCTGCGCGCGCGAGACGCCGCCGCGGCGCGCCCCTCACGGGAGTCGTAGCGCTCAGAGGCAGCGGTAGAGCGTGGAGCGGCCGTACGTCACCGCGTACGTGCCCGTCGTGTCGCAGCGGCCGGAGCGGCAGTCCCCGTTCGAGAAGCACGGCGCCTCGCAGGTCGAGGTCGTGGGATCGCCCGGCGCCTCCCAGCAGAGGTAGCCGGGCACGCAGTTGCTGGCGCCGTCGCAGTGCGTTCCCTGCGAGCCGGAGCCGAAGCTGCCGAAGCACGTGAGCGTCGAGAAGGTCTGGTCCGCGTCGATCTGCCCCAGGCAGTACGAGCTCGTGCAGCCATCCATCGAGACGGGGTTGCACGAGAAGCCGGGCAGGATCGTGTGGCGCGGATCGGCCGCGACGAAGCCGTCGGCGCTCGCGTCGCGCTCGAAGAAGGGCTGCACGCTGCCCCAGTCGTAGGAGCAACCTGCGAGCACGAGCACGAGCGCGAGCGGCACGAGGCGCGCCATCGTCAGAACGACCCCGAGAGCGAGACGCCGAAGGGGCCGAGACCGATCCGCGGTCCGCCGTCGCCGCGCGAGGCGTCCCCGCGCACGAAGCGCGTACGGTTGCTGGTGACGACGCCCTCGAGCACGAAGGTGAGGATCGTGATCGCGCCCAGGCCGATGCTGACTCCGAGCAGCGCGTTGGAGGCGTCTTGACTGGTGTGGGCCGACGACTGGTCGATGTCGGTCGCGGTGCAGCCCATCGGCGAGGCGCAGAGATCCTGCAGCTCTCGGAAGCGCGCCACGCCGTCGTTCCACACGAGCACGGCCGAGAGCGTGGAGACGGCGGTGAGCCCGAGCATCACCCAGCTCACGACCCACTCCGGCCCCTGCTGCTCCCAGTGGTCGGTCGTCGGGCGCGGGTGCGTCGCGCGGTAGGCGTCGCTCGACGACGTCGTCGTGGTGACCGTCGTCGCCGGCGCGTCCGGCGTGACGAGCGTGAAGATCGGCGCCGGTGGCGGTGCGACGTGGGAGGCGAGCGCGCCCGAGGGCGGCTGCAGCTGCGCGAGGCGCGCCTCGACCACGTCGCGGTTCGACGCCTCGGGGGCCGCGTCGAGGTAGCGCTGGTAGGCCGCGATCGCGTCGCTGGCGCGGCCGAGACGATCGAGCGTGAGCGCGAGGTCGTAGAGCAGCGTCGGGGGCCCACCCTGGTCGATCGCGCGCTGGAAGTCGGCGAGCGCCTCGTCGAGCCGGCCCGCGGCGTAGGCGGTGCTGCCCTCGTGGTAGCTCTGCCGCCACGGCGCGGGCGGGACCGGAGGAGGAGGGGGCGGAGGGGTCGTCGAGGTGTGCGGCGCGTCCGCGCGCGCGCTCCCGATCGGCACGAGCGAGGCGAGCAGGGCGAGCGTGACGAGCGACGCGATGCGCAGCATGCCGATCAGACGAGGATGGTGGGCGCGCACGTCGAGACGCCGGCCCCGACGACGCGGAAGCCGATGTTCAGCATCACGGGCTCGACGAGCCCGGTGTCCGGGGTCAGGCGGTAGATGCCCGTCGAGGTGTCCGCGAGGCTCTGGTAGAACATGTAGTAGCGGCCACCCCAGTACGCGAACGCCCACGCGGCCGCGCGGCGCGTGACGCCGCCCGTGACCCCCGACACGTCGTACTCCTGGATGGTCGTCGCGTCGTTCCGGTCGATCTGACGCACGCGCATCGGCGTCGTGTCCGGGAAGAACCCCCAGAGCTCGCCGAGGCCGTTGCCCGTCAGCTCGGGCGAGCCGCTGAGCGGACCGATCCTCGTCGCGCTCCAGTCGGCGACGCGGATGGAGCCCAGCGTGGACGAGCCGCCACCGATGCCGAGCGCCGGGCCTCCCGCGATGAAGAGGGTCTCGGCGGTGCCGCCCGCCGCGTCCGAGACGAAGCCCATGCCGAACTGCTCGAAGCCCATCTGGTCGATCACCCAGGGCGTCGCGGAGCACGAGGCGTCGCTGGTGGACACGGCGTAGATGTGGTGATCGCTGTGCAGGACGTAGGCGACCGCGTCGCGGCTCACGGCCATCGAGAAGGGGGTGACGAGGGCGCCGGCGCAGCTCAGCGTCCCGATCGGCGTGAGCGCGCCCGTGTCGGGCCGGTAGCTGAGCAGGTTCTGGTTGCTGTCGACCAGGTAGATCAGCTGCGCCGCGTCGGAGCACGTCGGCCCGTGGCCGCCCCCGAGATCGGGGAAGTTCGCGTCGTGACCTCCGCCGCCGGTGCCCGTGTCGTCGCCGGGGTTCGTGCCGCCGCCGGTGTCGCGGCCCGGGCCCACGGAGCGCGTGGTGCAAGCGGGGACGAGCGCGAGGACGAAGAGCACGGCGAGACGAACGGCGGGGCTGCGCATGGCCGCGATTGTAGCGCATGCCGTGCCGATCGTAGGCTCCGGCGCATGAAGACGCTGACGGGCAAGCTGATCGCGATCACGGGCGCCGCCTCCGGGATGGGGCGCTCGCTCGCGCTCGAGTGCGTGAGACGCGGCGCGGACGTCGCGCTCGTCGACATCGACGAGCCGGGCGTGAAGGCGACGGCCGCGACGGCCCAGGCCTCGCGGCTCGGGGCGCGCGTCGATGCCCGCAAGCTCGACTGCGGCGATCGCGACGCCATCTACGCGTGGGCCCGGCACGTGAACGACGCGCTCGGCGGCGCGGACGCCATCGTGAACAACGCGGGCGTGTCGCTCTCTGCGAGCGTCGAGAAGATGACCGACGAGGACTTCCACTGGCTCTTCGACATCAACTTCTGGGGCGTGGTGCACGGTACGCGCGCGTTCCTCCCGCAGCTCCGCCAGAAGCCCGACGCGCACGTCGTGAACCTGTCGAGCGTCTTCGGGCTGATCGGCGTGCCGACGCAGTCGGCCTACTGCGCCGCGAAGTTCGCCGTCCGCGGCTTCAGCGAGTCGCTCCGGCAGGAGCTCGCCGGCTCGACGATCCACGTCTCGTGCGTGCATCCCGGCGGCATCAAGACCGACATCGTCAAGCGGGGCCGACACCACGAGGACGCGCTCGGCAACAAGACGGACGTCGACGCGGCGGTCCGCGACTTCGAGAAGGCGGCGCGCACGACCGCCGACGAGGCGGCGCGGGTGATCCTGCGCGGCATGCTCAAGAACGAGCCGCGGATCCTCATCGGGGCGGACGCGCGGCTCATCGACACGATGGCGAGGCTCGCGCCCCGTGGCTACGACGCGATCGTGAGCCGCGCGACCAAGGGCGCCGCCCGACGTCGCGCGACGTGAACCCTGCGCCGGTCAGCCCGCGCGGCGCGCCTGCCAGCCGATGTCGCGGCGCAGCTGCTTGCCCTCGAACGTGATGGCGTCGCAGGCCGCGTAGGCGCGCGCGGCGGCTTGATCCAGGTCCTGCCCGCGCGCCGTCACGGCGAGCACGCGGCCACCGTTGGTCACGATCCGGTCGCCGCTCGTCCGGGTCCCCGCGTGGAAGATCGTCACGCCCTCCAGCGCCGCCGCGCCCTCGAGCCCCGTGATCGCGTCGCCCTTGCGCGGCGAGCCCGGGTAGCCGTGGGAAGCGAGCACGACGCTCATCGCCGCCGGCCCGAAGCGCGGCGTCGTGTCCGGCAGCGTCCCGCGCGCCGCGCCCTCGAGATAAGGCAAGAGATCGTCCTCCATGCGGGCCAGCAAGACCTCCGTCTCCGGGTCGCCGAAGCGGCAGTTGAACTCGAGCACCATGGGCGCGCCGTCGACCATCATGAGGCCCACGAAGAGCACGCCTCGGAAGGGCGTGCCGCGCGCCTTCATCGCGAGCAGCACCCTGCCGACGATCTCGTCGCCGATGCGCGCCGCCATGGCCTCGTCCACCATCGGAGGCGGCGAGTACGCGCCCATGCCCCCCGTGTTCGGCCCACGATCGCCCTCGAGGAGGCGCTTGTGATCCTGCGCGGCCGCGAGCGGCACGAAGCGCTCGCCGTCGCAGATCGCGTGGAAGCTGATCTCGGGACCGCGCAGCGTCTCCTCGATCAGGACGGTGCTCCCCGCGTCCCCGAACGCGCGACCGACCAGCATCGAGCGGATCGCCGCGACCGCTTCTTCCGCATCCGACGCGACGACCACGCCCTTGCCCGCGCAGAGCCCGTCGGCCTTCACGACGAGCGGGCGCCCCGCCGCGCGCACGTAGCGCTCTGCCTCGGCCGCGTCGGTGAACGCGCGCGCATCCGCCGTCGGGATGCCCGCCTCGCGCATGACCTCCTTGGCGAACGACTTGCTGCCCTCGAGCCGCGCCGCCGCACGCACGGGGCCGAACGCGAGGATCCCGCGGGCACCGAGGTCGTCGACGAGCCCCATCACGACCGGCGCGTCCGGGCCGACCACGACGAGGTCGACCTTCTCTCGCTCGGCGAGCGCGCAGAGCCCGGCCAGATCCTCGGCGCCCACGTCGGCCAGCCTCGCGTCGGCGGCGATCCCCGCGTTGCCCGGCGCGCACACGATCTCGCGCACGCGAGGGCTGGTCTTCAGCTTCCGAACCAGGGCGTGCTCGCGCGCGCCGCCACCGACGACGAGGATCTTCATGGCCGCCGCATGCCCCGGCCGGGGCTTCTCCGCAAGACCGTTTTGAATGGACAATCGTCCTACACGTCCACACGCCGCCTTCCCGGGGGAATCGATCCATGTCGCTCGCCACACGCTCGCTCGCCGCGCTCGCGTTCCTCGCTTCCCTGGTGCTCGCGCCGCCCCGCGCCTCGGCGCTCGGGAACGACGCGCTGATCTTCGTCGGCCCCTCGGCGCTGACGGTGAGCTACGGCGACCTCGAGCAGCAGCTGCGCGACGCGGGCGCTCCCGCCGTCGATGTGACGGGCAGCTGGCCCGGCGGCGATCTCTCGGCGCGCTACCGCCTCGTGGTCGTGACCGTCTACGACGGCCCGATCGACACGGCGGTCGCGGACGATCTGGCCGCGTTCGCGTCCGCCGGGGGCGGCGTCGTGGTGATGAGCGAGCACGACTTCGGCGCGGAGGCCGGCAACGCGATCGCGACGCGCCTGGGCACGAGCCTGCGCTTCGACATGATGTCGACCGGCGGCGGCTGCAGCGGCACCGACGTCGCCGCGCCCGCGCACGCGCTCGCGGCAGGCGTCGGCGGCCTCGACTACGCGTGGAGCGACACGGTGACGGGCGGCACGCTCCTGTTCGGGAGCACCGCGCCGATCGTCGCCACCGAGGGCACCCTCGTGCTGGCAGGCGACAGCGACATCTTCTCCGATCCCGTGTCGCTCGGCGGCTGCCCACACGGCCCCGACAACCAGCGCTTCTACCGGAACCTCTACACGTCCCTTCCCGACACCACGCACGGGATGATGATGGGCGGCGGCGACGCGGGCGCGGGCACGGGCGATGGGGGCGGCAGCACGACGGCGCCGGGCCTCGGTGATCGCTGCACGGCGGCGAGCGACTGCGCGAGCGGCATCTGCCTCGACGACGAGTCGGTGCGCTACTGCACCGTGACCTGCACGGACACCTGCGCGAACGGCTTCTCGTGCAGCGACGTGGGCGGCTCGCGCGTCTGTCTGGCACCGCGCGCGAACGGCGGTGGCTGTTCGGTCTGGGGCGCGCGGTCGGCGACGGCCGCCTGGGCGCTCGCCCTGATCGGCCTCGTGCTCGTCGCGCGACGGCGGCGTCAGCCGGCCTGAAAGACCACCCAGGCGCGATCGAAGCGCCGCGCCGCGAGGTCGCGCTTCCTCAAGAGCACGTAGAGCGTGCCCATCTCGACCCACGTGAAGCGGTCGTCGCGCGGCTCGAGCTGCCAGAGCAGCTGCCAGTCCGCGGCACCCACCTCGGCACGCTGCAGATCGTTGGAGCTGAGGCGCCCGCGGTCGGAGCCTGCCTGGATGCCGCTCGAGGCGAGCTCGGCGGTGAGGCGCCCGTCGCCGTCGAGCCACTGCGCGTGCCCGCCGATCTGCTGGCGGCCGGGCCCGATGGCGAGCAGCGGCGCGTGCTGGAACGTGAACGACTCGACGAACGCCTTGTACTCGCGGGCCCAGGGCGCGCGCTCCGGGGCGGTCCCGAACGCGCGCAGCGCGAGGTCACCGGGCCAGGGCAGCGTCTGCGCGCTGGACGGCGCGAGCGGCTCGACGTCGAAGGGGATCGCGCCGTGCGGCGTCTCGACGTCGATCGCGCGCGCCGAGTCGGGCGCGTACGAGAGCGCCCACCCGCTCGCGTGCGAGGGATCGTAGCCCCAGGGCTGCTCCTCGACGTCGTAGAAGAAAGTGAGCACGCCGTCCGTGGGGAGCACGAGCCCGTCTCCGCCGAAGCCGCGCAGCTCACGGAAGTCGATCTGCCCGAGGAAGCTCAAGGGGCCGCGGTCGGAGCGCGGCCACTCCACGCCGGGCCCGAGCAGCGGCGCGCCGCCGAATCGCGTGCGGTTGTTCGTGTCGCGCTCGGCCGGGGAGAGGACGATCGCGGGGGCGAGCGCCGCTTCGATGCGACCGCGCAGAGGCTCGAGAACCGGCGGGAGCTCCAGACCAGCGCGCATCGCGGTCGTTCACTGTACGGGGACGGCGCACGGTGCGCATAGAGAATCGTCGGGGCGCGGAGCGGTCGCTCGAGCTCGCGCGCCGTCGTACACTGGGCGCATGAGCGAGCCGAAGCCCGAGACGCCCCAGAAGCAGAACATCGGCCCGGCTACGCCGGGCACTCCCGCCGGCAAGAAGTCCTTCACGCTCGGTGAGGACGACATCCGCACCGAGCGCCGCGGCGCAGGCGGCAGCGTCGGACGCATCGGCGCGGGCCCGGGCGGCGCCGGCAAGGTCATCGACCCGAACCAGCGCGGCCCGGGCGCGCCGAGCGATCCGGACGCCTGAACGTTGCCCGCCGGATCGGCCGCTGATAGACGAGCGGCCATGCAAGAGCGGAATCGGAGCCAGGCCCTCGCTGCCATCGTCGTCCTCTCGCCGATCGCGCTGGTGGCGTGTGGTGGCGAGACGACCACGCCGCCGCCGAGCAGCGCCCCGCCACCGTCCACCGCCGCACCGACGACCACGGCCCCCGCGACCACGGTGAGCACCGAGGTCCCCGCGTCGCTCGCGACGGGCCTCCTGCTGAGCTACTCGCAGTTCGTCGTCGCGGACGGACAGGTCACGGCCAACCCCGGTCCGGCGCGCCTCGAGCTGCTCTGGCGCGACAGAGGAGAGTGGCACACGGACGTCCTCGAGGACCCGGACAGCAACGTCTTCCACAAGGCGCTCGTCTACACGCCGCCGGGGGGCAGCCCGGGGATCCTCACGCTGGGCGGCACCCGCGCCGCCGTGAAGCTCTGGCATCACTCGGCCACCGGCTGGACGAGCGAGACGCTCTGGACCGAGGACTTCGGCGGCCGCTTCTCGCGCATGCGCGACGCCGAGATCGCGAACCTCTACGGCGACGGCCCCGCGATCGCGGTCGCCACGCACGACCAGGGGGTCGTCGCGACGATCCGCGCGCAGGCCGGCGGCACCTTCGGCGTCACGCGCCTCGACGAGCGCCCGAACACCTTCGTCCACGAGATCGAGATCGGCGACCTCGATCACGACGGCACGCTCGAGGTCTACGCGACGCCGAGCGACCCGAACGACCTCGACGGCGGTCACCAGCACGGCGAGGTCGTCCGCTACGTGCCGAGCACCGGCGCGCGCACGGTCGTGGCCGACCTCGGCGATCGCCACGCGAAGGAGATCTACGTCGGGGACGTGGACGGGGACGGAACGGACGAGCTCTACGTCGCGGTCGAGGCGCTCACGAGCGGCAGCGGCGCCGATCTTCAGATCGTCCAGCCGGTGGAGATCCGCCGCTACGACGCCGGCACTGCGGCGGACGGCGGCGTGGTCATCGCGACGATCCGCGATCGACTCACGCGCTTCCTCACGGTGGGCGACGTCGACGGCGACGGCCACCGCGAGATGGTGGCCGCGGCGTTCTCGACGGGCCTGTGGCTGATGCGGCCGGGCCGCGACGCACACGGCGAGTGGGCGATCGAGAACATCGACCGCGAGAGCGGCGGCTTCGAGCACTCGGCGCTCTTCGCGGACCTCGACGGCGACCATCGCGACGAGCTCTACGTCGCGGCCGATACGCAGGGCGAGCTGCGTCGCTACGCGTGGGACGCCGGCGGCCATCCGCGGCGCAGCGTCATCCACTCGCGCGAGCGCGCGAGCGCGATGATGACCTGGAACATCACGACGTTCCCCGTCTCGATGCTCCGGTAGGCGACACGCCGATCCCTCACCTCGCCCGCGGCGGCGAGAGGGCTCTCGAGCTCAATCCGCGTCGTCGTCCGACGACGGATGCACGCCGTGCCTGCGCGCGAGCTTGTGCAGGTACTTGCGATCCATGTCGGCCGCGCGGGCCGCCGCGGAGATGTTCCCGCCGTGGCGCTCCAGCAGCCAGCTGACGTAGGCCTTCTCGAAGCCCGCCTCCCACTCGGCGCGCGTGTCGCGGTAGCTCTTGCCCGCCTCGAACTGCGGGGGCGCGCTCCCCTCGCGGGTCGCGGAGCCGGCCCCGGGCAGGCCCACGCTCGCGATCTCCTTCTGCCCCTGCGCCCGCGCGAGGTAGGCCGCGCGCTCGAGCACGTTGCGTAGCTCGCGGACGTTTCCCGGCCACTCGTGCGCACGGAGCGCGTCGACCGCGTTCTTGCTGATCGCGCGCGGCGTCTGCCCGCTCGCGTCGAGCGACGCGATCGCCTCGAGCAACTTCTCGGCGAGGATGGGGACGTCGTCGCGCCGCTCGCGCAGCGGAGGCAGCTCCATCGGCACCACGGCCAGGCGGAAGTAGAGGTCCTCGCGGAACTTCCCGCGCTCCACCTCCATGCGCAGGTTGCGCTTGCTCGCCGCGATCACGCGGATGTCCACGCGGATCTCGCGGCTGCCGCCGACGCGTCGGAACGCGCGCTGCTCGAGCGCCCGCAGGAGCTTGGGCTGAAGATCGAGCGGCAGCTCGCCGATCTCGTCGAGGAAGAGCGTGCCCCCGTTCGCCAGCTCGAAGGCGCCCGCGCGCGAGCTCGTCGCCCCCGTGAACGCTCCCTTCTCGTGACCGAAGAGCTCGCTCTCGATGAGCGTCCCGACGACCGCGCCGCAGTCCACCACGATGAAGGGCTTGCTCCTGCGCGGCGAGATCCCGTGGATCGCTCGCGCGAGCACGTCCTTGCCCGTACCGGTCTCGCCGCCGATGAGGACCGTGGCGTCGCTCGGCCCGAGGCGCTCGGCGATCCCGAAGAGCTGCCGCATGGCCAGCGTCGAGCCGACACAGTCGCCGAAGCGCGTCGACTCGCTCGGCAGGATCTCGATGCGCTCCGCGAAGGGCCGGACCTTGAGCTCGACCTTGCCGACGGTGATCACCGCGCCCGGCTTCAGCCAGGCCTCCTTGATCTCGGCGCCGTCGAGCAGCGTGCCGTTCGTCGAGCCCAGGTCCGTCAGCAGGTAGCCCTTGCGCTCGCGCCGGATCTCGCAGTGCAGGCGCGAGACGGTGTCGTCGCCGAGCGCGAGGTCGTTCTCGCTGCTCTTGCCGATCCGGAAGACGTCGCCCGCGATCGTGCGCTCTTCGCCGCGCTGCGAGCCAGAGAGGACCACGAGCGCGCAGCGGGGAAGCTCGAGCACACGCGCGTCGTGCGCGTGCATCGTACCGAGAGCGGTGCTCACTGCCGCCATGATACGACGACGTCGCCCTCGCCCGGAGCATCGAATTCGCCCTCCCGGTGGCTCCGGTGGCCGTCCGCGTAGGTCGCGTCGAGCCGCAGGGTGTAGCGGCCCGGCACGAGGTCGAGCTCGTCGTGGATCCGGGCCGGCGCTCCGCCCGGGTAGCGATGGCGCGCGTGCTCGACGGCCTCGTCGCCGACCGAGTAGTCGAGCTCGACGGCGCGCACCTCGTCGTGTCCCTCGCCGAGCTCGAGCACGAGGTGTGTCGCGCGCGGCGCGGTGTGCGAGAGGTCGAGCGCGACCCCGAGCACGAACGCGACCAGCACCAGACCCGCGAGCCGGCGCCGGTGCTGCTCGACGAAGCTCGAAACTCGCTCCCACACGCCGCATTCCTACTACGATCCGGCCCGTGCGCCCGGCGCTCCTCGTGCTCCTGGTCCTCGGCTGCTCCATCGGTCCCCCTCCCGGGATCGCGCCGCCGACGACCGGGACGGAGTGCGGGACGCTGGAGCGCGGGATCCGCGGCACGTGGGTGAGCGATCACGCCGCGATGGAGCTGCGCCCGGACGGGTCGCTGCTGCGCGACGGCGTGGAGGGCGCGTTCCGCTGGACGGCGCCCGGGCATGCCACCATCGACGTGGCCGGCTCCCACGAGGAGCACACCTTCGCGCTCGTGTCCGTCGCGGAGCTACTCGACGTGGACGTCGACGGGCATGCCCGCGTGTGGACGCGCGTCTCGCTCGCGCCTCCCTACCCGGACCCCTGCTTCGAGCTGCACGGCACGCTCGTGGGCGAGTGGACCGACGGCGCGCAGACCGAGCGCTTCCTGCACGACGGACGCTGGGAGCTCGGCGAGCTGCGCGGGCGGTGGTCGATCCCCGGGCCGGGGCTGCTCGAGGTGGACGTGGGCGCGCGCGTCCGGCGCTACCGTGCCGCGCTCGCCACGCCGGACCTGCTCGTCACGACCTACGAGGGGCCGGTGGTCGACGAGGATCCGCGGGGCGTGACGCGCATCGAGGCGAGGCTGCCCTGAGCGGAGCCGCCCGGCAGGGCCAGCGCGTGGATCGTGAGATCCGGGGTGAGCTCGGGGTGGAACGTCGCCCCGACGATCGCGCCCTGCCGGACGAGCACCGGCTCGCCGCCGAGCGTCGCGAGCACCTCGACCGCGGAACCGAGGGACGCGATGCGGGGCGCACGGATGAGCACGAGCCCGAGGCGATCGGCATCGTCGCGCGCCACGGACGAGTGCACCTGCCGGCCGCGCGCGTTGCGGCGCACTTCCACGTCGAGGAGCCCGAGCGAGCGCTGCTCCGGGTCGTGCACTCGCCGCGCGAGCAGGATGAGGCCCGCGCACGTCGCGAGCACGGGCGCGCGCCGCGCGAGCGCGACGAGCGCGCGCTCGAGCGCGGGATCGCGACCGAGGAGATCCAGCATCACCGTGCTCTCCCCTCCCGGCAGGACGAGCGCATCGGCGTCCTCGAGGTCGCGCGCCGTCCGCGCCTCGATCGGTGCGTGGCCGAGGGCGGCGACGGAGCGCGCGTGCGCCGCGAAGCCGCCCTGGAGCGCGAGGATCGCGACGCGCATCGTCCTACCACCCTCGCTGCGCGAGCTGCTCCGTCGGCGCGAGCTTGCGCGCCTCGCGCCCGCGCATCGCCTCGCCGAGGCCGGTGCTCGCGCGGAGCAGGCGCGCGAAGTCGGTCGGGTGTGCGGTCGCCTCCACGATCGCGCTCGCGCGGCGGAGTGGATCGGACGAGAGGAACACGCCGCTCCCGACGAACACCGCCTCGGCGCCGAGCGCCATGCAGAGCGCCGCGTCGGCCGGCGTCGCGATCCCGCCCGCGGCGAACTCCGGCACCGGGAGGCGCCCGGTCTCCTTCACGACGCGCACGAGCGGAAGCGGCGCGCCGAGCGCCTTGGCCTCGGCCGCGAGCTCCTCCGGGTCGAGCAGGCGCACGCGCCGGATCTGCTCGCGCATCTTGCGCAGGTGCTTCACCGCCTCGGCGACGTCCCCGGTCCCCGCCTCCCCCTTGGTGCGGATCATCGCGGCGCCCTCGGCGATGCGGCGCAGCGCCTCCCCGAGATCCGTCGCTCCACAGACGAAGGGCGCGGCGAACGCGTGCTTGTCGACGTGGTGCTTCTCGTCCGCAGGCGTCAGCACCTCGGACTCGTCGATGAAGTCGATCTCCATCGCCTCGAGGATCCGCGCCTCGACGAAGTGGCCGATGCGCACCTTGGCCATGACGGGGATCGACACGGCGTCCTGGATGGCGGCGATGATCGAGGGGTCGGTGGCGCGTGCGACGCCGCCCTCGGCGCGGATCTGGGCAGGAACGCGCTCGAGCGCCATGACGGCGGAGGCGCCCGCGCGCTCGGCGATCTTGGCCTGCGCGGCGTCGACGACGTCGAGGATGACGCCGCCCTTCAACATCTCCGCGAGACCGACCTTCGCGGCGTAGGTGCTCTTCGTTTCCATGCTCGTCTCCTTCTCTCTCTCTCGGCTCGCGGACGTGGAGAGCCCTCACCTCGATCCGGTCGAGGCGGGCTCGGTCCCCTCTCCCACGAGGGGGACGGGGCGAAATCAGCGTGAGGACCGGTCGATCAGAGCATTCCGACCGACACGCTCTCGGTCGTCGGCTTGCTCCGCTTCTTGGTGAGCAGCGTCTCGACAGCCTGCGCGAGGCGCTTGCCGCCGTCGACGACGCGGGCCTCGTCCTCGAAACAGAAGGTGAGGCGGACGCCCGTGCTCGTGCCGTCGACGCCGTAGAGCACGCCGGGGCTCACCAGCACGCCGCGGCGGCGCGCTTCCTCGAACACCGCCTCGGGCCCGAGCTCGCGCGGCAGGCGCAGCCAGAGCGTCACGCCGCGCGAGGGCACGTCGTACGCGACGGCCTTCGGCAGGTGCTTGTCGAGCGTCGCGACGAGCGCGTCGCGTCGTGCCTTGTAGGTCGCGCGCGCGCGGCCGAGGTGCGGCACGAGGTAGCCGCGCTCGAGGAACTCGGCGAGCGCGTGCTGGAGCAGCGTGGAGGTGCCCAGGTCGGTCGTGTGCTTGAGCGCCACGAGGTGCTCGCGCAAGGACGGCGGGCAGAGCAGGAACCCGACACGGAGCGCGGGGATCAGCTTCTTGCTGAACGTGCCGACGTAGATCACCTCGCCGTCCAGCGCCCGCAGCGCCGGCGGCGGCGGGACCCCGTCGAGCTCGAGGTCGGCCGCGTAGTCGTCCTCGATCAGCGGGATCCCCTGCTCGCGTGAGAAGCGTACGAGCTCCCGCCGGCGCTCGGCCCCGACGCACGTGCCCGTCGGGTTGCAGTGGTTGGTCTGCACGTAGAAGCCCTTCGCGCGGCGCTGGCCGACGCCCGCCAGCAAGGGCCCGTCGCGATCGGCCGGCACGCTCTCGACGCGGGCGCCCGCGGCCGCGAAGATCCGCAGCGCGCCCGGGTAGGTCATCTCCTGCGCGAGGATCGTGTCGCCCGGGTCCACCAGCGCGCGCGCGACCACGTCGAGCGCCTGCTGGCTGCCCGTCGTCACCAGCACGTCCTCGGCGCGCGCCGGCACTCCCTGCCGCACGAGGTCCTCGGCGATCCGCTCGCGCAGGCGCGGCACGCCCTCGTCCGGCGCGTAGCCCATCGCGCGCGCGCCGTGCGTCTTCATCACGTGATCGAGGCAGCGGCGGAAGAGATCATCCGGCACGAGGTCCGGGCTCGGCTGCATGCGCGTGAGGTTCACGAACTCGCCCCGCGCGACCTGTCGCCCGATCCGCCGGAAGCGCTCGAGCGGCTCCGACTTCGCTCGCTCGGCGACGAGCGAGGCCCACGGGAACGCGCTCGCCGTCTCGCCGCGGGTGGACTCGCCCGCCGCGGCGCCCGCGCCGGCCGTGCTCGCCGTCGTCTGCGCGATCGCCGGCTTCACGTAGGTGCCGCGACCGACGGTCGACGACACGAAGCCCGCGAGCTCCAGCTCGGCGTACGCCCGCACGATGGTGTTGCGGTGCGTGCCGAGCTCGGCCGCGAGCGTGCGCGTCGGCGGCAGGCGGAAGCCGCCGGGGAACGCGCCCGTGCGCGCGCGCTCGACGATCTGGTCGAAGAGCTGCTGGTAGAGCGGCGTCTCGGAGCCCGGCTCGAGCCGGATGCCCAGGCTGCGCTCCGTGGTGTGCGGTTCCGTTCCCTCGGGTGCTCGTCCCATCGCGGCCCTCCTTCGTTCGGTGCGCTCACATTGGTCCGTGGTGGTCCACCAGAGCAACGGACGAGCGCTGGTTCCAGAGGGGACCATCATGTACCAATCGGGGCCGCTCGGGGAGACCGGATTGCCTCACGATCCGAGGAACGGCGGCTTTACCGGGTCGATTCGCGCGCCTACGCTCGGCGCGCCGTGCTTCAGCGAACGATCCTCCCCTGCCTCGTGCTCGCGGCCCTGGCCGCCGCGGGCTGCGTCACCGTCCACCCCTACGAGCGCGAGTACCTCGCGCGTCCGTCGATGGACGGCTCGAGCGAAGACGGCGAGACCGCGTTCCGCGCGCACATCCACGACTCGCGCGAGGGCGCGACGGGCGGGCACAACTCCACCGGCGGCGGCTGCGGCTGCAACTGAACGTGCCGCGCCGCTCCGACATGCGCGCCGCGTGGCGCGCGATCGCGTCGCTCGTCGTGCTCGTCTTCGCGTCGAGCGCCACCCTGGTCCGCGCCGACGAGGCGTCGGGGCGCTGGACCGGACAGGTCTCGCTCTGGGGCAACTACTACTGGGAGACCTCGACGCGGGTCGAGGCGCCGGGCGCCGCGTTCCGGCTCTCGAGCCCCGACGGCGTCGACGTGCGCGGCGACTACCTGCTCGACGCGATCACGAGCGCGTCGATCGCGGCAGGAGTGAGCGCCGACCGCCGCTTCACCGAGATCCGCAACCAGGGGAGCCTCGGCGTCGGGCACGAGTTCGACCTCGGCACCGAGCAGCTGCGCCTCGACGTCAGCGGCCGCGTCAGCGTCGAGCCCGACTACGTCGCGACGGGCGTGACGCTCTCGGGCGTGCTCTCGATGGCCGAGCGCTGCTCACTCCTCGGCTTCTCGCTCGGCTACATCCACGACGACGTCGGCCAGGTCATCCAGGGCGGGGCGAGCGCGGGCGCCGCGCTGAGCAACCGCGGCCGCGTCGGCCAGCTCGAGGGCGTGCAGCTCGGGATCTCGTTCAGCCAGATCCTCACGGCGACGAGCGTCTTCTCGATCGGCTACGACCTCGTGCACAACAACGGCTTCATCCAGAACGCGTACCGCCAGGTCGCGATCGTCGGCTCGCAACCGGTGCCCGAGCACCACCCCGACCAGCGCACGCGCCACAGCTTCTACGGCAACCTGCGGTGGATCGTCCCGGAGTCGGACACGGCGTTCCACCTGATGTACCGCGTGTACGTCGACGACTGGGGCATCGGCGCGCTCACGCCCGAGGCGCGCGTCTACCAGGGCCTCGGCGGCGGCGTGCTCCTGCGCCTGCGCTACCGCTACTACAACCAGCTGCACGCGTTCTTCGCGCCGCCCATCGGCGGCTACACCTCGGCGCTCGAGGCGCAGTACGTGACGGCCGACCAGAAGATGGCGCAGTTCGAGAACCACCTCGTGGGGTTCCACGCGCTCGTGCAGCTCCGCTTCTTGTCGGAGACGCCCCTCTCGTTCCTCGAGCAGGGCCGCTTCATCCTGAGCTTCGACTACTACCTTCAGGGCAGCCGCTTCGGAAACGCGGTGATCGCGCAGGCGGGCGTCGAGGTGCCATTCTGATCAACCGGGGCTCGTTCCTGCACTCCTGCCTTCCTCAGCAATTGAACGCAGACCGCGACGTCGCTGCGCAGGCGCTACGGCTCGAGTCGGCGCCCTCACGATCGTGGGACCGGCCGCTCCGAACATCGGTTGCTGAGGAAGACAGGAAGGCAGGAGCAAGCTCCGTGGTCTCCGCCCTCCATTCGAATCTCCTCGGCACCGGCACGCGCACCGCGATCTGCGTCACGGCGCGAAGTCGTTCTGCCCGGCGCGTCACTCGGCTGGCAGGACCAGCTCACGGCTCAGGACACCGCGCTCCGGCCCGCGATCGTTCCCGCTCCGGATCACGAAGGTCGACGTCTCGAACTCGGACAACGTGACGAACACGTGCGCGCACGTCGTGGCGGCGCGATCACAGCGCCGAGCGCACAGCGACCCGCCGGTCTCGTCGATCTGATCGGTCCACCACGAACGCTCCTCGCCGACCTCGAGCCGCGGAATCGACTCCGGCTCTCGGGTCACGGTCGCGACGACGTCACACAGCGGGACACCGCTCTCGTTGCGGATCGTCGCCCGCGCACAGCCGACGACCGCGATGTTGCCGAGGCAGGTGACCGATGAAATCCACGTTCGTCGTACGACCGCCATGAAGTCGAGGACTTGCGTGGGTGTGGAGTGACCCCGCTCAGGGCGCGGGCTCGGGGGCCTGGTCGAAATGGAGGGTCGCGCCGTGGATGATCGCGTCGTGCGCGAGCGTCTCGCGGCCGATCGCGGCGCCGTCGAGCGTGAGCGCGGTGACGAAGGGCCAGGGGTCCCACGCGTCGGGCGCGTCGACGACGAGGTCGCCGCCGGGCAGGTGGAGCGTCGCCCGCGTGAACAGCGGTGAGCCGAGCCAGTACTGGTCGGAGCCGGCGATCGGGTAGAAGCCGAGCATCGTGAAGAGCAGCCACGCGCTCATCGTGCCGCCGTCGTCGTTGCCCGGCAGGCCGGTCGGGCCCTCGCCATAGAACGCGCGCAGCGCCCAGCGCGACCAGAGCGCGGCCTCGTCGGGCGAGCCCCACGCGGCGAAGAGATAGGGCACGTGGATGTCGGGCTCGTTGCCCTGCCAGTAGTAGACCGGCGGCGCGGGCGTGTGGCGCTCGCGCGCGGAGCGCTGGAAGAGATCACGCAGGCGCGCGAGGGCGACCTCGCGGCCGCCGAGCGTCGTCGCGAGGCCTTCCGGATCGTGCGGCGCGAGCCAGAGGTACTGGTACGCGTCGCCCTCGGCGTAGCTGTCGTCCCAGCGCGTCGGGTTCACGCGCAAGAAGGTCCCGTCGGCGCGGCGACCGACGAAGAACCCGCTCGGGCCCCCGTTCGGATCGACCGCGCTCGGATCGTAGGTGCGCTGGTAGCTGAGCGCGCGCTCGTGGAAGCGCGCCTCGTCGGCCGTGAGCCCGAGCTCGTGCGCCATGCGCGCGATCGAGTCGTCGGCGATGGCGTACTCCATCGTCATCGCCGCCGAGCCCTGCTCCTGGGACACGTAGCCGAGCGTCGTGTAGCTCTCGACGCCTCCGCGCCCGGGGATCGTCCCGTCGGCGGCGGGCACGAACATCTCGTAGGCGTGCATCAGGTCGAAGCCGCGCACGCCGCGCGCCCAGCTGTCGTAGACGATCACCGCCGCGGGATCGCCGATCATCCCGTCGGTCTCGCCGGTGCCGAGCGGCCAGCGGGGGTAGTGCCCGTACACCTCGGCCATCGCCATCATCGAGCGCACGAAGTCGAGCTGGAGCGCGGGATCGATCAGCGAGATGAGCGAGTGGAACGTGCGGTACGTGTCCCACATCGAGAAGTCGGTGTAGTAGGTGAAGCCCGTCGCGGTCGCGAGCTGCTGGTCCACGCCGCGGTAGCGCCCGTCCACGTCGGTCGCGAGCGTCGGCATCAGGAGCGAGTGGTAGAGCGCCGTGTACGCGAGGCGGAAGTCGCGCTCGCTGCGGCCCTCGAGCTCGAGGACGCCGAGGCGGCGCTCCCACTCGGCCACCGCCGCGGTGCGCGCGGCGTCGAAGTCGAGGCCGCGGTCCTCCGCATCGAGGTTCGCCCGTGCGCCTGCGGCGTCCACGAACGACATCGCGACCGCGGCGCGCACGACCGCGCCCGGCGCGAAGGTCACGTAGAGCCCGCCCGTGCTCGCCGCCCGCGCGGTGTCGCCCGCGTGCAGCGCGCCGGGCTCCCAGGCGCCGTGGGTGGCGAAGGCCTGGTCGAAGCGCATGACGAAGTACATCGTCACACCGCCGAAGCGGCCCGAGTACCCGCCGATGAAGTGGACCGAGCCGCTGATCTCGTGGGCGGTGGCGTCGAGCGTCGCGCTCGCGTCGGAGATGTCGACGCCCTCCTGCGTGTGCGCGAGGTCGACGAAGATCGTCGCCTCGCCCGCGTGCGGGAACGTGACGCGATGGAAGCCCACGCGCGCCGAGGCCGTGAGCTCGACGCCGATCGCCTCCGCGCCCGTGCCGATCGTGACCTCGTAGCGACCGGGCGAGGCGTGCTCGCTGCCTGGCGAGATCGGCGCGAGCAGGCCCTCGGGCATCGTGCGCCCGACGGTCGCGCCGATCGTGGGCATGAGCGCGACGACGCCGTAGTCGTTGACGCCCGTGCCGTGCATGCGCGTGTGGCTGAAGCCGCTCACGTGCGTGTCCCCGGCGTGGTAGCCGGCCGTGTGGAGGTAGCCGTTGGCGACGCCGGTCGCGGTGCACGTGTCGGCCCCGGGCCGGATCATGCCGAAAGGCCACTGCGGCCCGGGGTGCGTGCTGCCGATGTCGTTGTAGCCCTGGCCGCCCGTGCCGATCATCGGATCCACCCACTGCGCGAGCGGTGTGGCGGCACTCTCCGTGGCCGGCGGCGGACCCGCGTCGAGCCCCGTGTCGGGCGCCCACGCGTCGGGGCGGCGGAACGACGCGTCGGTGCCAGCGTCGGTCCCGGGGGCGGCGTCCTCGGCGGGCGGCGCCGTCGTCGAGCACGCAGCGAGGATCACGGCGAGAACGAGCGTCGCGCGTCGCATCGAGGGTGATGATAGCGGGAACAAGCGAGAGGATGCTGTGCGTCTTGTCCCGCGAGGAGCCGCGCCGCAGGCCATGCCGAGAGAACGCTTCCTTCGTGTCGCCCTCGTGGTCGCGATCGCGTCGTTCGTGCTCCTGCTCGACGGCGTCTCCAAGGCGTGGGCCGTGGAGACGCTCCGCGGCGCGGACCTCGTCCTCGTGCCGCGCGCCCTCGAGCTGACGTACGCCGAGAACCCTGGTGTCGCGTTCTCGATGTTCGCCGAGGCCTCGCCGCTCGTGCGGCTCGGCGTCCTCCCGGCCCTCGCGCTGTCCGCGGCGCTCCTCTTCTTCTTCCGTGCGTCGGCCCGCTCGGGCTCACCGCTCGCGCGCGTCGCGGTGTTCGTGGGCGCCCTGCTCCTGGTGCTCGACGCGTCGAGGCGGCGCGACCTCAGGGCGCTGCGCAGGCCCGATCGAGCCGGCTGAGGGCCGCCTCCATCTCGGGCGCGATGCGCGCCTCGAGACCGACGAAGGGCCAGAGCAGGCGCGCGAGCCCGTGCAGGTCGGAGGCGAGCGCCCACGTCACCTCCGTGCCTGCCGGCACGGCCCGGAGCTCGAACGTCTGCGTCGAGCTGCCGCCCCCGAGCGGACCGCGGGTCTCGTTCGACATCTCCACGCGCTCGGCCGTCACCGAAGCGATCGTCGTCCGGGCGCCGCTCCCGTCCGCGTCGCGCCGCTCGATCCACGCGCCGACGCCGCGCGGCTCCGGCGAGAACGCGACCGTCGGCCGCGGCGCGCCCGGGAGCGCGGGCCACGGATCCCACGCCGCGAACGCCCGCACGTCCGAGAGCTGCGCCATCACGGCCGCGGGCGGCGCCGCGATCGTGCGCGTCCGCGCGATGCGGTACGACGCCGGCTGCGCGGAGTAGAAGAGGACGATCGCCACGAGCGCGAGCCCGCCGAGCGACGCGAGGGCGAGGACCACGATCCGGAGCACGCGCACGTGAGGAACGTACTATGACCCGCACGATGACGGACACGCCGCAGGCCCCGTCCGAGACCGCGCGCCGCGCTCGGACGTTCGTCGTCGTCATGGGCCTCGTCGCGATGTTCGGTGACATGACCTACGAGGGGGCGCGCGGGATCGTGGGCCCCTACCTCGCCGTGCTGGGGGCGAGCGCCGCGAGCGTCGGCTTCGCGGCGGGCCTCGGCGAGCTTCTCGGCTACGGCCTGCGCCTGGCGAGCGGCTGGATCGCCGATCGCACGCGTGCGTACTGGGCGTTCGTGATCGGCGGCTATGCGATCAACCTCGTCGCCGTGCCGGGCCTCGCGTTCGTGGGCGGCTGGCGCGCCGGCATCGCGCTCCTCGTGCTCGAGCGGATCGGCAAGGCGATCCGCAGCCCCTCGCGCAGCACGCTGGTCTCCTACGCCTCGACGGAGGTCGGGGCCGGCTGGAGCTTCGGACTGGACGAGGCGCTCGATCAGATCGGCGCGGTCACGGGTCCGCTGCTCGTCGCGCTCGCGATGTGGCTCTCGAGCAGCGCGGACACGACGGCGCCCTATCGCCTGGCGTTCGCGGTGCTGCTGCTTCCCGTGGCGGGCAACCTCTCGCTCGTGCTCTACGCGCGGCGGCGCTACCCGCAGCCGGAGCAGCTCGCGTCGCGCGAGGTGACGACGCCCTCGCTCGGACGCGGCGCGCTCACGGGGACGCTCGTCGCCTCGTGCCTGCTCGCGCTCGGCTTCTGCGACTGGGCGCTCGTGGCGTACCACGCGCTCGAGCGCCACGTCCTGACGGGCGAGTCGATCGCGCTGCTCTACGCGGTCGTGATGGGCGTCGACGCGGCGGCCGCGCTGATCTTCGGCCGCCTCTTCGATCGCGTGGGGATGCGCGCCCTCGCGCTCTCGTCGCTGATCGGCGCCGCGCTCGCGCCGCTCGTGTTCCTCGCGCCATCGGCGCCGCTCCTCATCGCCGGGGCGGTGCTCTGGGGCATCGGGATGGGCGCTCAGGACTCGATCCTGAAGGCGGCGATCGCGACCGCGGTGCCCAAGGCCGCCCGCGCGCGGGCCTACGGCGTGTTCTTCTCCGTGTTCGGCGTCGCGTGGTGGGCCGGGAGCAGCGCGATGGGGTGGCTCTACGGGCGCTCGATCCCGGCGCTCGTGGCGCTCTCGGTCGTGGCGCAGCTCGCAGCCGCCCTCGCGTTCCTGGTGCTCGCGCGGCGCCGCGTGAAATAGGATGGGGGCCGATGTCCGAGAAGAAGAGCCCGTTCGCCGCGCTCGAGGCGCTCAAGAGCTCCGTGCCCGCGGGTCGGGCGCCCGCGAGCAAGCCCGCGCCTGCCGCCACCGATCCCTTCGAGGCCAAGGTCGTGGTGGCGCGCTCGCGCAAGGGCCGCGGCGGCAAGACGGTGACGATCGTGACGGGCGTGAAGGCGGCCGCGCGCGAGCAGGTGTGCCGCGACGTGAAGAAGGCCCTCGGCTGCGGCGCGACGATCGAGGACGACGCGATCGTGGTCGGCGGCGACGTGGCCGATCGCGTGCGCGCATGGCTCGAAGCGCACGGCGCGCGGCGCGTCGTGATGGGCAGCTGATGCGACGGGGGCTCGTGGCGCTGGCGCTGCTCGTGGACGCTTGCGGCGCGTCGCCGCCGCCGCGCGACGATCGGCCGCCCACCACCGAGCAGGCGGCCCCGCCGCAGCCGCCGCCCTTCGCGGGCCATGGTCCGCTCGTCCTCCGCTCGGTCCCGCCGACGGCGTCCGTGGGGACGGCGCAGCCGCCGCTCTACGCCGAGCTCGCCGCCGACGGCTCCGTCACGGGTACGCGCTGCAGCGCCACGCGCTTCACGGACGAAGGCTCGCTCGAGCGCGAGGGCACGCCCGTCGCCCACGTCGAGTCGGACGCCGAGGGCCTCGTGGTGCGAGGCGAGGGCGACGCGCCTGGCTGGACGATCCGCGGAAGCGTCCTGATCGCCGGTGGAGCGGCGCGCTTCGAGCTCGCCGGCGGGACGATCGCGCCCGGCGACCCGGAGCTTCCCGCGGTGGGCGTCGTCCCACCGGACGCCGACCCCGCGCTCGCGCTCGCGCTCTTCGCGACGCTCCTGGTCTGCGACGACGTGGGCCCCTGATCGCGTCAGGGATCGAGCCGCGCACGGGCGGCGAGCGCCTCGGCCTCGCGCGCGTCGATCCCGTACCACGCTGCCAGCGCGCGCGCGGTGTCGGCCTCGCTCGCGGAGCGCGCGAGCCCCCGCGCGCGTCGCAGCGGCTCGTGCGGGTGGAAGCGGAAGATCCAGGGGGCGAGCTGGCGCGTGACGAGATCCGCGCAGACGTCGTGGATCACCTCGATGCCGGCGTCGCGCAGGATCGCCAGCCCGGCTCCGTCCACGCGCGGGTTCGGATCGAGGATGCCCGTCACCACGCGCCGCACTCCCGACGACACGATCGCGCGCGCGCACGCGGGCGTGCGCCCGTGGAAGGCGCAGGGCTCGAGCGTGGAGTAGAGGGTCAGCTCGGAGAGCAAGACGCCGAGCGCGGCTGCGTCGTGCATCGCCACGATCTCGGCGTGATCCTCGCCGGGCCCCTGCGTGTGCCCCCGCGCGACGATCGCGCCCGAGGCGTCGGTCAGGACGCAGCCGACCCACGGATTGTCGCCGGTCTTGCCGCGCGCGCGCTCGGCCTCGTCGATGGCCTCGCGCATCGCGCGGACGTGCGGATCGCCTGCAGAAGCGCCCGCGACGCTCAACCGAGAAAGGAGGCCGCCTGGCCGGTGCTCGCGAAGCCGTTCTCGCCGTGCTCGAAGAGGTCGGTGAGGCCGCCCGTGCCCACCTCCGCGATCGACTCGACGCGGCGGACACCGTCCGCGCCGCGCACGAGCCGCACCACGACGTGGATCGAGCTCGCGACGAGCGAGCCGACGCCGTCGCGGCCGCCCGAGAGCGACGCGAGCGCCTCGAGGTGGTCGAGCACCGAGCTACCCGACGCCGTGCGGATGCCGAGGACCGTGCCGCCGCCGCGCGAGGCCGCGAGGACGAGCGCCTCGCGCGCCTCACCCCCGCGCACGCCGTCGACGACGACGCGATCGGCGCGCAGCCGGCTCGCGCGCGTCAAGAGCTCGGAGAAGCTCGTGCCCGCGGCCGCGAGCCGCACCGCCCTCGGGTTGGCGATGGGCAGCTCGCTCATCGCCTCGACCACGAGCAGGCGCTCGTCCTGGCCACCCATCGCAGCGAGCGCACCGACCAGCAGCGCGACGCCCGCGTCGGAGGGCCCGACGACGGCGATGTTCCGGCGCACGGCGATCGCGGAGCGGAGCGTGCGCAGCATGTCCGCGGACAGCATCCCCGCGCTGACCAGCGACTCCCCCGAGGGGCCCGGGCGGCCGACGCGGCGGATCTCCATCAGCGCGCCGCCCACCGCGACGGGCGGCAGGATCGCCAGGATGTGCGTCCCGTCGGGCAGGGTCGCCTCGGCGATCGGATGCGCGCCATCGAGCTGCACGCGCGCGCGAGAGAGCAGGTGCCGCGCGACGCGCGTGACGGAGTCGGCGGAGGCGAAGCGCTGGCCCGTGGAGGAGAGCCCGCTCCCGCGGTCGGCGAGCACGTTCGTGCCCTCGACGACGATCTCGAGCACGCCGACCTCCTCGAGCAGCGCGCCGAGCGGGCCCATGCCCTCGGGACCGAGCTCGATGGTGCGGATCTCGTGGACGTGCGCGCCGTTGTCGGGCATGGCCGCCGCGCCGCCGAGCACGGCGGCCGAAGGCGGCTGGATCGCTCGCGCCGTCTCGACCCGCGGCGGCTGCTGCTGCGCGGGCTCGGCGCGCATCGGCGCGGGCGGCTCGGCGCGCATCGGCGCGGGCGGCTCGGCGCGCATCGGCGCGGGCGGCTCGGCGCGCATCGGCGGCGCGTCGGTCCGGGCTCCCGGAGGATCGGCGCGGGGCGCGGGCGCCGGTGCGCCGCCGACGCTCGGGCGCGCCGGCATCACCACGCGCGGCGAGGGGGCCACGGTCTCGTCGGCCGGCTCCTCGTCGAGCGCGAAGCGATCGGCGCCCGCCGGCATCGGCGGCGGCTCGGACGGCGGGGACTCCTGGCGCGGCAGCGGAGGAGGCGCCGGCGCAGCGGCGACC
>JBGAQA010000038.1:0-60875 GCA_044220955.1 Sandaracinaceae bacterium
GCCGCACACGGCCGCGTCTTCGCTCAGCGCGATCTGGCTCGGGCTCGGCGCGGGCGCGGTGGTGACGGGGACCATGCTGGCGACGGGCGTGGTGGTGGGAGGCGGCGCGACCGCCGTCGCGGGGACCGTCGCCGTCGCGGCGGACGTCGTGGTCGCGGGGGCGGCGCTGGCCGGCGGAGGGGGAGGGGGGGCCGGCGGCGCGCGTCCGCAGGCGGCGAGCGCGGCCATCGCGAGCGCCAAGGCCAGCCGCGCCCGTGGGCTTCGCGAGGTGTCGGCCGCGTCCATCGCCGCAGCGTAACGCAGCGCGATCGCGCTCGTCACGTGACGGGCGTTCCATCGCCGGAGAGCACGACGGGCGCTTCCGGGTCGAGGCGGTACGCCGAGAGGACGACGTGCGTGAGCATGTCGAGCAGGAACGAGAGCAGCGTCTCGCGCTCGACGTCGCCGCCCTCGACCCAGCGCAGGCTCGCCGCCTCCACCAGGCCGATCCACGCGCGGGCGGCGAGCTCGAACACGGGGCGGCGCGCCTCCGCGAGGCCGAGGTTCGCGAGCAGTCGACGGACGAACTCCCCGCGCACGCCGCTCAGGACTGCGGCGACCTCCGCGTCGGTGCCGATGCCGCTCCCGAGCAGCGCCTTGAACGCGGCGCCGTTCTGCGAGACGAAGTCGAGGTAGCGCTCCATCGATCGTCGCGCGCGCTCCGGTGGCGGCAGCGTCGCGTCCTCGAGGGTCGCCGCGAGCATCGCGCGCGCGGCCTCCTCGACCGTCGCGACGTAGAAGCCGCGCTTGCTGCCGAAGTAGTGGTAGAGCAGGCCCTTCGAGATCCCCGCGCGCTGCGCGATCTCCTCGACGGCGATCTCGTCGTAGGGCCGCCGGCCGAACAGCTCGCGGCCGAGCGCGAGCAGCTGGGCGCGCCGCTCGTCCAGATCGAGCCGCTTTTCGCCTGTCTTCTTGCGTGCCAACGCCTGGATCGTCGCTCGTCGTTGACTTTCGTTCAACGGCGAACACAATCGGTTGAACAAGGTTCAATAAGGAGTCGCGCATGACGACGCTCGCCGCCGATTCGATGGATGCGATCCCAGCCCCTGCGCCCACGCCGCGCCCGACGCGCAAGAACCCGATCCCGGTGCGGGCGATGGGCTTCCCGTTCGAGGGCAAGGTCCCGCGCTTCTGGCTGATGGGCTCGCCGATCGCGACCCACTACTCGAACGCGCTGAACTCGCTCTTCCCCGAGGGCGAGCGCTTCTTCATCCGGAGCGTGAAGCACTACGTCGACCGCATCGGCGACGACCCCGAGCTGCTCAAGCGCGTGAAGGGCTTCTTCGGACAGGAGGGCCGGCACGGGCACGAGCACGAGCGCTGGAACCGCATCCTCGAGGCGCAGGGCTACGAGATCGAGGGCTTCCTCGAGGAGCACGGCAAGATCGCCTACGGGCTGTTCGAGCCGAACGCGCCACCGGCGCTGCGCCTGGCCGTGACCGCCGCGCTCGAGCACTTCACCGCGACGATGGCGGCGAACGGCCTCACCGGCGAGCTGCTCGATCACGCCGATCCGACGATGGCCGCCCTGCTGCGCTGGCACGCCGCCGAGGAGATCGAGCACAAGTCGGTCGCGTTCGACGTGTTCATGAAGGTCGACGGCCGCTATCACGTGCGCGTGCTCGGCCTCTTCGTGGCCCTCGCCGGCCTGATGCTGAGCTGGCGCGGCGCGATGAAGCACCTGATGGCGCAGGAGGCCAAGCGGGGAACGGACCTCGAGGCGGCCAAGACCTGGGCGCGCGAGAACCCGCACCTCATCGCCGAGGACCAGCGCCGCGGGCGCATGTTCAAGAAGGCGATCCGCGACTACCTCCGGCCCGACTTCCACCCGGACCAGAAGGACGACTACGCGCTCGCCAAGGGCTACCTCGAGAGCATCGGCCGGCTCGAAGGCTGATGGCCTGACGTAGTAGCTTCGGGTCGTTGGCGACCGACCGACCGCGACGATTCCGTATCGACGGGCACGACGCCGCGCGCATCGCGTCGATCGTGATGATCGCGATCTTCGCGCTCGCGATGGCCAACTACGTCCGCGACCAGTGGTACGACGAGGCGCAGTTCACGCACCGCGACTTCCACAACTTCCACTTCGCCGGCGCGCGCATCCGCACCGGCGAGCCCGTCTACCAGCACGACGAGATCCCCTTCCTGCTCACGCCGCTCGCGGCGCCGGCGGTCGTCGTGCTCTCGTACGTGCCCGAGCACGCCGCGTTCGTGCTCACGGCGATCCTCACGGCGGCGCTCTACGTCTTCGCGGTGGCGTTCGTGATCCGCACCTGCCGCGGGGATCCACGCTCCGCGATCACGGCGGGGTTCCTGGCGTGCTCGATGCCGCCCTTCTGGTTCGCGCTCTACCTCGGGCAGCTCACGGGGCTCTGGCTCTTCCTCCTGGCGGTGAGCCTCGCGCTCCTCGCCGTCCCGCGCGCGGAGGGACGGACCTGGCGAACGGAGGCGCTCGCGGGCGTGCTGACGGCCGTGCTCTGCGTGAAGCCGCAGCTCGCGCTCGTGGTGCTGCTCGTGGCCGTCCTGCGGCGCGCGTGGGCGATGCTGCTGGCCTTCACGCTCGGCTTCGCGCTGCTCTGGGCCGCGTCGCTCCCCTTCCTCGGCGTGCGCGCGTTCCTCGAGTGGCGCGAGCAGGTCGCGTGGTGCGCCGAGGCGCTCGAGGGCGCGGACACGACGTGGTGGCGGCAGTTCACGCTCTACGCGTTCCTGCGCTCGGTGACCTCGCGCGCCGCGATGGACATGGAGGTGGCGCGCTGGGGCTACGTGGCGATCGTCGGGCCGCTCGGGATCGCGACCCTGCTCGCCGTGCGCAAGGCGCTCGCCCCCGACGACCGACGGCTCGCGCTGCGCGCCGTGTCGATGCTCGTGCTCGCGTCGATCGCGCTCAACACGTACCTGTTCTATTACGACGCGGCGTTCCTCGTGGTGCCCTGGATGATCTCGTTCCTCGCGTACCAGACCTACGCGGGCGTCACGCGCGGGCTCGTCGTGATGATCGCGGCGATCAGCTGGGTGCTCGCGCTGACGACGCCGATCCTGCAGCAGGGCGGCGTCCCGCTGCCCGGGCTCTTCGCGACGATCTGGCTCGTGGTCGAGATCCTCGACCTCACGCGCGGCGCCGCGGCGCGTGCGGCCTTCCGCCCGGAGCCTCGCCCGGCGTAGCGCGCTTCGATCTATGCTTCCGCATGCGCTCGGGGCTCGCGGCGACCTCGATCCTGCTCGCGATCGCGGCCAGCGGCTGCGACGCGGCGCACCTCGCGCCGGAGGACGCAGGGGCCGATGCGCCCGCGCCGTCCGACGCAGGTCTGGACGCGATCGATGCGCCTGTGCACGACGGCGGGATCGACGCCGGCACCGACACGGGCCCGCCCGACGCGGGCAGCGATGCGGGCCCGCCCGACGCCGGCACCGACGCGTGGCTCGGCGATCCCGAGTGGGTGCCGCTTCCCGAGGGCCCCTGGTGCATCCAGGTCGCGACCCATCCGGAGCGCGTCCAGCTGCCCGGCTACGTGGCGGCGGCGTTCGCGATCGAGGGCCGCGTCTACGTGGCCCTCGACGAGGGCTCGTCGCTCGACACCACGACCGCGATCGTCGAGCTCGACACCCTGCGCGTCGTTGCGGCGTTCCACACGCACTGGAGCTGGGAGGACGCAGAGCGTGGGTGCGGGATCGAGGCGTACGGCACGAACGGGACCGACCTCGGGCTGCACGTGAGCCGCTGGCCCCTCGGCCTCGGCCCCGGCGAGGCTGAGATCCACCGCATGCGCTTCGACGACGCGCTCGCGACCACGCACCTCGTCGGCCGCTACTCCCGGACGACGATCACCGACCTCCCGACGCCCTGCCGGCTCGCGCTCGGGCCGACCCTCGCGTACGCCGTCGACGGCGTGTCCGACGTCCGCGTGCTCCGGCCCGACGGGACGGTCTCGGTGGTCGGCGGCACCGTCGACGGATGGACCGGGCCGCCCGTCTTCACGATCGGCGACGACGCCTGGTTCCTGCACGGCTTTCTCGCGCCCACATCGATCTCGCGGTCGGCCGCCGGCAACGGCGCGGACTCGGTGCGGACTGGTACGGGGATCTCGGGGCTCGGCGTCGACGGGACGACGCTCGCATGGCTCGAGGCCGGTCAGCTGATGAGCGGCACGTGGGACGGCGCGCTGCACGCGCGCAGCGTGCGGGCCGTCTCGGGGGAGTCGCTCTACGCATGGGCAGGCGGTGGCTACGTGACGAGGCCCGAGCGCGATCCGGCGGCACCGGCGTCGTTCCTCGTCGCGGTGTACCGCCTGAGCGACGGCGCGCGCGCCACGATCGACGTGCACGTCGAGGCCAGCTTCTACAGCGAGCCCCTGGTCCTGGCGACCGAGAGTGCGATCCTCGTGGCTCCCACGCGGCACTTCGCGGATCTCGTGCGCGTGGACCCTGGGGCGCTGACCTTCCGCTGATGGCTCCCCAGGGTGCTGCCTTCCGATCCGACCCCTCGGCGGTGTAGCGTCCCCGATCGCAGTGTCGCGCTCACCTTGGAACACGTTCCGGATCGACGAGCACCCGGACTTCAAGGCGCTGCCGCGGGACCGCTGCACGCTGACGATGCTGCAGGGGCCCTCGCCGGGCTCGATCCAGCCGGTGTCGGGCGACGAGCTGGTGCTGGGGCGCGACGAGGAGCTGCCGGCGCGCATCGACGACCGCGGCATGTCGCGGCGCCACGCGCGCATCCACCGGCTGCTCGGGGAGTGGGCGGTCGAGGATCTCGGGAGCACCAACGGCACGTTCGTGAACGGGCAGCGCGTCGGCGGCGTCGCCAAGCGGCTCGTGGACGGCGACCGCATCCAGCTCGGCGAGACCACGGTGCTGCGCGTCTCGATGCACGACGCGGACGAGCAAGAGATCGCCAAGCGCGCGTACGAGTCGACGGTGAAGGACCCGCTGACGGGCGTCTTCAACCGGCGGCACTTCGACGAGCGCTTCGCGGCCGAGCACGCCTATGCGCGCCGCCACGCGCAGGCGCTCACCGTGCTCTTCCTGGACCTCGACCACTTCAAGCAGATCAACGACACGCACGGCCATCAGGCGGGCGACAAGGTCCTGGTCGCGGCCGCCACCGCGATGGCCAAGTGCGTGCGGACCGAGGATCTCGTGGCGCGCTTCGGCGGCGAGGAGTTCGTGGTGCTCGCGCGCGCGCTCGAGCGCGAGGGGGCGGCCGTGCTGGCGGAGCGGCTGCGCGCGACGGTCGAGGCGCTGGCGATCGACGTGGGCAAGGCGACCGTGCGTCCGACGGCGAGCGTCGGGTACGCGACGCTCGACCGGCTGCACGATCATCCCCACGCCGCCCAGTTGCTCGCGGCGGCGGACCGCGGCGTCTACGCGGCGAAGCAGGCCGGAAGGAACCGGGTCGCGGTCGGGTAGGGATCGAGAGCGAGAGCGAGAGCGAGAGCGAGAGCGAGAGCGAGAGCGAGAGCGAGAGCGAGAGCGAGTAGGCTTCCCGCCCATGCGCTCCTTTCTCCTCGGCCCCGTCCTCCTCGCCGCGTGCGCCAGCGCGGCGGCCCCGGCGCCGCCTCCGGCCGACGACGGCACCTCCGGGGGCGCAGCCGACGTCTCGTCCCTCCGCTTCGCGCCGCCCGCCGGCGCCCGCTTCGGGTACCGGCGCAGTCTCCACGTCATCCGTGCGCACGACACGAGCGACGAGACGTTCACCGGGACCTGGGCCGTCCGCGCCGAGGGCGAGGTCGCGCTCACCGTCCTCCCGCCCGGCGGTGCGAGCACGTCCGGCCCGCTGACGCTGCACTACGACGCGCGCGGGCTGCCGACCGGTGACGCGGTCGACGTCGAGGGTCTCTCGAACGACGCGAGCCAGGCCTTCACGCTCGCGCCCATCGGCTCCGCCATCGTGGGGCTGCCGCTCACGCGCACCGAGGACGGAGCGTGGTCGGGCGTCCTCCCGTTCCCGGACGGCGCCACGCTCGGCATGCCGATCGAGCTCCCGACCGAGTGCACGGCGAGCTCGAGCGAGGGCGGCGCGTGGGACATCGCCTGCCGCGTGTCGCGCACGCAGCCGATGCCTGCGCGTGGTGACGGCTGGGAGCGGGTCGCGACCTTCCGCGCCGAGGTCACCGCGCGCGTCGATGCGAGCGGTGTCGCCCACGCGTCCACCTACCACTTCGTCGTCGATCTGACGCAGACGCTCGGCGACCACGTCGAGCACGAGGGTGGAGAGGCGACGGTCGAGACCGAGCTGACGCCGATGCAGTGAGGGCGTGGCGAGCTCCGACGACCCTCGCGAGCGCGCCACGTCTCGGGATCGAGAGGATGGCCCGTGCTCGTCGGACCGGCTCAGCTCAATCCGCCGGGAACGGCGCCGCGACCCCGACCTTGCCGATGCGCGCCTCGAACACCGCCCGGACGCGCTCGGCGTGCCTTCGGTACGTCCCCTCGAGGACCTCGATCTCGGCCCGCCCGTCCCGCGCGCGCAGCCCCAGCCTCCGCGCGACGTGCTCGCCGGATCGCGAGCGCGGCCGGAGCATCGGCTCCCCCTGATCCGAGAGGAGCCGCAGCGTCTGCTCCACCGTACGGAAGAAGCTCCAGGCGCGCTCGAGCACTTCTGCGGCGTCGCGGTCGAGGTGGCCGCGCCGGTGCAGCTCGGCGAGGCTCGCGAGCGTGCCGCGCGCGATCGAAGGCTCGCGCGCCTCGAGCCGTGCCAGCTGCGTGATGAGCTCGATGTCGAGCATCGCGCCGTGGCCGAGCTTCACGTGGTAGCGGTGCGGTGCCTCGTTCGCGAGCTCGCGCTGCGATCGCGCGCGCAGCTCGACCACCCGCGCGCGATCGATCGGACGCGGGCTCGCCAGGGCGTGCGCGATGGTCCGCTCGACCCGGTCCCGCAGCGCCTCGCTCCCGACCAGCACACGCGCGCGCGTGAGCGCCTGCCGCTCCCAGGTGTCGGCGTGGCCCTCGTGATAGCGCTCGAACGCGCCGGCGGTCACGACGAGCGTCCCCTGCGAGCCGCTGGGCCTGAGGCGCGTGTCCATCGCCCAGCCCGTCCCTTCCGCGTCGGGCTGCGCGAGCATCGCCATCGTGCGCTGTGCCGCGCGGGTGAAGTGCTCTCCGTGCGTGACCGCCCCAGGACCGGCGGTCTCGCCGTCCGCGTCGTACACGAACACGAGATCGAGGTCCCCGCCGAAGCCGAGCTCGCGCGAGCCCAGCTTGCCCAGGGCGATCACGCCGAGCGAGGCGCCCTCCGCCGGCGCGCCGTGGCGCGCGTCGCACTCGCGGGTGGCGACCTGCGCCGCGAGCGCCACCTGCTGCTCGGCGAGCGTGGAGAGCAGCTCCGTCGCACGCGCGAGCGAGATCTCGGCGGACACGAGGGCCAGGCCCACGCGCAGAGTCACCTCGCGCTTGACGCGCCTCAGCCGGTGCACGAACGGCTCCGTCTCGCCCTCGCCGAGCTCGCGCACGAGCGTCTCGTGCTCGACGACGACGGCGCGCTCGTCGATCGGCTCCGCCAGGACGAGCAGGGCGATCTCGTCCGGGTGGCCGACCAGCGCACGCGAGAGCACGGGGCTCGCGCCGAAGAGGCCGACCATGCGGCGCAAGAGTCGCGGCTCGCGCTCGAACACGCCGAGATCGAAGCCGCGAAGCCGTGCGAAGAAGTCGGCCGACGAGCGCAGCGCCTCGACCGGGTCGCCGGCCTCGCCGATCTCGTCGAGCAGCTTCGGGCCCAGGCTCGGGTGTCGCTCGCGCGTCAGCGGCCCGAGCGGCGCGTCCGGGAAGCGCGCGAGGCGCTTGAGGTGGTGGGCGACCTCGAGCGTGTCGGCCCCCTCGAACGCGACGTCGAGCACGCCGGCGAGGCCCTCGGCGATCTCCGGCTCCGTGGCCCCCTCCGCGATCCGGTCACACAGGTCGGCGGTCCGCGGGCGCTCGCGCGGTCGATCGAGCAAGAGCGAGTCGAAGAGCTCGGCGACGCGCGTGCGCGCCCGCCCGAGCGCCACGTCGAGCGCCCCGGCGTCGCGGTACCCGAGCGAGCGCGCGAAGCGCTCCTTCTCCGCGCCGTCGGGCGGGACGCGGTGCGTCTGGTAGCCCGTCCACGCGTGGATGCGGTGCTCGACCCGGCGCAAGAGGGCCCAGCTCTCCGCCAGTGCTCGGGCCTCGCGCGCGCTCACGAGCGCCGCGCCCTCGAGGCGTCCGAGCGCCTCCATGGTTCCCGGTGTGCGCAGCTTGGGGCTCACCCCGCCCCACACGAGGCAGAGCGTCTGGACGAAGAACTCGGCCTCGCGGATGCCTCCGCGCCCGAGCTTCACGTCGCGCTCGTCCGCCTTCAGCTCGCGGCGCGCACGCTCCACCATGTCGTGCATCTCTCGGGCGATCCCCGGATCGACCCGGCGCCGGTACACGAAGGGCGCGAGCGCGGCGAGCAGCTCCTGCCCGAGAGCCGCGTCGCCGGCGACCGGGCGCGCGCGGAGCAGGGCGGCGCGCTCCCACGTCCGCCCGAACGTCTCGTAGTAGCGCTCGGCGCTCGCGAGGGAGTTCGTCAGAGGTCCGCGGCTGCCCTCGGGGCGCAGGCGGAGGTCGACGCGGAAGCAGAATCCGTCCTCGGTGACGTCGGAGAGCAGCTTCGTCGCGCGCGACACGATCCGAGCGCTGTGCTCGTGGACGACGAGGGAGGCATCGTCCACGGTGCCGTCGTCGGTCTCGTAGAAGAAGCAGAGGTCGACGTCGCTGCCGAGGTTCAGCTCCCGCCCGCCGAGCTTGCCCATGCCGAGGCAGACGAGCGGCATGGGCCGGCCCTCGCTCGTCCGCGCGATGCCGTGCCGTTCCTCGACGGCGGTCCGTGCGGTGCACAGCGCGTGCTCGATGCAGCCCGACGCGAGCTCGGCCATCTCGAAGCTGGTGTGATCCACGTCGGCGAGGCGAAGCACCTCGCGGATGGCGATGCGGAGCACGTGGTGGTGGCGCACCCGCCGCAGCGCACTCGTCGCGTCGAGGCCGGACGCCTCGGCCCGGGCGAGGTCGGCCATCGCGGCCTGCGCGCGCGTCTCGCGCTCGAGCCCCGCGTCGAGCACGGCCGCGGGGAGCTCGGGACGGCCGAGGGCGAGCGGCAGCAGGCCCGGGGCGTGCGCCGAGAGGAGGAGGACCACGTCGCGAACGTCCTCGCGCTCGAGGTCGCCGCCGTGCTCCGCGAAGGCCGTGAGCGCCGCGGGATCCCCGTCCCGGGCCCGCTCGGTCAGGACGCTCCGCACGGCCGGCATCCTGACACGAGCCCCGCGAAACCGAAGGTGTTTTCCAAAAGCGCCCCCCGGCAGAGCCGACATTGACGCTGGTTTGGCCGTGAAGTAGAACGCGCGACCTTTTCCCGGCCGCCTCCGCGTGAGCTGCCGTGGTGCGATGCCGCTGAGGTGATGGCCGTGGTCCTGGCGATTCTCGACTTCTTGCTCTGGCTCCAGCCTGCCGCGACCCCCTCCGCCTCGGGCGGCGGCTCGGGTGCGGGCGGTGGCGGCGCGATGGGCTGCGGCATGAACGCCGCCATGATGCTGGGCATCCTGGCGATCACGTACTTCTTCCTCCTGCGACCCGACGCGCAGCGGCGGAAAGAGGCCGACGACCTGCAGAAGGGCCTGCGTCGCGGCATGAAGGTGCGGACCTCGGGTGGGATCCTCGGCGAGATCGTCGGGCTCACGGAGCGCGACGTGACGCTGGCCGTGGCGGACAAGGTCCGCATCAACGTGCTTCGCGAGAACATCAAGGGCCCCGAGGTCGAGATGCCCGCGGGCGAGGCGAAGAAGGCCGCCGAGAAGGAAGCCGCAGCCGCGGGCGCGGCGAGCGCCAGCGAAGAGAAGAAATGAAAGGCCGGCTCGCCGGTTGACTCTCTCGCCTCACGCGGCGACGGGTCGGAGAAGCGCATGGACAGGGGTTGGTACGTTCGACTCAGCTTGATGCTCACCGTGGTGGTGGGCGCGTGGCTCGTGCTCTGGCCGAGCTTGCACACGTGGCTCCCCGCGCCCTCGTGGGTGAACGACAACTTCACGCGCCACATCGCCATGGGCCTGGACATCCAGGGCGGCATGCAGCTGCAGTACGAGGTCGAGGTCGAGGAGGCGGTCATCGATCGCCGCGATCTGCGCCAGCAGCAGGTGCTCGAGCAGCTCTGCCAGCGGTTCGGCGAGTGCGACGAGGACGAGCCGGCGACCCGCGAGCAGCTCGACGCGACCGCCGATCGCGCGACCGGGCACTCCGTCGACGACACCTCGTTCCGGATCACGTTCACGGCGCACGACGACGTGGCCGAGCTCGATCACGACATGATCTCGAGCTGGGGCGACCTCCGCGAGGTCGCGCGCACCGACGACGCGGTGACCCTCGCCCTCCGGGACGACAGCATCGAGCGCCTCCGCACCACCGCCGTCGACCAGGCCCGCGAGACGATCGGCAACCGCATCGACGAGATGGGTGTGCGCGAGGCATCCGTGTCCGTGCGCGAGGAGAACATCGTCGTCGAGCTCCCGGGCGCGAGCCAGGAGGACTTCGACTCCATCCGCGAGATCATCGGCCGCACCGCGCGCCTCGAGTTCAAGATCGTCGACGACGCGAACGACTTCGTCGGCGGCCTCGAGGACGTGCCGGACGGCATCTCGGTCGCCGCGGAGAACGTGCAGGCGGGCGAGGACCACCCGAACGTCGTCACGCACTACCTCACCGCCGAGGGTGACGACGCGCGGCAGCGGATCACCGACTACATCCACGAGCTGACCGCCAGCGGCCGGGTGACCGATGACCACCAGCTCGCCATCGGCGAGATCGACTACGAGGACGACGAGGGCCAGCCGCGCGAGGTGTGGCGGAGCTACTACCTCTACAACCGCGCCGAGGTGACGGGCGACGCGATCGACGACGCCGCCGTGCAGTTCGACCCCCAGGACCGCAACCCGAACGTCGGGATCACGTTCAACAGCGGCGGCGCGCGGGCCTTCGAGCGCCTCACCGGCGCGAACGTGCATCGCCGGATGGCCATCGTGCTCGACGACCGCGTCGAGACCGCCCCGAACATCCAGACCCGCATCGGCGGCGGCCACTGCCGGATCACGCTGGGCGGCTTCCGGCCCTACCAGGAGATGATGAACGAGGCGAACGACCTCGTCGTCGTGCTCCGCGCGGGCGCCTTGCCCGCACCCATCCGGCCCGCCAACCAGCAGCTCATCGGTCCGACGCTCGGCTCGGACGCCGTCGCGCAGGGTCTGACCGGGGCGCTCGCGGGCATCCTCCTCGTGCTCGTGTTCATGGCGGTCTACTACGAGGCGGGCGGGCTCATCGCCGACCTCATGGTGCTCATCAACCTGATGATGACCGCGGCGATCCTCGCCGCCTTCGAGGCGACCCTGACGCTGCCCGGCATCGCCGGTCTCGCGCTGACGGTCGGCATGGCCGTCGACGCGAACGTCCTGATCCACGAGCGCATGCGCGAGGAGCTAAGGCTCGGGAAGTCGCCCCGCGCCGCGGTCGAGCAGGGCTTCAACCGCGCCTTCTCGTCCATCTTCGACGGCCACGTGACCTCGTTCATCTCGGGCGTCGTGCTCTACCAGTACGGCACCGGCCCCATCCGCGGCTTCGCGGTCACGCTGATGATCGGCGTCGCGGCCTCGCTGTTCACCGGCGTCTTCTGCTCGAAGATCGCCTTCGACTGGCTCGTGCGCGGACTCAAGGTCCGCCGCCTGCGGATCGGCTGAGGAGACGAGAGGTCATGGAGCTCTTCAAGCCAGGCAAGACGATCGACTTCATGAAGTACCGCAACGCCGCGGTCGGCGCGTCGATCGCGGTATGCGTCGGCGCCGGCGCGGCCCTGTACTTCCCCGGGCTGAACTACGGTATCGACTTCAGCGGCGGCACCGAGCTGCAGACGAGCTTCCAGGGCCACGTCGGCTCGAGCGAGCTGCGCGACACCCTCGTGGACCTCGGGTACGAGAGCCCGGACGTCATCGCCGTCCAGGGCAGCGTCGAGGACACGTACATCATCCGCGTGCGCGAGACGACGACCCTGCCCGACGGGATCGACCAGACGATCACCCAGCACCTGAACGACGCGCTCGACGTCGACGTGGTGGCGGTGCGCGTCTCGCCGGGCGGCGACAAGGTGAGCATCCGGCTGGCCGGAGAGGCCGACATGGCGGCGATCGGCACGGCGCTGACCGAGAGCGGCGTCCGGGTGCGCGGCACCGTCCGCCGCTTCGGGCCCGAGGACGAGCATCGCTTCGAGGCCGACCTGATCGGCGTGGCCGATCACATGATCGAGCAGCTCGGAGAGCGCCTCGCGGAGCGCGGTCCGAGCGAGCCGGATCGGGTGGAGTGGGTCGGCCCACGGGCCGGTGAGCAGCTGCGATACGCGGCGCTCCGCGCGCTGCTCTACTCGATCGCGTTCATCATGGTCTACGTCGCGTTCCGCTTCGATCTGCGCTTCGCGCCCGGCGGCGTCGTGGCTCTGGCCCACGACTCCCTGTTCACGGTGGGCGTGTTCGTCGTCTCGCAGCGCGAGTTCAACCTGACGATCGTCGCCGCGCTGCTGACCGTCATCGGGTACTCGATGAACGACACGATCGTCGTGTTCGACCGCATCCGGGAGAACCTCGGCCGTCACCGCGACAAGTCGCTGCACGAGCTGATCAACATCTCGATCACCGAGACGCTCGGCCGCACGATCATCACGTCGGGCGTCACGATGCTCTCGATCGCCGCGTTCTTCATCTGGGGCACCCAGACGATCCGCGACATCACGTTCACGCTCGAGGTGGGCTTCGCGGTCGGCACGTACTCGTCGATCTACATCGCTGCGCCCATCACGGAGTGGATGGACGACTATCTCCGCAAGAACCGCGAGCGCCGGATCGAGGAGATCCGCGCCCGCCAGCGCCGCGAGCCCGGGGCCGGTCGGCCGGCGCGGGCGTGACCGATGCGGAGGGCCGGGGTGCGGAAGGCGCCGCGGCCCCCGAGCTCGACACCTCGCTGCAGCTCAGGCTCTGCGATCCCGAGGCCGCCGCGGCGCTCGGGGCGGAGCTGGGCGTGGGGGCCACGATCGCGCAGATCCTGCTGCACCGTGGGGTCTCGGACGTCGTCCGGGGCCGCGACTACCTCGACCCGAAGCTCGCTGGCCTGAGCGCTCCCGACGGCATGCGCGGGCGGGCCGAGGCGGCCGATCGCATCGCCTCGGCCATCGCACGGCACGAGCGGATCACGCTCTACGGCGACTACGACGTCGACGGGACGACGAGCGCCGCGCTCCTGGCTGGCGTGATCGAGGCGCTGGGCGGCGAGGTGAGCGCGCTCGCGGCGAGCCGCTTCGACGGATACGGACTCGGCGACGCGGCGCTCGCGCGGGTCCGCGAGACGCGGCCTGGGCTGCTGGTGACGTGCGACCTCGGCTCGACGGACCACGCGCGGCTCGAGGACGCGCGCCGCAGCGGGATCGACACGATCGTGGTCGACCACCACCGTGTGCCCGACGACCCGCTGCCCGCGCTCGCGTTCCTCAACCCGCACCAGCCGGGCTGCGGGTTCCCGTACAAGGGGCTGTGCAGCGCGGGCCTGGCGTTCTCGGTGGCGGCGGCGCTGCGGCGCGCGACGAAGAGCGAGCTCGATCTCCGTCCCTTCCTCGACTTCGTGGCGCTCGGGACCGTGGCGGACGTGATGCCGCTCGACGGCGACAACCGGCGGCTCGTGCGCGCGGGACTCTCGCGGCTGGGCAGCCCCGAGGCGCGGCCGGGGGGGGTGGCGCTGCGCGAGCGCGCGGGCGTGCGCCCGGGGACGCGCATCGGAGGATCGGACATCGGCTTCCGGCTCGCGCCGCGGCTCAACGCGGCGGGGCGTCTCGGCGACGCGTCGCTCACGCTGAGCTTGCTGCGCGCCCGCTCGCTCGACGAAGCGCGGGGCATCGCGGCGCGGATCGAGCTGCTCAACGACGAGCGCAAGGATCTTCAGCGCAGGATCACGGAAGAGGCCGCCGACGCGGTGCGCGCCCGCGCCGAGCCGCCCGGTGGCGGGATCGTGGTCGCGTCCGAGCGCTGGCACCGGGGCGTCGTGGGGATCGTCGCCGCGCGGCTGGTCGAGCTCTTCGAGGCGCCCAGCATCGTGCTCGCGATCGAGGGCGACGTGGCGCACGGCAGCGCCCGGACGATCCCGGGTTTCCCGGTGTTCGACGCGATCGCAGCCTGCCGCCCGCTGCTCACGCGCTTCGGGGGCCACCAGGCGGCGGCCGGTGTGACCCTGCCGGCCTCGCGCGTCCGTGATTTCGGCGAGGCCTTCGACGCGGAGTGCCGACGCCTCCGTGGGGCGGGGCGTGGCGCGCGCCCGGACCGGGCCGTGGACGTCGTGCTCGATGGCGTCCGCTTCGGCGTCCCGAGCGCCAGCGAGCTCGGCCTGCTCGAGCCGACCGGGCACGGCAATCGCGAGCCGCGCTTCCTGCTCGAGGGCGCGCGCGTCGAGGACGCGTCGAGCGTCGGGGACGGGCACCTCAAGCTGATCCTGCGGCTCGGAGACGCGCGGCTCGGCGCGTTCGGATGGGACATGGCCGACGAGCTCTCGCGCGTGGGAGCGACCGCGTCGGTGGTCGGCGGACTGCGGCCGGACGGGTACCGCGGCGGCGAGGCGGTCGAGATGAGGATCGAGCGAGTGGTCTAAATTAGAGAGCGAGAGCTACTCGTCCGGTGAGGGCGCCCCGACGACCGTCTCCCGGGCGGGCGGGTCCGTCCCCTCCAGCCACGCCGCCAGGAGCTTCAGCGGATCGAAGCCGAGCAGCTGCGTCACGCTCGCGACCTCGCTCGCGCGACCGCGGACGTAGCTCGCGAGCGGCGCGATCTGGGAGAGCATCGCCCGCACCGCGGAGCCCTCGATCCACGACTCGGTGCGGCGCGCCGCCGCGCGCATCCCGTCCGCGGCGAGCGCCACGGCGACGTACGGGGGCGTCGGCTGCACGATGATGTCTCGCGCGACGACGGCTCGCGCCCACGCGCCCGGCCGCGCGTCGCGCAGGAGCGCGCGCAGATCCTGCTCGTCGGCGAAGATCCCGAGATGGACGGGCGCGAGGTGCCGGCCGACGGCCTCGGAGATGATCCGGTGGTCGCGTCGGAAGTCGCCGCCGAGGGGCCCCGTCCAGCGCGAGATCACGTCGGGTCCGACCACCCGGTCGATCTCGCCGCCCGAGCGCCGCAGCGCGACCATCGTCGACGGCGTCGTGCGCGAGAAGACGCAGAGGACCGTGGAGCGCTCGTCGGGGAGCACGGCGTCCAGCGCTCGGGAGAGCACCGGGGCGCTGGGGATCGGGACGTTCGCGTAGGGGCGCGGCCAGAGCTCCACCAGACCCGCCTCGATCGCCGCGCGGGTCGCGCGGATGACCGTGAGCCACTGCGCGACGTAGTCGTCGTGGCGCTCCATGCGCGCGCTCGCGCGCTGCACGATCTCCTCGATCGCGCCCTCGCGCATCACGACGACACGGTGCGCGCCGTGCGAGGCGGCGAGCGTCGCGAGCGAGCCGGGCCCGGTGTACACGAGCCCGCGGACCCTGCCCCTGCGCGTGTGACGCGCCGCGAGCACGCGGCCGCCGGGCGTGACGACGACGAAGAGCGTGCCGCGCATCGCTTCGGCAGCCAGCGCGGCCTCGTCGACCTCGGGGGCGTCGCTCGTTCGCGGGGGTGTCCGCGGGCGTTCGGCGACCGGGGGCGCGAAGAGCGAGAGCAGGTGGGTCCAGCTCTTCGCGTCGAACCCCTCGATCCGGATGTCGGCGGCGATCATCGGCTCATCCGGCCTCTCCCATCGCGCCGGTGCCGACCACGGCGGCGTCGGGGCGCGCAGCGCGATCGAGGCGGAGCATGCGGCACGCCTGCGCGGGCATCGGGACGCTCAGGGTGGTGTCTCCGGCGAAGAGGTCGCCGGAGGCCGCGTCGCTCGCGTCGACCGGGTAGGGCAGGGAGATCTGCGCATCGATCGGGTGCTCGGCCGGGTTGATCACGAAGAGCACGCGCGGCGCGGTGTCGTCCTCGTGCACGCAGAGCTCGATCGGCGCCGCGCAGGCGAAGCGCGGCAGGGGCTCGAGCCGCCCCAGCAGGGCCGCGACGGTGGCGTCGGCGTCCTCGTCGCGGTCGACGAGCACGCGCGTGCCGAGCCGGGGGACCTCGAACGGGCGAGGCGAGAGCGTGAGGTCGAGCGAGGGCATCGCGGGGCCGAAGACGACGTGGCCTCCCGTCTTCGCGAAGGCGCTCAGCGCGCGCCAGCGCTCGGGGCTCGCGAGCTCGAACGCGGGCGTGAGCACCGCTTCGATGCCCGCGAGGCGGTCCGGGCTCGCGTCCGAGTCGACCAGGACATAGGGCTCGCCCGCGCGGCAGAGCGCGTCGGCGAGGCGCGCGATCATCTTCCACCACAGGATCTGGATCGGGCCCTTGAAGCCGAGCGGGTGATCGCTCGCGCCGTCGATGGGCGAGCCCGACAGGGCCTCGAGGGTCACGGGGGTGATGGGCCCGTAGACGTGCGTCGCGCGCGTCAGGCGCACGTACTCGCGGGGCACGGAGAGCGCGACGCGGACGCGGCGCACCAGGCGATGGAAGCGCGTCGCCTCGAGCGCGCGCAGCAGCGACTTCCACGCGGCCGCCTCGATCCGCGGCGTCCCGTGGCTGTCGATCGGCGCGCCGTACCAGCGGTCGCGGTCGACCGCCATGTACAGGGAGAAGCCGCGCAGGCCGTACGCCAGCGCGACCATCGCCGTGTACATCGAGTCCTCGTGCGCGAGCGGCGTGAACCAGGGCGGCGCGCCGACGCCGAGCTCGGGGGAGACGGGCATCCGCGAGCTGCCAGCGAGGTAGAGGGTGCGCCGCTTGATCGTGCGGTGCTCGCGGCGCGCGTGGTAGTAGTCGAGCCCGACGAAGCCGACGCCGTCTTCCAGCTTGGCCAAGCTCACCGGTGACGCGAGCTCGCCGAGCGGCAGGTTGTGGAAGGTCGGCACGCCGCCGAGGCCGTGCTTGTCGAGCATCCCCTTCATGCGCGCGAGCGCGCGCTCGACCAGGTGCTCGCGGAACGCGGCCCACTCGAGGTGGAGCGCGAGCGCGCGGGGCGGGGACCCGGGGTCGACCTCGTCGTGCAGATCGAAGCGCCTGGGAGGCGCGCAGTCCTCGTGCGTCTCGTACGTCGTGTCGTGCGCGCGCCCGAGCTCGGCGGCGCTCGGGTGCCGCTCGCGCAGGTACGCGTGCCAGAGCGCGATGGCGTCGGGGTGGTAGTCCTGATCGTAGGGCGCGTCCCGGAAGTAGTAGGTCGCCTCGTTGTCGATCTGCAGCAACACGACCGGCCCCCGCGGATACACGTGGGCCCGGACGACCGCCGCGAAGGCCGCGTACCAGGCGTCGGTCTCGGTGAGGAACGTCTCGCTCGCGTACGAGGGCACCGGGAACATGCGGGGCGGAAAGCCCAGCACGACGGGGCCGCCGCTCGGGGATCGCGCCTGACACGCGCGATCGTGGATGACACGCTCGGGCAGGCCGAACCACGTCATCTCCGAGTTGATGTGCGGGCCGGGCCGCAGGATCACGAAGAGCCCGAGCTCCTTGGCGATCGCGAGGAAGGCGCCCAGATCCTTGCGCGGGTCGCCGCCGGGCGTGTGGTCCGGCCCGAAGTCGAACGCGCCCTGCGCCAGCTCGTGCACGCCCCACGGAACGTAGGTCTCGACCATCGGCAGCCCGAGCGCCGCCACCTCGGCGAGGGCCGTGCGCCACTCCGCGCGGTCCAGCCGGAAGTAGTGCACGGCGCCTGCGAGGAAGGGCACCTCCCGGTCACCGACGCGCACGGCGCGCCGCTCCGGCACGAGCGTGGGCGCTCGCTTCGTGTCGAGCTCGCTCGGTCCGGCGCCTCGGCGCGCGGAAGGACGCCTTCGAGCCGTCATTCGCGGGCGACCATAGCGGAGAAGCGGGCCGGGTCGAGCGCCGGCATGAGCGCGTCGGGCACCAAGCCGGGGCTCGTCATCGCGCGGGCGAGGCGCTCGGCGACGGCGAGGGCGAGGCCCAGCCCATGGCCGGTCCACGCGCCGAGCACCCAGATCCGCTGCGCGCCAGGGAGCCGGCCGGCGAGCGGGAGGCCGTCGGCAGAGAACGCCATGGTGCCGCTCCAGCGCGCCTCGACGCGTGCCCCACGCGCGAAGGGAAGGTGCTCGGCGAGGTACGCGTCGAGCGCGCGCTGCACCTCCGGGGTGGTCGCGTCTTCGTCCGTCTGCTCCGCGTCCCGGAAGAGGTGACGCCGCCCGCCGAGCAGCACGCGCCCGTCGCCCCGCTGTCGGAAGTAGTCGAAGCCGCGGCCCGCGTAGCAGGGGACGTCGAGGACCGGCGCGAGCGGCTCGGTGGCGAGCATCTGCGCGCGCTGGGGTGTGATCACGCCGGCAAGCGAGGGCGCGAGCGCGCCGGTCCAGGCGTTCGTCGCGAGCACGACGCCCCCCGCCTCGATCGCGAGCCCTTCGCCGCGCACGACGCCCCCGTCCACGCTCGTCACGCGCAGGCGCGCGCCTCGCACGCCGCTCGCGAGCGCCGCGACCACGCGAGCTGGGTGGACCTCAGCGTCGTCCTCGATCCGCAGCGCGGCGTCGAAGCCCACGAGCGCGGGCGGAACCGCGCATTCCCGTGTCCGCACGCCACCGGCGTCGAGCGCGCGCGCAGCCTCGGCCAGAGCTCGGGTCTCGTCGTCGCCGCTCGCGAGCATGAGGCTCCCGGTCGGGCGGTGGTCGCCCGCACCGGCGACGCGGGCGAGACTCGCCGCGTTCTGTCCCGCCGCCTCGAGCAGGGCCGCGGCGAGCGCCGGCCCGAGCCGGGCTCGGAGCGCCGGATACTCCGTCACGTGCGTGCGGAGCACGAACCCCGCGTTGCGTCCGCTCGCGCCCGCCGCCGGACCCTCGGCGTCGACGACGAGGGGGTCGACGCCTCGCGCGCGTAGCGCCTGCGCGAGCCCCAGGCCGGCGAGCCCCGCGCCGACGACGACCACGTCCTCGCGACGGGGCTCGCGCAGCGCGCCCCAGCGGGGCAGGTCCGCGTCGCGCCACCAGATGGGCTCGGTCACGTCACAGCCGGGCGACGAGCTCGATCTCGACCTTCGCGCCGCGCGGCAGGGCCGCGACCTGCACGGTGGAGCGCGCTGGCGGCGCGGAGCCCTCGAACCGCCTGCCGTAGACCTCGTTCACCACCTTGAAGTCGCCCAGGTCCGTGAGGAAGATCGTCGTCTTCAGCACGCGCCCGAACGACGTCCCCGCCGCCCCGAGCACGGCGGCCAGGTTGTCCATCACCCGCTCGGTCTGGGCCCGCGCGTCGCCCTCGATCATCTCGCCCGTCTTCGGGTCGAGCGGGATCTGGCCGCTGCAGAAGAGCAGGTCGCCGCTCCGGATGGCCTGGGAGTACGGCCCGATCGCCGCCGGCGCGTCGGGGGTGGAGATCGGCTCTCGTTCGCTCGCCTCGGCCATGTTCTCTCCTGAGTCAGATGACGAGCTTGTAGCCCATCCCGTACACCGTGAGGATGTGGACGGGCTTGTCGGGCTGCGGCTCGATCTTCTTGCGCAGCTTCACCACGAAGTTGTCGACCGTCCGGCTGTTCGCGCTGCCGGGCGTGCCCCAGACCTTGTCGAGGATCTCGTCACGCCCGACGACCTGGCCCCCGCGCTCGTGGAGGTAGCGGAGCAGCTGCACCTCGTAGAACGAGAGCGCGAGCTTCTCGCGCCCGCGGACGAGCGTCTGCGCCGCCGGATCGATGGTCGCGCTGCCGACCTTGAAGATCTCGCCCGAGGCGCGCGTGCTGCGACGGAAGATCGCGCGGATGCGCGCGACGAGCTCGCCGATCGAGAAGGGCTTGGTGACGTAGTCGTCCGCGCCCGCGTCGAGGCCGCGGATCTTGTCCGCCTCCTGGCTGCGCGCGGTCAGCATCAGGATCGGCACGACGGGGTCCGTCTCGCGGACGACCTCGCACACCCGGTAGCCGTTGGTGTCCGGCAGCATCAGGTCGAGGATGATGCAGTCGGGTCGGCCGTCGCGCGCGAGGTGGATGCCGTCCTGCCCCGTTCGCGCGTGGGTCACGTCGAACCCCTCGAACTCGAGCGCGTCGACGAGGCCCATCGCGAGCGACGGGTCGTCCTCGACGAGCAGGATCCGCCTGGGCTGCGCTTCGGCCGCCATCGTGCGCCTCTATATCACGCCGCTTCGCGCTGATCCGCGTCGCCGGGGGCGTCCGCGAGGCAGCGCACGGAGAACGACACGCGCGCGCCGCCTCCCTCGGGGCTCTCGACCCACGCGCGCCCGCCGTGAGCCTCCGCGATCCGCTTCACGAGCGCCAGGCCGATGCCGGAGCCGCGGACGCCGTCGTGGTCCTTGCTGCGCACGCGGAAGAAGCGCTCGAACACGCGCCGGTGGTGCTCCGGCGGGATCCCCGGGCCGTGGTCGCGGACCCGCAGGTACACGTGCCGCCGGCCTCGCTCGATCGTGACGTCGACCGCCGTGCCGCCGCCGTACTTCACGGCGTTGTCGATCAGGTTGAGCAGCGCGAGCAAGAGGGCTTGCTCGTCGAAGCGAGCGCGCGGGATCGCTCCCTTGGTCTCCACGCGGATCGTCGAGCCGGCGTCGAGGCGTGAGCGGTACGTGTCGACGGCCCGCGTCACGACCTCGGCGAGGTCGCCCTCGCGGAAGTCGTACGCCTCCTTGCCGCGCTCGATCGCCGAGAAGTCGAGCACGTTCTCGATCAGCGTGCTGAGCCTCTCCGACTCGCGCAGGATGGTCTCGAGGTACTGGCGCTTCTTGTCGTCGCGCACGCGCTCGGTGAGGAGCATCTCCGTGAACATGCGGACGACCGAGAGCGGCGTCTTCAGCTCGTGCGAGACGTTGGCGATGAACTCGCTGCGGAGCGCGTTCAGACGGCTCTCCTTCGTCGCGCCGTAGAGGAGGAAGCCCAAGCCCAGGAGCATGACGGCGAGCGAGAGGCCGATGAGCCCGGCCTCCGTGTACTGGCGCGTGGCGGTGCCCGCGCGAAGGGCGGGCGCGGCCTTGGGCGCGACCTGGATGCGCCAGCCGTAGAACGTCGTCGGGAACGTGCGGCCGACGAGGTAGTCGCCCGCGCGCGCCAGGCTCGGGCCGTAGACGAGGTGGTTCTCCTCGTCGACCACGTTCCAGCGCCGCTCCCGCTCCTCGGACGCGAAGATGTCGGGCAGGACGTTGCGGATCACGTACCCGGTGTCGTGGTGCGCGACCATGTACACGCGGCGGCCCTCGTGTCGCACCGCGCGATACGAGACGAGGTAGCTCTCGTCTCCGTAGCTGCGATGCAGGTGCCGCAGCTGGCCGACGGGCGCCGCGTGGAGCGCGAGGTCCGGCAGGATCTGCTCGGTGAGCGTCTTGACGAAGTCCTCGCGCTCCTCGGCGCTGCAGCGGCACCGGTCGGCCACCACGTTGCCGCCGTCGTCGAACATCACGAGGGCGCGCACGGACGGCGAGAGGCGCTCGGCGAGGGGCGGCCAGGCCTCCTCGAACGAGTGCGGATCGGCCGGGTCCATGAGCTGAAACACGGCCTCGTCGGCGTGGATCACCATCTGCTCGATGCGGTCGACCTTCTCGTCGACGAGCAGGAGCGTCGTCGAGAGGACCGACTGCTCGGAGATCTGCGTGAGCTGGCGCGCGGACTGGAGCGAGTAGTACCCGAGCACGCCGGCCGCGACGAGCACGGCCGGGATCAGCACGAGGTAGATGAAGCGCCCGGACCAGTCCATTCGTCGAGGCGAGAGCGTAGCGCGAGCGCGAGAGGCTGCCTCAGCCGACCGTGCTGGGCGTGCAGCCTCTGAGCTCCGCGCCGATCGACGGCAGCACGCGACGCAGGGCCTCGTGGCGCATCGCCTGCTGGCTCTCCTCGGGCAGCGGGGCGAGGTCGCAGTCGAGCGCGCGATCGATGAGCGCACGGCCCTGCTCGCACACCCACCGGGTGGCGCCGTCGATCGGGATCGAGGAGTCGAGCCGCGACGGCGCGCCCCCGCCTGCGATCACCGCGCCCGCGGTCGCGCCGCCGCGCGTGGCGATCTCCCATCGCAGGCGCGGGCCGGCCGGCGTACCCGTGCGCCGGATCGAGTACGCGGGGTACGCCGCGCCCTCGGCGCGGTGGATCGAGCGCGCGAGGCCGCACGCGAGGCAGCGCACGTCGAGGTCCCAGGTACGGTAGTGGGGCGCCCCGATGCGGCTGACGCGGCGCTCGGCGCCTCGCACGAACTCGAGGGGCCCGGCGCGATGGGTGCCAGGACCCGACGGGCCCAGCGGCGCGTGTCCCGGGGCGGGAGCGCGCGGTCGCGGGATCGGCGGGGCGGGCGGGGACGGCGGCGCGGCTTCGGGCGGCGCGCCGCCGAGCGGCCGCGTCGCGCCGCAGGCCGGGCACGACTCGCGCGCATCGAGCCACTCGTCCGCGGCGTGCGTCATCGCCTGGAGCAGGGCCGACCCGACACGCTCTTCGATCGTCGACATGGACCGCCTCCCATGGAGGCAGGATAGGGCGAAACCGAGTCGCACCGAAGACGCGTGCGAGAGATCTTGGCTGGCGGCCCGGGTTCGAACACCATATCGCGATGCAACGTGCACTCGCAGGCTCGATCGCGATCGCTCTCTGGCTCGGCACCGGCTGCTCCGGCAGCAGTCCGCCCCCGGCCGACGACACCGGCGCCGTCCCCGCGGACGCGGGCCGTGACGCAGGTGCCGGGTCCGGCGACGCCGGCCGCGGCGACACGGGCGGCCCCGACATGGACGCCGCGCCGGGGAACGACGCCTTCGCCGCGTCGGATGCGTTCGTCGCCCCCGATGCGTTCGTGGCCGCGGACGCCGGCGGCGACGGCTGCGAGCTCACCGGCTACCCGACGCTCGATCTCGTGCCCGTCTCGGGCACGTTCCGCAACCCGCTGGCGGTCGTCGCCGTCCCTGGCTCGACCGACCTCTACGTCGCCGAGCACCGCGGCCGAATCCAGATCATGCACGCCGACGGCTCGAACGGCGGCCTCTTCCTCGACATCGGATCGGTGACCGGCGGCAGCACCGGGAGCGAACAAGGGCTGCTCGGCCTCGCGTTCCACCCGGACTACGCGACCAACGGCCTCTTCTACGTGTACTACGCCCCGGTCGGCGGCAGCACGAACGTCGTCGCGCTGGGTCATCGCTCGGCCGCGGATCCGAACGTCGCCGATCCCACGGTCACGCCCATCCTCACGCTGACGGGTGACCGCTTCGGGAACCACAACGGCGGCAGCCTCGTGTTCGGCCCGGACGGGCTGCTCTACGTCGGCACCGGCGACGGTGGCAGCGGCGGCGATCCCGACGGCCACGGTCAGGACACGACGACCTGGTACGGCAAGATCCTGCGCATCCGCGTCGGGCCTGGCATCGCGACCTACGAGTCGCCCGCGACCAACCCCTTCTTCGGCGGCGGCGGGCTTCCGGAGATCTACGCGTACGGCTTGCGCAATCCGTGGCGCTTCTCGTTCGATCGCCGCACGGGCGCGCTCTTCATCGGCGACGTGGGGCAGAACCTCTGGGAGGAGGTCGACGTCGACACGGACGCGACGGGGGGCGACAACTACGGCTGGAACGTCTGCGAGGGGACGCACCCGTACGGTGGCGGTGCGTGCGCAGCGCTGAGCGCGCACCACGCCCCGGTCTTCGAGTACGCGCACTCGGGCGGCTTCTTCGGGGCCTCGGGCAACGCGTCGATCACCGGCGGCGTCGTGTACCGCGGCGCCGCGATCCCAGCGCTCAACGGGACGTACCTCTTCGCGGAGGAGGTCACCTCCGACATCGGTGGCCTGCGCTACTGCGGCGGCGTCGCGCGTGACCCGCACGTCTTCACGGAGCTCTCGGGGGCCTGCCCGAACCCCGCGTCGTTCGGCGAGGACGCAGCCGGCAACGTCTACCTCGCCTGCGTCGGCGGCAACGTCATGCGTCTGATCGCCCCGTAGAGGGCGCGTCGGTCACCCGGTAGGCGTGCGTGGCCCCCGCGACGCTCGTCTCGAGCGGCTCGAACGCGATCCCCGGGCGCGCGCCGACGGCGGCGCGGAAGGCGGCCGTCACGAGCACCTCCCCCGCCCTCGCGACGTCTTCGCCCAGCTTGCTCGCGGCGTTCACCTCCTGTCCGAACACGTCGCGGTCCCCGACGCGCAGCATCGGGCCGTACCCGATCCCGACGCAGAGCAACACCGTGTCCTCGGGCGCGCGGCCGCGGTTCACGTCCACCGAGCGCCGCTGCATCGCGAGCGCGCACTCGAGCGCGTGCGCGGGGCTCTCGAAGAGCAGGAGCATGCTGTCGGCCTCTTCCTTCAGGAGCAGCCCGCCGTGGGCCGCGACCGCGGGATCGAAGACGCGCCGCTGCTCCCGGATCTCCTGGAGGAAGTGGATGATCCCGAACTCGGCCACCATGCGCGAGAAGCCCGAGAGGTCGGTGAACATGACCGCCCAGGTCTGACCGAAGCGCTCCCAGATGCGTGCGTCCACGCGCGCGCGGTCCGCGCCCGGAGCGCGGCGCTCGTCGATGAGCCGCCAGAGCTCGGCCTCGGGGGGCGTCGGTGCCGCGCGGGGATCCATGCGACGAGCCTACGGCCGCTCCGTCGCCGAGCAAGCTCGGGCGGAGCGTCTCAGCCGATCACGCGGTCGAGGTGCGCGCGGAGCCACCAGCCGAGCTGGCGCCGGCGCTGGAAGCCGGGGATCTGGCCCCACGTACGGAGCGCCTCGTCGAGGTCCTTCTTCGCGGCGTCCTTCTCCCCGAGCTTGCGGTGCGCGCGCGCCTTCTTCACGAGGCCCTCGACCGACGAGCTCGACTTCGAGAGGTAGCGGTCGTACGCGTCGATCGCCTCCTCGGTGCGGCCGAGCTGCATCAAGGCGTCTCCGGCGAGCAGGTAGGGCTCGCCGAAGCGCAGGCGCGGGTCGCGCTCGACGGACTGCACCAGCGGATCGAGCGCGTCGGCGTACTTCCCGCGCCGGTACGCCGCGAGGCCGGCGAGGAAGAGGAGCTCGGCGTCCTCGGGGAAGCGCTTGCGGGCGTCGGCGATCAGCTCCGCCGCGCGCCCCGGCCGGAGCCGGTCGAGGTAGATCATCGCGAGGTCGCGGCGCGCCGTGACGTTGGACGGGTTCGCCTCGATCTGGCGGCTCAGCGTGGAGATGCGGCCGAAGGTGCGGACGTAGACCCAGGGGTCGGGGATCCAGCGGCGCGCGAGGAACAGGAGACCGATGGGGATGAGCAGCCACGGGTTCTGGCTGACCAGGCCGATCACCATCATGGCGATCATGTAATAGAAGTACCCGTACCCGTAGCCCATGTTGCCCACGTCGCGCCCGCTCCGGCCTGCACCTACGAGCGCGCCGCTCGAATCTCCCCTCCGCGGCTCACGGTAGCACCGGGGCGAGAGCGAGCGCGAGCGCGAGAGCGAGGTCGAGAGCGAGCGCCCTGGGGTTGCCCGCCGCGCTATGCTCGCACAGTGGCCACCCGCTCCCGTCGCGTCGAGCTCGCCGTCGGCATCGGCGTCGTCGTCGCGGGCGCCTTGCTCGCGTACGCGATGCTGCTCGCCGAGGGCGTCGGCGTCCGCGACGAGCTGATGCTGGCGGCGCCCGACGCGGCGCGGCCCGGCGAGACCATCGCGCTTCGCGCGTACGCGTACCACGACCCCGACGCGGTCGTGGGGCCCACGCCCGAGGAGGCCGACGTGGGCGTCGAGCTGCGGGACGGCGCGGGGCGCGTGCTCGTCGACGAGGTCTGGCTCACCCCGGGCGCCGGGACCTCCCGCGAGGGCTCGCTCGAGGTGCCGCGCGACGCGGTCGGCTCCCTCTACCTCGTCGCGCGCGCCCGCGACGCTCAGCACGTCCTCTGCACCGTCGCCCGCCCGCTCGCGGTGTCCGACGACGCGCCGCCCGCCGCGCAGGCCGATCGCGAGGCCGCGCCGCTCTCGCACTTCTCGCTCGGGTCGCTCCTGCCCGTGACGCCGGCGATCCCGGGAGGCTCGTCCGTGGGGGCGCCCGGCCCGGAAGCTCCGGATCCGGCGGCTCCACCGCCACCGCCTCACGTCGAGACGCTCGACGCGTGGGTCGTCGGCGGCATCTGCGTCCCCGAGGTCCGCTGCCTGCTGGCGGTGGACGTCGGCATGCTCGGCGTCGAGCCGCAGCTCACCGAGTGCGCCGGCGTCGAGCCGCTGCCGCCGCTGCCCGTCACCGGCGTGGCGACGCGATACTTCGTCGTCCCGCTCCTGGTCCACGGGCCGGAGGGGACGTGCAACCTCACCGCCGTCTCGCTCACCGAGGGGTCGCGCGGCGCGCACGTCGCGTACCGCTCGATCCGGTTTCCGGTCGCGCTCGCCACGCCCTGCCTCGAGCTCGAGTCCTCGCTCGTCCCCGATGGCGTGGCGCGCTGGGCCGCCGTGGCGCCTCCGGGCCGCGACTACGTGGTGCTCGACGTGTTCGCCGCGGGCCGCTGGCGCAGCACGATCACGGTCCCGGCGCGCAGCGACCTGGCGGCGGCGACGACGTATGCCGATCTGGCCCTGCCGCCGCTCGCGCAGGGCGGCGCGTACACGCTGCAGGCGCGCTCGGATGCGCTGCCGACGAGCTACGTCGCCCCACGCATCCTCTACGTGAGCGGTCCGGACGCCGGCCCTCCCGAGGGGATCCCCGCCGAAGCGGCCGCCCGCGCCTTCGTGCTCGCCGCGCGCGAGCAGCACGGGCTCGTCCTGCCCGCGACCGTCAGCGGCCTGGCGGGCGACCGTGCTCGCCTCGAAGCGCAGAAGCGCAGGACGCGCACGATCGCGTTCTCCGGCATCGCCGTGGGGATCCTGCTCCTCGTCGTCGCCGTCCTGCGCCGCGGTCTCTCGGCGGACGCCGAGGCGCGCGCCGTCATGGTCGCCGCGGGCGTGCCGGGCGCCGACGACACGTCCGCCCGCCGCCGCGGTCGGCTCTCGGTGATCCTCATGGTGCTCGGGCTCGGGCTCGCGCTCGCGACCGGCGCGGCGCTCGTCGCCGCCCGCCAGCTCGCCGTGGACGCCTCCGAGTCGCCCGACCCCGGGTGAGCGGGTCATCCCCTCGGACAGGGGAATCCGTCGAATGATCCGCGGCCTCCGTGCGTTGCGCGAGACAGGCCGAGCGCCTAGTCTGCGCCTCTCAATTTCCCCGAGAATCCGATGCTTCAGAACGTCCTCAAGTTCTTCCTGGGCACGAGCCACGAGCGGCAGCTCAAGAAGATCCGCCCGCGCGTCTCGGCCATCAACGACCTCGAGGCGGGGCTCAAGAAGCTCTCGGACGATCGGCTCCAGGCCAAGACCGCGGAGCTCAAGCAGAAGCTCGAGAACGGCGCGAAGCTCGACGACGTCCTGAACGAGGCGTTCGCCGTCTGCCGCGAGGGCGGCCGGCGCGCCCTCGGGATGCGCCACTACGACGTCCAGCTCATCGGCGGCATCGTCCTGAACGACGGAAAGATCGCCGAGATGAAGACGGGCGAGGGCAAGACCCTCGTCGCGACGCTCGCCTGCTACCTCAACGCGCTCGAGGGCAAGGGCGTCCACGTCGTCACCGTCAACGACTACCTCGCCAAGCGCGACGCGGAGTGGATGGGTCGCCTGTACTCGTTCCTCGGCCTCACGACGGGCGTGATCGTCCCGCAGCAGAGCGACGCCGCCAAGAAGGCGGCCTATCGCTGCGACATCACTTACGGCCAGAACAACGAGTACGGCTTCGACTACCTGCGCGACAACATGAAGTTCTCCATCCACGACTACGCGCAGCGCGAGCTGAACTTCGCGATCGTGGACGAGGTCGACTCCATCCTCGTGGACGAGGCGCGCACGCCGCTGATCATCTCGGGCGACAACCAGGTCCCGAGCGACAAGTACGTCAAGATCGCCGCGATCATCCCGCGCCTACGCAAGGACGATCACTACGTCCTCGACGAGAAGAACCACCAGGTCGCGCTGACCGAGGAAGGCAGCGAGCTCGCGCAGCAGATCCTGGTCGAGCGCGGCATCATCAAGAACTCGAACCTCTACGATCCGGCCAACCTCGAGGCGCTGCACATCTTCAACCAGTCGCTGCGCGCGCACACGCTCTACAAGCGCGACCAGCAGTACATGGTCACCCCCGGCCAGGAGGTCGTGATCATCGACGAGTTCACCGGCCGCACGCTGGCCGGGCGTCGGTGGAGCGACGGCCTGCACCAGGCGGTCGAGGCCAAGGAGGGCGTCGCGATCAAGCCCGAGAACCGGACGCTCGCGACCATCTCGTTCCAGAACCTCTTCCGCCTCTACAAGAAGCTGTCGGGGATGACCGGCACGGCCGACACCGAGGCCGAGGAGTTCCACAAGATCTACAACCTCGACGTCGTCGTCATCCCGACCAACAAGCCGGTGACGCGCAAGGACGCGGACGACCTCGTCTACAAGACGGAGCGCGAGAAGTTCAAGGCGGTCTTCGACGACCTCGTGACGTGTCGCGAGCGCGGCCAGCCGGTGCTCGTCGGCACCACGAGCGTCGAGAAGAACGAGGCGCTCTCGCGCATGCTCCACAAGGCGGGCATCCCGCACGAGGTGCTGAACGCCAAGCAGCACGAGCGCGAGGCGTTCGTCGTCGCGCAGGCCGGGCGCAAGGGCTCGATCACCATCGCGACGAACATGGCCGGCCGCGGCACCGACATCCTGCTCGGCGGCAACGCCGAGATGATCGGCCGCGCCGAGGTCGTGGCGATGGCCCGCGAGCCGGGAAACGAGGCGCTCCTGGCCGACAAGGAAGCGCTCGAGGCCGCCGTTCACGAGGCGCAGAAGAAGTACGAGGGCATCTGCGCGGCGGAGAAGAAGGAAGTCATCGCAGCGGGTGGCCTTCAGATCATCGGTACCGAGCGCCACGAGAGCCGCCGCATCGACAACCAGCTGCGCGGCCGCGCGGGCCGTCAGGGAGATCCGGGCGCGTCGCGCTTCTATCTCTCGCTCGAAGACGACCTCATGCGCATCTTCGCGGGCGAGCGCATCCAGGGGATGATGGAGACGCTCGGCATGGAAGAGGGCGTGCCGATCGAGCACCCCTGGGTCACACGCAGCGTCGAGAACGCGCAGAAGAAGGTGGAGGAGCGGAACTTCGACATCCGCAAGAACCTCCTCGAGTACGACGACGTGATGAACCAGCAGCGCAAGAGCATCTACGTGCTCCGGCGCCAGGTCCTCGAGGGCCAGTACCGCACGGTGCCGACCGACGACGAGCGCAAGGCCGGCGTCGAGCCGCGCCCGGTCGTCGACAAGGTGCACGAGCCCTACGTCGACAAGGCGCGGGTCGTCATCGAGCGCATGGTGAAGATCCACGGCGCCGGACCCATGCCGACCGACGGAGACGCCGGCTACCGCGACCAATGGGTTCGCACCGCGCTCGAGCAGAAGCTCTCGGACGTGTCGGAGGTGAGGGCGCCCGCGCTCGAGCGGAACGTGTACGACGCGTTCGGCTGCCGCACGAGCCTCGAGAAGCTGAGCAAGGACATCCCGGCTCTCGTCGAGCACCTCGTCGAGGTGGTCTCGATGTCGCTCACCGAGCAGCGCGAGAGACTGCTCGACCTCACCGACGATCTCGTCTCGTCGATGGTCGAGAAGTACACGCCTCCGAACAAGCACCCCGAGGACTGGGACCTCACGGGCCTACGCGCCTCGTACAAGGAGCAGTTCAACATCGACGCGTCGGCCGCGGAGAAGATCGCCGACGCCGAGATGCTCGCGATGCGGCTCTACGACGACGCCGAAGCGGTGATGCTGAAGAAAGACAAGGAGATCCCGCCCGAGGTCTTCTATCGCCTGTTCCGCAACTTCTACCTGCGTGAGATCGACCGCCAGTGGCTCGAGCACCTCTCGTCCATGGAGCAGCTCCGCGACGGCATCGGCCTGCGCAGCTTCGGCCAGCGCGACCCGAAGAAGGAGTACAAGAAGGAGGGCTACGAGCTCTTCGTGCAGATGACGCAGTCGATCCGCGCGGCGGTCGGCGCGAACATGTTCCGGCTCGAGGTCGTCAGCGAGCAGGACGCGCGTCGGCTCGAGGAGCAGCGGCGCCGCGAGGTCGAGGCGAACCAGGCCAAGATGCGCGCGCCCTTCGGCGAGGCACCGGCGCCCGGCGGCGCGGTGGCGCCGGCGCTCGCGCAGGGGGGCGGGCCGCGCCTCTCGGCCGCGCAGATCGCGGCGCTCCAGGGGATGGCGCGACAGCAGCAGGCCGCGCAGCAGGCCATGCGCGCGGGGCCCTCGCTCCCGGCCCAGGCGCGCACCTCCGCGCCGGGCGCGGCGTCCGTGGCCGCCCAGCCGCAGCCGGCGCGCGTCTCGGCGCCGCCCAGGGTCGAGACCGTCAAGCGCGACAAGCCCAAGGTCGGGCGCAACGACCCGTGCTGGTGCGGCTCCGGCAAGAAGTACAAGAACTGCCACATGAAGACCGACGGCGCGGGCGCGACGACGCCGGCGGAGGCGAGCGCCGCGACGACGGACGACGAGGGCGACAAGAAGACCGCGCAAGGCTAGTCCCCCCGGGCGACTCGCGCGGCCGGCGCGGCGGTGCGCGCTCGGAACGAACCTGGTAGCGTCGCCCCCCATGGCACGCGTCACGGGCATCGGGGGCGTCTTCTTCAAGTCGAGCGGCGACCACTCCAAGCTCGCCGCTTGGTACAAGGAGCACCTCGGCATGGCGCTCGAGGAGTGGGGCGGTGCCATCCTGAGGTGGCCCGACGACGGGGCCGAGGACGGCGGGGTCACCGTCTGGCACGTCGCCAAGCGTGACACCGAGTGGTTCAGCCCCAGCGCCTCGAGCTTCATGATCAACTACCGCGTCGACGACCTCGTCGCGCTGCTCGGCCAGCTCGCGGCGGCCGGCATCGTGCCCGTCAAGGGCCCGGAGTCGCACGAGAACGGCAAGTTCGCGTGGATCATGGATCCCGACGGCAACAAGGTGGAGCTCTGGCAGCCCATGAAGTGGGACGAGAAGAACAAGCAGGGGTAGCCGCGGATCCCGCCAGGACGAGCTCGCACCTCGCCGGACGCCGACCGCCGCCGCTCAGGGCGTCGGAGCTGCGCTCGCGACGTCGCGCGCGAGCAACACGAGGATGCGCTGGCGCCGCTCGTCGTGCGTGCCCGGGAGCTGGAACGCGCTCCACAGCGCCATCGCGCTCCCGCGCGAGACGACGAACGACTGAGAGCTGTCCGGGCCCCAGTCCATCACGCGCAGCGCGTCCGCCGTGCAGGTGAGCGCAGTGCCCGCGGTCACCGGCTCGCCGGAGGGCAGCAGGCCCAGCGCGGGGATGGGAACGACGTCCTCGAGCGTGTGACCCGCGCACGCGAGCGGGTTCCGCGATGGGGGCAGCGCGCTGCCAGGCCCCGGCGAGCCGCCACACGCGAGCGCCAGAGCCGTCGCAACCACCGCGAGATCGAAGCGGACGGCCATCGGTGGCCAAGCATAGAGGAAGCGCCGCCGCCCGGCGCGCCGCGGCGGGCTCAGGGCGCGACGAAGGTGCAGCGCGTGATCGGGAGCGCGACGTCGCGCTGCACGTAGAGGTAGTACGTCAGGCCGGAGGCGAGCGCCGGCGGCGGTCCGCTGGAGGGGACGCGCTGGTAGGCCGAGGGCGGCAGCTCCGCGTAGCGCATTCCGCAGCCGATCGGCGTCGACGTCGGCGGGACCGCGATGGCCCAGAGCGTCCCCTCGGGCAGGTCCCAGTTCGGCGGCACGCCGGGCGACTGCGCGTCGGCGCGCAGGACGCTCACGTAGCGCGCGGGGCCGCCGGTCCACCGGATCGTCCCGGCCTCGTCCAGTCCGACGCCGTCGGGGCAGGGGCCAGGCCGGTAGTCGATGAGGTCCCGGAAGAAGGGCGCGAAGGCCGGCAGCGTGCGCGCCTCGTCCGGCGTGACGCCGCGCCGCGCGAGCTCGCCCGTGAGGAACGCCTGGAGCCGCGAGACATCCGTCGTCGGAAGGCCCGTCGTGGAGCGATCGAACCCGTTGTTCTCGGCCGCAGGCAGGAAGCCGAAGGTGGTCGAGTCGGTCAGCCCCGCCAGCATCGCGAGCGCCTCGTCGGACACCGTGTCGATCCAGAGCGGCCCAGCCTCGGTGTCCCAGAGGGACGCTCCGGACGGCGTCCGCGACGCGGAGTGGCAGCACGTGCACGCCGATGCCTCCGCCTGGGTGCGCAGCCAGCGCAGCTCGCCCATGTAGCCGGCGTCGCCGAGGCGCGGATCGGCGGGATCGGTCGTGACGCGCGTGGGGCGCGGGTAGTACGGCCGCTGCGTGCGGACGACGTCGCAGCTCGCGTAGTCGGCGTAGCTCCGGCCTGGCTCGGTCGATCCCGAGATGATGGTGGGCGTGCAGACGCGGCCGCCCTCGCCGACGCCCGCGGGCTCACCGGGCAGGGGGGGCCGGCAGTCGACGGACATGGGGATGAACGCGTCGGTGCTCTCCATCCCGGTCGGCTCGCAGCCGATGCAGATCGCGCTCGGGCTGAACGTCCCTCGAGCGAACGTCTCGCAGGCTGACTGCGCGGGACCGCACGCGGCGGGTCCACCGCTGCTCACGATCGCGTAGCCGCTGCCGCCCGCCGAGCCGAGGGTGCCCACCGTGCAGACGCCGACCTGATCCGGGAACGAGCACCGCTGACCGACGGTGAGCGTGCCCGGACGATTGAGGAAGACGCGCTCGCAGTCGGCCGCGGCGGCCTCGAGGCGCCAGCCCGGACCGCGGTACTCGCGGCACTCCGGCCGGCGGGCGAAGCTGTTCTCGTAGTCGCAGCGCGCGACGAAGGACGGGTCCGCGGGGCCCGCGTCGGGCGCGGCGCCGTCCGAGGCGGTCGGGCCTGCGTCGCGGGCGTCGTCGACGGCGGGGCCCGTCGGGCCGCATCCGAGCGCGAAGCAGGTCGCGAGCGCCGCAGCCTGCGCTCGCGAGAGGGATGATCTCCGCATCCATGTAATGTCCATATAAAACATGGGCAGTATCTAACACGACCCGGCGGACCTGTCACGCCACCCGGCGACGGGGGTCACTCCACGGCCTCCTGATCAGCGGAGATCACCGCGCTCGTCAGACCGAATGTGAGATCCCCGAGTGAGGTACCCTGAGATCGCGATGATCCTCGAGCTACGCCGCTCGCTCTCCGAGGCGCCCGAGGTCGTCTGGCCACTTCTGATCCTCGTCGCGCTCGCGCTCGCCGTCTCGGCGTGCGGGCCGCCATCCTGGCCCGAAGTGGCGTACTCGAGCGAGGCCGACACCGTTCGCTTCGCGGTGGCGCCGGCCGACCCGATCGAGGGCGAGGAGGTCACGATCGTGCTGCCGATGGGCAGCGTCAGCGGTTGCCACGCGTTCGACGGCAGCGTGCGCCGCGAGGTGATCGACGGCGTCACGCACGTCGCGCTCGATGGAGCCTCGGCGGGCGCGTGCGAGATCGTGGCCGCGAGCGGCAGCGGGTCGTCGCAGGCGCTCGGCACGCTCGCGCCCGGGGCGTACGAGGTGCGCGCGGGCGAGCGCACGCTGAGCTTCGTGGTGCGCGCGTCGTCGACCTCGCCCGGGCCCCCGCCGCTCTGGTGGCAGGTCGCGCACGCGGTGGCAGAGCGAAACGCCGTCGCGTCGGCGTGCTCCGCGCCGTACGAGCGCAGCGCCGCCGAGCGCCCGTGGAGCCAGCGCGACCCACGCCTGCACCACCAGGTCGCGGCCGCGCATCCCGCGTGGACCGACGCGCAGATCGAGGGCGCGATGTGCGCGGCGCAGTCGGTGCAGGTGCGCGCCGTCTCCGAGCACGAGCTGCGCTACCGCCACTCGGCGAGCTCGCTCTGCCACACCGCCGAGGCGATCGGCACGGTCCGCGTCCACGACGACGGCACGTTCGAGATCGAGGCGCCGTACATCGTCGACGGCCGCGACGTGCCCTGCTGATCCCCGGCTTGGCCCCCGCGTATCGCGTGGTCAGACCGTCGGTGAAGACGATGCAGAGCTCGGCCTCAGCGCTTGCCCTTGTACTCCATCATCCCACGCACGGCCTGCTCGCTCGCGGCGCCGATCTCGGCCTCTTCCTCCGCGCGCGACTTGCAGTCCTCGCAGACCTTCTTGGTCTTGCCGCCGATCTTCACGGCGAAGAGCTCATCCGTCTCCTCGCCGCAGCTCTTGCACGTCGCCATGGGTGCTCCTCAGGTGCTGCAGACGCCGTAGGTGACGCCGTTGACCACGATCGGCGTCGTGAAGCCGAGGCAGGTGTGGCCGATGGAGCAGCCCGCGCCGGTCGTCACGTTGCACCAGTGGTGGCACGCCGGGCCGAGCCCGTCGCCCGTGTCGACGCAGTAGCGGTCGGGCGAGCACGTCGGCGCCGCGGTCGAGCACGTCATGTCCTCGCCCGTCCCCGTGGTCGGCGCCGTGCAGTCGGTGAACGTGCGCATCATCCCGGCCGTCTCGCTGAAGATCGTGCACACCGATCCCGCGGCGCAGCCGAGGTTCGTCGCCGCGTTGCACGGGTGCGAGCAGAGCGTGAGGCCGGGGACGGCCATCCCCGTGCCGTCGTCGAGCTGGTAGATGCAGAGCCCGCCGCCGCACTCCGTGTCGGTCGTGCACATGTGCGTGCAGAGCGAGACGGGCGCGCCGCTCGCCGCCACGTTCAGGCACGCGTAGGTGGGGGCGCAGCTCGAGTTGCTGGTGCACGGCGCGCCGCCCGTGCCGGTGCCGGCGGTCGTGCAGACGCGCGAGGCGCCCGCCGGGTAGCAGGCCTGACCCGCCGCGCAGCCGCACTGTGGCGAGAGGAGGCGGCACGGGCTCTCCGCGCACGAGGTCGAGCAGCCGCTGGCCATGCACGTCGCGCCGCCCGCGCAGGTGGTCGTGTTCACGCAGGTGCCGGGCTCCGAGCAGCTGTCGGTCGTGCACGCGAGGCCGTCGGAGCAGTCGATCGGCGCGCTGGCCGCCACGCACGCGCCCGCCACGCAGCGCTCGGCGCCGTTGCAGCCGAGCCCGTCGCTGCACTGCCCGTCGTTGCGGCAGCCGGTGTCGGGCGCCGGCGTCCCCGTGTCCGCCACGAACGCGTCCATCCGGACGATCCCACCGGTGTCGGTCATCATCATCATCATCGTGCCGGCGTCGTGGCCGGCGTCCGTGCCGCCGCCGCCCATGTCGGGCGCGCCGCCGCCCATGTCCACCGCCGTGCCGCCGTCGCGGGCGCCGCTGTCGGCGGACGCGCGTCCCGAGTCGCGCGTGCGGCCCGAGCCGTTCGCGCAGGCGGGGACGAGGACGAGGACCAGGGCAGCGAGAAGCATGGCGCGCATGGGTTGGCTCCGCGGCGAGGCCCTGGACGACCGGGCGACCCCTCAACAAAGCACGTCACGGGCTCCGGCGCACGTCTCGACGGGAGAGCTCGCCTCGGAGCGCCCGGACGGGAGCGCGCGCCGCGCGCGGACGGGAGGGACCGACAGGCGAGCCGACACAATTCGGGGGCGTAACATCGTCCCGGTCGTATCCTGCCGGCCGCCATGCACCCGGGGATCCGCCGCATCGAGACGCTCGTGCCCCGCAAGGCCGTGCTCTTCGGGGGCAAGGCCCGATCGCTCGCCGCGCTGGCGCGGGCCGGCTTCCCGGTCCCCGCGGCGTTCGCCATCTCGTCCGAGGTCATGACCGAGGCCCTCGTCGCCGCGCTCTCGCCGGACGAACTGCCGGAGCGCATCCTCGCGGCGCCCGCGAGGGACGTGTCCGAGGCTCGCCTGGCTGGGATCGCCGCCCGGGTGCGGGAGTCGCCGATCCCGCGCCCGGCGCTCGAGGCGATCCGGCGGCTGCACGCGGGCCTTCGGGCCGAGGGCGCGGGGGCCGTCGCGGTGCGCTCGTCGGCCCTGCGCGAGGACGAGGACGCGCGGTCGGCGGCGGGGCTCTTCGAGAGCGTCCTCGGCGTCACCACCGACGAGGCGATCGAGGACGCGATCCGCCGGGTCTGGGCGAGCCTCTACGCGCCGCGCGTCGTGGCGTACCTCCGGGCGCTCGGCGTGACCGATCGCGCGGCGCTGGGCGTCGTGGTGCAGGCGCTCGTGCCGGCGGACGCAGCGGGCGTGCTCTTCACGGTGAACCCGCTCTCCGGTGACGACGGCGAGATGGTGGTGAACGCCGCGTACGGTCTCGGTGGGCCGGTGGTCGACGGCCGCGTCTCTCCCGACACCGTCCGGATCGACAAGGCGACGCGCTACGTCCGCGACCGCGTCCTGGGCGAGAAGGCGAGCGCGCTGCGCTTCTCCGTCGAGCGCGGCGCCTACGAGGAGCCCGTCGAGGCGGCCGACGCTGCCCGTTTCGTGCTCGACGAGCGCGCGATCGCGGCGCTCGCCGATCTCGGCGTTCGGATCGAGGGGCATTTCGGCGATGCGCGCGACGTGGAGTGGGCGATCGTCGGCTCCACGATCTACGTCCTGCAGGCACGGCCGGTCACGGCGCTGAAGAGACCGCCGGTGCGCCCGGGGGCGCGGCGACTGGCGGCAGACCGCGCGAAGACCGTGTGGTCGAACCTCAACGTGGGCGAGGCACTGCCCGGCGTGGCGACGCCGTTCACGTGGTCGATCCTCAGCGGGTTCTCGGATCTCGGGTTCCGCAGGGCGTTCGGCGCGCTCGGCTGCGTGGTGCCGAAGGACGCCGAGCTCGTCGGGAACTTCCGCGGGCGCATCTACCTCAACATGAGCGAGTTCTTCGCGATCGCGTCGCAGGTGCCCGGCCTCTCGCCGAAGGTCCTGCTCTCGCTCGGTGGCGGTGACGAGGCCGAGCGTCTCGAGATCGATCACGCCGGGGTGGGGTCGGCGGGGTTCTGGGCGCGCCTGCCGATGACGACGACGCGCTACGTCCGCGAGAACTTCCGCCTCACCGAGCGGGTCGCCGTGTTCGAGGACGAGTTCCGGCAAGATGTGCGGCGGATCGAGTCGATCGACTTCCGCTTGCTCAGCGCCACGGCGCTGCACCGTACGCTCGTCGACGTCGAGCGCATGCTCGACGCCTCCGGTCAGGTGCTCCTCAACGTCTACGGGAACCTGCTCGCATCGGTCGTCGCGCTCCGCGGCCTCGTGAACGTGGCCCACAGCGCCAAGCGGAGCGGCCACGGCGAGGCCGACGCCGTGATGCGTGACCTGCTCACGGGCCTGCTCGACGTCGACAGCGCGGGCCCGGGAGTCGCGCTGTGGCGGATCGCGGAGGTCGCGCGGCGGGACCCGCCCGCGCTCGCGTACCTGGGCAGCAAGGAGCCGAGCGATCTGCGCGTGTCGGAGATCCCGGCCGGTCCCACGCGCCTGGTCTTCGAGGAGTTCCTCGATCAGTACGGCGACCGCGGCGCCCGCGAGGCCGAGATCGCGGAGCCGCGGTGGCGCGAGGATCCGACGCTGCCCTTCGCGACGGTGCGGATGCACCTGCGCACGACGGCGGACGCGGCGCCCGTCTCGGGCTCGGGCGCGCTGCGCGGGCCGGGCCTCGCCCCCGAGCGCCAGCGCGAGGTGCGCGCGCGGGCCGAGGCGCGGCTCGCGAGCGCCGTTCCCTTCTTCGCGCGCGCGCCGATCTCGCGGCTGCTCTCGCTCGTGCAGCACTTCGTGCGGCTGCGCGAGCGCCTGCGCGGCCACGTCGTGAAGGTGCTGGGGCTGTTCCGTGCGGTGGCGCTCGACGCCTCGCGGCGGATGCTCGCGCTCGAGCCCGGCGTCGGGGACGGCGGCGCGTTCTTCCTCGGGATCGAGGAGCTGCACGCGGTGCTCCGCGGCGAGGCCCACGGCGTCGCGAGCCTCATCCAGAGCCGCCGGCTGCAGTTCGAGCGGGATCGCGTCATGCCCGATCCGCCCGACACGTTCGTCGGCTTTCCTCCACCGATCGCCGAGCTCGACGGGTCGAGCGAGCTGCGCGGGGTGGGGGCCTCCAGCGGCCGCGCGATCGGCCGCGCGCGCGTGCTCAAGTCGTCCCACGAGGCGAGCGCGCTCGAGGCGGGCGAGATCCTCGTCTCGCACCACGCCGACGTCGGCTGGTCGCCGCTCTTCCTCGCGGCGGGCGCGCTCGTCACGGATCTCGGCGGCGCGCTCTCGCACGCGAGCGTCGTCGCGCGCGAGTTCGGGCTGCCGGCCGTGGTGAACGTGAAGGTCGGGACGCGCGTGATCGCGACGGGCGACATGCTCGAGGTCGACGGCGACCGGGGGCTCGTGCGGGTGCTGGAGCGGAAGGGATGAGGGGACGGCTCGGGAGAGCGAGCCGCGGGCGTAGCCCGCCACTGGCAACATCGGCGGCGCGAAGCGCCGCGCAGGTCGCGAACCTGCGAACCGGTGGCGCGGAGCTGCTTTCGAATGCCGCAACGGAGCGCGAGCGCGAGCGAGGGCGAGACCCCTGCCCGAGAAAACCGAAGGCCCGGTCTCCTCTCGGAGCCGGGCCTGTCGGTCACGCTGCGGCCCCGCTCAGGGCTGCTCGGTGCAGTCGCCGAAGATCTCGGCGCCGGCCGCGGCCGGGTCGAGGATCAGGAAGCTGACCCGGCGGTTGGCCTGACGACCCGCGTCGGTGGCGTTGTCGCCGATCGGGTGGCGCGGGCCGCAGCCGAACGCGTGCAGGCGCCCGCCGTCGACCCCGTGCTCGACCAGCCAGCGGCGCACCGAGGCCGCGCGGCGGCCCGAGAGCGCCATGTTGCGCGCGGCGGCGCCCTGCGAGTCCGTGTGGCCCTCGATGCGGATGCTCAAGAGCTCCGGGTGCGAGTTCAGGATGTCGAGCACCTGGGTGAGCAGCGGGAAGCTGCGGTCCAGGATGACGTCGCGACCCGTCGCGAACTCGACCTGGGCCAGCAGCACGATCGTGCCGTGCTCGAGGTCGAGGTCGGCCTCGTGCGGGCAGCCCGCGTCGGCCGCGAGGCCCGAGACCTCGGGGCAGTGGTCGACCGTGTCGAGCAGGCCGTCCCCGTCGTTGTCGGGATCGGGGCAGCCGTTGCTGTCCTCGAAGCCGTCGTGGTCCTCGGCCTGATCCGGGCACTGGTCGTGCGCGTCGCGGATGGTGTCGGCGTCACGGTCGCCCGGGGGACCGGCCGGATGGCCCTCCTCGGGGCAGCCGTCGTCGTCCTCGAAGCTGTCTGCGTCCTCGGCCTGGTCCGGGCACTGGTCGCTGTCGTCCGCGATGCCGTCCTGGTCGAAGTCGGTCTCGGGGCAGCCGTCCTCGTCGCCGTAGCCGTCCGTGTCCTCGGGCTGATCCGGGCACTGGTCGACGTCGTCGTTGATGTGGTCGCGGTCGCGGTCGTTGTCGGGGCAGCCGTCGTCGTCGCGGTCGCCGTCCATGTCCTCGGGCTGCGACGGGCACGAGTCGTAGCCGTCCTGGATGCCGTCGCCGTCCGTGTCGACGTCCGGGCAGCCGTCGGTGTCCGTCTGGCCGTCCACGTCCTCCGGCTCGGACGGGCAGTTGTCGAAGCCGTCGTTGATGCCGTCGCCGTCGTTGTCCTCGTCGGGGCAGCCGTCGGCGTCGTCGAAGTCGTCCATGTCCTCGGCTTCCGTCGGGCAGTGATCCTGCGCGTCCTGGATGCCGTCGTTGTCCTCGTCGGTGGACAGGGGCGCCCACATGACGCCGCCGAGGATGCGGAACACGGGGATACCGATGCCGGCCACGATGCCGGGGCCGCCGCCGATCGAGAAGACCGTGTCGTCCAGTCGGAAGCGCGCGCCCAGCCGGCTCTCGACGCCGTTGCCGTCGACGCGCGAGCTGAACGCGGTCGCGCCGTTCACCTCGGCGAACACGTCGATGAGCGGCGTGATCTCGTAGCCGAGCGCGAAGGCGTAGGTGAGCTGACCCGTGGCCTGCGTCGAGAAGAGCGTCTGGCCGTCGCGCCAGACGCCGCCGACGTTGACCGCCACGTGCAGGCCCGAGTTGACGAGCTCGGCGATGAGGTGGCCGCCGAACGTCGGCGTCTCGTCGCCGAGGTAGTGGCGCGCCGCGATGGCGTGGCCGAGCGGCGCCGTCCCGTAGATCACGGCGCCGAGGTGGAACCCGCTCGATGCGTCGTCGAGGATGTTCACCTTGATGTGAAGGCGCGGATCCGAGACCGCGAACGCCGTCCCGCCAGGGACGAGCGTCGGCTGCGGGCCGCTGCCCGGCTGGATGAACGAGTCACCGAACGCGAGCGCCAGCGGCACGGCGAGGCTGATCTGGAGCCGATCGAAGAGCGCGATGCCGCCGTACACGTGCGCGACCGCGAGGTCGCTGATGATGTTCGTCGCCGCACCGTCCGCACGGCAGTTGTTCCCCATCGCGTCGCAGGTCGCGGGGTAGAGGCGGAACGGCTGGTAGGCGTAGTCGAGCATGAGCCCGGCGAAACCGTTGAGGTTGCCGTGCACGACCGCGCCGTCGGTCATGAAGTAGTTGCCCGGCCCCGGGGCGACCTGGAACCGGAGCGCGGAGAAGTCACCGAGCGGCGGGGTCTGCGCGTGCGCCTCGCGGGCCCCGAGCAGCATGGTGACGAACATCACGACTACAAAAGCGAGGCGGGCCGATCGGCGCATTCTCGTTCTCCCAACGGGTCGGCACGCGCCGGCCCCGAAACGTGCCGCGAGTATCGCCGAGGTTCCGGGGGTATCGCAACGACGATGCGACAGGCCGCCACAGTTCTAGCGAGAGCGGCCGGCCTCGCGCGCGGGGTCAGATCCGCAGGCTGAAGTTGCAGTCGAAGCTGACCTCGGTCGCCACCGCGTTGCCGTCGCGGTCGAGCGGATGAGCCCAGGCCCCGGCCTCCTCGAGCACCTCCACGCACGCGGCCCCGAACCCCTCGTGGCTCTCCGCGCGCACGCGCATGCGCGAGACGGATCCGTCGGCCCCGATCCTCAGGCGGACGCGCGCGCTGCCCTCGATCGAGAGGTTGCGGAGCTCCCTCGGGTAGTGGAGGCGGATCAGCTCGGTCAGGCGATCTCGCGAGGGCGCCGCGGGCATCTGGGAGAGGTCGCGCATCGCGACCAGGCGCGGCCCCGGCGGGCCGGTCCCCGTGGCGCCGATCTCGCCGCCGGGCACCCCCTCGCGGCGACGGCCGGTCACCTCGCCGGTCGGCCCGCCGATCGGGGCGTCCATGGGCCCTCCGGTGCCGACGGCGCTCGACCACGATGCCCCCGGGGTGTCGTTCGTCAGCGTCTCGCCCGAGAAGTCCTCGATCTGCTCCTCGGCCGCGGGCGGCGGCTCCTCGGGCGGCGCCTCGGGCGGGGGCGTCTCGGGTCGCTCGCGCCGGACGGGAGGGGGCGGCGGCTCCTCCGGCTCCGGTGGGGTCGCCTCCGGCTCGGGCTCGGGGGGCGGCGCGGGCGGGGGCGGCTCCTGGACCAGCGCGACCTCGTCGATGCGGAGCACCGCGATCATGTCGTCGAGCGTCGGCAGCGCGGCCAGGCCGATCCACGCCGCGACGTGGGCGGCGAGGCTCACGAGGAGCACGCCGAGCAGGATCTGGTTGCTTCTGCGCGAGTCGTACATCTCGGTGCCGCGCGGCCAGCCGTCCTGACGCTATGGAGTGGCGAGATCTTCGGGGCGCACGTTGATCGCGAAGTGCGACACGTGGAGGCGGCGGAGCAGATCCATGATGTGCACGACCTGTCCGTGCGAGACGCGGCCGTCCGCGGCGATGGTCGCTCGCGCCTCGGCCTCGCCCACCCGGCCCACGTACTGCTCGACGCGGGTGCGCAGCGCCGGCTCCTCGATCGGCTCGGCGTCGAGGTAGAGCGCGCCCTGCTGGTCGATCGAGATCGCGAGCGCCTGCGGCGGCGTGCCCTCACCGCTGGCGGCGTTGGGCAGGTCCATCGGGATGCTCTTGCTGACGATGTAGCTGGCCGTGACCATGAGGATGATCAGCAGCACGAGCACGACGTCGACGAGCGGCGTCACGTTGATCGCCGTGATCATCTCGTCGTCGTCCTTCTGTGCGCCGCCCGCCATGGCTCAGCTCGCCTCGCTCTCGCCGTCGTCCTCGTCGTCCGAGGATGAGGCCTTCGAGGCGGCCTTCGCCTTGGATCCCTCGGGCTTCTTCTCCGCCCTCTTCTCGGCCCTGGGCGCGGCGGCGGCCGCGTCCGCTGCGCGATCGGCGGGCGAGCGCGTGGACTTGAGGTACGCCAGGACGTCCTTGCCCATGGCCTCGCCGCGCACGACGCGGCCCTTGATGAGGCGCTGGAAGAGGTTGAAGAACGCGACCGCCGGCAGGGCGACGAGCAGGCCGATGAGGGTCGCGACGAGCGCCTCGCCGATCTGCGCCATCAGGCCCGCCGAGACCTGGCCGCCGCTCGACTCGAGCTCGTGGAACGAGCGGACGATGCCGATGACGGTGCCGGCCAGGCCGACGAAGGGGGCGTTGTTGCCGACGGTGCCGAGGAACGCGAGGTTGCGCTCCATGTCGAGCTTCTTCAGCGTCGCCTCGCCGCTCATGCGCTCCTCGGCCGAGGCCGCGCCGTCGGAGACCGCGTCGAGCCCGGCGAGCACGATGGCCGCCTCGGCCGAGCGCGACGCGCGCATCGCCGAGCGGGCGCCCTCGACGTCGCCGACCCGGAGGCTCGCGAGGAGCTTCTGCTTCAGCGCCGCGATGTCCTCGCGGGTGACGATGAAGTAGTAGGTGCGGTCGAGGATGATCGTCAGCCCGAGGATCGAGAGCGCGACGAGCAGGTACATGACCCACCCGGCTCCGAGCATCGCGAACGCGGTGAGCCTTTCCTGGATGTCCATCGACGGGCGCACTCCTCTGGAGAAAGAGGCGCGGAACCTACGAGGAGACCCTTGTCACCGCAAGTGCGCGAAACGCGCTACCCTTTCCGAGGGGGGTGCCGCTTGCCGAACGACTCACGAAAGAGCGGTCCGCCGCAACCAGGGGCCCCGGCGGACCCGGCCGCGGCCGCGCAACTCGGTCAGGAGCTGATCGCGAAGCTGCAGACCGACTTCGCGGTCCACAAGCCCACGCAGCTCGCGAACGACCTGCTCGCGCAGCTCGAGCACGACTTCGGCTCGAAGCGGAAGGCCGACGACGCGCAGAAGGCCAACGACTTCGCCCAGGCGCTCCTCGGCAAGGTCGCGCGCGACTTCGGCTCGGTGCGTCCGGGCGCGAGCCCCGGGGCGCCGCCTGTGGTGATCCCGCCCGTCGCGGCCGCCCCTGCCACGCCCGGGGTCCTCCAGCTCGCGCCGCCGCCGACCGAAGAAGACGTGAAGGCCGAGCAGCAGCTCGCCGCGGCCGCGGCCGCGCCGCTCGCGAAGGAGGACGAAGAAGAGGTCGCCGCCATGTCGGGCGGCGGGGCATTCGGGTTCTTCAAGAAGCTGCTGGGCGGCTGATGCGAGCGCCGGGGGGCGTGCTCGCGCTGGCGCTGCTCGGCGCGTGCGGCGGGGGCGGCGGAATCGGCCGCGACGCGTTCGTCCTGGCCGATGCGGGCGCCGACGCGTCCGTCCCCCGAGACGCGTCGCGCGCGCTCGACGCATCGACCCGTGACGCGGACACGGGCCCGGCGGGCGGCGACGCCGGTCTCGACGGGTTCGTGACGCCCGCGGATCCCAGGCTCGCGCCGGCGATGCGCGACTTCGGCTCCGTCGTGAGCGGCTTCACCACGGCGCCGGTCACGTTCACCCTCTCCAACCGAGGCGGCGCTCCGCTCGTCGTGGACACGGTCGCGATCACGGGCCCGAACGCCGGCGACTTCGTCATCGCTGCCGACCCGTGCACCGGCGCGACGCTGCCCGGCGCGGGCTCGTGCACGATCGACGTCGTGTTCGCGCCCATCGGGCCCAGGGGCGCGTGCGCCGCGAGCCTCGACGTCACGGCGGGCGCGTCCGTGGTGTCCGCGGCGCTCATGGGGACGACGTTCCCGGACGAGACGCGGGTCCTGCTGAGCCCCGTCAGCCACGACTTCGGAGGCGTGACGGTCGCCACGACGAGCGCGGCCGTCCGGTTCCAGGGGCAGAACCCCGGCGGAAGCTCGCTGCGCGTGGACGCGATCTCGATCGTGGGCACCGACCCGGGCGACTTCGTGATCGTGCCGGGCGCCGACACGTGCACCGGGGCGACGCTCACAGCGGGTGGCACGTGCACCTTGGACGTCGCGTTCGCGCCCACGGCGACGGGCGCGCGAGACGCGACCCTCGTGGCGACGTCGACCCCGGGCGTCGGCGGGGGCTCGGCGTCGCTCGCGGGGATCGGCCTCTGACGCGCTGACCGTTGCAGCCCGAGCGGACGCGGCAGTACCGTCCCCCCATGCGCAACGGAACTTGGGTGGGCGTGACGGCGGCGGTGCTACTCGCGATCGCGGGCTGCGGCGGAGGCTCGACGACGGGAAACGACGCAGGGAGCACGACGGGGATGGACACCGGCCCGCGCGCCGACACCGGTCCGCTGCCGGATACCGGCCCGCTGCCGGACACGGGGCCGCGCCCCGACACGGGCCCGAGCGTCTCGAGCTGCCAGCGCCCGCTCTTTCCGCCGGGTGCGGCGTGGAACCAGCGCGCCGACGCGATGGGTGTCGATGCGCAGTCCGACGCGATCATCGCCGCGCTGCAGGCGCACGGATGGGGCGCCGGCCGCATGCAGATCGACTACTCGATCCACGTGATGTGCGACGCGGACGGCAGCGCGCCGCGCATGCCCTTCACGCAGACCGGCGACTTCTACGATCCCGACTGCGACAGCGCGCCCGTGCCGATCCCGGCGGGCGGCCACATCGAGGGCGAGACGGGCTACTCGTGCGACGGCGACGGCGACTGCCACCTGATCGTGATCGCGCCGACGGAGAACCGGCTCTACGAGCAGTGGCGCGCGAACATCGTGGGCGGCGTCTACGAGGGGGGCTGCCTCGCGGTGTGGGACACCTCCGTCGTGCCGCCGGCCGACGGACGCGGCGACGGCTGCACGAGCGCCGACGCGGGCGGCTTCCCCATCGCGGCGATGCTCTTCGACGCGGACGAGGTCGCGGCGGGCCACATCGACCACGCGATCCGCTTCATCCTTCCCAACGACGCGATCGAGGACAACACGTTCGTGCATCCGGCGACGCACGCGACGGGCCACACGTCGATCCCGGACGCGGTGCCCTACGGCGCGCGCCTGCGCATCCGGGACGACCGCATCGCCGCCGTGCTCGCCGGCCTGCCGAACGACGCCGCGCGCGTGGTCGCGCAGGCGATGCACGACTACGGGATGATCCTCTCGGACGGCGGCAACATTGCCCTCACGGCCGAGGACGACGAGCGCACGACGGCCAAGTGGGACACCGTCCTCGGCACGGGCCTCGCGCCGCGCGACCTGCAGACGATCCAGCCGAGCGACTTCGAGATGGTGGACGGCGGCACGCGCTACGACACCAGCGCGCTCGACTGCCCGCACGTGCCCATCACGCTCTGAGACTGACTCCCCGAGGCGCCCCTCACCCAACCCTCTCCCGGCCAGCGGGGACAGGGCTCTCGGCTCAGATGCCCCACGCAGAGCGGAGGTACGCGACCACCGTGTCCCGCTCGGGGTCCGTCAGCGATCGCGCGTAGTAGACGACCTCCCCGATGTACGCGTTGGAGTGCTCGTGCGCGTCCGACGCGCCGACGTAGAGCAGGTCCAGGGCGCCCGAGATCGTGCTCGACACCACGAAGCTGGTCAGCGGGGCGCCGCCTCCGGCCGGGTACGCGGAGACGTCGAGCTGGGCCCCGGTGACGCGGCCCACGAGGATGTACGTGCCGTTCGTCGTGAGCACGAGCTCGTCGAACATGTTGTCGTTGCCCGACTGGAAGTGGATCACGTTCGAGGGGTCGAAGCCGCTCTGTTCCATCGACCAGTCGATGTCGCGGCTGCCGTGGTGTCCGTAGGCGCCCCACATCTCGGGCGTCCTGTGCTGGACGACGAAGAACACGGTGAGCTCGGTCGGGATCGGGAACGCCGACGAGCTCACGAGGCCCGCGCCCGTGAAGTCGATCGCGGGCCGTCCGCCGATCAGGCCCGGGCGCAGCACGGCGGTGCCGTCCCAGGGCACGAGGTCACGTGACGCCCCGCCGAGATCGCGCCAGCGCGACACGTTGCCGCTCGCGTCGGTCACGACGGAGCTCGCGTCCCGAGCGTCGTAGAGCGCCAGCACGCCAGGGGGGACGAACGCGCACGCGCCCGCCGAGCAGTAGCCGCCGACGCCGCACGCGTTCCCGCAGCGTCCGCAGTTCGCGGGGTCGCCCGCGAGGTCCGTCTCGCAGCCCGCCACGAGGAAGGTGCAGTCGGCGTAGCTCGCCTGGCACGCGACGGCGCTGCAGACGCCGGCGATGCAGGCCTCTTGCGTGTGCGGCAGCGCGCACATCGCGGACGCGCTGCCCTCGTCCACCGCGCCGTCGCAGTCGTCGTCCGTGGCGTTGCACCCCTCGACGCCGCCGGGGTGTCGGATCGCGTTCGCGTCGTCGCAGTCGCCGCCGAGGCGCACGTAGCCGGCGCTCGGGACGCACGCGACGATGGTGCCGCTCGCCTCCGTGCCGTACCCGTCCCCGTCCTCGTCGCCGAAGAACGCGAGCGCGGTCGCGTCCTCGTCGACGCGCATGTCGCAGTCGTTGTCGCGTCCGTCGCAGGCCTCCGGCGTGCCTGGCGCGCTGGTCGGGTCGTGATCGTCGCAGTCGTGGCCGTGGGGTGCGCCGCAGGCGGTGTCCGCGATCGCGTCGCCGTCGTCGTCCTCGGTGTCGCCGGCGCCGAGCGCGTAGTCGGCCGAGCCGTTGCAGTCGTCGTCGATCCCGTCGCAGATCTCGGCTCGCGCGGGGCTGCGGGTGTTCGTCGTGTCGTCGCAGTCGGAGTCGAAGACCGAGTAGCCGGCGGGTGGAATGCACGACACGAGCGCGCCGCTCGCCGCGCTGCCGAAGCCGTCCATGTCCTCGTCGCGGTACCAGGTGACGGCGCTCGTGCGGTCGTCCGCCGTGCCGTCGCAGTCGTTGTCGATGCTGTCGCAGACCTCGACGAGGCGGCCGCTGCGCGTGCGATCCGTGTCGTCGCAGTCGGTGTGATAGACGGAGACGCCCGCGGTGCTCGCGCAAGCGTGCATCACGGCGCCTGCGAGCGCGCCGTCCCCGTCGTGGTCGGCGTCGACGTACACGTCGATCGTCACGCCCTCGTCCGCGCTCCCGTTGCAGTCGTCGTCGTACCCGTTGCAGACCTCGACGGCGCCCGGGTGCGTCTCGCGCCGGCCGTCCGCGCAGTCCGTGCCGCACGCCGTCCCGTTGCAGCACGCGGACGACTCCACGCCGTCGCCATCGGCGTCGAGGCCGCCGTGCGTCCTGGGGTCGCAGTCCTCGTCGTGCATCGCGGCGTCGCACACCTCGCGGTTGCCCGGAAAGCGGGCGGGGTCGTCGTCGGCGCAGTCGTCCCCGAGAGGGGCGCCCGTACCGTCGAGGCAGCGCGCGTCGCCCGCCCCGTCGCCGTCCACGTCGGGTACCTCGAAGGTGCAGCGCCGCAGCGCCTCCGAGCACACGTCGGTCGTACACGTGACGCCGTCTTCGCAGCGCATGGGCGTGCCCAGCACGCAGCGCCCCGCGACCGAGCAGCCCTCGGTGCCGTTGCAGAAGAGGCCGTCGTCGCAGTCGGAGGCGCTCGTGCACTCGGGGCCGGTGTCGGGGACGGGGGCGGCGCCGGCGTCGGCGCCGGTGGCGGGGCCGCCGCAGCCGGCGATCGAAGCGAGCGCTGCGGAGCAGGCGAGCACCCAGGAGCGACGGCGCATGCGGCGAGCCTACTTGATCCCGTAGTCCTTGAGCTTGTAGAGGAGCGCGCGGTGGCTGATCTCCAGGATCTTCGCCGCCGCCGTCCGGTTGCCGCCGGTCTTGTCGAGCGCGCGGCGGATCAGCGTCTCCTCGATGAAGCGCGCGGTCTTCTTGATGGAGAGCTCGCCGGACCCGAGCGCCATCATCACCGGATCGGTCGGCGCACGGAGGCGCTCGGGGAGGTCGGGCTCGTCGATCGTGTCCGTCTCGGCGAGCACCATCGAGCGCTCCACGAGGTTCTCGAGCTCGCGGACGTTGCCGGGGAACGCGTAGGCGAGCACGGCCTTCATCGCGGCGGGCGTGAAGCCACGCACGCTCGTCTTGAGGCGCACGTTGTTGCGCGCGACGAAGTGCTCGACGAGGAGCGGGATGTCCTCCTTCCGGTCGCGCAGCGGCGGTACCTCGAGCGCCAGCACGTTGATGCGGTAGAAGAGATCCTCGCGGAAGCGGCCCTCCTGCACCTCTTTCCGGAGGTCCTTCAGCGTCGCGGCGATCACGCGGACGTCGACGTTGCGATCCTTGGTGTCGCCGAGGCGGCGGATCTGCCCCTCCTGCAGGACGCGGAGGAGCTTCACCTGGAGCTTCTGGGGGAGCTCCGCGATCTCGTCGAGGAAGAGCGTGCCGTGATCGGCCGCCTCGAAGAGGCCGACCTTGTCGCTCGTCGCGTCGGTGAACGAGCCGCGCTTGTGGCCGAAGAGCTCGCTCTCGAGGAGCTGCTCGGGGATCGCGCCGCAGTTGATCGCGACGAAGGGCTGCGTCTTGCGCGGGCCGGCCTCGTGCAGCGCGCGGGCGACCAGCTCCTTGCCGGTGCCGCTCTCGCCCAGCACGAGGACCGTGGTCGTGTACTCCGCGACCTTCTCGATCGTGCGGAACAGGCGTGTCATCGCCTCGCCCTGGCCGATCATGCCCGCGAAGCGCGAGCGCTCCTCGACGACCTTCTTCAGCGCGCGGACCTCGCGGCGCAGTTGCTCGCGCTCCTCGGCCTTCTTCAGCGCGAGGAGCATCTCGTCCTGCTTGAAGGGCTTCGGGACGTAGTCGTAGGCGCCGGCCTTCATGGCCTCGATCGCGAGATCGACCGAGCCGTACGCGCTCATCACGATGACGACCGCCTCGGAGCCGCGGCGCTTCAGCTCGGCCGTCAGCTCGATCCCCGTCATGCCCGGCATGCGGACGTCGGCGATCACGAAGTCGGGCGCGAACCCCTCCGCCAGGGCCGAGAGGGCCTGCTCACCGCTGGCCCGCACCTCGACCTCGTAGCCCTGCTTCCGCAGGAGCGTACGCAGTACCAGCCGAATGTTCTCCTCGTCGTCGACGACGAGCGCGCGGGGCATCGCGGCGGAGCATGCACCCGGGGGCCCCGCCGTGGGAAGGCGCACGCTCGAACGACCGGTTGATCGTGCGCAACCGGTGTAGGCTACGTGGATCATCGATCCGCTTCGCGCGCCCCGGAGGTTCCATGCTGTCCACGACTTCTTCTCGCGCTCTCGGCTTCGCCTGCGTCCTCGCGCTCGCCTCGGCGTGCAGCACGAACCCGAGCACGACCCCTGGCCGTGACACCGGCACGGTGACGCCCGGCGACGACATGGGCGTGGCGCCCGGAGACGACACGGGCACGCCCGGAGACGACACGGGCACGGTGACCATGCGCGACGCGGCCATGTTCGACAGCGGGCCGTTCTCGGCCGAGTGCCGGACGCTGACGTTCCCGACGGTCACCATCCCGGCGTCGGGCGCAGGGGTCGAGAACACGCAGTGCGTGATCATGGATCTCGGCAACGATCTGCCCATGCACGTCGGTTCGCTCCACAACGTGCTCGGCACGGGCTCGCACCACTTCATCGTGTACCGGGCGAGCACCTCCGCGGTCGAGACGACGACGCCCTTCGACTGCACGCCGTTCGTCGACACGCTCTCGGCCGACAGCGGATCGCCGCTCATGATCACGCAGCGCAGCGACGAGACGCTGACCCTACCGACGGGCGTCGCCTACACGCTGCCCGCGCACCAGCTCATCCGCCTGGAGCTGCACTACATCAACCTCACCGGCGCGCCGCTGGACGTGGCGCCGACGACGACCCTCTGCCCGATCTCGGACGCCGAGTACACGGACGACGCGGACTTCCTCTTCATCGGCAACCCTGACGTCAGCATCCCGGCCCGCTCGACCGCGACGCTCGGGCCCACGTTCTACAGGCTCGACTCGCGCTTCTCGAGCGCGCACTTCTTCGGGATCACCGGCCACACCCATCAGTACGGGACGAACGTCGTCGTCCAGACGGGCGCGAGCGGGAGCGGTCCGTTCGCGGACGTCTACAACGTGTCGGGCTGGAGCTGGCACGAGCCCGAGACGGTGATCGCGGATCCCCCGTTCTCGATTCCCTCGGGCGGCGGGTTCAATTTCACGTGCGACTGGAACAACACCAGCGACGCGACCGTCGGCTTCGGCGAGTCCGCCAACGACGAGATGTGCTTCTTCTGGGCGTACTACTACCCGGCGCATGCGGGGGCTCCGCACGTCTGCATTCACACCGATCAGGTCGGTGCGGGCCTCGACCTGTGCTGCCCGGGCAGCCCGATCTGCAGTGCCATCTCCAGCCGCTTCTGAGCGGGGTCACTCCAACGGGTCCCAAGTCGCTGAATTCACAGCGAACCGGCGGCTAGGTGCGCGTTTCGTCGGAGCGCTCGTGATTCCAGGGCGCGCCGACGAATCGCGCACCTACCCGCCAGTCCCAAACGAATTCAGGCGCTTGGGTGGGTGTGGAGTGACCCTGGTCACTGGTCAGGGGCTCGGGACGGCGGTGATGCGGCCGTGGGCGGTGGTGCCCTCGACGCCGGTGATCGCGAGCGCGGTGCCGCGGAGGTGGCGGTCGGCGATGGGGTTGTCGTCGATGGTGCGCTCGCCGAGCTGCTGGCCGTTCAGCGGGACGGCCTGCTCGCCCAGGGCCGAGAGGCCGGTGAGCTGCGGGGAGACGGTGATGCTGTCGCCGAGCACGGCGACGTGGACGCCGCCGCCCTCCGTGAACGTGGGGAGCGCGCGCGCCTCGAGCGTGACGCTCGCGAGCGAGACGACACCGTCGCGCATCCACGCGAGCGAGAGCGAGCGGTGCTCCTGCGTCGCCCGCACGTGCGCGCGGACCGTGACGCCGAGCTCCGTGTCGGACACGCGGCGCCAGGTGATCGAGTCGACGACCGTGCTCGTCTCCGAATAGCGCACGACGCCGAGGTCGATGGGCGCGTAGATCTGCGGCGCGGCCTGGCGTAGCTGCGCGTCGGCGTTCGCGCTGAGCAACGCGGTGGCGACGCCGAGGTCCCCGTCGACCGTGAGCACCGTCGTCGCGGGCTGGTCGGCGGTCGCGGGGTGTGCCTCCGTCGAGAGCACGGTGAGCTGGGCGCTCGCACCGGCGGGAGCGGCGAGGGCGAGCAGGAGGGCGAGGGCGGTCGTGGCGCGCATGGTCCCTCGATTGTCGATCACAACTGCCAGCCGAGGCCACCCACGATGCCCGTGGAGACGTCGCCGTCGATGAACGTCGGGTGCGCGTCGACCGACACGACGAAGTGATCGAACTGCAGCGCGACGCGCCCGTCGAGACCGAAGAGCGGCGCGCCGTGGATGCAGCCCTCCGAGAGGCCCCCCTGGGTGCAGCCCCACGCGAAGTCGAGCGAGGGGCCGACGCCGACGTGGAAGGGGCCGAAGTGGAGATCGGCCATCAGCGAGTTCCACATCAGGCCCTCGGCCGTGCCGCCCTGCGGGCCGGAGGTGAGCCGCCCGACGAAGCCCTGGCTCTCTAGGAAGATCGCGAGCGGGCCGGCGACGTCGAAGCCGAGCCGGAGGCCGACGCCGCCCATCGCCGCCTGCTGCGGACCGACCAGCCCGCCGCCCTCGACCGAGACGCCGAAGACGAAGTCGGCGCGCGCGGGCGCGGGCGCCGCGAGCGAGCCCGCGAGCGCGAGCGGGAGGGTGAGAACCAGGATGGACAGGAGGCGACGCATGCGGGTGTGCAGAGCAGGGCGCGTGCCACGCGCGAAAACCGCCGCGGGCGCTGGGTCGAGGAACGACTCGTCCCGTGAACGGTGGTGTGCGGTGTCAACTGGCGGGCGCAGCGACGAGACCGAGCGCGAGAGAACCTAGCGGCGGCTCGGAGGCACCGGCACCGGCGCCAGCGCCGCGCACGCGGCGTGCAGCAGCGACGCGCGGAGCGCCGGATCGGCGACGTCGGCGAGCGCCGCGTGGATCTCCGCCGGGAGCTCTGCCGGATCGAGCGGCACGATCGCGATGGGCGCCGGCTCGGGCGCCACCGGCGTTCGCTCGGGCATCGGCCCGACGCGCGGCGCGAGGCGCTGCACGGGCATGCGGGGATCGCGCGCGCGCATGTGCTCGACCAGGCGCGGCCCCATGAGGCTGACCTCCTGTGCCCACACGCTCGAGCGCGCGTGCAGGTGCAGCGTGCCGTCACGGAAGCGCACCGGCGTCACCTCGCGCGCGACGCGCGGCGGCACGCTGCGCTCCCAGAGCGCGACCAGGCGCGCGAGCTTGGCGTGCGCGGGCTGCGTCTTCGGCAGCGCGCTCGGCACCAGCTCGGCGAGCACGGCCATGCCCTGGCTCTTGTGCCGCCGCCTCTTCTTGCGCGGACGCTCCGGCGGCAGGTTCGAGGACCAGTCCGGCGCCGACTTTCGTGGCGGCGGGATCATTCGCGGTGGACGCGCCGCGCCATCAGCCGCGCGAGCGCCTCCTCGGGCCTCAGCTGCCCGTCGAGGATCTCCGCGAGCACGTCGGTGATCGGCGTCTCGAGGCCCCGGCGTGCCGAGTGCCGCTGCATCCGCCGCGCGATCGCGACGCCCTCGATCGTCGCGCTCGCCTCGCGCCCAGCCTCCTCGATCGACGCGCCGCGCGCGATCGCGCGGCCGAGCTTCACCTCCGGCCGCTCGTCGCCGAACGCCGCGCTCATGAGATCGCCCACGCCCGCCATGCCCGAGAAGGTCCGCTCCTCCGCGCCGAACGAGACGCCGAGGCGCGCGGCCTCGGCCATGCCCCGCGTCATCATGATCGACAGCGCGCCCGGCCCGAAGCCGAGCTGCTGCGCGTAGCCGAGCGCGAGAGCCAACAGGCCGACGAGCGCCGACGCGATCTCGACGCCGATCAGATCCTCGGTCTGGTAGAGGCGCATGCTGGGGCCCGCGATCGCCTCGCGCACCGCGTCGCCCACCTCGGGGAAGCTCGATCCGACGATGCCGCCGCCGGGCGTCCCCTCGATGAGCGCCTTGGCGTGGAGCGGGCCGGCCAGGCAGCCGAGGCGCCGCGCGGCCGTCTCCTCGCGGAGCACCTGGGTCACCGTGCGCAGCTCGTCGCCGACGAGGCCGCGGCTCACGTGCACGACGAGGTGCCGCCCGTCGAGGTGGCCGCCGAGAGCCCGCGCGACCTCGCGCACGTGCGTCGAGGGCACGGCGACCACGATCAGGTCACACGACGCCAGGTTGGCGAGCGCTCCGGTCCCGCGTACGCGCTCGCTCCGCGGGATGGCCGCGCTGCGCCGCGAGTGGATGATCGCGTCGTTGCCCACGCGCTCCGCCGCGCGCGCCAGGCCGAGCCCGAAGCTGCCGCCGCCGACGATGCCGAGAGTCAGCTTGCTCATGCGTGCCCCATGCGCGCGATCTCGCGGGCCGCGGCGAGGTTGCCCTCGTCGGCGATGCGCTCGGCGTACGCGATGCACCGGTTCTGGTAGTAGAGGAGCAGGGTCGGGTCCTCGAGGATCACGCCGCCGTCGTCGGCGATGCGCAGGATGGTGCGGCGGTGGTAGCCGTTGAACGCGGCCATCACACGATCGAAGAGCTCGCGCGGCGGGAGCGCGCGCGCGGCCTGGCTGAGCCGCACCTCGCCGCGCTCCTCCATCGCCCGCAGGCGCTCCTGCGCGAGGCCGAGCTCGCGCTCGAGATCGGCGCGCGGCATCGTGATCTCGCCCCGCTGCCGCAGGCGCCCGAAGAGGTCGACGCCCGGCGTGTCGCGTACGAGCCGGCGGAAGAGGACGTGCGAGACGAGCTGTGTCCCCATGAGCACGGTCTCGCGCTCGTACACCTTCACGAGGTGCTGGCCCATCTCGCGCGTGTAGGCCGCGTCGCGTCGGCCGTCGATGCTCGGCTTGCCGCGCGCGCTCACGTAGCCGCCGGGGTCGATCGTGCGTCCGTCGGGCGCGATCGAGCGGCCCTGCTCGTCCACGGGGTTGCCGAAGGGATCGATCGGGTCGGCGAAGCGCAGCACGGCCGGGCTCTCGACCTCGCCGAGCTTCCGGATGAAGGCGACCCAGCGGTCGAGCTGCGAGAACTCATCGTCCTCGATGATGTAGCGGGACTTGCCCGCCTCCTTGAGCCAGTCCTCGATCAGCGTCTCGGCCTCGAGGACGAGCGCGTAGTTGATCGTCGTCGGGACGAAGAACACGGGGCGATCGATCCCGCGCACGCGGTTGTTCGCGAAGGCCTCGACCGCCGTTCCTGCGAGGCCGAGCTTGAGCCTGCGCTCGACCATCCCCGAGCGGCTGCGCGTGCCCCCGGGGAAGAAGAGCGAGTGGTAGCCGCGCTCGATCATCACGCACGAGTACGTCTTCAGGACGTCCTTGTAGAGCTGCGCGCGGATGCGGCGGTCGACGCGGTACGCGCCGAGGTTGTGCATGAAGAAGCTGACGATCGGGTTCGAGAAGAGGTTCTTGCCGGCGCCGTAGACGACCGGCGGCAGCTCGGCGCGCATGAGCGCGTAGCCGAGCACCACGGAGTCGAGGTTCGAGAGGTGCGTCGGCACGAAGACGAGCGTCCCGATCTTGCCGAGGCGCCGGAGGCGCTCGATGTCCCCCTCGGTCGTCATCAGCTCGTCGACCGGGCTGCCGTGGCCGCTGCCGATCGAGGCGAGGTCCGCGGGCAGGCTCGAGGGCTTGAGGATGCCCGTCAGCGCGTGCGGCACGACGCGCGTCGCGAACGAGTAGACGCGCGGGTCGAAGTTGCCCGCGACGTCCTTGGCCATCCGCTCGCAGATCTCGTGGAACATCGCGCGGCGATCCGCGTCGCTCATCTTGCCGACGCGCTTGATGACGCCGCGCCAGAAGCGGAGCGACTGCTTGGTCTCGTCGTCTCGCTGCGAGTACAGCCGCCGAGCCTCCTCGTTGGCGCAGTCGTTCAGCACGTACTCGAGCGGCGGCTTGGTCGCGGTGCCTGGCGGCCCGAGCCGCGCCTCGAGGCGCCGCACGACCTCGCGCACGATGTCGTCGCGCTCGCCGTTGAACCAGAAGATCGCGGGATCGTCGGGCTTGGGCACGTAGGCGCGCATGCGCGGCAGGCGCATCGGGCGCTCGAGCAGGCGCTTCACGGTCGTGAGCGGGGATGCCATCGCGGCCGACGGTAGCACCGCCGGTCAGCTTCCGTCCGCGCACGCGCGCTCGCAGCCTCCGTCGGATGCGGACCCCGCGTCGCATCGGGCACCTCCGGAGCACGTTCCGGACGAACACACCCCGAGAAGCACACGGCTCCCGCGCAGCACGGCTCGCAGAGGCTCCCGCACGTCGGGGGCACTCCTGCGTCACAGAGGACTCCGCCGATGCACGTGCCGGCGCGGCAGCTCCCGGCGTAGCACGTGTCACCCGGGCAGCACCGACCGCAGAGCCGCCCGCAACCGGTCGGCGGGTGGCTCTGCGCGCAGCCGAGGACGAGCACCCACGCCGCGACGAACGCTCGGACGCCGAGAGCCGATGGCGCGCATCGCGTTCTGCAGCGTCTCTCCATCCGACGAGCGTCCGGGCTTCGTGCCTGGGCGTCAACGCGGACGCCGACGGCGACGCCCTCACGCCCGCGGGCGCGCCTCGCAGATCGCCCTCTCACCGCTTTCGGGTGGCAGGATCTCGCAGGCATCGACCCGATCGCGCGAGGGAGAGAAGAGGCCGTCGCGCCACGCGAGGCCGCAGTGGCCGTGACCTGGGCCGGCGCCGCTCGTGGCGAACGGGAGCTGCTCGCCGCGCTCGAGGCGCATCAGCTCGCGGCACTTGAGCCGCGTCAAACGAGCCGCTCCGGCGCCGGGTGGCTCTCGGCGCGCTCCTTCAGGTGCCGCAGCTGCGCGCGCTCCATGAAGTGGTGCACGGTGAGCTCCGCGCGCGCCCGCCAGACGAGGTGCTCGGGCGCCCAGTCGCCGCGCACGCGCACGAGCAGGCGCGTCCCGCCGCTGGCGGTCGGCTCGAGCACGAACGCCCACGTCACGCGCCAGAATCGAGGCGGCATCGGTCCCGCCATCGTGATGGGCGTGCCGGTGTCGAGGTCCAGCGCGACCGCGAGGACGAGCGCACGCTCGGGCTCGATCGCCGCGACGGTGAACCCGTCCTTCGACCCCGGCAGCACCGGGATCGTCTGACCGAGCTCCAGCCGGGTCAGCGCGGGATCGAGCGTCGTCAGGCTCGGCCGGCCGGCGTTGTCGAGCCAGTCGTACGCGTACCAGCCGGCGCGGTCGGCGCCCATCTGCAGGAGCCAGGGCCACACGCGTGCCGGCGCCGCGTCGATGGTGATGGCGTCGGTGTGCCCGGCGAGCGCGTCGGGGATCAGCGCGTCGCCCGGGAGCGCGAGCGCGGCCTCCGCGTCGGCGGCCGTGCCGAGCGAGCGCGCGACGCGGGCGAGCATGAGGCGGCGGATCAAGCGCGAGAAGGGCCCGATGAGGGCGAAGTAGCGCGTGAAGCGCGGCCACGAGGCCTCGTCGGTCGTGGTGACGCGGACCTCCATGGTGATGCGCGACGTCGCGCTCGTGACGGGGTCGGCGCGCAGCTCCCAGCACACCTTCGCCTCGCCCGGCTCGGCGTACGCGGCATAGGCCGCGGGATCGACGTCGACGAACGGGATCACCGGCTCCCACACGCGCCCGATCGCGCCCACCGCGAAGCCGCGGCCCGGCTCGACGTGGAGCAGTCGGAAGCCGTGGGTCGAGGCCATGATCGTCTTCATCCGCAGGTCCCAGGGCTCGGGGTCGCGGCCGGCCAGGCGCTCCGGGATCGCGCGCGCGGCGAACAGGGCCTTGGCGATGGGGAGGCTCCCGAGGTCGAGAGACTCGAGCGCCCGGAACGCCGCATCGAGCGGGATGCCGACGTCGACGGAGTCGACCTCGCGCAGGCGTGGGGAGGGGATGAACGCGTCCAGGGTGGCCACGCGTGGCACGTAGGCGCGTGGCGGCGCCTCGCAAGCGTCAGCGCGTCAGGGCGAGGATCGCGGCCGTCGCGAGGAGCGTGGCCCCGAGACCCGCGAGGGTGAGCGGGCCCATCCAGAGCTCCGCGGGGCGATCGACTCGGGCCGTCTGCGCCGCGCCGCCGACGAGCACCGCGACCGGGCTCCCGATCGCGGGCCGGCCGTCCTCCGAGGCGAGCTCCGCGAAGAACAAGGCCTCGCTGCCGTCGTCCGCCGGATACGCGATGGTCTGCGTCCAGCTCCGCTCGTCACCCGTCCCCGAGACCGACTCGTCGAGGACGCGCCCGACGACGCGCCGCGCGCCTCGGACGAAGCGGAGGCGCGCGAGCGCCCAGCCCGCGCTACCGAGCAGCGCGGCCACGCCCACGGCGAGCGCTACGAAGGCCATCGGCTCACCGCGGAGCGCGGGGCGAGCTGTCGTTCCGACCGGGGCACGCGCACGATGCTCGCGTGCGGCGAAGGCACCGTCAACGCGCTCGCCACGCCGGCCGGCAGGCGGCGTCGGCCGAGCGGCCGAGCCGCGTTGCGCGCGATCACCCCACCGCTGCCGCATCGCGGCGATGCTCCGGGGCCTCCATGCGATCCCCCGAGCGGGAGCGTCCCTCGACGCGAGACGAGACCGACGAGCTGGCCGCGTACCTCGCGCGGATGACGCTCGCGACGCATGGGCCTGCGCCCGCGCTCGTGCCGAGCCTCCCGTTCGAGCCGCTGCCGCCGATGCGGGCCGCCACGCGCCTCGCGATCGAGGCCGCGGCGCTGGAGGCCAACGATCGCTACCTCGAGACCTTCCTCGAGCCCCACTCGTTCTGCCCTTTCTCGCGCGGCGGCAGGCAGCGCGGGCAGACGCTGCGGGTCGTCCACCACGCCGACGCGCCCGACGTCGCGCCTTTCCTCGAGCGGCTCCTCGCCGCTGCGGACGATCCCAGTCGAGCGGTGGTCCAGCTCATCGTGCCCATGATCGAGGTCTCCCCGGAGGCATGGAGCGCCTTCTGCCACGCGCTCACCGCAGCGGGGAACGAGCGCCTGCGCGCGAAGACGGGCCAGGACGTGTTCGCGGTCGCGCCGCTCCACCCGGAGCTTCCGTATCGGACCGTCAATCCGTTCGCGCTCATCCCGCTGTTTCGACGCACGCCCGACCCGACCATCCAGTGGGTCCGCCTCGACGCGCTCGAGAAGCTCTACGCGGGTCGCGGGGGCGACACGACGTACGCCGATCCGGACGATCTCGAGGGCTTCCTCGCACGACCTCGCAAGAACCCGCTCTTCGATCGGATCGCAGAGACGAACGAGAGGATGGCGCGCCGCCTCGGGATCGCGGAGGTGGAGCGCACGCTCGCCTCGCTCAGCCGCCAGGCGAAGGAGCGCTACGCGCGGCTGCTGCTGAGCGATGCGCCGACGACGAGCGCGCGGTCCGCGGGTTGCCCGCACCACCACGCACCGGCGACGGACGCGACGCCGCCGACGCCGGCGCTCTTCGAGCGTGACGGCCGCTGGGCGCTCGTCGGGGCGAGCGAGCTCGCGCCCCGCGTCCCGCGTCGCTTCCTCGCCGACGGCGTCGAGCTGGTCGCGGTCCGCGTCGAGGACGAGGTCCACGTGCTGCACGGTCGCTGTCCGCACCGGCACGCACCGCTCACCGACGCGCTCGTCGAGACCGATCGCCTCGTCTGCCCGCACCACGGCTGGGACTTCGAGCTCGCGTCGGGGCTCAGCCGAGGCGTGCCCGGCGAGTCCGTCGCGCGCTTCCGCAGCTTCGTCGAGGACGAGCTGGTGTGGGTGGAGGCCGAGGAGCTGCGGCACTGGCGGCGGACGCACCTCGAGGTGTTCCGCAGCGACGACTCGCTGCTCTGAGCCCGAGACGCGGGTGCGCCCGACCACCGGTTCGCCCTCGCTCGGCTCAGCGGATCTCGAAGTCGTCCTGCGCGAGCACCGTGCCGCTCTCGTCGCGGATGATCGCGCTCCATTCGCCGGGCGAGCGCGTGAGGCGCGTCCAGGCCCAGGTGCGGAAGCGGGCGCTGTGCGGCGGGACCTCGAGGGTGACGTGGCCCGTCGAGCGCTGGCCGTTCTCGAACGTCACCTCGAGCTCGCGCGGCTCGTCGGTCGGGTTCGCGACGTCGACGAACGCGTAGATGCGGTCCTCCGAGTCGTCGAACGCCGTCGGGTGATCGATCGGCTCGCGGCGATCGATGCCGCTCGTGACCTGCATCCGGCGGATCGAGAGGGTGCCCGACGGACGCGCGGGCGAGGGCGAGGGCGAGGGCGAGGGCGAGGGCGAGGGCGAGGGCGAGGGCGAGGGCGCGGGCGAGGGCGGGGTCGAGGTCGAGGTCGAGGGCGAGGGCGAGGGCGAGGGCGAGGGCGAGGGCGACACCGCCACCGGCTCCCGCTCTGCGGCCCGCGCGCCCATCACCTCGCCCCCGAGCGCGAACCCCGCGCCGCCGAAGGTCATCGCCGCCAGAACCACCCCCCTCATCACGCGCTTGCTCATCGTCTCCTGCCTTTCGGGCCGGGAGGGAGCACGCCGCCGGCCAGCGCCGTTTTCCCGCGAAACCGCCGCGGTATCCGGGCGCCCCGTGTCCTGCCGGACACGAGCGGCGAGGCCTCTGCACACGCCGAAGATCGCGACCGACGCATCCACGTGGGCGTCCCGCCGCCGCTCGTCGCGGGCGCGATCGCGAGCGCGTGGCCGGCGTACGCGCTCGACGTGATCGGGGTCGGCGGCGGCCTCGCGGCGTTCGCGGTGCTCTGGGCATGGAGAGGCGGCGCGAGCGCGTCGCCCCTCACAGGTTGAGCTTGATGCTGTTCTTCGAGAGCAGATCGCGGAAGGAGTTCTTGTCGTTGGACTTCATGAACGCCTCTTCCGGCTCGACGAGGTCCGTCTTCACCAGCTCGAGCAGGTGATCGTTCATCGTCTGCATGCCGAGGGCGCGGCCCGTCTGCATGACGCTCGCGAGCTGGAAGGTCTTGCCCTCGCGGATCAGGTTCGCGCAGGCCGGCGTGGCGATCAGGATCTCGTACGCCGCGACGCGCCCGCCGCCCTTCTTCTTGCAGAGCATCTGGGACACGACGCCGCGGATCGACTCGCTCAGCATCGTCCGGATCTGCTCCTGCCGGTCGGCCGGGAACTGATCGATGATGCGGTCGACGGTGCTCGGGGCGCTCGTCGTGTGCAGCGTGCCGAAGACGAGGTGGCCGGTCTCGGCGGTCTCGATCGCGATGGCGATGGTCTCGAGGTCGCGCATCTCGCCGACGAGCACGACGTCGGGATCCTCGCGGAGGGCCGCGCGAAGGGCGGACTTGAAGCTCTGGGTGTGCACGCCGACCTCGCGCTGGTTCACGAGGCAGTTCTTGGTCGGGTGCACGAACTCGATCGGGTCCTCGATCGTGATGATGTGGTCGTGCCGCTTCTCGTTCACGACGTCGAGCAGGGCGGCGAGCGTCGTCGACTTGCCGCTGCCGGTCGGGCCGGTGACCAGGACGAGCCCTTTCGACAGGTAGCAGAGGTCGAGCACCTTCGGCGGGACCCCGAGCTGCTCGGGCGTGAGGATCTTGAAGGGGATCTGGCGGAAGACGGCGCCGATGCCCTTGCGATCCATGAAGTAGTTGGCGCGAAAGCGCGCGAGGCCCTCGATGGGGTGCGCGAAGTCGGTGTCGTTCGTCTCGTCGAACTGCGCCCGGTTCCGCGCCGGGACGATCTCCATCAGGACGTTGCGGAGCTCGTCGCTCGAGACCGCGGGCCGATCGAAGAGCGGGACCATCTCGCCGTGACGGCGGACCAGCGGCGTCGTGTCGCTGGTGCAGTGCAGATCGCTCGCGCCCACGGCGACCATCATCCGCAGCCAGTGGTTGAGCTTCGGCTCGCCGGGCACGGGCTCGATGCGCGTGCCGGTCGCGGCGACGGCGCTGACCTTCGCGGCCTGCGCGGCGTGCTCGGCGCTCTGGGCCGGCGTTGTGGCGGTCTTGGGGGCCGCCGTG
>JBGAQA010000039.1:0-56298 GCA_044220955.1 Sandaracinaceae bacterium
GCCTGGGGTCGCGGATCTTCGTGCGCGCCACCGCGCCGGACGGCGCGCCCCGGGCGGGCGTGGCGGTCGCGCTCGAGGCGGGCGCGCTCGGTCCGGCGCGCACGACGACGACGGACGCGGACGGCGTGGCCGCGCTCGACGTCACGCTCGCGGCCACACACGCGGACGCGAACGGATGCGGCGGACCGACCGCCGTGATGGCGGCGCTCACCGTCGACGGGGCGCTGCGCGAGGCGTGCCTCCCGATCGAGCCCGATGCGCTGCTCACCGTCCGCGCCGCGCGGGTCGCCTCCGCGCTGGAGATCACCCTCGCGCGGCGTCCCGAGGCGAGCGGACGCCCCGTCTCGCTCGTGCTGCTGGCGCGCGAGGGCGATGCGTGGGAGCCGCTCGCCCGCGCCGTGATCTCCGGGCGTGCGTCCAGCGCCACACTCGCTCTTCCTCCCCTGGGTGCGGTCCCCCTCTGGGTGCGCGCGCGGGTGGTGGTCGACGGGCAAGAGCTCGTCGGTGGCGGCACGGTGATCTTCTCGGCGCTCGGGCCTCCCATCGCCGCGTTCCGCGCGTCCGCGGAGGGGGCGCACGTCGAGGGCGCGACGAGCGTGGCGCTGCTCGGGCTCGACGCCCCCCTCGCGCCCGCGTTCGAAGCGCGCGTCGACGCGCTGACCACGCCCCTCGGCGGCGCGGTGGCGCGGGGGCGCTCGGCGCTCTACGTGGCCGCGATGGCCGGCGTCATGGTCCCGCGCGACACGGCCGCCGCCGGGGTGCTCCGCGAGGGTGCGGTCGCCCCGCTCTCCATGCCCGACGACGCGGTGTCGCAGGGCCTGCTGCGCGATCCCTGGCGAACGCGCGCGCGCTTCGTGCGAGGCCGCCTCGGCGCCATGATGCGCGCCGTCGAGAGCCTCGTGGACCAGCGCGTGCCCGACGCGATCGATCAGGTCGGCGTCCTGGAGCACGGCGCATGGCGCTTCGATCGCGAGATGCTCGAGGCCGCGCTCGCGGAGGCGGGGCTCGGCGACGAGCGGGCCGCCGCGCTCGACGGAGAGCCACTCGACATCGCCGCCCTGACCGCGCTCGACCCGAGCTTCACCTACGACCACGTCGCCCGCCGGATCACGCGCGAGCGCCTCTTCCGGATGCTCTGGTTCCTCCGTCAGCTCGTGCGCGAGCGTCAGCTCGACCTCGCGTGGGCCCGGCGTGGCGATCCCGCGGAGTACCCGGTGAGCCTGCTCGACAGCGACATCGGCTGGCAAGACGAGTACCCCGAGCGCGCGCACCTCTTCGACGCTTGGGGACATCCCTTCGTGCTGGTCCCGGTGCGCGGGCACCCGCGCTTCGACCGCTTCCAGCCGGTTCCCGGCTACGAGCTCGTGAGCGGCGGCCCCGATGGTCGCGTCGGCGACGCCGACGACGTCTTCGACCCCTTCGCGAGGGTGCTCGCGAGCGGCAGCGTGTACGCGGAGGCCGTGCAGGAGGACGAGCTCGTCGCGCGGCTCGGATCGGTCGAGCTCGGGCGCGCCACGGTGGAGACGCTCGCGGAGGCCTTCGCGTACTCGCCCGCCGTCGAGTACGACGTCAGCGTCGCGTCCGCGGTGCTCTCGTGGGGCCGCGAGCCCACCCCGCTCGCGGCCACTCCGGCGCCGCTCGCGCCGCTCCCCACGGTCGCGCGAACCCTCTTCGGCAGCGGCGTGGGCGCGGCCACCGACGTCGCCTGGACGCCGCCGCTCGAGCGTCGCGCGTACGTCGCGTACGCGTTGGCGTTCGATCCCTCGGGCGCGATCTCCGCGCGCGCGCTCCCCTTCGAGGCCGGCTCGCCGATCATCGCTCACGTGGACACGCCGGCGCTCTTGCGCGTGGGCGACGCGCTCCGCGTACCGATCCGGCTGGTGCAGCTCACGGGCGGTACGCTCGCGCCGCCGACGGTCCAGGCGACGGCGTCGGGCGTGGCCCTGCGGGCGCACGTCGAGGGAACGGAGCTCCTCGTCGAGGGCGTTCGTCCGGGCACGTCGTCGGTCGAGCTCGTCGTGCGCGCCGGTGATGCGCCCGTCTATCGCCTCTCGACGTCGCTGCGCGTGCTCCCGACCGGCGCGCTCCGCGCCGCGCACGTGGGCGCGATGGGCGCGAGCGCGCTCGGCCTCGAGCTGCCCGTGCCGGCGGGAGCCTCCGCGTGGCGCTCGCGCTGGGTGATCGGCGCGCCGACCGCGCTTCGTCGAGATCCGCTCTTCGCCGAGGGTCCCGGACACGACGCGGCGCTCTCCGCGTGGGCCGACGTGCTGGCAGGCGCCACGCCCGCCGCCGACGACATGGCCGCGCTCGAGCGCGCCGTCTCGAGCGCGCCGGCCGGGCTGCACACCGCGTGCGCGCTCGTGGCCTGGGCGAGCGCGGGCGATCCCGACCACGATCCACACTTCTGGGCAGCCTCGCGCAGCCTCGCGGACCGCCTTCCGAGCGAGCTCGCGTCTCGCGCCGCGATGCTGGCGGCCCTCGCGCCCACCGCACCGGCGATGGGCGACACGAGCGCGGGGATCCCCGCGGTGGTCGCCGAGCTGCGCGAGGACGCATGGCGCGCCCTCGCCACGGAGCGCGATCACCCGGCCACGCTCGCGGCGATGGCGGCAGCGCTCTTGCTCGTGGATCGCGACGACGCGGTGGCGCGAGCCCTCTTCGAGCGCGCGCGCGCGGCCGCGAGCCCGACCGAGGGCTTCGACGACGCGACTGCGCAGGGGCTCGCCGGCACCTTCGCCCTGATCATCGCCGCGCGGCAGATCGACCAGGACGCGCTGGCCGACGCGCTCGCGGATCGCGTGCTCGCGCGCCTCTACCTCGCCCCGCGGCTCGGCGTGGAGACGGAGTTCTGGGCGCTCGCGGCCTCGAGCTTCGGCGCGCTCGGCGCGGGCACGAGCGCCACGGCCACGGTCGAGGTCGACGGGACCCCCCGCGAGGTCTCGCTCGTGAGCGGCGCGGCCGTGCTCGACGACGTCCGCGCAGGCGCGGCGGTGCGCGTCACGGTCCCGGGACGCATGTGGGCCCGTGGTGAGCTGCGCGCCATCGCGCCCTACCAGCGGGAGGACGCCCTGGCGGTCGATCCGCGGATCGAGGGCGAGGTCGGCCTCCTGGGCGAGCGCGCGGCCCTCGAGCTCGTGCTCGAGTCGACGGGCGACGAGGAGCTGAGCTCGCCGATCGTGGAGATCGCTCTGCCTTCGGGAGCGCTCCTCGACCCCTCCGCGCGGGCGTCGATCGCGGGCGCGGCAGCCGTGCAGTCGGTGGAGGGGCCCGACGGGGCCGGTGTGCTCCGGCTCCGGCTCGCCGCGCTGCGCGCGCGCGGCACCTACCGCGTGCCCCTCCCGCTGCGCTGGCGCGCCAGCGGAGTGAGCCACGGCCTGGGCGTGGTGGTCTACGATCGCGCGGCGCCGTGGGCGATGACGATGCGCGAGGAGCGCGAGATCGAGGTGAGGACGCCATGAGGTGGCTCGTGTGCGTGGTCGTCCTGGTGGCGGCGACGGCCTGCGGCGGCGCACCCGCCGTCTCCCCCGCCGCACGCCCTCGACAGGGCCCGGACGTCGTGAGCGCGGAGTGGACGAGCGGAGACGACGCCGTGCTGGAGGCCCCGCCCTCACCGAAGTGAGCCGAGGCGCGATCGGCGGCAGGCCCTTGGCCTTCCGCCCGCGGCGTGCGATCAACACCGGCGATGTCCGAGCCCACGGCCCCTCCGCGCGCCTACACGCTCGGCCTGCTCGCCGCGACGTTCCTCGCCGGTCTCGTCGTGATGGCGCTCGAGCTCGTCGCGTTCCGGCTCTACGCGCCGCACTTCGGCTACTCCGAGGACGTGTGGGGCTCGATGATCGGCGTCGTCCTCGTCGCGCTGACGCTCGGCTACGCGCTCGGCGGGCGGCTCGCCGACCGGAGCCGGGACGCGGCCCCGCTCTTCGTGGCCATCGCGGCGAGCGCGATCTACCAGGTGGTGCTCCTCGGGGTGGTGATCGACTTCCTCGAGTGGTGCGCAGAGCTGCCCCCGCGCACGGGCCCGGTGGTCGCGACGCTCGTGATCTTCACGGCGCCGATGACGCTCCTCGCGATGACCGGGCCCTACGTCACGCGTCTTCTCGCGCGCGCGTCCGCGCTCGGGACGGTCGCAGGCAACGTCTCGGCCATCTCGACGGTCGGGAGCATCGTCGGGGTGTTCGGCACGAGCTTCTGGTGCGTGCCGACGTTCGGTGTGCGCGCGACGCTGATCGCCTGCGCCGCCCTGAGCGGAGCGATCGCGCTCGCGGGCCTGGCCCTCATGCGCCGCAGGACGGCGCCGCTCGCGCTGCTGCCGCTGGTGCTGGTCCCGTTCCTTCCGCCCTTCGGCTGGGGGGAGAACACGATCTACGTGCGCGAGTCGGAGTACAACCTCGTCCGCGTCTTCGAGCGCAACGGTGTCCGCTTCCTCGCGCTCAACGACGAGCGCACCGCGCAGACCATCCGGCCGGTCGACGGGGGCCTGGGCCACCGCTACTTCGACCTCTTCATGTTCGGCCCCGCGCTCGCGCACGGCGATCGCACGCTGGTGCTCGGGATGGGCGCTGGCGGCAGCGTCTGGGCCACGCGTCTGGCCGCGCCGACCGCCGAGATCGACGCGGTCGAGATCGATCCCGAGGTCGTGCGCGCCGCCACGCGCTTCTTCGAGCTGCCGACCGACGGTCGGATGCACGTCCACGTCGCCGACGCTCGGCGCTACCTGCGGGACACGCGCGCGACGTACGACGTCGTGCACGTGGACCTCTACCAGGGCGGCAACGTCCAGCCCTTCTATCTGGTGACCGCGGAGACGTTCGCGCGCATCCGCGCCGTGCTGCGCGACGACGGCGTGATGGTGATGAACGTCTACGACGGCGCGAGCTCGCTGCGCCTGCTCGCGTCGGTCGCGCGGACCATCCACGAGTCGTTTCCGTCGCTCTACGTCATCGACGCAGGCCTCCGCAACCACGTGGTGTTCGCGTTTCCGCGGGAGACCAGCCCCGACGACATCGAGGCGCGGCTCTCGCGCGACCTCGAGCTCGAGGGCATGCCGCACGTCGCGGCAGACTTCGTCCACAAGGAGCGCGGCGACTTCGAGGCGATCTCGATCGACCGGACCGCACCGATCTTCACGGACGATCTCGCGCCCGTCGAGCAGATCACGCGGCAGATGATCGACGAGCAGCGCCGCGAGTCGCCCCCGCGGCCCCGCACCTGACCGGCCCCGCACCTGACCGGCCGCGCACCTCGGCGTGCCGGGCCCCTGTGTGCTTGCGCCGCGTCAACCGTCACGCACGCCCCGCGCGCAAGCTCACGTGATGTCGCGTCGTGTCGCACTCGCCCTCGTGGAGGCGATGTTCCCGTCCGGGCAGCTCGTGCAAGGGGCGGATGAAGCCACGCTGCGCCACGTCGAGGCGGTGATCGGGGCCTCGGGCCTCGCGCCAGCGCTCCTCTTCCAGCTGGCGGTACGCGCGCTCGACCTCTCGGCGCGGGCACGGACGGGCCGCTCGTTCGCCGACCTCGACCGCGCGCGTCAGCAGGCCTTGCTCGAGGCGTGGGCGTCGGGTGGGCCGATCGGGCCGGTCGCCTCGCTGGTCGGGATGATCGTGAACCTCGCGCACCTCGACCGTCCGCCGATCCGCGCCGCGCTCGAGTCGCGCGCCCGCGAGCCGCGTCCCGTGGCGGACGAAGCAGCGCCGCGCGGCATCATCGACGCGACGGAGCTCCCCGAGGACGAGATGGAGTGCGACGTCGTCGTCGTCGGCACCGGTGCGGGCGGCGCCGTCGCGGGGACCGAGCTCGCTCAGCGCGGACACGCGGTGGTCTTCATCGAGGCCGGCCCCTACCGGGGCCGCGCCGCGTTCGGGGGCGCGGCCCTCGAGGCGTACGGGTCCCTGTACGCGAAGGCCGCCATCGCGATCGGCGATCCGCCGATCCCGATCATGTCGGGGAGCCTCGTCGGTGGCTCGACCGCGATCAACACGGGGACCTGCTTCCGTCCCCCGGATTGGGCCCACGCGCGTTGGGTCGCGCAGGCGGGGGACCCCGCGCTCTCGCTCGACGCCCTCGCGGCCGACTACGACGCCGTGGAGCGGACGCTCGACGTCGTGCCTTGCACGCGGGGCCTCGCCGGGCCCATCGCCGACGTCCTCGGGCGAGGCTGCGAGGCGCTCGGCCTGCCGCACGGGCCGACGCGACGCAACGCGCGCGGCTGCGACGCCCAGGGCTTCTGCGACTTCGGCTGCGCGCGCGGGGCCCGCCGGTCCGTGGATCTCGCGTACCTGCCCGCTGCGCTCGCGCGCGGTGCGGTCGTGCTCACGGGCGCCTCCGCGGAGCACGTGATCATGGAGGGCGGCCGTGCCGTCGGCGTGCGAGCGCGCACGCGCACGGGGCGCTCGATCTCCGTGCGTGGGAGGGCCGTGCTCCTGGCGGCCGGCGCGCTCCGGACGCCCGGCGTGCTGGGGCGCTCGGCGCTGGCCAGGCCGCTCCCCGCCCTCGGCCGGCACCTGCGGCTGCAGCCGAGCGCGGGGATCGTCGGCGTGATGAAGGAGCGCATCGACGGGTTCTCGCGCGTCGCTCAGGGCTGGGCGTCGGACGGCCTGCTCGCGGCAGGCATCCTGATCGTCGCGGCACAGCACGACGCGAGCCTCGCGGCGACGGTCCTCGGGCTCACCGGGGAGCGGCTGCAGTCCGCCCTCGACGAGGCACCGCACGCGGCGTCGCTCGGGGTGCTCGCCGCCGATCTCGACTCGGAGGGCACCATCGCTGCGGTCTGGAGCGGACATCCCGTCGTGCGCTACCGCCTCTCGCGCGAGGATCGGCGGCGTCTCGAGCAGGGCCTCGCCAGCGCCGCGCGCGTGCTGCACACCGCGGGAGCTTCGCGGCTCGTCCCGCTCGTCGACGGTGCCCAGGTCTTCGACGGGGCGCGGGGCTATCGCGCCCTCGTCGGCGGAGGCCTCGCGGGGCGTCGCATGCGCCTGGTGAGCTTCCACCCGATGGGGACCGCGCGCATGGCCCGGCGCGCGCGAGACGGCGTCGTGGACGCCGAGCATCGCGTGTTCGGGGCGCGGGGCCTCTACGTGGTCGACGCGAGCGCCATCCCGGGCCCGCTCGGCGTGAACCCTCAGCTCGCGATCATGGCGATGGCGCGTCGCGCGTCGCGCGTCGTCGACGCCGAGATCCGCTGACACTCGTTCCGGCGCTCGGGTCTGCCCCGGCCCACGCTTCAACGCAGATCGACGGGATCGGTCAGCCGCGCGCGATCGGTCGAGGCTCCGCTGATCACGTCCAGGGACACGGCGACGTCCAGCTCGCGACCGCTGATCGAGCCGTGGCAGCCGCCGCAGAGGCCGTTGAAGAACTGCCGCGGGACCGAGCGGGTGATGCGCTCCCCCGGGTAGTACTGCTCGGCCTCGCGCTGCACGAGCCGTCCCGTGAAGGGCATGTTCACGTCGAAGTCGAGCGGGTGACCGGCCGCGTCCGTCGGCGCGAACATCAGGGGCGTGCCGCCGGGCAGACGGATGCGCGCCGAGCCGTCTTCGAGCAGCATCACGACACCGAGGCTGCGCCGGTCTCGCCAGAAGCGGCCGCGCGTGTCCGTCACGACGCGGTCGGGCGGCAGGTCTTCGAAGCGCGTGATCCCGGCCGGCGGTGGCTGCGGCGTGAGGATCTCGATGCCACCGATCCGGTCGTCGATCGGCCGGAAGGTTCGCGTGTTCGTGAACATCAGCGACTCGATCATCGGGAAGTCGGTGAAGCGGACGACGGCGTCGGTCGCGCCCGGCTCCATGATCGGGTGGTCGATCTCGCGTCCGTCGCTCCGCGCGATCGATCGATGCGAGCGCGCGAACAGTGCCACGGCCTCGATCTCGGCGCGGCCGGGCACGGCGGCGAGCGTGCGGACGTCGCCCGTCTGCGGATCGAGCTCGCACAGGTCGAAGTCGCTGGGTGCCGCCGCACCTGCGCAGGAGACGAGGATGCGCCGGTTCGGCAGGGGCGAGGGTGAGCGGAACACGCCCGCGGGCATCATCCGCAGCGAGTGCACGTACGCGCGGTCGGCCGGATCGCGATCGGCCTGATCCGGACCGATGCTGCGGTCGAACACGGCGATCGCTCCGGCACCGTCGGCGGTGTCGAGCTCGGCCGCGACGAAGGCGAAGCGGCCGTCGATCAGCTCGACGACCTCGGTGGCGCTGTCGAACCCGAGGCTGTCGCGCGACGCGTAGAGAGGATGGTAGTCGCCGCCGTCGAGCAGCTGGCGTCGGAGGGCCAGGACGTGGAAGTCGTCCGCGCGCTTCTCGGTGGTGTAGATGACGTGCCCGTCGCCCATGAACGAGGGCGCGAGCTCCTGATCGAGCAGGAAGGTGAGCTGTCGGACGCTGCCGCTCGCGGGATCGAACACGAAGAGGTTGGCGTTCGGCTCGAGGCGCGCAGGCGTACGGGTCGGCCCGGGCGAGACGAGGTCGGCGCGGTCGAGGTCGCCGCGCGTGGAGACGAAGACGATCGTCCCGTCCGGCGCGAAGGCCGGGTCGAGATCGTGGGTGAGGATCCCATTCGCGCGATCGACCGCGGCCGCGACGCCCGGGATGGGCTCGCAGCCTCCGCCGGTCGCGTCGGCCCAGTAGAGGCGCGCAGGTGCCCCCTCCGACGTCCGCACCGAGAACGCGATCCGGCTCCCGTCCCAGGAGGTCGCGGGCCCTCGCACGTCCGCGCTCGCCACGTCGAGGCCGCAGCCGGCGAGCAGCGACGTGCTCGGGCCGAGCGAGAGCGCGCCCGTGGCGTCGAGGCTCGCGTCGGCGAGCCGCAGATCGGCGCCGGGCCGGTAGACGTCCACTTCGGTCGGTCGACCGACGCCCGAGGGTCGCTCGACGTAGAGCACGCCGTGCGGCGCAGGGCTCGCCTGCACCTCTCCGCGGGCGATCGCCTCCGCGCGCTCCAGCGCGTGCCATCGCGCGATGACGCAGTACGACGGGACCACGTCGAGATCGCCGTGCTCGACGTCGAAGTCGGCGCAGCGGTCCCGGCCCTCGTCCTCGAAGAGCGCACCGCCGCGGTGCGTGATCCCCTCGCCCGCGCCGCCGGCGCCCGGGGGGAAGAGGTTCTTCTCCACCAGGCGACTGTGCCGCGGGTCGTCGGACTCGAGCGATAGGAACGCACGCGCGAGCGCGTAGTTGCGACGCCGAGCGAAGGTCGAGAACGCTCCGCCCGAGCCGCCGCGGAGCTGGAAGCGCAGGCCGATCGGCGAGTGGCACCCGAGCACCATGCAGCCCTCGCGCACGAACACCGGGATCACCCGGTTGGCGAAGAAGCGATAGCCGGGGCTCGCGTCCGCCTCGCGGTAGTGCGCGGGATCGCTGGCCACCGTGCTCGCGGCCCAGTCGCGGATGTGCATCCAGGCCGAATCGCTCGTGCCCTCGAAGATCGCGCCGCCGCCGTGGAACGTGCCGCCTCGATCGGCCGGGAGCGGCCGCCGGAGCAGCTCGCTCCGCTCGACGGGATCGCCGAGGAACTGCGTCGCGATGAACCAGTTCCAGCGCTGCTCGGTCGTGTCGTCGCCGCACGCCAGGTGGAAGTCGGCCAGCGCCGCGCCGTGGCAGGCCGCGCTCGAGCAGCGCGCGCGGAGGATGGGGGCGACCTCGCTCTGGAAGCGGTCGAACGACGCGGCGTCGCTCGGCGCGGTCCCCGGGTCGAAACCCGCGGCGGTTCCCGCCCCGGCGACGCACGACCCGTCGCCCGTGGTCGCGCGGGCGCGCGGCACGCCGGTCCGCGTGTAGCCCGCGGCCAGCCACTGCCGGAGCAGGCGGTCCGTCGTCGAGCCCTGATCGATGATCCGGCCTCCGGCGTGCCGGATGTCGACCGTCACCCGGACGGAGCGCTCGTCGGGGCGGAGCGGATCCGGCGCGTCCAGCGTCTCGACGTACACCTGCGGCGCGGGCCCCGTCTTCAGCAGCAACGTCGGGACCGGGTAGGGCCCGTAGGTCGCGAGCAGATCCTGCCGACGCATGAGCGCGTCGTAGCTGGTGAGGTCGAGGTTGCCCGGCGCCTGGCCGCCATCGTCACCGACGTGGCAGCCGCCAGCGTTGTGCAGGCAAGATCCTTCGATGACCGGCGCGATCTGGTCGTCGAAGTACGACCCGTCCGGCGGCAGCTCCGGCTCGCACCCTGTGATCAAGAGCCCGCTGACGGCGAGCCAGGCGAGACCCCGCGGCAAGCGCTCCACGCGGCACCTCCACCTGCACCATGCTCGCTCTGGTCTGGCGGCGGTTGACGCCGATCAAGTGCGTGAACGCCGCGCGCGGGACCAGAGCACGGCCATCAGGAACGAGGCGAGCGCGAGCGCGTTGAGGGCGGCCCCCGCCCGCCGCAGGTCGGGCAGCCCCCCGAGATCTCCGCCAACGCGCGCGACCAGGCCGAGGTGCAGGACTGCGAGAGGCACGTAGAGCGCGCGGTGGTAGGGCACCTCGATGCGCGCCACCGCCGGCAGGATGATCGGCGCGTGGGCGAAGACCATCGAGAGGACGAAACCGACCAGGACGGCGTGCAGGACGGCGTCGTACATGGGACCGGCGGGCTCGAGCCCATGGCGCACGAGGAGCGCGCCCGACACGATCAACCAGAGCGTGCCGCCGAGCACGCCGAGCGCGGTGAACCGCGGCAGGCCGGGGCGCTGCAGCAGGCGGCGTGCGAGGTCGAAGCGCAGCTGCCAGAGCCCGAGCAGGGTCAGGCACGCGCCGAGAGCCGCGCTGGCGTGCGGGACCGCGACGCAAAGGGCCGCGCTCGCCGAGGCCAGAACCAGGGCCAGGGCCACGAAGAGCCTCGAGGCCCAGCGGGGCGTGGGCGCGAGGCGCGAGAGCTCGAGGCGCTCGGCCAAGATGGTGAGCACGAAGAAAGCGAGCCAGGCGGGCACCACGTCGGCGACAGGGCGGCCGAGCGCCCACGCCGTCGAGCCGCCCGCGAGCAGCAGCGAGCCGAGCAGCATGATCCAGGTGAACGCCAGCGACTGGCGCCGGACGATCGCGACGTTGGCGAGCACGAGCACCACGCTCCCCGCGACGCTCGACCACGCGGCACCAGCGACCTGCAGCATCGTGCCGACGCCGCCGAGCGCGCTCGCGAGGGGCGCCGCGAACGCCCAGCGCGTGCCCAGCGCGACCGCCCGCTCGAGCGCGATGACCGTGCCGAACACCCCCAGGACGAAGAGCGGCCCGTGATCCAGCGCGCGATCCGCGGCCGGCACCCGGAATCCGATGCGGCCCAGGCCGGCCAGGACCGACACGAGCGCCATGGCCGCGACCACGAGCAACGTGGCGCGCCGGACCCAGGGTGCGGCCGGCTCGCTCAACCGTCCCAGCCGAGCTCTTGGCGGGTCGAGGCGCTCATCCGGTCGGGGCTCCAGGGCGGATCCCAGACCAGGCGTACCGCGACGTCGTCGACGCCAGGCAGCGCCAGCACGCGCTCGCGGGCGTCGCTCGCGATCTGCTCGCCCAGGGGACAGGCGGGCGTCGTCATCGTCAGGTCGATCTGGACGCTCCCACCGTGGATCTCCACGCCGTAGACCAGCCCCAGCGCGACCACGTCGATGCCGAGCTCCGGATCGAGCACGCCGCCGAGCGCCTCCATCACCCGCGCGTGCTGCACGCTCGTCGCGCTCTGGTCGTCACCCACACCGGCCTGTCTAGGCCCGGCGGGCTCCCCAGCGTGTGCGAATTCCCACTGATCCCGATCATGTCATTCGGGCTTCGGGCGCATATCTGCCACTCAACGTGGCTGCCAAGACGAGCAAGTCGAGCGCGATGGAAACGAGCGGGGACCCGAAGGCCCGGTTTCCGGTGGCCTGCCTGGACTGCCCGGCGGCGCGGGTCGGCTGCTTCGACGTCGCGGTCGGGCTGGGAACTTCTCCCTGTAGGTTCGTGAAGGGAGCGTTGAGCGCTCGCGCGCCCGTCCCGACGTCGTGGGCGGACGGCTATGGTCTCTTGCTCGTCAGGCGCGGCGTCGTGGTGCGGACCCGCGCGCCGAAGAACGGCCCGTCGGTGGCGATCGACTGCGTCGGGCCCGGCGCCGTCCTGCCGCTCACCTCCGACGCGGTGGAGATCGGCTACGCCGCCACCGAGGTGCTCGTGTGCCTCTACCCGCGCGGCGGCCTGGAGGAAACGCTCGCGCAGGAGCCGGCCACGGCGCGCGATCTCATCGTGGCCCTGACCGGCGCGCTCGAGCGTGTCGAGCTGCTCGCCGAGGCGCGCGGGCAGCGGAGCGCCGACACGCGGGTGGCCCGCGTCCTGTCCGTGCTCGCCGACAAGCTCGCGCCGCCGCAGCGGCGAGACAGGCTCCCCGCGGGCCTGCAGCAGCGCGACCTGGCCCGTCTGGCCGGCGTGCGCCACGAGTCGTTCTGCCGGGCGCTCGGCAAGCTCGAGCGAGCGGGCATCGTGCGTCGGCTCCCCGAGGGCCTGCACATCGAGCAGTACGACCAGCTCGCGACGTTCGACGGTTGAGCCCTCGGGCGCGCTGCGCCGACGCCACCGCGTAGCGGGCCGCGCCTCGGCCGGCGCTTGCCGCGGGTCAACCAGGAGCGGGCGCTCGAACGCAGGATCCGACGGTGGCACCGCTCACGCGCTACGACGTCGACGGCCTCGACCACCGCGACCCCGAGCGCATCGAACGCTTCGTTTCGTCGATCGAGCCGCTGCTCGAGGCGTGGTTTCGGCCGGTCGTCCGCGGCACGGAGCGGGTGCCGGAGGGACCCGCGCTCTACGTCGGGAACCACAACGGCGGCACGGTCAGCGCCGACTCGTTCATCTTCGGAGCCTCCGTCTACCGTGCGCACGGGATGAAGGCCGTGCCCTACGCGCTGGCGCACGACCTCGTCCTGCGGACGCCCGGGATGAACCAGCTCCTCATGCCGCTCGGCGCGGTGCGCGCGTGTCCTCGCAACGCGCACGCGCTCTTCGATCGCGGCCACAAGGTGATGGTCTACCCGGGCGGCGACATCGACTCGATGCGACCGTTCGCGATGCGCGACCGGATCGTGTTCGGGCCACGACGCGGCTACGTCCGGCTCGCGCTGCGGGCGGGCGTGCCGATCGTCCCCGTCGTGGCCGCCGGTGCGCACGTGACCTCGATCGTCCTGACGGATGGGCGGCGGCTGGCGAAGCTGCTGGGGCTACCGCGTCGGTTCCGGATGGAGGTCTGTCCGGTGACGCTCAGCATTCCGTGGGGCCTGGTCGTCGGCATCACGCCGCTCCACATCCCCCTGCCGACGCGCATCTTCCTCGAGGTGATGGCGCCCATTCGCTTCGATCGCCAGGGTGCGGCGGCCGCCGAGGATCGCGACTACGTCGAGCAGTGCCACCGGCGAGTGCACGGCGCGATGGAAGCACGTCTGGCTCAGCTCGCCGCCGAGCGAGCGGGGAGGCTCTCCCCGCCGGCGCCCCCCGCGCCGACGAGGATGGACCTGGAAGCCGCGCGTGCTCAGGAGATGACGGGGAGCTGCACCGAGCGCTCCTTGCCCTTGGGCACCGCCTGGACCCACTGACCGAAGCTGCGCTGCTCCTCGAGCCGGCACGACCACACGAGCTTGCCGTCGTGCACGGTCATGTCCGGGCAGCCGTCGCACATGTTGGCGCTCCCGTCCGGCAGCAGGTCGATCGGCTGGATCACCAGGACCGTCTGCAGGTACTGCTTGTCGAAGAGGCTCGTGGGCTTGCGGACGATCGATCGCAGCCAGTTCCTGCGCGCGCGCCGCACGCCTCGGTCGAAGAGCGCGGTCGACATCACCGTCCGGCCCGTCCCGAGCGTCCAGTCCGGAGCGTACGAGAGGTAGCGCCCCTTCATCATGTGATAGCCGGTCTGGGCCAGCTCCATGAACTTGGGGCCGAGGTAGCCGTGCACCTTCCCCGGGGAGCCGACGCGGAGCGCGGCGAGCCACTTGAAGGAGTCCGGCTTCTCGGTGCCGTTGAGGTACGCGCAGGGCTCGAAGTCCGGCTCGAGCTCGCGCATCTTGCCGACGATCTCGCGGGCGTCGATGTCGGTGCGCCGCTCCGGCTGTTCGGTCTCGGTGTAGACCAGCTTGCCCATGTCGACCTTCTTGCCGCCGGCGAAGTAGTCGTACTCGGCGAGCTTGGCCGCGCGGAACAGGATGAACACCACCGTGTGGACCTTGCCGATGTTCTTCGTCGCCCACGAGAGCACGTCGGGCACCTGATCGATCGTGTCCTCGTACACGGTGGAGTTGAAGGCGCAGGCGAGGCCGCCGACCGAGGCGACCAGGTCCGCGTACTCCTGGCGCAGCTCGTTGGTCTCCTTCTCGGTCTTGTTGCGCCAGCCGGGACGACCCTGGCGAGAGTCGACGTGGAAGGTGACGCCCATCAGGCCGGCTCGCTTGAGATCCTCGAGCAGCGCCCGCGTGATCGCCTTGCCGTTGGTGTTGACGATCGCCTTGCGTCCCATCGAGCGCACGTGGCGGATGATGTCCGGCAGGTCCGGATGGAGCAGCGGATCACCGCCGGCGATCGAGACGCCGTCGAAGTTGCGCAGCGAGGCGAACACGTCGAGGTCGGAGCGCACCTCCGGCATCGAGCGGTGGGACTTGACGTTCTCGCGGTAGCATCCGTCGCAGGACAGGTTGCATTGCTGCGTGGGCTCCAGCCACGCGATGGGGTTGTCGGACAAGCTCCACGGCAGTCGGTAGAGCGCACGATGATCGAGGTTGGCTCGCATGGCCCGGCTGATACACGGTCGGCGAGGGCGAGCTCTTGCGGCCGATCAACTCGCCCACGCGACGCGGGGCAAGCGCACGCGCCGACCGCGCTCGCGGGGTGCCTCTCAGAACTGGATGGTGCGCTCGCGCTGCGCGAGCTTCGCGAGCGTCTTGCGCGAGCGGTAGAAGCCGCGCCAGAGCTCGAGGTAGCCCTCGAGGAGCCGCTCCGGCGACATGTTCTTCGGCTGGAAGACCACGTTCGCGTCGTTGTAGCGCGACCAGTCCTGGTGCAGGAGCCGCCCCTCGGCCGAGAGCGACGCGAAGTCGGGGGTGCCCGGGTACGGAGTGCGGATCGCGAACTCGGCCTTCTTGAGCCGCACCGCGTCCGCGACCTCCAGGATGCGATCGAAGGTGCCCTCGTCGTCCTCCTCGTTGCCCACGAGGAAGGAGGTGTACGGCTCGACGCCCTCGTCCATGCAGCGCGTGAGCGCGTCGATCGCCCGCTGGCGGTTCTTGGGATCGCGGCCGGTGTAGGCGCCCCGCGTGATCGGGTCGAACCCACCGACGAGGTAGAACATGCTGATCCCGGCGCGGCGCAGGCGCGCGAAGAACGCTGGCGTCTGCGCGAGGACCAGCGGCATGCTGATCCCGACGTAGCTCACGCCGATCTTCTTGCCGCGCTCGGCGATCGCGTCGAGGAGCGTGCCGAAGGCCCGCTGGGCGCCCGACCCCGGGAAGAAGCTCGTGTCTTCGGTGAGGGAGGCCAGCTTGCCGTAGCGCTCGAGCTGCTCGATCTGCGCGAGGGCGTGCGCGACGGGGAAGGTGCGCAGCGTGCGCCCCATGCTCACCGGCAGGATGCACGCCGAGCAGTGCAGCATGCAGCCGCGAGAGAGCTGGACCGGGTAGTCGTCGGGCCGGTAGACGTCGTTCTCCTTGGCCACGTAGAGGTCCACGCGCGGCAGGCGCAGCGTGCAGGGGTCGACGGCCTCGCTCGCCTGGTAGCGGGGCCGGAGCTCGCCGCGCGCGGCGTCCCGCAGGACCTCCGGCCACACTGCCTCGCCCTCGCCGACGACCACGGCGTCGCAGTGCGCGCCGGCCTCGTCGGGGCGTGCCGTCGGGAAGATGCCGCCCATGACCACCCGGGCGCCCGCAGCGCGGAACGCGTCGGCCAGCGCCATCGCGCGGGTGGCCGCGGGCGTGAAGCACGAGATCGCGACCAGGTCCGGCGGATCGTCGAGCCCGACGTCCTCGACGCGATCGTCGCGGAAGTCGATCGCCCAGTCGGCGGGCGTCACCGCGGCGAGGCACGCGATGCCGAGGGAGGGCGGCCCGAAGTACTCGTCGCAGGGCACGTCGTCGCGCAGCTCGGGGTGCACGTCGGCGTGACGCTGGAATCGGGCATAGACGAACCGCAAGCGCTTCATGCGAACACCTCTTCGATCGAGCCGGCCGACGTGAGCAGGGCGACGACGTCGCCGTCCCGGACTTCGGAGACGCCGGTCTCTCTCGCGAGCGAGAGGGCGCGGGCGGCGCGCGTCAAGGCCCTGTCGGCCGCGTGCTCGAGCAGCGGAACGCGCTGCGGGACCGCCGTCGCCCTCGCGGCCAGGCACGCGCCGGCGGCGTGCAGCGCGACGTCGGCGCTCGCCAGCTCGAGAAGGAGCGGCTGGTGCTGGATCGCCGAGACGCCGAGGTCGCGACGCACGTCGGCGACGAGCGCGCCGAGCTGCGCGACGAGCTCCGCGCGTCGCTGCTCGAGGGCGCCCCCTGCGGCGCCGTCGTGCGGGAGCCCCCGACCGGCGGTCAGGGCGCTGCCGAGACGGACGAGGAGCACGTCGTTCGCGCCCTCGAAGATGCGCGTCACGCGGCAGTCGCGGGCCAGGAGCGCGACGCCGGCATCCTCGAGGAACCCGAGCGCCCCGTGCACCTGGATGGTGCGGTCGCACGCGTCGTACGCGAGCTCGCTCGCCAGCACCTTGAGCGCAGCGGAGCGCATCGCGATCGACTCGCCTCGCGCCTCGGCGCTCGCCGTCGCGTCGAGGAGCGCCTCGATGGTCGTCACCGCCGCCGCGATCGACGCCACGTGCGCGCGGACCGCGCCGTGCTCGATGAGCGCCCGGCCCGACTGCCGGCGGTCACGCGCGTGGGCGAGGGTGTGAGAGAGCGCGGCGCGCGCCGTCCCGAGGCACCCTGCCGCCAGCAACGTCCGACCCCACTCGAGCGCGCGGTGGGCGTTCTCCGTGCCGTGGCCGCCCCCGTCGAGGCGCTGCGCGTGCGTGAGCGGAACGCCGTCGAGGTGCAGCGAGCAGGTCGAGCTCGCGCGCAGCCCCATCTTCTTCTCTTCGGCCCCGAGGGCGAGACCGGGGCTGGCTCGGGGCACGAGCAAGAGGGTGGTGACCCTGGCGCCCTCGTCGGGTGAGCGAGCCAAGACGGTGTACACGCCGGCGAGCGCCGCGTTCGTCACGTACGACTTCTCGCCGTCGAGACGCACGCTCTCCCCCTTCACGCGCGCCGTCGTGCGGATCGCGGTCAGATCGGATCCGGCGCCCGGCTCGGTCGCGGCGAAGGCGGCGATCTGCTCGCCCTTCGCGAGCCGCGGCAGCCACTCCGCCCGCAGCGCGTCGCTCCCGTGCTCGATCAGAGCGCGTGTCCCGAGACCGTTGTGCAGGCCGACGGTGGTGGCCAGCGAGCGATCCGCGCGTGCGAGCTCGGCGACGAGCGTCGCCGTCCCGCCGAGCCCGAGCCCGAGCCCGCCCCATCGCTCGGGCGTGGCGAGGCCGAAGAGGCCGAGCGCGCGCGCACCCTCGAGGAGCTCGGGGGGGAGGGCCGCTCGGCGGTCGTTCAGCGTGGCGTCGACCTCGCGCCGACAGAACCGCCGCACTTCGTCGACGAGGGGGGCGATGCTTGGATCCGTCACGGGCGCGCACGAGGGGCGGACGGCCGCGCCCGCGCGACGAACGCGCACGCGTCGTCGACCGTGCGCAGCTCCATCGCCTCTTCCATCGGGAGGTCGACGTGGAACTCCTCGGAGAGGACCGAGAGCATCTCGAGGCTCTGGAGCGAGTCCAGCCCGAGATCCTCGCGCAGGCGGTCCTGCGGTCGGACGCGGGACGGCTGCGTCTCCAGGATGTCGGCGAGGATCTCGATCGTTCGGTGCCGGAGGTCTCGTTCTTCGCTCATGCTGCTCCTTCGATCCCGCGCACGGCGGGCAGATAGCGGTGACGGGCGAACCACGCCCAGGCGCGATCGAGGGTCTCGTCGATCGGCCTGAACCGTGCGCCGAGGTCCGTGGCCGCCCGCTCCGAAGACACGGGCTGCCCGCTCGCGATGAGGTCGACCAGCTCGCGCGGGAAGGGCACGCGTGCGCGACGGGGCTCGGCCTGCCGTTCCTCGAGGTCGGCCCGCACGCGCGCCTCCTCGATCTCGAGCGGCGTCTCGGGGACGTGGCCGCCGTAGCGCGCGGCGACCTTCTGAAGCAGGGCGCCGACGCGCACGTCGTGGCCAGCGACGCAGTAGCGCCCGCCGCGCGATCCGCGCAGCGCTGCCTCGACGTGGGCCTCGGCGACGTCGCCGACGTCGACCACGTTCACCGTCCCGTCGACCCACCACGGTAGCGTGTGCAAGACGACGCCGAGCAGGAGACCGCTCGTGCCGACCCGCACGTCGAGCGGTCCGAGGCACGCGCCCGGCAGGATCGTGACCGCGTCGAGCCCGCGCGCGACGGCGCGCTCGAGCTCGCGCTCCATCGCCCACTTCGTCGCGCGGTACGTGCTCTCTTCGGGGCACTCCGCGGGCACGTCTTGCTCGTTCGCGCTCCGGCCGGCCGGCGCAGCGCCCAGCGAGCCGACGCTCGACGTGTAGACCAGGCGGGGGACCCCGGCGCCGAGCGCGGCGTCGCAGACGCTGGCGATCTGGGCGACGCCTTTCGCGATCGAGCCCGCCCGGTCCACCGAGTAGCGCGGGTAGTGCGCACCCGCGACGAACACGACGTCACAGTCGCGCATCGCGAGAGTGAGCGCCGCGTGGTCCTCGAGCGCGCCGGGCACCAGCTCGACGGGACGCCGCCGCAGGTACGCCGTGATGCTCCTCGGACGACGCGTCGCGCGGACCGCGACGCCTCGCGCTAGCAGCGCGTCGACCAGGTTCAGGCCGAGGAATCCGCTTCCCCCGATCACCAGAGCACGCCTCATCGAGGACCTCCGCTCGCGAAGCGCTCGGCGCACTCGGCTCGGCGGACCTTACCGCTCGAGGTGCGCGGGATCGTGCCGATCGGCCAGACGGCCACGGCGTCGGCACGGACGCCCATCACCGCGAGCAGCTCGCCGCGGATGCGCGTCGAGACCCGGTCCTTGGCCTCGGCGTCGAGCCCGCGCGCCTCGACGACCACGACGAGATCCTCGGTCCCCGTCGCCGCGCTCCCGCGCGCGAAGGCCGCCGCGCTCGCGACGGACGTATCGCTCTCGAGCGCCACGCGCTCGACGTCCTCGGGGTGAACGTTACGGCCGCTCTGGATGATGAGCTCGCGAGCGCGACCCGAGATGAAGAGGCGCCCGCCGCGGACGAACCCGAGGTCGCCCGTGCGCAGGGCGCCGTCCTCGAGCGCCGTCGCCGAGGCCTCCTCATCGTGATAGTAGCCGTCCATCACCGAGGGACCCGAGACGCGGATCTCTCCGATCGTGCCCTCGGGCAGCACGCGGGAGCCCACGTCGCGGATCGTCACCGAGGTGCCGGCGACGGGGGAGCCGCACGACACGAGCTCGCGCGCCGAGGGATCGGCCGACGCTCGCGCGAGCGCCCCGCGCTCGAGGCTCGCTCGGTCGACCGAGGTCGTCTGTGCAGGCTCACCCAGCGGGTGCGTCGTCACGGCGAGACTGGACTCTGCCAGCCCGTAGACCGGCGTGAGCGCCGTCGGCCGAAACCCGGTGCTCCGGAACCGCTCCGCGAAGCGACGCAGCGTCGCGCCGTGCACCGGCTCCGCTCCGTCGAGCGCGGCGCGCCACGAGCCCAGATCCAGACCCTCCGGGTCCGCCTTCTTCGCGACGAGCTCGTAGGCGAAGTTGGGCGCGGTGGAGAGCGTCCCGCGATGCTGTGCGATCAGCTCGAGCCAGCGCCGAGGCCGCATGATGAACGCCTCGGGCGCCATGAGGTGCAGCGTGTAGGGCGCGACGAGCGCGGTGAGCAGCGCGCCGATCAGGCCCATGTCGTGGTGGAGCGGGAGCCAGCTCACGCCCACGTCCGTGGGCACGATCGCGAGCGCGTGCGCGATGGCGCTCGCGTTCGCCACGATCGCGCGGTGCCCGAGCAACACCCCGCGCGGCGTGCCCGTCGTGCCCGACGTGTACTGGAGCAGCGCCGGCGTGCGTGCGTCGATCGCGCCGTCCCTCGTGGCGCGCGGCAGCGTCTCGTCCGCCTCGGCCGGTGTCAGGGAGGCGTCGATCGTGCCCTCGAGGGAGGTCAGCCGCGCGGCCTCGACGATCCGCGGCGTCGCGACGAGGATCCGCGCGCGCGCGTGCCGTATCGCGCGCGCACATTGCTCGAGGTATCGGTCGAGGGGCCCGAACGTCATCGGGGTCGCGAGCGGCATCGGCAGCGCACCGAGGAGCAGCGCGCCGAAGAACGCCCCGAGGAAGTCCGCCGAGGTCGGCAGCATGATGGCCACGGGGTGACCCGGACCGACCCCGCGCGTGCGCAGTGCCGTCGCCCAGCGTCTCGCGCTGCCGAGGGTCGCGCGCGCGTCCATCGGTCGCGGCTCGCCGGACCCGTGGAGCACCACGAAGGGGCGATCGTCGTCGGCGTTCGCGATCAGCGCGTCCACGAGCGTAGCGACGCGCGGAGACGGCGCCGGCGGCCCGGCGAGCTGCGAAGGTCGAGTCGACATCAGAGCCCATTACGCACACCCGAGCCCGCGCTGGCTTGATCCTCCGCAAGCGTGGGCCGCTTGCGCGTTGATCTCGCGCAAGCGGGCGGTGGCTGCGCGGGCTCACACGGCGCGCGTGGGACCCATCTACCTCGCGCGCGTCACGCTCTTCACCACGCTCTGCCTGATCGGCCTCGGGGGGGTCGTCCACACGACCGGCTCCTCGCTCGCCTGTCCCGACTGGCCGCTCTGCCACGGTACGGTGATGCCGCCGATGCGGGGCGGCATCCTCTTCGAGCACTCGCACCGCCTGCTCGCGCTCGCGGTGCTCGTGCTCGTGTTCGCCTCACCCTACGCGTTCCGAGCGCAACGGAGCGCGCGGAGGCTCGCGTTGATCGCGGTCGGGCTCGTCGTCGTGCAGGCCCTGCTGGGCGCGACGACCGTGCTGCTGCGGCTCCCGCCGCTCGTCTCGATCGCGCACCTGCTCTGCGCCACGACGCTGCTCGGGATCCAGCTCCGGCTGTCCATGCCCCGGCTGCCGGCGCCCGCGCCCCGCACGGTGAGCCCGCTCACGCGCCGGGCGGTCGACGTCGCGATCGCGGCCACGTTCGCGCAGATCGGCCTCGGGGCGATCGTGCGGCACCTCGGTGTGGGGCTCGCCTGTGGCACCGATCCTCTGCTCTGCGCAGGCAGCGCCCTGCCGCCGAACGCCCTGGCTTGGATCCACGTCTCCCACCGGGTGCTCGCCCTCGTGGTCGCGGCGCTCGTCGCGATCGGCGCGCGCCGCGTGCTGCAGCGCGCGGACGTCCGGCCGGCCGAGCGGCGGCTCGCGCTCGCGGCCGTGGCCCTCGTGGGCGTCCAGATCGCGCTGGGCATGCTGACCGTGGTGAGCGCGATCGATCTCGCGCTCGTGACCGCGCACCTCGTCGTCGGGGAGGTGCTCCTGCTCAGCCTGCTGGGTCTACGCTTCCTCCGCGGGCCGACCGACGCGCTCCTCGAGGCGTCGGCCCCGCGCGAGCTCGTCGGCGGGGCAGGCGAAGCGCAGGCGCAGTCCTAGCCGGAGCGGCCGAAGAACGCGATCATCCGCTCGAACGCGGCGTCGGTCGCGGCGGGGTCGTGGCGGGGCCCCTCGTCGCGCATGAACGCGTGCTCGGCGTCGAAGGTCGCCGTCTCGTAGCGCGCGCCCGCCGCGTCGAGCGCCGCGTGGATCTTCGCGCGTCCCTCGGGCGGGATGTGCGGGTCGCGCGCGCCCCAGACGAGCAGGAGCGGCGCGTGGAGCGCAGCCGCGCGCGCGAGCGTGTCGACGCGCTCCGAGGCTCCGAGCGTCTCCGCGTGAACGGTCGTCGGATAGAAGCACGCGACGCGCGCGACGCGCGGCTCGTACGCAGCGCGGAAGGCGAGGTGTCCGCCGAAGCAGAAGCCCGCGACGAAGAGGCCCGTCGGATCCACGTCGCTCCGCGCCGTCAGCCAAGCGATCAGCGCCCGGCGGTCGCCGTCCACCTCCTCGACCCGAACGCGGCTCGCGTCGCTCAGGGCGCGCTGCCGGTCGCGCTCGAAGTCGAGCACGGTGCCGCCTGGCTCGAGGCGGCCGTAGATCTCGGGCGCGAGCACCAGGTAGCCGCGATCGGCCAGTCGCGCCGCGAGGCGCAGGTGCGGACCGGTCAGCTGGAAGATGTCCGAGTAGAACAGGACCGCGGGGAAGGGCCCGTCCCCCGCGGGCGCCGACACGCACGCGCGAATGGGGCCCGCAGGCCCGGGGACGTCGACGTAGCGGGGGCTCCTCGTCACGTGGTGGGGCTGCGTGCGCTACTTGGGGCCGTTCCAGCCACCGACGTCCGCGACGAGCCTGTCGGCCTGCGGCGGGCCCCAGGTGCCGGGCTCGTACTCGTACATCGGGCTCGGGCCGTGGAGGATCGGATCGACGATCGCCCAGGCGGCCTCCACGACGTCCTGGCGCGCGAAGAGCGTCGAGTCGCCGTTCATCGCGTCGCCGAGCAGTCGCTCGTAGTCGCCGAGGCGCTCGCCGGGCTCGCTGTCGCGCTTCTCGTCGACCACCGAGAGCTCGACCGGACGGCCCGCCATGCCCTCGCCGGGGCGCTTGGCGCGCGCGCCGATCGCGATCACGACCTGGGGGCTCAGCCGGAAGCGCACGTAGTTGCCCATGGACGGCGTCGCCTCGTGGAACACCACCTGCGGCGGGTTCTTCAGCTCGACGCAGACCTCGGTCGTCGTCATCGCGAGGCTCTTGCCCGCGCGCACGTAGAAGGGCACGCCCTCCCAGCGCCACGAGTCGACGTAGAGGCGCATCGCGGCGTACGTCGCCATGTACGAGTCCTTCTCCACGCCGGGCTCGTCGCGGTAGCCGCGGAACTGGCCGCGTACGAGGTGGTCCGTGCTGAGCGGACGCACGGTGCGCAGCACCTTGGCCTGCTCGTCCCGGATCGCCTCGCCGTAGGTCGCGCTCGGCGCCTCCATCGCGAGGTAGCTGACCACCTGCAGCAGGTGGTTCTGGATCACGTCGCGGATGACGCCGGTCTCGTCGTAGAACTTGCCTCGCCCCTTGACGCCGAAGTTCTCCGCCATCGTGATCTGGACGTTCTCGACGTAGTGCCGGTTCCAGACCGGCTCGAGGAACGCGTTGGCGAAGCGGAAGTAGAGGATGTTCTGCACGGCCTCTTTTCCGAGGTAGTGGTCGATGCGGTAGATGCAGTTCTCGGGGAACGCCTCGTGGATCACGTGGTTGAGCTCGCGCGCCGTCGCGAGGTCGCGCCCGAAGGGCTTCTCGACGATGACGCGCCCGCCCTCGGCGCAGCCGGACCTCTTCAGGTTCGTGACGACGGTCGGGAACATGCTCGGCGGGATGGCGAGGTAGTGCGCGGGGCGCTTGGCGTCGCCCAGCTCGCCGCGCAGCTTCGAGAACGTCGACTCCTCGCCGTACTCGCCGTCGATGTAGTGCATGTGCTCGACGAGGATCTTGAAGCCCTCCTCGTGCAGGCCGCCGTACTCGGCGCAGCTCGCCTTCGCGCGCTCGATCAGCTTGTCGCGCGTGAAGCCGCCGCGCGCGACGCCGATGACGGGGAAGTCCATCTTGCCGCGGCGCGCGATCGACTGCAGCGCCGGGAAGATCTTCTTGTACGCGAGGTCGCCCGTCGCGCCGAAGAAGACGAGCGCGTCCGAGCGCTGCCGCGACGTGTCCGCTGCCGCCATGGTTACTTCTTCTCCCCGTGCTTCTCGACGTGGCCGCCGAAGCCGAAGCGCATCGCCGAGAGCACCTTGTTCTGGAACTGATCGAGGTCGCGCGAGGCGAAGCGCTCGAAGAGCGACGCGGTCAGGACGTGCGCGGGCACGCCGATGTCGTTGGCGGCGGCGACCGTCCAGCGGCCCTCGCCGGAGTCGGAGACGCGCCCGCCGAACTTCTCGAGCTTGGGATCGGTGACGAGCGCCTGCGCCGTGAGGTCGAGCAGCCACGAGCTGATGACCGAGCCGCGCCGCCAGAGCTCCGTGACGGAGCCGAGATCGAAGTCGTACTGATAGTGCTCGGGGTTGCGCAGCGGCGTCGTCTCGGCGTCCTTCGCGTGGGAGCGCTTCCCGATGTCGGCGTTCGCGAGGATGTTCAGGCCCTCGGCGTACGCGGCCATGATCCCGTACTCGATCCCGTTGTGGATCATCTTCACGAAGTGGCCGCCGCCCGCGGGCCCGCAGTGCAGGTAGCCCTGCTCTGCCGTCCCGCCGAGCGCTTCGCGCCCGGGGGTTCGCGGAATGTCACCGCGCCCCGGGGCGAGCGTCTTGAAGATGGGATCGAGGCGCTCGACCACTTCCTTCTCTCCTCCGATCATCAGGCAGTAGCCGCGCTCGAGGCCCCACACGCCGCCGCTCGTGCCCATGTCGACGTAGTGGATGCCCTTCTCGCCGAGGCGCTTGGCCCGCGCGATGTCGTCCTGGTAGTGCGAGTTGCCGCCGTCGATGACGACGTCGTCCTTGGACAGGTGCGGCGTGAGCTTGTCGATGAGCCCGTCGACGATGGCGGCCGGGACCATGAAGCAGATGGCGCGCGGCCCCTTCATGAGCTTGGGCAGCTCCTCGAGCGAGGTCGTCCCGCCCTTGGCCCCCTCCTTCACGAGCGCGTCGACGGCGTCCTTCGAGACGTCCTGCACGTAGAGCTCGTGCCCCGCGCGCATGAGCCGGCGCACCATGTTCGCACCCATTCGACCGAGACCGACCATTCCGAGCTGCATCGCCCCTCCAGAGGTTCGCGTGGAAGCGGGAGCGTATCGCTTGTGGTGTCGCGATCGGAAGCGGGGTCGTGTAGATCGGCGCAATGGCCTTCCAGGTGGTGATCGACGAGCGCCCGGCGGACGTCCTCGTGCCCCGGGTGGTGGCGCTGGCGCACGACGCGGTCGCGGCGCGCGGGAGGTTCTCGATCGCGCTGCCCGGTGGATCCGTCGCGACGACGTGCTTTCCGCGCCTGGCCGAGGCGGCCATCGACTGGGGGCGCGTCCACTTCTTCTGGGCCGACGAGCGGGCGGTGCCGCCGACGCACGAGGAGTCGAACTACGGAGCGTGCGAGCGGCTCTGGCTCGAGCGGATCGTGGCGCACGCGCCGGTGGTGCACCGCATGGAGGCCGAGCACGCCGACCTCGACGACGCCGTCGCGCGCTACGAGCGCGCCGTGCGGGCCAACGGGCCGATCGATCTGGTGCTCCTCGGCATGGGCCCGGACGGGCACGTCGCATCGTTGTTCCCGGGCCACGGGCTGCTGGAGGAGAAGGAGCGCGGGGTCGCCGCGGTGCTCGACTCGCCCAAGCCGCCGCCGCGCCGGATGACGCTCACGCTGCCGGTGATCTGCGCGGCGCGCGACGTCATCGTGGTCGCGACGGGCGCGGCGAAGGCGGGCGCCGTGAGGGCGATCCGCGACGATCCGGCATCGCGGCTGCCCGCGGCGCTCGCGCTGCGCGGGGCGGCGCGGGCGATGCTGATCGTGGATCCGGCGGCAGCGGGGTAGGGGCCAGAGAGCGAGAGCGCTACTCCCCGAAGAGCGCCCGCCGCATCCCCCGGCTCGCGTCGCTCGCGACGTACGCGATCGCCGCGGCGTTCGTGCTCACCGCGCGCGTCGGCGCCTTGCCCTCGGCGATGCGTGCGATCTGCGCGACGTAGAAGCCCGTCTCCGCGGCACCCTCGAGGAGCTCGAGGCTCGCCTTGGGCCGCTCGATCCTCTCCGCGCCCTCGCACGCCCCGGCCAGGAGGCGCCTCGGCAGGTCGGGCTCGAAGCAGATCGGGCGCGCGAGCCCGATCACGTCGACGCCGGCCTCCTCGAGCGCCTGCTCCATCCCCGCGCGCGTGCGGAAGCCGCCCGTCAGCATGATGGGCACCCTGGTGTGAGCGCGCGCCTCGGTCGCGTACTCGAGGAAGTACGCCTCGCGCTTGCGCGTCGACTCGCGCGGGGACTCGAGGCCGAGCAGCGCGAGGCTCTCGTAGTTGCCGCCGCTCAGCTCGAGCAGGTCGATGCCCGCACCGTCGAGCATCTCGACGACCCTGGCCGAGTCCTCCGGCGAGAACCCGCCCTTCTGGAAGTCCGACGAGTTCAGCTTCACCGCGACGGTCTTGCCCGCGCCGATCCTCGCGCGCACGCGCCGCACGGCCTCGAGCAGGAAGCGCGCGCGGTTCTCGATCGGGCCGCCCCAGCGATCGACGCGGTGGTTCACCCGCGGCGAGAGGAACTGGCTCGCCAGGTAGCCGTGGGCTGCGTGGACCTGCACTCCGTCGAAGCCGGCCTCCACGACCATCGCGGCCGCGCTGGCGAACGCGTCGAGGATCGACTCGATCTCGTCCTGCCCCAGCGCGCGCGGTCGCGCGAATCCGCCCGCGATCGCCACGGCGGGCCCCGCGCTCGGTGCGACCGGATCGGCCGCGACGTGCCGCATGACCTGCCGCCCCGGGTGGCTGATCTGCACGAGCGACGCGTTGCCGGCCGTCTTCGCTGCCGCGCCCATGCGCGCGAGCGCCGCGCGGTCGGTCTTCTCGTCGAGGACGACGTTGCCCATCCGCTCGCGATACCGGCGGCTCACCATCATGTTGCCGGTGAGCACGAGGCCCGCGCCGCCCTCGGACCACGCGCGGTAGACGCGCTCGAGCCGCGGCGTCGCGTCACCGCGCTCGCCGAGGCTCTCGCTCGTCGACGCCTTCGCGATCCGGTTGCCGAGCACGAGCCCCGAGCGAAGCGTCAGCGGGCGCGCGAGCGGCGAGGTCATGCGCCGGGCTTGGCCTGCTTGGCGCGCTCGAACCACTCCTGCCGCGTGTTCGTCTTCGGGAAGGGCGTCTTCGGGATCGGCACGCCGAGCGCTTTGCAGAGCGGCGCCCAGCCGTCCGATGCGGTCCACTCGACGAGGCGCTCCTTCGGCGCCGTCCTGCGCACGTGCTCGACGTGCGCGTTGAACGCGGCGATCGCCTCGTCCTTGTCGTGACGGTTCGCCGTGAAGCGCTTCGCGCCGAGGATCGCCTCGATCATCTCCTCGAAGCCGGGGATCGGCGGTGGACCGTCGCGCTCGGCGAAGATCGTCTCGCTCGCGCTCTCCCACCATCGCTCGGGATCACGCGTCGACAGCAGGATGATCGCGTCGGGATTCGCCGCGGCGAGCTCCTGCCAGAAGGCGGCGGCGGGCCAGTCGACCGCCGCCGCGTAGCCGTCGAGGAACGCGCCCCAGTCCGGCATCGCGCCGTTCGCGGCGTCGCGCCAGACGGTCGTGTCGGCGGGGCGCATGAACACCTCCATCATGTGATAGCAAGGCGCCCGGAGCAGGATCTCGAGCGCCGCCTTCAGCGACGCCGTGCCCGTTCGTCCCAGCCCCGCACCGACCACGCGTAGCGCCACCGCCGCCTCCGCGTGGGATCATAGGGCCTGCGTGGGATCGCGTGGGAGGCCAGATCGCGCGCGAGCCTCGCGCCGGCCTCAGGGCCGGTTTCCGGGGAGCTCGGTCACGAAGAGCGTGCCGCGGATCAGCTCGCCCGCGCGGTAGCTGCCCACCCACACGTCGTACTGCCCGCCCGGCGGGCCGCTCAGGTCGATCATCGGATTGCGATCGCCGCCCTCGTCGTCCGAGCACCACCAGTGCCCGCGCGCGTCGTTGATCACCAGCGTCGTGTCGCCGGGGGCGCGCACGTAGAACCGAACCCATCCCGCCGGGTTGGCGTAGCGAACGATCACGTCGGGCTGGGCGGTCACGTACCCACGGCAGTTGGGCGCGAGGCCCAGCGACGACGCGTCCAGGCCTCCGCCAGACGTGACCGAGTACGCGGCGGGGTCCGGCACGAAGCCGCCGAAGAGATCGAAGACTCCGAAGTTCGCGGTGCTGCCGCCGATCCGAAGCCCACCCTGCGCCCGCGTCCGAGCCGCTGGAGCCGCCAGCGCGAGGGCGGTCAGTGTCACCACGAGAACCAGGGCTGCGGGGGAGAGTTTCTCTCTCATGCTTGCTCCATCGTCGCTCGGCGCGACGTGCGCCGGGTGTCCTCACGTCGGGACGACCCACGCGCTGACGGAGCCGAGCGCAGTTCTATTTGCGCGGTCGCGCCCTCGCGATCCGTGCGTTGACTGGACGCAATCGGGAGGCGGACGTGTGCGGGAGATCGCACGCGCGCCCGGCGCCGGAGCAGCTCGTGGAGACAGCCGACATCGTGGTCGTGGGTGGTGGGATCGCGGGGCTCGCGGTGGCGCACCAGCTCGCGAGCGCGGGCGTGCGTCGCGTCGTCCTGCTGGAGACGGAGCCCTCGCTCGCCTCGCACGCGAGCGGCCGGAACGCCGCGATCTTTCTCCCCATCGGGCACGGCCCGACGTCGACGTGGCTCGCGGCCCGCCAGCAGATCCTGCTCGACGCGCTCTTCGACGGCGAGGCCTCGTGGCTGCGGCGCACGGGCGCCGTCGTCGTGAGCTCGGACGCGGCCGCCCTCGACTCGGTCGCCGCCGACGCGCGCGCGCAGGGGCATCGCGCCGAGATGCTCAGCGCGGCAGAGCTCCGTCGACACGTCCCGGTGCTCGACGGGGGTGACGCGCCGGGCGGAGCTCTGCTGCCCGAGAGCGGCGTCCTCGACACGCACGCGCTGCTCTCGGCGCTGACGCGCGGCGCGCGGGACTGCGGGGTCGCGGTGCGGACCGGCACCGGCGTGGCCGGGTTCCTCTCGCATCGCGATCGCGTCGAGGGCGTCGTGCTCGAGGGCGGGGCCAGGCTCGCGTCGGGTCAGGTCGTGCTCGCGGCGGGCGCGTGGGCGCGCGCGCTGGGAGAGCTCTGCGGAGCGAGCCTGCCCCTCGTCTCCTACCGCCGGCACCTCGCGTGGCTCGCCGGCACGGGTGGCGGTCCGGGCGGCGGGCCCGTCGTGTGGCGCCTCGAGGACGAGGTCTACTTCCGGCCCGAGTCGGCGGGAGTGCTCGCGAGCCCCTGCGATCAGGAGCCGTGGCCCGCGGGCGTTCCGCCGGTCGAGCCCCGATCCGTCGAGGCGCTCGGGCGCAAGCTCGCGCGGACCGCGCCCGTGCTCGCCACGCTCCCGCTGAGGCGAGCCTGGGCGTGCCTGCGGACCTTCGCCTCCGATCGCGCGCCGGTCGCCGGTCGCGATCCTGGGATCGAGGGCCTCTCGTGGCTCGCCGGGCTCGGCGGCCAGGGGATGACGGTCGGCGTGGCGGCGGCCGAGGTGACGGTCGCGAGCGTGCTGGGTCGCGCGCACGGGCACGCGGATGCGCTCTCGCCGGCACGCTTCGGGGCGTCGCGTCCGGGCCGATAGGCCGAGCGCAACCGGAGCCCCACAGGCTGGAGTACGAGGCATCAGGTGTCACGACGAACCCTCTCCACCGCCGTGCAGACGCCGGTCGACTGAGCTCGGATGCGCATCGCCTTCGTCGCCGGGAATCGCGAGCGGCTCCCCGACCCGGTGATTCCCCTCGGCGTGCTCTCGGTCCTCGCGGCATGTCCGCCCGAGCACGAGCGCATCTTCGTCGACCTCTGCTTCGAGGCCGATCCGCACGCGGCGCTCGCCGTGACCCTCGCGGACTTCCGTCCCGATCTGGTGGCGATCGGGATCCGAAACCTGCAGGACAACGCCTACGGACCGCTCGACGCGGCGATCGACTACTACCGCTCGCTCGTCGCCGTGGTCCGCGCCCACGCGCCCGAGGCCCGCGTGGTGCTCGGCGGCGGAGGCTTCAGCATCTTGCCCGAGGCGCTCCTGGTCGAGATCGGCGCCGACGTGGGCATCGCGGGCGAGGGCGAGGTCGCCTTCGCGGCTCTGGTGGAGGCGCTCTCGCGCGGGACGGCGCTCGCGCGGGTCCCCGGCATCGTGCGGCTCGACCGGGGGCGCGCGGTCCGCAGCCCGCGTCCCGCGGGGCTGGCGTCGCTCGACACCCTGCCGCTCGTCGACCGCAGGCTGGTGGATCGCCGGCACTACGAGCTCTGCGGGACCGACTCCGTGCAGACCAAGCGCGGCTGTCCGATGCTCTGCAGCTACTGCTCGTACCCGCAGATCGAGGGCCGCACGCACCGCCTGCGGGACCCCGAGCGTGTCGTGGACGAGCTCGCGCTCGCGCTCGAGGCGGGCGCCCGCCACGTCTTCGTCGTCGATGCCGTGTTCAACCTTCCGGCGCGCCACGCCCGCGCGGTCTGCGACGCGATCGTGCGGCGGGGCCTCTCGACGCCGTGGACCGCGTACGTGAACCCCGTCTGCTTCGATCCGCCGCTCGCCGAGGCCATGCGCCGCGCGGGCGCGGTCGGCATGGAGGTGGGGAGCGACTCCGGGGACGACGCGGTCCTGACGCGTCTCAGCAAGGGCTTCGACGTGAAGGCGATCCGCCGGCTACGCGCGGTCGCTCGCGGCGCCGGCCTGAAGGACTGCCACACGTTCATCCTCGGCACGCCGGGCGAGACGCTCGACAGCGTGCGTCGGACCCTCGACCTCGTGGTCGACATGGATCCACCGGCCGCGATCCTCATGCTCTGGAACGACGAGCGCGAGTCCCTCGACCGGGCGCTGGCCGAGGGTCGTCGCGCGCTCCGCGAGGCCATCCTCGAGCTGCTCGATCGCGAGAGGGGCCGCCACCCGCGCTGGGTCATCCCTCAGCTCGGCGTGAACTTCCGGCCGCGGATGTTCGCCCTCCTCCGGCGTCGCGGGCTCACCGGCCCGCTCTGGCAGCACCTCGATCGCGTCGACGGGACCGCGTGAGCCCGACGTGAGGGCGCGGCCCGCTCAGGCGTGCAGCGGGTGGACGTGCTGGAAGCAGCTGAGCGCCTCGTCGACCGGGACGCGCGCGTAGAACTCGTTCCAGCAGCGCCTGAAGCCCGCGAGCAGCTGCTCCTCGGTCATGTGCTTGGGCCGGAACACCACGTGGCCGCCGTTGTACTCGGACCAGCGCTCGTGGTGCAGGCGTCCCTCCGCCGAGAGCCGCTTCCACATCGGGGTGTTCGGGAAAGGCGCGACGACGAAGAACTCGGCCGTGACGACCCCGGCGCGCTCGCAGAACTCGAGCACGCGGTCGAAGACCTCCGGGGGGTCCTCGTCGAAGCCGAATCCGAAGGCACCGAAGAAGCGGATGCCGTGATCCTGGATGCGCCGCGCGATCTCGACGGCGCGGGTGGTGAGGGCCGGGTCGCCCTCGTACATGCCCCGCGAGATCGGATCGAAGCCCGTGGTGACGTAGAGCGATCGCGTGCCCGCGCGCGCGAGCAGATCGAGGAATTCGGGCGTGTTCCGGAACGAGAGCGAGCTCGTGAGGAAGATGTTCGCGCGCTCGGCGGTGAGCGCTCCGAACAGGGAATCGGCGTATCGCGCGATCGGGCGCGACTGCGTGAGCACGACGTCCTCGGTGATGTAGAAGTCCTTGCCCCCGAGCTGCCGCACGTTCTCCACCACGCGCTCGACCGGGCGCAGGCGCACGCGGCGGCTCTGGAGGATCGGCAGGTTGCAGTAGTCACACTCCCACGGGCAACCGCGCGCGACCTGCACGAGCTGGGCGTTCCAGTCGTAGCCATCGAGCTTCGGGAAGAGGTTGGGGATCGGCGTGACCATCTCTTCGGGCGCCGCGGGCTCGCCCTGATAGCGCGGCGCGAGTCGGCCGCTGCGAGCGTCCTGGACGATGCGTGACCAGATGCGCTCCCCTTCTCCGACGCACACGGAGTCGCAGTGCGGCACGGAGTCCTTCGGGTGCATCGACGGGTGCATTCCGCCCATGATCACCGTCTTGCCGCGCCGCCTCAGCTCGTCGCCGATCGCGTTGGCGGACTCGGCCTGGGGCGTGAAGAAGCTGATCGCGAAGAGATCGGCGGGCTCGTCGTAGTCCACCGGCTCGACGTTGGCGTCCGTGATGGCCCACTCGACGTCCGGGGGCGTCAGCGTGGCGAGGATCTGCAGGCCGAGCGCCGGCGGCATGCGGTAGCGCCAGAGGCCCGCGACCGTCGGGATGCTCGCGAGATCCGGATGAGCCTCCATGTAGCGCTGGAAGCGCGGGTAGATGAAACGAATGCGCATCGCGCTCAGCCAATCGGCATCCGACAGCATCACGGACCCGCGCGCGTTGCGCTTGCGCGGGCGCAATCCACGCCCCCAGCGCCGTTGCAGTCTCACCGCTCGCCGTCGTGTTCCTAACCGCGCGCGGCCCAGGGGGGACCGATGCGCAAGCTCGGAACCGGAAGAGTTCGTTGCCTGCTCGTGAGGCCGGAGTTCCTCGAGAACACGTTCTACAACCCGCGAGCCGTCTTTCGCTTGCTGGGTGGCTGCTCCGCGGCGCCACCGCTCGGCCTGCTCGTGGTCGCAGCTCACCTGCCGAAGAACTGGGAGCTGAAGTTCGTCGACGGGGACGTCGAGCCCATCACCGACGCCCACATCGCCTGGGCCGACGTGCTCTTCATCTCCGGCAAGGGTCCCCAGGAGATCCCGATCCGCCGCCTGTGCGAGCGCGCGCACGCCGTCGGAGTCTCGGTCGTCGTCGGCGGGGCAGGTCCGACGCTGCAGCCCGAGCTCTTCGTCGGGATGGCGGACTACGTCGTCGCGGGGGAGGCCGAGCCGGTGCTCCCGCGCCTGCTCGCGGACCTCGCGCGAGGCGAGTCGGCCGGCATCTACCGGTCGAAGGAGACGTTCGACCTCGCACACGCGCCGGTCCCCCGCTACGACCTCGCCAGGCTCGACAAGTACCTCTTCGTCGGCATGAACTTCACGCGCGGCTGCCCGTTCGCGTGCGAGTTCTGCGCCCAGATCGAGATCTTCGGCCGCAAGCCGCGGACCAAGCCGGTGGCGCGCATCCTCGCGGAGCATCAGGCGCTCTACGACCTCGGGTTCCGCGGGCAGATCGACTTCGGCTACGACAACCTGATCGGCAACATCGCGCGCACCGAAGAGGTGCTCACCGCCATGCGCGAGTGGAACCAGGCCCACGGCCACCCCTTCTGTTACAGCACCGAGGCGACGATGAACCTCGCGCGGCTGCCGAAGATCCTCGGGCTGATGCGGGACAACGACTTCCGCTACATCTTCATGGGCATCGAGAGCGGCGACGAGAAGGTCCTCGAGAAGACCCACAAGGGCCAGAACACGGCGATGCCCGCCGAAGAGGCCGTCCGCATCGTCAACTCCTACGGCATCGTCGTGAACACCGGCCTGATCCTGGGCTTCGACGGCGAGGACACGAGGTCCGCCGCGAAGATGCTCTCGATGGTCCAGAGGACGGGCGCTTTCCCGACGCTGGTGCTTCCCCTTCACGCGCTGCCGAACACCGACCTCTCCAAGCGGCTCGAGCGCGAAGGCCGGCTCTTCCGCGAGGGGATCGTGCAGAACCCGGACGAGGATCGCACCGACACGGCGACGTCGGGGCTCAACTTCGTCACGCAGCGCCCGCGCACCGAGATCCTGAGCGACCTCGCGGACGTTCTCGAGCAGCTCTACGCGCCGAAGAACCACTTCGCGCGGGTGAAGGTGACCACCGAACAGCTCGAGACGGCTCGCAAGCATCGGCCGCCGCTGCACCGCATCGCGCACATCGTGAGCGCGCTGCCCGAGCTGATGCGCCTGGTCGGCGTCGATCGCGAGACGGCGCCCCACTTCTGGCGCGCCGTGCTGCGCGCGCTGGTGAAGAACCCCGGCGCGCTGGAGATGGTCGTGGGCCTGGCGGTGATGAACGCCAACTACGATCGGCAGTCGCGCTCGTACGTGAAGGCGCTGCGCGAGCAGGTCGCGCTCGTCCAGCGCATGGGCGAGGACGCCTACAACCGCAAGATGCGGGGAGGCCTCGCGCCAGGGGCCGCCGCCGGGCGCGCGTGAGCCCTCAGGGCGCGCGGCGCTTGCGCCCGCGAAGAGCGAGCGCGGGCATGCCCTCGACGCGCTGCGCCGAGGCGTCGACGAGCGCGAGGGGCTCGAGCAGCCCGCGCGCCTCGTCGAGGTCGAGCGACTGACCTGCCACCCACGTGCGAAACGCCGCGAGGGCGGCGGGGCGCAGGGCGCGTGGGACGCCCCAGCCCTCGACGAAGCGCCGCGCGTCCGCCAGGCGGCAGCCGCGATCCGCCTCGATGACGAGCAGCGCGCCTCCGGGGGCGAGCACCCGGACGCACTCGGCCAGGCCGCGCGCGGGGTCGGGCCAGTGCTTGATCGACGCGACGCTCAGGACCACGTCGAAGCTCGCGTCGGCGAACGGCAGCTCGAGCGCCGAGCCCACGACGAACTCGATCCGCTCGCCCTGTCCGGCGGCGCGACGCCGCGCGCGCGCGATCTGCTCCGGCGAGAGGTCGAGGCCCGTGATCGAGAGGGCGGGCCGCCGTGCGGCGAGCAGCAGAGCGACCTGGCCGCCCCCGCAGCCCACGTCGAGCAGGCGACCCGTGTCGGGAAGCACGCTGCCGATCTCGTCGAGCAGTCGCCGTCCCTGCCGAGCCACGGCGGGCGCGATGACCCGGTCGTAGAACCAGGACTCGAGCGGCGCATACGGGGCGGTGAAGTCGCGGGCGACCGACGTGACCGAGGCCATGCCCGCCTTGTACCGCGCCCGCCTCGGTCACGCAGCCGGCGGCGTCGCGGGAGTCGGAGTCTGTCCCCGGATCGACGACGGACTCGGGAGGCGCATCCGGTTCCGCCAGCGCGTCGAGGGGGCGGCTCACGCTCAGGATTCCACACATCCCGAGCGGCTCACGCCCACTGGAAGCTCAAGGGCTGTCCCAAAATCGACGACGGCCGCGGGCAGGATCCGGTGGCCGCGCGTGACGAGCGGTGTGCCTCGCGAGGAGCGAAGCGACGAGTCGGAGCGAGGGGTGAGACGCATCCGGCTCCGCTGGTGCGTCGAGGGGCCCGCTCAGGGCCCCTGCAAACTCAGCCTGGCGGCAGCGCGAGCGGAGTCCGGAAGAGCGAGTGCATGACGCGCCGGAACATCAGCCGCGTGTGCATCTTGCTGATCAGCCAGTTGTCCTCGATCGCGCGCCAGTGCGTCACGCCGCCCTCGGCGCGGGTGAAGTAGCGCACGCGCGTCGGCACGTGGACGATGGGCACGCCCATCCACGCCAGGCGCACGGCGATCTCGGGGTCGAAGTCCATGCGGTCCCCGATCGTGTGCGTCTCGATCGCCTGCCGGAGCGGGTAGACGCGGAAGCCGCAGAGGGGATCCCCCACCGCGTCGCTGCCCACCTCGCGCCGGGTCCAGAAGATGGTGAGCTGCCGCAGCAGCATGCGATGCCTCGGCGCCGTGTGGTCGAAGATGGGCTGGCCGAGCACCAGCGCCTCGGGGCGCTCGGCCGAGATCGCGAGGAACTTCGCCACGTCCGCGAGCGCGTGCTGGCCGTCGGCGTCGACCTGGATCGCGTGGGTGAAGCCGTGCTCGAGGGCGAACCGAAAGCCGGTCTTCATGGCCGCGCCCTTGCCGCCGTTGACGGACCTGTGCGTGACGAGCGCGAGCCCTTCCTGTCCGAGCCTCTCGACCTCGAGACGGTTCGGCTCGGCGCTCGCGTCGTCGACGACGACGACCGCGGGGACGACCGAGCGAACGGCGAGCACGACGTCGCGGATGGTTCGCGGGTTGTCGTACGTGGGGATCAGCACGCAGGGGCGGAAGGTCGTCATGCTCGAGTGCGCCAGGACTAGGGCCGCAGCACGCAGCGGCCCGCCTCGCAGCGGGCGGTGGGGGGCGGGCCTTCCATGCAGCTGATCGCGCAGGCGCCCGGGCGCGCGTCACAGATCGCCTCGACGCGCGCGGCCCACGCGGGTGTCGCGGCGACGTACTGCGCGCACATCGGGCAGCAGCCGTCGTCGAGCTTCTGCACGCGCACGCAGTCGCGGTCCACGGCGCACGTGTCCTCGACGGGCGGGAAGGTGACGGGTGGGGGCGGCGCGGCGATCACGGGCGCGCTCGGGTCGGGGCGCGCGTCGAGGCGCACGGGCGCCGGGCCGAGACCGGTCGCACGACCCCAGTAGAGGAAGCGCGGGGCGCCCACGTTGTCGACCACGACGTCGGCGAAGCCGTCGCCGTTCACGTCGCCGACGCCGCGCACGCGGTACATCCAGGGCACCTCGGGGTAGATCGGCGGCAGGCGCTGCGGCTCCGGGGCCAGGCCCGCCGGCGAGCCGCGGTAGAGGAACGCACCATCGCTCGAGTACCCGCCGGTGACCACGTCGTCGAAGCCATCGCCGTCGACGTCGCCGGCGGCCGAGACCCAGAGCGACCACCCCGCTGGCTCCGCGGCGCCCAGCGAGGTCGGGGTCGGGCCGAGGCCCGTGCGGCTGCCGTAGAAGATCCACCCACCGTTGCCACCGTAGCCGCTCGTCACCACGTCGGCGAGCCCGTCGTGGTTCACGTCGCCGGCCATCGCGACGTCGTCGCCCATCTGCTGCCCGCCGCCGTCGAGGCGGATCGCGGCGCCCAGCGTGCGTCCGTCGCCGAGGTGGACGTAGATCGCGTGCTCTTCGCTCGCGCCCACGACGACGTCGGCGTGTCCGTCGCCGTTCACGTCGCCCCCGCCGCACACCGACGCGCCGTACCCGCCGCTGCCGGCAAACCGCGTCGGCGTCGCAACCAGGCCGCTCGCGCTGCCGAGGTGGAGATAGATCGCGTTCGCGCTGCCGACGACGAGATCGCCGAAGCCGTCCTCGTTCACGTCGCCCGCCGCCGACGCGTGGACGCGAGCGATGGGCGCGCCCTCCGTCGGGACGTCCAGCGCCTGCGGCGCGGCGACGCCCTCCGGGCCGACCAGGTACACGAGCACGTGATGGTACAGCTCGTCGGCGATCGCCACATCGGACCAGCCGTTGCCGTCGAGGTCGCCGACACCCATCGCGTCCCGCCCGAACGCCGGGGCGGCGTCGGGCCCCGAGAGGACGAACGGGGCGAGGCGCGGGGCTGCGCCGCCGAGGTGGACGCCGGCGCCCTGGTCGCCCGCGGACTCGACGATCACGTCCGCGCGGCCATCGCCATCGAGGTCGACCGACTGGCGCGGCGAGCGGGCGCCGAGCGGCGTCGGCCGAGCGGGCGCCGCGGCCGTCGGTGAGGCCGAGGTCGCGGGCGGCTCGGACGGTGTCGCGCTCCCGCACGCGGAGGCGAGCGAGACGACGAGCAGCGCGAGCGTGGGGACGACGCGAGTGACGCGCACGCGCGCAGGATAGCGCGGAGCGCGCGGGCGTCCGCTCGCCTCGGTCAGGCCCGGATGGCCCGTCGCGCCCGCCGGCGCCGGGTGGTCGCGATCGCGAGGGCCGCGAGGCCGGCGACGAACGCGGCGCGCGCGGGGCGGGCCCCTGCGCTCGCTCCCACGCGGCAGCTGCAGCCCCCGGCCAGCGCTCCGCGTCCTCGTGCCCCGTCGAGCCCGAGCGCCGCGTCGCGCGATCCCCCGTCTGCGCCCGGCGGCGCGCCGTCCGGTCGCGCGCCGTCGGGGGGCGACGCCGCGGCATCGACCCCCGGGACCACGGCGGCATCGACCCCCGGAACGGTGGCCGCGTCGAGGCCGGCATCGCCGGGGGGGCACGCGAGGTCGCCGCCCGTGCAGTCCTGGTCGACGCCGTCGCCGCACGTCTCGCTCGCCCCCGGATGGACCGCCCCGGCGTGATCGTCGCAGTCGCCCTCGTCGGTGGCGAAGCCGTCGCCGTCCGCGTCGCAGACGTCGTCGGTGCCGACCGGGCGGCTCTCGCAGCTGCCCGGGCTGCAGTCGTCCATCATCGTCACGCCCGCGACGCAGCGCCGACGCGCACCACCCGAGCACGTCCAGACGTCGAACCAGCCGGAAGGGCACGTCGGCGGCGGCGGCGTGCCGTCGCACGTCGGCGCGGGCATCGCTCGGTGAGCGCCCTGCGACACCCAGCGCGACGGAGACGTCGCCGAGCAGCTCCCGGCGAAGGGGTCGAACGCGGTGAGGTACGCACCCGCGAGGGGCCGCGGCTCGAAGTGGGTGTGGGCCCCGGTCGTGCAGCCCGAGCTTCCGATCTGTCCGATCACCTGGCCGCACGTGACCCTCTCGCCCGGCGACACACGCACCGAGCCGGTGCGCATGTGGGCGTAGTAGACGGTGTAGGAGCCGTGATCGATCGCCACGTGGTTGCCGAAGCCGCCGCCGAACCCGAGACCGCACGTGGTCGACGCGCCCGAGGCGGGACACGCCGTGCAGTGGTCGAAGAAGCCGTCGGCGGTGCTGCGGACGACTCCGTCGGCGGCGGCGACGATGTCGTAGCCCGTGTCGATGGCGCCGTTGCCACCGGCCAGCGAGAAGTCCGAGCCGCGATGCCCGTCGTACGTCGAGCCGCTGCAGTTCCAGTCCTCGGTGCCGCCCGACGCGTCGTGATCGAAGTAGTACCAGCCTGCGATGCACGAGTCGCAGGCGACGGGGCGGCGGAACAGCTGCGCGTGCGCGGGCGCGGCGACGGCGAAGAACAACGTGGTGGCGAGCGCGAGGCGCGTCACGGCGCGATCCCCCGGATCACGCGGGGCTCGCCGCGTGCGTCGACGAAGCGCAGTGCGTCGCCGTCGATCTCCAGCGTGTCGAGCTCGACCGGCGGCGGCACGAAGGCATCCCCCCAGGGCTCCCCGGTGCGGAGCGAGCAGTTGGTGAGGCAAGACGCACGTGCGTCGCCCGCCACGCGCGCGATCCAGAGCCCGGCGACGCCGCCGGATCGCGCGCCGACGAAGACCAGCGTCGCGGGATCGACGAAGCGGAGCGCGCCGATCGACGCCAGGCCCTCGGCCAGCACGAGCGAGCCCTGGGCGCCCTGGACGACGAGCGCGTGGGCGAGCCCGTCGCCGGTGCGCGCGTACGCGAACGCGCTCGCGTCGGGCGCGAGCACGGGCACGAAGTCGACGCCGGTGTCGATCGCCTCGGCGCCGTCCGGGCCGACGCTCAGGCGCGAGAGCGAGCGGTCCTCGAAGAGCACGAGCGCCCCGTCACCGAAGGGCTCGGCGCCGATCGCACGGACGGCTCGCCTGGCGTCGCCGCGCGTGATCTCCAGCTCCACGATGGTCGGCCCGTCGCCGCCCGGCGGTGGCTCCGACACCGTGCGCAGCACCGTGATGGTGGCGCCGCGCTCGAGCGCGGCGCGCGCCGACGGCGTGCTGGAGGCCGAGCAGGCGGCGAGCGCCAGCGAGAGAGCCACGACGACCTGCCGCACCATCCGGCGAGGATACTCCGCCCGGCGCTCGGGCACGCGTCGGGTGAACATGCCGCGGACGCCGCGGGGCGAGGTGTCGCGGAACGTCGGCGGGGCCGCACTCGCGAGGCGAGCGCTCAGGGATGCGTCGCCTCGTCCATCCACACCGCGATTGCGCGGCGCACGGCGCTCGGCGCCGGCGTGATACGCAGCGTCGCGAGGGCGTCGGCGCTGGACGAGGGCAGCACGTAGAGCACCGACGTCGTGACGCTCGGCGGCGCAGAAGGCGAGGCCGTCGATGGGATCGTGGTCACCGTCGCGCTGACCTCGGCGGTGGCCGCTGCGGCGACCGCGGTCGGACCGAAGAGGGTCGCGTCCCACGAGCGGCGGAACGCAGCGACCTCGTCGTCCGTCATCCCGGCCGCGCGCAGGGAGGCGGCGAGCGCCTCGGCCGCCGTGGCCAGCGTGCCGGCCGGCGCGGCGATCGTGATCGAGGCGCCTGGGGCGGGCGGATCGGCGACCTCGGCCGCGTCCACGATCCCCGGGACGCCGCCCGCGCGCCGCACGCGGAGGATCCGGCCTGGCACGGGATCGCTCCCCGTCGCGGTGACGCGCAGGGTGCCGTCGGGCTGCGGCTCGAAGCGCAGCGGCAGCGCGGGCGCGCTCGTTCGCTCGCCTCGATAGAAGAGGTGAGCCCACGCCTCCGTCGGCCCGTCGTCGTCCGGCGGGCGCGGCCACGAGAGGCAGTCGGAGTCGGGCGTCTCGACCGAGCCGAGCGAGGCCGCCTCGCACTCGCTTCCGAGCGAGCGACAGGGCTCGTCGGCGAGGGTGGGGTAGCGGCCGCCGTGGCAGCTGCCGTCCTGCACGAGCACGCCGTGCCACGAGACGCGGCCCGTGGCCTCCGCTCCCGAGCCGGCATCGGACGAGGGCGGCCAGTGCTCGACCACCCGCCCACTGGCGATCTCGACGTCGACGTCGACGACGAGCGCCGCCTCGCCGGGGCGTGCCGCGTCGCGATGGAAGTACAGCACCGGCTTGGCCATCACCACGACCGGCGCCTGCCCGAGCGGGCCCGAGATCACCACGTGGTCGTCCAGGGTGCCGCGCACGAGCCCCCACTCGTGGACCTCGAACGCGGGGATCGTCGGCGGTGTCGGCGCGCCGGGAGTCGCGGGCGCCGCCAGTGGCGGAGCGCCGCACGCGCAGGCCGCCAGACCGCTGATCGCCCAGAGAGAGAGGTACGCGCGGCTCGGCATCGCCATCGGACTCTCGCACAGGCCCGGGGCTTGGCGGTGGGGACGCGGGAGCGAGGCGCCCGCGGATGAGGCATCATGCCGCTCGCATGAGCGCGAAACCTTCCTCGCAGGCGGGGCTCTGGTGGGCAGGCGTCGTGGTCGCCGTGGTGGTCGTCGCCGTCGGGTGGCTCCGGGGCCCCGACGGGTCGTCGCCGACGGATGCGTCGAGCGACGGGGTCGCCGCCACCGGTGCAGGCCCTGCGCCCTCCGGCGACGATCCTGGCGACGTCGCGCCGTCCCACGCCTGTAGCACCGACGAGCGCGCGCGGGTCGCGGGGCTGGAGCCGGGCACCACGCTCGCGACCGAGTGGCGGCTCGACGCCATCACCTGCCACGACGGCGAGCCGTGCACGCGCCTCGGCTTCTCGCACGCCGAGGAGCGGCTGGTGATCCGCGTCTGCGCACACGTCGAGGGCGCCCCGCTGCCCCCGACGACGGTCCACGGGCTCGACGTGTTCTTCGATCTCCCTCGGTCGGACGTCGGCGACGCGCGCGTCCGCGCCCTCGTCGAGGCCGTCGCGGCGACGCTCGGCGCGTCCTGAGGAAAGGAGCAGGGCGAATCATGGAGGCCGATCCCGAGCCGCGCCGCTTCGAGGGCACCGTCCGCCGCTCGTACGCGATGGAGGCGACGAGCATCGTGCTCGTCATCGACCGCTACGCAGGCGACATCGAGGCCGGCGACGTCCTCGCCGTCGTCCACGAGGGCCGGACGCAGCGCGCGAGGGTCGCCACCGTGGCGTGGGGCTCCTCGTTCGGAGCGGACGCCGTGCCGCTGACGCTCGTCGTCGCCGGCATCGACGCCGACGCCGACTACGCGGGGGCCTCGCTCACGGGCGCCGACGCCCCCGGCTGAGGGGCGCCGAACCCTACGCGCGCCCCTACGCGGCTTCCTGCGCCACGCGTGCGCCGCGCAGCCAGAACGACGGCTTGAGGAGCACGGAGTAGTCGGGCTTCTCGACGGCCTCGAACGCCTCGCGCGTCCGCTCGCCGCGCGCGACGGCGCAGCGCGCGCAGACGCACTCGGCGGGCCCCGCGTCGTAGGTGCTGCCCGCGAGCTTGTCCCAGAGCTTGAAGAAGAAGCCCGTGTGGATCGGCTTGTTCACGGTCGACTTCGCGTGGTGCAGGTAGTGCTGGAAGCTCGTGTTGATCCACGGGTGGTGCGCGTCGGGCCAGCGCACCTCGAAGCCCCAGTGCAGGTACACCCCGTACCCGTAGAAGAACGCCCCGTAGGTCAGGAAGAGCAGGTCCATGTTGATGGGCATGATCATCGGGATGACCAGCATCGGCAGCGACCGAATGAGCTGGTCGAGGTGGTCGTCGGCGATCACCGAGAAGGGCGAGGGGTTCGCGAACGCGTGGTGCGGCTTGTGCTGCGACCACCAGAACGCGCGCGTGTGTCCGAGGCGGTGGTAGGCGAACTCGTAGAGATCGGACGCGATCCACACGAAGAAGAAGGTGAACACCAGGTAGGGCACGCCGTACCCGCCGAGTCCCCCGTAGGCATGCGACCAGCCCGCGTCCACCAGGTGAAGCGCGAGCGCCGGGCAGAACGTCGCCGTGTAGATGCCCTTGAGCATCTGCAGCACCTCGCGGCGCACCATCGCGGGCTTGGGGAACTGCGGGTTCGACTTGTGCTGCCAGGTCTCGAACGTCGGGTGCGCGTAGTACCGATAGAAGAGCGCGCCGGACATCGCCATCGTCAGCCCGAAGGCGACGACCGTGAGCACGAGCCAGGTCAGCAGGAAGTGGCCCTCTTGGGCGAGCGCGTACAGCATCCGGGCAGCTTACCCCGCGCGGGGCCGTCGCGTCGCGGGGTGCGAGGCCCGAGGGGGTCGGGATCTCGCCGCCGCCATCGGCTAAGCTCCGCGCCCGATGCCGCCCACGCTGGCCCTCCGCACCGTGATCCGGAAACAAGGCTTCTGGATGCTCGGCGTGAGCTTCGCCGGACTGCTCGTCGGAGCCGTCTTGCTCGGGATCGGCCTCGTGACGGGCTTCGTGCTCTGCATCGCCATCCCGATCCTCTTGATGGCGCCCTTCGGGATGCTCTGGGGCCTGGTCCTCATGATCTATCCGGACATCCAGCTGGGTCATCTCGGTGACGGCGCGCGACGCGATCAGGCGCTGGCGCACATCGACTCCGAGCTGCGCGATCCGCGCACGATGTACCAGCCGACCAAGCGTGGATACGTGTGCGTCACGCCGACCTGGGTCGTGCTCCACGCGGACGACGCGCTCGTCGTCGAGCCGCGGCGGGACATCTTGCTCGTCTACAAGAAGACGACCACGCGCCGCCGCGGCGCGGCGACCGAGGAGATCAAGATTCGCTCGCGCGCGAAGGACTACACGTGCCCGACGGAGCACCCGGAGAACGACTGGCTCGTCGGCGTCCTGTCGGGGGCGGCGCCCTGGGCGATCTTCGGCTACCGGCCGGACCTCGCCGACGTCGACCGGCGCGTGCTCGCGCAGCAGGTGGACCAGCGCGCGATGAGCCTGCCCCAGGGGTAGGCCTCGAGGCGCATGCCGCGCGCGAGCCTCGTCTCCGGCGGAGCGGTACCGGTCTTTACGCGCGGCGCGAGGCGGGCGGATAATCGCCCGATGCAAAGAGCCAGCATGGCGTTGGCGCTCGCGACCACGCTCGTGCTCGCCGGCGCGCCCGGCGCTCTCGCCCAGCCCGAGACGCGCGGTCCGCTCTCGTTCACGACCTGGGACGCCGGCTCGATCACGCTCGACGCCGCGAACATCCGCGTCCTGGTCTACTACCCGACCGGCGCGACCGCGCCGATGCCGGTCGTCGCGGTCGTCCACGGCTCGTCGCGCACGGGCGCGAACATGGCCGAGATGGCGCGCACGCTCGCGTCCCGCGGCTTCGTGGCGCTCGTGCCCAACATGCCTTGCAACTTCGTCGCGTGCGATCACGCCGCGAACGCCCGCCAGATCCGGGCGCTGCTCGACTGGGGCGTGGCCCGGAGCGCCGAGGCGGCCTCGCCGATCGCGGGGCTCGTCGACGGGGAGCGACGCGGCGTCATCGGCCACTCGTACGGGGGGCTCGCCGTCTTCCTCGCCGCCCAGGGACACCCCGAGATCGACGCGGTCGTCGTCCTCGATGGGCAGGACGACACGGGCGTCGCGGCCGCCGCGGCGCCCACGCTCACGCAGCCGACCGCGCACGTGCTGGCCGAGGACGTGGGCGCCTGCAACGGGTCGAACTGGAAGGACACGGTGTACCCGCTCACGCCGGCGCCCCACATGCGCGTCGTCGTCACCGGCTCGGCTCACTGCGACGCCGAGGAGCCGGGCGACGCCATCTGCCCGACGGTGTGCGGCCGCGGTGATGCGTCCCTCTCGGTCTACTTCCGCCGGTACACCGTCGCGTGGATGAGCTGCGCCCTGCAGGCGGACGCGTCCGTGGCAGACTGGATCGGCGGCACCGAGCTCGACCTGGACCAGGCCGCGTCGCACGTCTCCCTCGTGGCGACGGGCGGCCTCGACGCGCTCCCCTGCAGGTCGGGGATGCCCCTTCCGGATGCCGGCACCGTCGACGTCGACGCGGGTGGTGCGAGCCCCGACGCGGGCGCGCTCGTCGACGCGGGCGCGCCCCCTGACGCTGGCGGTGTGGGCCCCGATGCGGGCGCCGACGCGGGGTCGACGACGACGGGCGACGCGGCGAGCAGCGCGGGCACGGACGGAGGCGTCACCGACGCCGGGCGCCTGGTCGAGCCGACGAGCGGCGGCTGCGGGTGTGCCGCGGCCGGGCGCCGAGATCGAGCTGCGTCGCTCACCGTGCTCGCGCTCCTGGCGCTCGTCGCACGCCGCCGTCCGCGAGCCGCCGCCTTGGGGTGATCAAGGACAGGAGAACACGGGAGCGAGGGGCGACGCCTCGACGCACGCCATCGTGTTCGAGCACCCCATCGTCATCGTGCACGTGCGCGCGGCCTCTACGTCCGCTTCGCGCATCATCATCGTGGTCCCGAGCGTGTACGAGGGCAGGTCCATGTCGCAATTCGGCTCCGGCGTCGCGCTGCACGCGCAGATCGCCGCGCCGAACGCGCGATCGGCCGCGGTCGCGCGCGAGGCGATCAGCGCCTCGACGCAGGCGCGCGCGCCCGAGGGGTCGGACGGCGTCTGACACGCGTCCATCTGCAGGCACTCGAACACGGCCTGCACGTAGTCGGTGCGCCCGGTCGTGCAGAGCGGCCGGAGCGCGTCGTAGAAGCAGATGCGAGGGTGCGTCGGGTCCTCGGCCACGCAGGCGGCCCGCACCGCGTCGACGGCCGCCTCGCACGCGGCGACGCTGCTCGTGCCCGTATCGGTCGCGCCGCCGCCCGTGTCGGCCCGACCGCCGTCGGTGGCGCCGCTCCCGGCGTCCGCGCCGGAGGTCGGCGACGAGCACGCGAACAGAGCCAGCGCGAGAAGGAGGTGGGCGCTCGAGGTGCGGATCTTCATCCGGCCGACGCTACCTCTCCGGGGCCCGAAGATCGCGCGGAAAGTGCAGGGAGGTGTTGCCCGGCGATCAGCAACTGTGTCGGCTCGCCGCGCCGGCCCCTCCCGTCCGCGGTGCGCGGCGCTTCCGTCCGGGACCTCCGTGGCGAGCTCTCTTGTCGTGATCACCGCTCCGGGCGGCCGGCGGCCGGGCGCGGCCCATCGAGCACGGCGCGCAGCTTCAGCCCGAGCCCGCGTGGCGTGATCGGCTTCTCGAGGAATGCGACCTCGTGGTCGGGCATCGCGTGGCGCAGCACGACGTCGCCGGTGTAGCCCGACATGAAGAGCACACGGATGCCGGGGTGGAGCGCCCGCACGCGCGTCGCGAGCTCGGCGCCGTCGAGCTCGGGCATCACCACGTCCGTGACGAGCGCGTCGATCCGCTCGGGATGCTCCTCGACGATGCTCAGGGCCTCGGTCGGGGAGCGCTGCTCGAGGACGTGGTAGCCGAGGTCGCGCAGGATGCGCATCGCGACACGCCGGACCGCGTCGTCGTCCTCGACGAGCAGCACCGTCTCGTCCCCGCCCACCACCTCCGCGTGCACGGGGAGCGAGGCGCGCAGCCCCGCCGGCTGATCGGCGCGCGGCAGGTAGACGTTGAACGTGGTGCCGGCGCCGAGCCTGCTGTGGACTCCGATCGCCCCCGCGGCCTGCTTCACCACGCCGAAGACGGTGGCGAGCCCGAGCCCCGAGCCCCGGCCTGCCTCCTTGGTCGTGAAGAACGGCTCGAACATCCGAGCCTGGGTCGCCGCGTCCATCCCCGTGCCCGTGTCGGTGACGGCGAGCAGGACGTAGGGCCCCGGGGCGAGGTCGAGATGGACCCGCGCCTCGGCGTCGTCCACCTCCACGCGGGCGATCTCGACGGTCAGCGTGCCGCCGTGCGGCATCGCGTCGCGCGCGTTGACCACGAGGTTCATCAGCACCGACTCGAACTGGCTCCGCTCGATGTGCACGCTCGCGGACCCGGGCGCGAGGATGAACGCGAGCTCGACGTCCTCGCCCAGGACGCGGCGGAGCAAGGACTCGATCTCGCGCGCGATGTCGAGCACGTCGACCGCGCGGGAGTCGACGACCGAACGACGGCTGAACGTGAGCAGCTGCTGCGTGAGCTCGGCCGCGCGGAGCCCGGCGTCGCGGATGTCCATGACGTCGGGCCGCAGCTTCTCGGGCAGCGCCGGATCCGACAGGAGCGTCTGGCCGAAGCTGATCACGACGGAGAGCAGGTTGTTGAAGTCGTGCGCCACCCCGCCGGCGAGGCGCCCGATCGCGTCCAGCTTCTGCGAGCGGTGGAGCTGCTCTTCCGTGGCGCGCAGCGCCGCCTCGGCTCGCTGGCGCTGCGCCATCTGCGCCGAGAGGTCGGCGTTCGCGCGGACGAGCTCCGCCGTGCGCTCCTCGACGCGGCGCTCGAGCTCGGAGCCGAGCTCGCGGAGCCTCTGGTTGGCCTCCTGGATGTCCCGAGCGCGCCGGTAGATCTCCGACTCCATCGCCCCCGCGCGCGTTCGGAGCTCGTCGACGGCCTTGGCGTGCGTGCTCTCGAGATGCCGTGCCGTGAGGTACTCGGTGACGTCCTCGACGGAGTGGAGGATGAACGCGAGGGTCCCGTCGGACCGCAGCACGGGGGAGTTGAGCGGGCTCCAGAACCGCCGCTCGAAGGCGCCCGCGCCTCCCGCGCTCCGGACGGGATACTCCTGCACGGCCATCGCGTCGGCGCGCCTCTCGGCCACCACGCGGGCGAGCGAGGCGCGCAGGCTGGCGACGGCGCTCGCCGCGGGGTCGGCGGGGTCGTCCGGAAAGACGTCGAAGACGGGGCGCCCCACGATCGCCTCGCGCGCCGTCATCGTCGCGCGCAGGTACGCGTCGCTCGCCGCGGCGATCTCGAGGTCCGGCGTGAGCACGAGATGCAGGCCCGGCGCGGACTCGAACAGGAGGCGGTAGTCGTCGGGGGAGAATGGGCTCATCGGCTGGCAGCGGCGGACCGGACCGTCGCGGGTGTCAGGCTCCGCACGACGAGAGCGGCCAGAGGAAGGACGGGAACGCGGGCCCGGGGCGCGCCAGGGCGAACCCCTGGAAGAGGTCGCACCCGAGATCGCGCGTCGTCCGCAGCTCGGCCGCCGTCTCGATGCCCTCCGCGACGACGCGCATCCCGAGGTCGTGGCTGAGGCTCGTGAACGACGCGATCACCTTCTGCTTCGTGGTGTCCGTGTCCACGTCGCGCACGAGCGTCATGTCGAGCTTGACCACCTCGGGCTCGAGCAGCGCGAACGACGTCAGACCGGCGTAGCCCGCGCCGAGGTCGTCGACCGCGATGCGGTACCCGAGCTCGCGCAGCTGCGCGACGCGGGCGCGCACGCCCTTGTTGCCGGTGAGCGAGCTCCGCTCGGTGATCTCGAGCACGACGCGGCTCGCCATGGATCCGAGCGGCGTCTCGGCGTCCATCAGGCTCGGGTGGTCGAGATCCCGCGGGTGCAGGTTCACGAAGAGGACCCCGGCGTCGGCCGTCCCGAGGACCGCCTCCGCGGAGAGGTCGCGCATGCGTGTCCCGAGCTCGTCGAGCATGCCGAGCCGCTCGGCGGCGTCGATCACCGCACCCGGATGGGGGAGCGAGGGCTCGCGGGCACGCAGCAGCGCCTCGTGGCCGAAGAGCAGACCTTCGCGGTCGATGATGGGCTGGTACGCGGGCCAGAGCGAGCTCATGGCGCGACCGAACGCCGAGGTGAGCTCCGCGAGGTCCAACGCAGCGCCCGCGCGCGCCCCGGCGGCCTCCATGGCCGCCCGCTTCAGGCGACCGAGCCGGCTCAGCCCGACGGCCCGCGCGGTGGTCTCGGCGAGGCGCTCGAACATCGGCTTGGTCACGTAGTCGAAGACCCCGTACGCCATCGCGCCGACCGCAGTGTCCAGCGTCGGAGCACCCGTCACGAGGATCACGGGCACGTCGCCGTCTCGCTCCCGGATGGCCGCGAGCAGCTCGAGGCCCGACATGCCCGGCATCGTGATGTCGGACACCACGGCGTCGACGTTCCCCGATGCGAGCACGCCGAGGGCCGCCGCGGCGCCGTCCACGGCGACCACCTGCTGGCCGCTGCGCTCGAGGACGCGGGTGATCGCGCGTCGGACGAGATCTTCGTCGTCGACCACCAGCACGGACCCCCTCGTGCTCGCGGAGCCCTGCTTGCCAGGCGACGCCAAGAGATCGATCGCCATCAGCGCGCCCCCCGTGCGCAGGGCCCGTCGCTGCGGTCGTGCGCCGCCGTGTCCCCCGCGCCGTCCACCACGCGTCCAGTGTTCTCGGGTTCTGCCGCCGCTGTCAATCCTGGGTGAGGTGCCCCGCTCAGAACGCCCCGAGCAGCACCTCGAGCCCGACGCTGATCTGCACGGCGATGTTCGGCCCGAACCCGTCGCTCCGACGCACCCCGTCCCGGGTGGAGAAGTAGCCGGTCGCGAGCGCCCACAGCTCGGCGTCGACGTCGAGCACCAGCACGTCGGTGAGCTCGATCTCCGCGCCCGCGCCGGCGGTCACCGAGCCGCCCGCGGACGCGACGGTGGTCGTGTCGCCGAACGCGAGGAAGCCCGCGAGCGCCTCGAGATAGGGGTGCACGATCGAGGACTGATCGATCACGTAGCGCGCGCCGATGCGCGCCGAGTGCATGATGCCGATCTCGTAGAGCGAGCTCGCGTCGATGATCCAGGCGTCGTAGCGGGACAGGAAACCCCAGCCGTCCGGCCAGCGGCGCTCGACGCCGACGCCGACGCCGACGCCGGCGTTGAAGACGCACTGGTGACCGCCGGGGCAGAGCGCGTCGCGATACGCCGGGATGATCGCAGCCCCGCGGATCTCCAGCGTCACGTCCGGGGGCAGCGCCTCGGGAGGCGGCGGCGGCGTGACGTGGTGCGTCCCGGCGGGGTCCGCGTCGTTCTCCGTCTCCGCGGCGAGCTGCGCGCGGGCCGGCCCGGCGCCGAGCGCCAGCGCGAGCGCGAGCGCGAGGGCGGAGGTCAGACGTCGGTCGCACACCCCGGGGACTCTACCGGGGGGGCCAGGCGAGGGCGAGCGCGGCGCTCGTCCCGCGCGGGCGCACGCGAGCGATGCGAGTCGACTAGGTCGTGGGTGCGCTGCCCCGCCGGGGACACGGCGCGCTACGATGCGACGGCTCGATGAGCGCCTACCGCGACGATGCCGAGACCCTGCGCGCGCGCGTCGACGAGCTCGAGCGCGAGCTCGCCGCGCTGCGCGCCGGCGGCCCCGCACCGGTGCTCGACCGGTCTTCGCTCGCCGCCCGGGTGTTCGGCGCCCCCATGGCCCTCTCGACCGAGTGCGTGATCGATGCCCCGCTCGACGATGCGCGCCTCGAGGAGATCCTCGAGACCCTGCGCGAGCGGCTTGCGATGGTTGGCACGGTCACGCGCACGACGGCCCAGGGTGCGGTCGTGTGGCAGTCCGGCCCGCCCGCCGTGCAGCGCATCATCGAGGTCGTCGTCCGACCGGACGGGGACCGCACGCGGGTCCGCATCGTCGAACGTCTCGCGCAGCTCGTCGGCGGGCTCTTCGGCGGCGTCGTCGGGGGCGTCGGAGGTGGCATCGGCATGGGACTCGGCGTGCCGCTGATGATCGCGCTGCACGCGGCCTGGCTCCTGCCCGTGACGATCCCCCTGACGGTGCTCGGCGCCTGGCTCGCGGTGCGCGCCGGGTTCGCGGCGCTGGCGCGCGGGCGGCGGCGCGAGCTGGAGGCCCTGACGTCGGAGCTCGCGCGCTTGGGTGAGGTCGTGCCCAAGACGCGGGTCGCCGACGTCGAGCGCGAGGACGCGCGCGAGCGCGAACGCGACGACGCGCACGCCCGCGACTCGCGGCCCGGCGAAGGGCGCTCGGCGGCGCGGATCGGGAGCCCCGGGCGGCGGTCGATCAGTCGGCCGTGAACGCCAGCTCGCGCGCGAGATAGGGCACGTAGCGGAAGTCGCGGATGAGCGAGACGCGCTCGCCCTCGAGCTCGATCAGGATGACGTACGCCAGCGCCTCGGGGTCGCCGCGGAACACCCCGATCGCGGACCGGCCCTCCACGCGGCCGAGCTTGAAGACGTTCCCCGTCTCCTTGGCGTAGTTGCCGAAGTACATCCCCACCGCCTTGCCCCGGCGCTGCGACTTCGACACCAGATCGAGCTTGCACTCCTCGAGCAACATCGCCTGGACGGCCGGCCAGTCGCGCCGGTTGAAGAGCTCGACGTAGCGCGCGAGCTGGGCCCTCGTCTGGGGGCTCGCGGGCGCGAGCGGTGCTTCCTGGACGGCTTGCGCGCGGAGCTTGCCCCGCCCCCGCACGAGCAGCGCCTTCACGGCCTCGACGCTGGTGTCGAGGTGCGTCGCGATGTCCTCGAGCGACTCGTCGAGCACGTCCTTGAGGATGACCGCGCTCCGCTGCTGCACCGGCAGGCGCGTGAACGCGGCGAGCGCCGCGCGCATCGCCTCGGGATCGCGCGGGACGTCGTCAGCCACGGGCTCCTGCTCCGGCATGGGCCCCACGTGCTTTCGCTCGTAGCGACGGAGCGTGTCGATCGCGGTGTTGTGTGCGATTCGGAAGAGCCAGGGGCGCAGCGTCGGCAGCTCTGCCGAGAGGCTCAGCTGGTAGAATGCCTTGGCCAGCGTCTCTTGCACCACGTCCTCCCCTTCGATCGCCGAGCCGACGAGGCGCGAGGCGTAGCGGTGCAGATCGGGGCGGATGGACTCGACCATCGCGAGGAATTGCTCGCGCGCCGCAGCGAGCGAGGGGAGGGCGGGGCCCGGCGTCGTCATGCGGCGAGCCTACGCGAGCCGCGCTCACTTCGCGCGCATGCGGTTGTTCTTGGGCGCGTGCTCCAGCTCCGCGAGCCCGAGGTGCTCGAGGACGGGCGGCACGTACATGCCGAAGCGGCCCCGCAGGCCCTTCTTCGTTCCATACCAGCCGGCCACCGGGTTCTTCGTCGAGCGACCCCAGGCCTCCACGGTTCCCTCGGCCGCAGGCTTCTGCTCGTCGGCGCTGCCGAGCGGCATCCAGTCCCCGTGCGCCTTCAGCATCGCGTGCAGGTCGTCGATGCAGCGCAGCTGGTAGCGAAGCTGGGTCTTGCCGACCTGCACGACGAGCGCGTCGTCCTCCGTCCAGACCTCGTACTCGGAGGTCCCCGGCGGCGTCCGCAGCGAGAGGGGCGCCTTCGCGGTGTAGCTCGACAGATCGCTCTTCTTCTTCGTCGCCATGGTCTTCACCCTTTCTCCGCTGCGCGCTTGAGGTCGGCAGCGTACTGATCGAACACGGGCCGGAAGTCCGGCAGGGAGCCCTTGATCATGGGGAGCATCAGGCCCGCGAAGGTCTCGACCATCGAGAAGGTCGTGGTCTTCCCGTCGGGCCCCGGCGCCAGCGTGAACGTGCGCTCGCCGCGGAACATCGGCGCCATTCCGTCTGCCCAGACCATCCGCGTGCCGGCCTCGAGCTCCACCACGCGCGGCGTGAAGGTGCGGTCCGAGATCGGGACCTTGATCGCGAGCTTCTCGCCCTTGGCGATCGTCCCGTCGATCGACTTCACCGTCGAGTTCCACGTCGGGAACGACCTGGCGTCCGTGAGACGCGACCACACGGCCGCGGCGGGCGCCGCGATGTCGATCGAGACGGCGTAGGACATCCGGAACGTGGACTCGGTCTTCTGCGCTGCGCTCATGAAATCTCCTCGGTGTTTCCAGGCTCTCGACCCGACGACGGACGACCCGGGCGAAAGGATGCGCTCGCCCGCGCGTGTTTTCACCGCCGGCCGCGCTCGCCGAGGCCCGACGGCGTTGCAAGCGCGCGGGGGCGATGCCACAACGCCGCGGTGGACGCGCGCGATCTCGACTACTCGCTCCCCGAGGAGCTGATCGCCCAGGAGCCCCCTGCCGAGCGGGACGGCGCGCGCTTGCTGGTGCTCGACCGCGAGCGCGGGACCTTCACGCATCGCCGCGTGCTGGACCTGGCCGAGCTCGTCCTGCCCGCGCTCTTCGTCGTGAACGACACGCGGGTGCTCCCCGCCCGCATGTTCGCGCGCAAGCCGACCGGTGGCCGCATCGAGCTGCTCCTGATCGAGCGCCTCGAGAGCGACGCGGGCGGGACGCGCGAGGTGTGGTCGGCGCTCGCGCGCGGGAGCAAGGCGCTCCGGCCGGGGATCGTGCTCTCGATCGAGGGCGCGGAGCTGCGCGCCACCCTGCGCGCGCTGCGTGAGGGCGGCGAGGTCGAGCTCGAGCTCGCGGCGGAGGGCGGCGTTCGGGCGGCCATCGGCGCCGCGGGCCACGTCCCGCTCCCGCCCTACGTGCGACGCGAGCCCGACGCGCGTGACGCGGAACGCTACCAGACGGTCTTCGCGGCGCGCGAGGGCTCGGTGGCGGCGCCGACGGCGGGGCTGCACTTCTCGGATCGCTTGCTCTCGGCGCTCGGCAAGGCCGGTCACGGCATCGCCCGCGTCACGCTCCACGTCGGGCCCGGTACGTTCGCGCCGCTGCGCTCGGACGACCTCGCCGAGCATCGCATGCACGCCGAGCGCTACGAGGTGCCGCGCGAGACGGTGCACGCGATCACGGCCGCCCGCGCCGAGGGACGCCCAGTGATCGCGGTCGGCACGACCACGTGCCGCGCGCTCGAGAGCGCCGCGGAGCAAGACGGATCGGTGCGCGTCGGCCCGGGGGAGACGGCGCTCTTCATCCATCCGCCGTACCGCTTCCGCGTGATCGACGCCCTGATGACGAACTTCCACCTGCCGCGCTCGACCTTGCTCGCGCTCGTCATGGCGTTCGGCGGCGTCGAGAGCGTGAAGGCCGCTTACGCCGAGGCCGTGCGCGAGAAGTACCGCTTCTACAGCTACGGCGACGCGATGCTCGTGCGCTCCGCGCGCCACGCGCGATAGGGCGAAGGAGCGCGTCCGCGCCGAGCGGGCGATGGACGCTCGCGTCCTCGACCGAGACGAGCGCGCAGCGCGCGCCTCGGCCGACGACGGCGAGACGTGAGCACGTCGGTCAGTTCTTGGGAGGCTCGGTCGACCACTCGCGCATCGCCTGATCGCCGGGGCGATCGGCGTGGATGCGGTCGTCGACGCTCGCGATCCACGCGAGCGGGATGTAGTGGTGGACGCCCTTGTCGTCCTTCTTGAGCTTGATCGTGGCCGGGCCCTGCATGTGGTCGACGACGCCGAACGCGACGTCGTTCGAGCAGACGACCTTCATCTCGGGCTTGATCTGGGCGGGCGTGATGCTGCCCTTCGTGGCGGTCGGGGGCGTCTTGACGGGCTGCTTGTTCTCGTTCGGATTCATCGGAGCTCCTATCGCGCCGGCATGTCGGCGCCCGGCGTCCGAAGCAGCACGCGTGCCACGAGCGTCGCGCCCAGAGACCACGGCATCGCACGCACGCGCGCGCGCCCGCGCCCTCGCCGCGCTCCGAATGCCCTCCGCGGATGTCTCACTGGGACACGCGCGCACCCCGCGCGAGCATCCCGCCCGTGGCACGCGATCTGCTGCTCACGCGAGTGCCTCCAGGTCTCCCCGATCGCGCGAGGCGAGGGAGCCGAGCCATGACCTCACCACTCAGCCGTTTGCTTCGATGGACCGCGACGAGCTGCGTGCTCGCAGCGTGCGGCGCGAGCGCGCCACCTCTGCCCGCGCCGCCCCGGCTCGCGGCGCTCGCCGCGATCGAGGTCGCGGAGGCGCACGGCGCCCACGACACGCGCGCGAGCCTGATCCAGCTCGCGCTGGCCAACGAGGAGCTGCAGCTCGCCGACGAGCAGGCCGACGCGGGGAACATGAGGGAGGCGGCGCTCCTGCTCGACAAGGCGGAGGCCGACGCCGAGCGCGCGACCGATCTGATGATCGCGCTGCATCGAGCGGACGCTGGGGTCGAGTAGGCGCGCCGTGCGACCCCGTGGCGCTCGCGCTCGATCCGTCGCACCTTGCGCCGCGCATGCGCAGCGCCGGCTTCTCGTTCACCGAGCTCGCCTCGGACGGCCACGCGCGCCGCGGGCGCTTCGTCACCCCGCGCGCGACCATCGAGACGCCGGTGTTCATGCCCGTGGGCACCCTCGCGAGCGTGAAGTCGCAGACGCCGGACGAGGTCGCCGCGACCGGCGCGCGCATCATCCTCGCGAACACCTACCACCTCTGGCTGCGCCCGGGCGCCCAGCGCATCGCGCAGCTGGGCGGCGTGCCGAGGTTCATGGGCTGGCCGCACGCGATGCTCACGGACAGCGGGGGCTTCCAGGTCTTCTCGCTCTCGGGCCTGAACGCGATCGACGACGACGGCGTCACGTTCAAGTCGCACCTCGACGGCCGCAAGCTGCGCCTCACGCCCGAGGAGTCGATGCGCGTGCAGGCGCTCCTCGGCGCGGACGTCGCGATGGCGTTCGACGAGTGCCCGCCCGGTGACGGCGCGCCCGAGGTGATCGACCGCGCGCTCTCGCGCACGACCGAGTGGGCACGGCGCTGCCTTCGCGCGCCCTGGCGCGAGGGGCAGGCGCGCTTCGGCATCGTGCAGGGCGGCACGGACGTGGACCGCCGGCGGGCGCACCTCGAGACGATCGCGACGATGAGCGAGGACGGGCGCGACTTCGACGGCATCGCGATGGGCGGCTTCTCGGTCGGCGAGCCCATCCCCGAGATGTACCGCGCGCTCGACGTCGTCGGGCACGAGATGCCCCGCGATCGCCCCCGCTACCTCATGGGCGTCGGCACGCCCTACGACCTGCTGCAAGGCATGGGGGCGGGGATCGATCTCTTCGACTGCGTGCTGCCCACGCGCAACGCGCGCAACGGGCAGGCGCTCACGTGGTCGGGGCGCGTGAACCTCAAGCAGGCGCGCCACGGCACGGACGAGCGGCCCCTCGACGCGCGCTGCGAGTGCCCCTGCTGCACGCGCTTCACGCGCGCGTACCTGCACCACCTCGTGAAGGCCGAGGAGATGCTCGGCGCGCGGCTCGTCACGCAGCACAACCTGCACTTCTACGGGGCGCTCACGCGCGCGGGGCGCGAGGCGATCGAGGCCGGGCGCTACGCGAGCTTCGCGGACGAGACGGTACGCGCGATGCGCGAGGGCGACGAGATCGGCACGGCCGACCCGCGGACGAGCGCGTGGAAGCCCAAGAAGAGGTAACGTCCCGCGGATGAACGGACGTGCGTGGGCGCTCTGCGTGGCGGGGCTCGTGGGCGGATGCAGCGGCAGCGCGGGGGGTGCGGACGCCGGAGGGCGCGGGGACTCCGGGATGGCGGATGCGGGCGCGGGCGAGGATGCGGGCGCGGGCGAGGATGCGGGCGCGGGCCAGGATGTGGGCGCGGGCGGGGATGCGGGAGCGGGCGGGGATGCGGGAGCCAGCCAGCTCACCGGCACGATCGTCCCGCTCTACACCGACCCGAGCGACGCGACGTGGACCGAGATCAGGACGGCGGCGGGCGCACACCCGAGCGTGCGGGTCGTCGCGATCATCAACCCGAGCGACGGGCCGACCGCGACGCGCGACCCGGCGTACGCGAGCGGCATCACCGCGCTGCGCGCCGCGGGCGTCGTCGTGATCGGCTACGTCGCGACCGGCTACGGCGCGCGCGCGACGTCCGCCGTGAACGCCGACGTCGATCTCTACGTCGCGCAGTACCCGGATCTCGATGGCATCTTCTTCGACGAGGCGGCGATCTACGAGACGGGCCACGAGACGACCTACACGGAGGAGTCGACGCACGCGCGCGCCGCCGGGTACGGCCTGCTCGTCGCGAACCCGGGCACGACGCCCGACGCCGCGTACGACGGGCTCTTCGACGTCGCGATGGTGTACGAGACGGACGGAGCGCCGGCCGAGAGCGCGCTCGCTCGGTTCGCGTCGCAGCGGGAGCGCTGCGCGATCATCCCGTACGCGGTCGCGTCGCTCGACGCGGCGTACGTGGCCTCCATCCGCCCCGACGTCGCGTACGTGTACCTGACCGACGACGACCTGCCGAACCCCTGGGACACTCTGCCCTCGTACTTCGACGCGCTGCTCGCCGCGCTGGAGTAGGCCCGATCGTTCTGGCAATCGCGCGCCCGCCGCCCTACACCCGGGGCATGGATGCCATGGAGCTGCTCGCGTCGCGTCGCTCGGTCTCGAAGCTGAAGGAGCCGGCGGCCGGCGCGGACGTGCTCGATCGCGTGATCCGCGCGGCGCTCCGCGCGCCCGACCACGGCGCGCTGCGGCCCTGGAAGATCCTGCTCTTCCGCGGCGAGGCGCGCAGCAAGCTCGGAGCGCTCTTCGTCGCCTCGGCGCAGCGTCGCAACCCCGCGGCGAGCGAGGGCGAGCTCGAGAAGGAGCGGAACAAGGTGCTGCGCGCGCCGCTCATGATCGCCGTCGCTGCCACGATCAAGCAGAGCCCGAAGGCCCCCGAGATCGAGCAGATGCTCTCGGCCGCGTGCGTGATGCATGGGCTCCTGCTC
>JBGAQA010000003.1:0-89293 GCA_044220955.1 Sandaracinaceae bacterium
CGAGCCTTGCGTCCGCGTGGCGCGCCGCGCCGATCACGCCCACCCGGGGGCGGTGGGCGAGCCCCCCCACCACGAAGAGCCCGACGAACGCGAGCAGGCCCAGCGGTCCGAGCCCGACGATCAAGGCGCGCACGTGCTCCCGGGAGAGGTACTCGGTCAGGCCGGTCACGTGTGCGACGACGAACGTGATCGCGACGACGAGCGCGAGGGCGCCGAGGCGCAGCCACGTCTTCTTGCGGTCGACCGGCGGGGGCGACGCGATGGCGGGCACCTCGCTCATGGGATCGCGTACGTCCCGGTCGCGTGGGCGACCAGCGCCGGCCCGAGGGTCCCGTGCTCCTCACCCTCGCTCGCGATCTCGACGGTCCCGACCGCGTTGCGACGTCCGACGCGGAGCATCTTGGCGCGCGCCACGAGCGCTCGAGGCTCCGGCTTGCGCAGGAAGTGGATGTCGAGATCGCTCGTCACCGCGAGGGGCTCGAGGCCGATGCGGCTGAGCACGGCGCCGTAGAGCGCGGTGTCGGCGAGCGTCATCATCGTCGGGCCGCTGAGCGTCCCTCCTGGTCGCAGCTGGTTGTCGCGGTAGGCCAGGCGCACGACCGCCTCGCCCCAGCCGAGCGAGATCACCGAGCACGGGTAGTCGCCTCCGGTCGGGAGCATCTGCGCGAGCAGCCCCTCGAACTCCAGGGTGGTGATGCGAGCAGTCTCGCTCATGGCTCCGGAGCATGTCCTCGCGCCCGCAGCGCCGCCACGTGACGCCCCGTGAACTCGAGCAGGGCCTCTCCGTCCAGCTCGGCCCGCGCGGCCTCCGCGAGCACGCGCGAGCCGTCGCCCCCCCCGATCAGCCAGTGCGCGGCGTCCGCGATCCCTCGCTCGCCGCGGCGCTCGACGAGCCAGTCGACCATCAGGAGAGCCTGGTGGTACGCGAGCCCGGCGTCGCTCGAGTCGTCGATCACGAGGAACGCGTCGTTCATCGACGCGAAGGGGATCCACGTGCGCTCGCGGATCATCAGCTCGTAGCTGCGCAGGTGCGCGGGCCCCTCCTCGCCCGAGACGTACTGGGCCAGGCCCTCGTCGAGCCAGGTCGGGACGTTGGGTACAGCCGGGTGGACTGCCGCGTGGAAGCACTCGTGCGTGATGGAGGGATCGCCCGCGTCGGTCGCGACGGTGACCTCGTCGAGCTCGAGCGCACCGTCGAAGACGGCGCCGGCCCAGCCCTGAACGCACGTCGCCCGCCGCATGGCGTCGCGGTCCGCGTGCACGAACACCGCGAGCTCCTCGCGCGGTGCGACGCCGAGGATCTGCGCCCCACGCACGAGCCCGGCATCGACGACGTCGAGGACGTGCATCGCCCGCTCGCGCGGGAGGGCGGGCGTGGCGACGAGGCGCACGCCGCCGCGCACGTAGGTGAGCGCCTCCGCGAACGAGGCCGCGCGGATCTGCAGCCGCGCACGCTGCCGCGCCATCGCGCGGTCGCCGGGGACGGCCTCGAGGTATGCGTCGAAGGCGGTGAGCGCGGCCTGCACGTCGGCGCCGTCGGCGAGCCGCCAGGCGAGCGAGTACGCGATCGCCGGCTCCTCGGGCTCGAGGGCGAACGCGCGGATCAGCAGCGCACGCGATGCGAGGTGCTGCCCCTGGGCCTGCTCCGCGACCGCGCCGATGACGAGCGGGAGCGCATCCTCCGGCGCGGCACGAGAGGCCTGCTCGGCGAGCGCGGCCGCGCGCGACGCGCGGCCTTCGTGCAATGCGTTCGCCGCGACGACGACGAGCATCGCGACGTACGTGTCGAATCCCGCGTCGAGGCGGTCGGGAGCGCGCGCGAGCAGGCGCAGTCCTTCGTCGACGCGCGCTGGATCTTGCACGGCCTCCCAGCCGGCTCGCAGCTCCGCGCTCGCGTTGGGTGAGCGCTGCCTCGCGAGCATCCGATCGTTGAGCTCGGCCAGGCGCAGCTGGAGCAGCTCGGTCGTGGACGGACGCGCCACGGGAGGATCGTCGTCACCCGACGAGCACGCGTCGACGGCGCCGAGACCCGCGGACGCGGGCGGCTCGGCGGGTGCCGGAGGATCGGCCTCGGGGAGCAATGGTGGCGGCACGACGCTCGCGTCCCGAAGGGACGCGCTCGGGCCGTCCTCTCGCGTGTCCGAGGTGGTCTCGCGCGGTGTGTCCGGTGTGCTCGTCCACCAGGCGAGCCCCGTCGCCAGCCCCGCGAGGAGCACGAGCGTTCCGAGCATGCGCGCGCGCGGGCCCAACACCGGAGTGAATCACGCCCGCGGCCTGCCGGCACGCGACGCGCCGTTTTTTTGACCCGGATCGCCGCGTCCCCGACTTTCCAGCTCAGCGGAGCAGATCAGATGCAAGGCACGGAACGCTCGGAACTGCGCGGGAAAGTCCTCGATGGTCGCTATCGCGTCGGCGACGTGCTCGGGATCGGCGGTACCGCGGTCGTCTTCGAGGCCGAGCGCCTCGAAGACGGCGAGATCGTCGTCATCAAGGTCCTGCGGCCGACCTTCGTCGACAACCCCGACCTCGTGCGGCGCCTGCGCCGCGAGCTCGAGGTGTACCGCAACGTGCGCCACCCGGGCCTCGTCCCGATCCTCGACGAGGGGTTCCTCTCGGGCTTTCCGGGCGCCGACGGCTCGCCCTATCTGGTCGTCGAGCGCGTCTACGGTGAGTGCCTGCAGCGCCTGCTCCGCCGCACCGGCACGCTGAGCGCGGATCTCGTCGGCGCGATCACGATGCGCGTCGCCTCGATCCTCCACGCTGCGCACGGCCACGGCTACGTGCACCGCGACGTGAAGCCCGAGCACATCCTCATGGACAAGGACGAGAACGGCTGGCTGCGCGTCCGCCTGCTCGACTTCGGCGTCTGCAGCTCGCTGCGCGCCCCCAAGGACGAGCGCGAGCGCGAGATCGGCCGCGTGTTCGGCACGCCGAGCTACGTCTCGCCCGAGCAGGCCAGCGGCGATCCGGACGTGGACGCGCGCGCCGACATCTTCGGCATGGGCATCGTGATGTTCGAGGCGCTCACCGGGCGGCTGCCGTTCAGCGGGAGCAACGTCGCGAACTTGCTCCGCCGCATCATCCGCGAGGACGCGCCGCGCGCGGCGCTGATCCGCCAGGATCTGCACCACGCGTTCGACTCGGTCGTCGCGACGGCGCTCGCCCGCGATCCCGAGGACCGCTTTCCATCGATGCGCTCGCTCTCGCGTGCGCTCACGCCGATCGTCGCCGACCGACGCAGCGTGGATCAGCGGCTCACGGATCTGCTGCGCTTCGAGACGCCCCGCGGCCCCGGCGTGGCCACGGCGCGCGACGTCCGCATCGTCGCGGCCTGAGCGCGCGGCGTCTCGAGGGCGCGGGCTCGATCGCGAGCGCGCGCCTGGACGATCCGCGCGGCGATCCACCACCGCATGTCGTCGGCTCCTCCCGCCGGAGGAAATAGGTGGAGCCCGGTGGGCGTACAATGCGGCATGGCCCAGCCGCGCAAGAACCCCGGTCTCGCCGCTGTCCTCTCCTTCGTGATCCCCGGTCTCGGGCAGATCTACAACGGCGCGTTCTTGCGGGGGATCTTCTGGCTGATCGTCACGCCGGGCTTCTGGCTCGGCACCGGCGGCACGCTGGGCTGGGTCTGCCACCTCGTCGCGGCGTACACGGCATACTCGTACGCCGACGACCTGAACGAAGGACGGCGCTGACCCAGTTCGAGTAGCCTCCGTCCCCATGGCGGACGGGAAGCAGAAGCCGATCTGGTACGTCGTCGGCTGCATCGGGATCGGCCTGATCCTCGTTCCCTGCGTGGGCGGCGTGATCGCGGCGATCGCGATCCCGGCGTTCGTGAACTTCACGCGGCGCTCCAAGACGGCGGAGGCGCGGGCGAACGTCGGCGCCATCATGGCCGGCGTCGAGGCCTACTGTGACACCGAGCACCCGGGCAGTGGTCCCCTGCCGCGCGCCGCGGGGCCGACGCTGAGCGCGCCGGGAGCCGAGCGGCAGGCGCAGACGCTCGGACCGGAGTGGGACGACGTCGCCTTCTCGTCGGCCGATCCGCTCTACTACGCGTACTCGATCGAGCGGCCGGACGCCTCGACCGCCATCGTGGTCGCGGAGGGTGACCTCGACGGCGACGGCGTGCGCTCGCGCTTCGCGGCGACGTGCACGCTGAGCCCCCCGAGCGGCTGCTCGTGTGGGGAGCCGACCGTCACGAACGAGCTGGAGTGAACGTATCGTCCGGTGGAGGAAACGCATGCTCTTCACGAACCCCAAGAAGCTGAGGATGCCCTCACCGAGCGAGGCGCTCGCAGGACGCGCGACGCCGATGCCAGGCGTGCCGGAGAAGCACTTCGTGAGCGGAAACCGCATCGCGGCACCGTTCCCCGAGGGGACGGAGCTCGCGTGCTTCGGCCTCGGCTGCTTCTGGGGCGCGGAGAAGGCTTTCTGGAGGCTCCCTGGCGTCTACTCGACGAGCGTCGGCTACGCCCAGGGCTACACGCCGAACCCGACGTACCAGGAGGTCTGCACCGGCGGCACCGGGCACAACGAGGTCGTGCGCGTGGTCTTCGATCCGAAGGTCGTGAGCTACGAGCTGCTGCTCAAGACTTTCTTCGAGAGCCACGATCCGACGCAGGGCATGCGCCAGGGCAACGACGCCGGCACGCAGTACCGGAGCGGCATCTACACGACGAGCGAGGCGCAGAAGGCCGCGGCGATCGCCGCCAAGGCCGCGTACGAGCCGCTGCTGCGCAAGCAGGGCTTCGGCGCGATCACGACCGAGATCGCCGACGCGGGCCCCTTCTACTACGCCGAGGACTACCACCAGCAGTACCTCGCGAAGAACCCGGACGGGTACTGTGGCCTCGGTGGCACGGGCGTCTCGTGCCCGATCGGAACGGGCGTGAGAGCCTGATCGGACTGGTGTAAAAGCGGTATCGCTTGAACGCGGTCCGCGCCTTCGTGTTCCTCGGAGCGTTCCTGCTCTTCACCATGGAGCCGATGGTGGGGCGGATGCTGCTGCCCCACTTCGGCGGCGCGTTCCACGTGTGGACGACGTCGCTGATGTTCTTCCAGGGCGTGCTCTTCTTCGCGTACTCGTACGCGCACCTGGCCGAGCCGCGCCTCGGCAAGTGGCACTTCGCGGTGATCGCGATCCCGCTCGCGTCGCTCCCGCCGACGGCCCTGGTGCTCGGTGGCGACGTCACGGCGCTGCTCCTCGCCCTCGCTCGCGCGAGCGCGCTGCCGTTCGCCGCGCTCGCGACGACGAGCGTCGTGGCGCAGCACTGGGTGAGCCGCTCGAGCCTGCCGGACCGGGACAACCCCTACTGGCTCTACGGCACGAGCAACGTCGGCTCGATGCTCTCGCTGATCGTGTACGCGCTCCTGATCGAGCCCTTCGTGGGCGTGAGCGTGCAGCGCATCGCGTTCGCCATCGGGTTCGGGATCTGGATCGTCGCGGGATTCTTCGCATACCGCGCCACGCGGCCCGCCGGGGGCAAGGCCGAGGACGGGAGCAAGGGCGAGAGCGAGAGCAAGAGCGAGAGCAAGCCGATCACGAGCGGCCGGATCGCGTACTGGCTGCTGCTCTCCGCGTGCCCCTCCGCGCTGCTGATGGCCGTCACGAACCTGATCGCGCTCGACGCCGGCAACGTGCCCTTGGTCTGGGTGATCCCGCTGGCGCTCTACCTGGTGACCTTCGTGATCGCCTTCCGCGATCCCTCGGGTGTGCCGGACTGGGTACGCCGCCTCTGGCCGCACTTCGTCGCCGTCGGGCTCTTCGTCGCCGCGGGAGGCTCGGTCGGCAGCGAGCAGCTCCAGGTCGCGCTCAACCTCGTCGTGTTCTTCGTCGTGTGCCTCGCCGGCCACGCCGAGCTCTACGACGCGCGACCCGAGCCGAGGCGCCTCACGCTCTTCTATCTGATCCTCTCGCTCGGGGGCTGGATGGGCGGCGCCTTCGTGGCGCTCGTCGCGCCGGCGGCCTTCTCCTGGCTCGCCGAGTACCCGATCGCGCTGCTCACGCTCGTGCTCACCGTGCTCGTCGGCCGCTGGAGGCAGTTCCGCGCGTGGCTGAGGGACTCCGGGCTGGTCCCGATCGCCGTGTCGGTGCTGCTCGGCCTCGTGATCCTGTGGAAGCTGCTCACGGGCGTGCTCGGCGACACGGACGAGGCGCACCGCATCACGCGCGTGCGGAGCTTCTACGGCGTCTACCAGGTGATCGAGCGACCGACGCAGCTCGGGCCCCTGCGCGATCTGGTCAGCGGCGCGACCCGCCACGGGCGGCAGTTCATGGACCCTCCGCACCGCGAGGAGCCGCTCAGCTACTACCACCGCGAGGGATCGCTCGGCGAGGTCATGGACGTCCTCGACGCGGAGCACCGCCCGCTGAACATCGCCGCGATCGGCCTGGGCGTCGGGGCGGCGGCGGCCTACCTCGACGCGGACGACCGCATCACGTTCTTCGAGATCGACGCCCTCGACGACCAGCTCGCGCGCCAGTACTTCCACTACCTCGAGGACTGCCGAGGCCACGAGGAGACCGTCATCGGCGACGCGCGCGTGACGCTCGAGGCGCTCGCGTCCAGCGAGAGCCCGCCCGCCTACGACCTGGTGCTCGTCGACGCCTTCTCCGGCGACGCGATCCCGACGCACCTCGTCACGCGCGAGGCCACCGAGCTCTACTTCCGGCTCGTGGAGGCGCGCCACGGCTGGGTCCTCTTCCACGTGTCGAACCGCTACTACAACCTCCGGCCGGTCCTCGCGGGGATCGCGCGCGCACTCGGGCGCCCGGGCGCGTGGCGGCGCCGGATGCAGCCCACGGGCATCGGCGAGGACCCGAGCGAGTACGTCGTGTTTCCCCCCGACGAAGCGGAGCTCGAGAGCTTCGACGCGAACGGCTGGACGCGCTTCTCGGCCGGAGGTCTTCCCGAGGTCGCGCTCTGGACCGACGACCGGACCAACACGCTGGCGATCCTGCAGATCGATCTGCGCTAAGCTGCGCGCGTGAGCGATCCCCCGAGCAAGAGCGGCCGTTCCAAGGTGCGCGGCAGCGCCCCCACGATGCTCGCCCCGCAGTTCCCTCGCAAGAAGCGCCTGCGCGGTGACGAGCCGACGCTGATGGCCCCGGCGGCGACCGTGCTGTACCGCGCCGTCGACGAGTCCGAGCTCTCGCGCATCCAGCAGCTCGAGCACAAGCGCTTCGCGCCGATGCAGGGCGCCGAGACGATCCAGATCCTGTGCGACGAGCAGCACGCGCGCGCGATCGCAGGCCCTGGCTGGGTGACGCGCTTCGCGGTGCAGAACAACCTGCTCTCGAAGTACGCGCGCACGGGCGCCAAGCCGCGCGAGGAGTACCGGATCCCGGCGGCCGACGTCGAGGCGCTCAACGACGCGCTCGTCGGGCCCATCGTCGTGCTCCGGTGAGTCGTCGTCGGTGAGCGTGGGACGGCGAGGCTGGCGCGTCAGACGATCCTGCGGTCCGCGCAGTCGTAGGCCTCGTAGCGAGCCCAGTTGACCTTCTCGGCCCGCGGGAGCGCGCTGCGGAAGAGGGTCCAGATCACGGTGTCGCGCAGGTCGTTGTCGCCGAAGGGATAGCGGCGACGCAGGGTCCCTTCCTTCTCGAAGCCGAGCTTCTTCGGGATGGCGTTGCTCGGGCCGTTCTGCGGCTCGCAGTGGATCTCCACGCGATCGACGCCGAGCGCGACGAGCGCGTGGTGCGCGAGCGCGGCGCTGCCCTCGGTGCAGTAGCCCTTGCCGGCGTGCGTGGTCACCGTCCAGTACCCGATCTCGAGGCCGGCGGGGCCGATGCGCGGCATGAGGCCGTTGCCGCCGACGAGCTCGCCGCCCTCGCGGAGGAACACGCCGTAGGCGAAGTCCTGCCCGAGGTCGAAGCGACCTCGCATGCTCCGGAGCAGCTCCACCTTCTGGTCGAGCGTCGTCGGCTCCATGCGCGCCCACGGAAGGAACACCTCGAGCGCGGGCTTGCTCCGCGTGACCGCGTCGAGCAGCTCGGCGGCGTCGGTCGGCTTCCAGCAGCGCAGCTCGAGCCGATCGGTGACGAGGCGGTACGCGATGCGCGGGAACATCGAGGGGGAACGGTATCGCGCCGAACGATCGGCGCCCAGCAGGCAACGAACCCTCCATGTCGCGAAGGTCCGCTCCCGCCACGCTCCTCGCCCTCGCCCTGGCCCTCGCCCCCGGCTGCGGTGGCGCGAGCCCTCGTCCCGCCCCGATCGCCGCGGGAGGACTGCCGATCGCGCCGGGCGCGCGCCTCTACTTCGAGTCCGCCGACCCGCGAGGGCCGGCGGAGATGACGGTCGGAATCGTGGGCATGGGCGGCTCGCTCACCTTCGAGCTCGCGTGCGGCCACGTCGAGCCAGCGCGACGCCTCGCGTCTCCGACGACGGGCATCGTCGACGCGACCACGCTCGCCGAGGGGCGCGACGTCTACAGCATCGATCGCTGCGATCGCGCGGAGCTCCACGAGGGCGGCGCGCTGCCGGCGTTCCTCGTCTCGCGGCGCTCGCTGCGCGCGCTCGACCGACACGAGCGCACCTTGCTGCGCATCGAGCGCCACGGGAGTGCCGTCGCCCTGATGCCGCTCGCGCACGAGTCGCTCTCCGTACGCGTCGACGGACGACCGACGGCGATCGACACGATCCACGCGCGCGGCGGCGGGATGGACCTGTGGATCGCCGACGCCGGCACCCCGATCGTGGTGCGCGAGGTCGACCACGAGCGCGGCTTCACCCTCGCCGGCATCGACACCGGGGCCAGCGAGCCTCGCGCCCGTCCGTGAAGGGAAGGAATCGGGTCGGCCCGGCCTCGCCGGGGACTCCTCTGGACCCGTGAGCTTTCCCAGCGCGGTCGATCGGCGGATCGGGCGTTCGTGGCAGCATCGCGCCCATGGCGACTGATCTCTCCGCGTTCGTACGCACCTCGGCGGCTCCGAAGGACCGCGTCTCTCCGATCGCGGCCAAGCTGGTGGGCTCCGAGATCCTCAAGATCGCCGCCGAGATCCGCGCGCTGATCGCGCAGGGCAAGCCGGTCTGCAACCTCACCGTCGGCGACTTCGATCCGAAGCAGTTCCCGATCCCCGAGGTGCTGCGCCACAACATCACCGCGGCCTACGCCGCGCACGAGACGAACTACCCGCCCTCGAACGGCATGCCGGAGCTGCGCGCGGCGGTGCAGCGCTTCTACGAGCGCGACCTCGGCCTGAAGCTGCCGATCGAGTCGATCCTCATCGCGTCGGGCGCGCGCCCCGTGATCTACGGCATCTACCGCGCGGTGGTCGCGGAGGGCGACGAGGTCGTCTATCCGGTGCCGAGCTGGAACAACAACCACTACGTCACGATGCTCGGCGCCAAGGGCGTGACGGTGAAGTGTGGCCCCGAGAGCCGCTTCCTGCCGACGCGCGACAGCCTCCTCGCGACGCTGCCCACGGCCCGCCTCGTCTGCCTCAACTCACCGCTCAACCCGACGGGCACGGCGATGAGCAAGGAGATGGTGCTCGGGATCTCCGAGGCGATCGTGAGGGAGAACGAGCGGCGCGCGAAGGACGGCCAGCGCCCCGTCTATCTCATGTACGACCACATCTACTGGATGCTCACGGCGAAGGGGACGACCCACCACACACCGCCGGAGCTGATCCCCGAGATGGCGCGCTACACGGTCTTCGTCGACGGCATCAGCAAGGCGTTCGCCTCGACGGGCGTGCGCGTGGGCTGGGCCGTGGGCCCGGTCGACGTCATCGACCGCATGAGCGCGATCCTCGGGCACGTCGGCGCCTGGGCGCCGCGCGCGGAGCAGCTCGCGACCGCCAAGCTGCTCGACGACGCGGGCGCGATCGCGACGTATCTCGGCCACCTGCGGGGCGAGCTCGCGCTGCGCCTCGACGCGCTCCACGAGGGCTTCCAGAAGCTCAAGAGCCAGGGCCTGCCGGTCGACTCGCTCTCGCCCGAGGGCGCGATCTACCTGACGGTGCGGGTGCACCCCTTCGGCAAGAAGAACGCGGCCGGGAAGGCGCTCGAGACGAACGAGGACGTCCGCAGGCACCTGCTCGAGGCCGCCGGCGTCGGGGTCGTTCCCTTCCAGGCGTTCGGCTATCCCGGAGACGAGGGCTGGTTCCGCCTCAGCGTCGGCGCGGTGTCGCCGCGCGACATCGAGGACGCCATGCCCCGCATCGCCGAGTCGCTCCGCTCGCTCTCGTGATCTCCGAGGCGCTCTTCGCGGCGGCCGTCGCGGGGCCCTACTTCCTCGGCGGCATCTTCCTCGAGCTCGCGGTCGCCAAGCGGCGCGGGCTCTCGCTGCACCACACGCCCGACACGATCACGAGCATCGGCTGCGGGGCGCTCATGCAGGCGCTGAGCGTGCCGCTGCGCTTCGTGGTGTTCGGGCTCTACGCCCTGATCGCGCAGCGCTTCGCGCTCGCACGCATCACGACCGCCGACCTCTGGGCGTGGCCGCTCTGCTTTCTGCTGATGGACCACGACTACTACTGGTTCCACCGGCTCAGCCACCGCGTCTCGTTCCTCTGGGCCGCCCACGCCGTCCACCACCAGAGCGAGGAGTTCAACCTCCCCGCGGCGCTGCGGCAGAGCGCGCTCCAGGAGTCGTTCGCCGCGCCGTTCTACTGGCCGCTCGCGGTGATCGGCTTCCCGGTCGAGATGCTCGTCTTCTGCGTCGTGGTCTCGGCGATGTTCCAGTACTGGATCCACACGCGGCTGATCGATCGGATGCCCGAATGGTTCGAGGCGATCTTCAACACGCCCTCGCAGCACCGCGTGCACCACGCGATCGATCCCGAGTACATCGACAGGAACTACGCCGGCACGCTCTCGGTATGGGACCGCCTCTACGGATCGTTCCGGCGCGAGGGGGCGCCCCCGACCTACGGCACCGTGGAGCCTCTCGGCCGATTCGACGTGCTCGAGGCCAACCTCTCGGGCTGGCGCAAGATCGCCAAGAACGTGCGCAGGGGCGGGCTCTACGCGCTGATCGCACCGCCCGAGTGGACGCCCGACGGGATCGCGACGATCCCCGAGGCGCGCGACCGCCCCAAGCTCCGGAAGCAGACCGACAAGCGACAGAAGAACCGCCTCGTCCTGCTGCTCGCGACGGCGAGCGCCCTGGCCGGCGTCGCGAACGCGCACGCCGAGCGCGAGGGCGCGCTCGCGACGCTGCCGCTCACGCTCTGGCTCGTCGCCTCGGTCCTCGCGCTCGGCCCGATGATCGAGCAGGAGCGGCCGCCGCGATCCCTCACGTGGCTCCGCTGGGCGCTCCTACCCGTCGCGCTGATCGCGCTCTATGGAGGGCTCCCATGACGACCCTCGACGTCGACCTGGTCTCGGACGTGGTGTGCCCGTGGTGCTTCGTCGGCAGCCACCGGCTCGATCGCGTGCTCGCCGCGCTGGCGCGCGAGCGGCCCGAGCTGACGATCGTGGTCCACCATCACCCCTTCGAGCTCATGCCCGGCACGCCTCGATCGGGCACGAACGTCCCCGAGATGCTGCGCAAGAAGTACGGGACCGCGCCGGAGAAGCTCTGGGCGCGCGTCGAGGCGCAGGCTGCCGAGAGCGGGCTCGCGCTCGACCTGAAGAAGCAGCCGATGGCGTACCCGACGCTGCCCGCGCACACGCTCGCCCGCCTCGGCCGCGAGACGGGCGTCGAGCGCGCGCTCCACCGCGCCCTGTTCTCGGCGTACTTCGAGGGCGCCGAGGACATCGCGGACCCGGACGTGCTCGCGGCGATCGGCCAGGCACATGCCATCGACCCCGTCCGCGCCCGGACGTTCGTGCAGGACGACGCCGAGCTCGAGCTCACCCGCAACGAGGCGAAGATCTGGCAGCAGCACGGCGTCACCGGCGTGCCCTTCTTCGTGTTCGGCGAGAAGCTCGCGTTCTCCGGCGCGCAGCCGGAGGCCGTGATCCGCCAGGTGATCGACAAGGCCCTCGCGCTGTCCAAGCCGTCGTGAGCGACATGCGCGGGCGCCGCGTGGTCGTGACCGGAGCGACCACCGGGATCGGCAAGGAGACCGCTCGGGCGCTCGCGAAGCTGGGCGCCTCGGTGGTCGTCGTGGGACGCGACGAACACAAGATCGCCGACACGGTCCGCGAGCTCGGAGCGGACGCGGCCGGCGTCCGCTGCGACTTCGCATCCCTCGCGTCGGCGCGCGCCGCAGCCGACGAGCTCGGACGTCGCTTCGAGGAGATCCACGTGCTGGTGAACAACGCCGGCGCGGTCTACATGGAGCGCGGCGTCACCGTCGACGGTCACGAGACGACACTGCAGGTGAACCACCTGGGGCCCTACCTCCTCACGCGGCGGCTGCTCCCCGCGCTCCTCCGCGCCGGACGCCCCGAGCGCCGAGCGCGCATCGTCAACGTCGCCTCGGCCGTGCACGCCGGCGTGTCGCTGGTCTGGGACGACCTCCACACCGAGCGGCGCGCGTACGTCGGCCTGCGCGTGTACGCCGCCACGAAGCTGATGAACGTGATGTTCGCGTACGCGCTCGCGCGCCGGCTCGCGGACCGGCACGTGACGGTGAATGCGCTCCATCCGGGCGTCATCGCGAGCGGCTTCGGCCACAACAACCGCGGCTGGATGGGGTTCGGCGTGAAGGTCGTCGCGCCCTTGCTCGCCACGCCCGCGAAGGGAGCTCGGACGAGCGTCCACCTCGCGAGCGCCCCGGAGGTGGAGCGGACGACGGGCCGCTACTTCGACGAACGATCGCGCGAGGTCCCGTCCAGCGCGGCGAGCCGCGACGAGAACGCGCAGGAAAGACTGTGGCAGATCAGCGAAGCGCTCTGCGGCTCGCATCTTTCGCTTGATGGGTGATCGCCGTTTCGCTACACGCGCGAGTCCCGATGCGGTCCAAGAAGTCAGCAGCGAGGTCCGCACCGGCAGGCGAGCGCGCGAGAGCCGGACGGCTGGATCTCGACGGGCTCAACCCCGCCCAGCGCGAGGCCGTCACGACGACGCGCGGCCCCTTGCTCGTGCTCGCCGGCGCCGGCTCCGGCAAGACGCGCGTGATCACGCATCGCATCGCGCACCTCGTGATGAACGAAGGCGTGCGCCCCGAGACGATCTGCGCCGTGAGCTTCACCAACAAGGCCGCCGAGGAGATGGCGGAGCGCATGGTGCCCCTCGTGGGGAGCGAGCACGCGGCGCGGCTCTGGCTCTCGACGTTCCACGGCCTCGGCGTGCGCTTCCTGCAGGAGGAGGCGGCCACGATCCTCGGCGACGAGCGGGGCCGGACCCGCTTCTCGATCTTCGACCAGGCGGACTGCGTCGGGCTGGTGAAGGAGATCGTCAAGCGCGAGGCGATCGGAGACCGGAAGGTCGACCTCTACGCGGTGCACGCCCGCATCTCGCTCTGGAAGAACAAGGGCTGGGCACCCGGTGAGGTCCGGGCCAACGCAGCGTTCGAGTACGACGCGATGGCGCTCGAGGCCTATCCCCACTACGAGGCCGCGCTGCGCTCGATGCGTGCGTTCGACTTCGACGACCTGGTCCTGGTGCCCGCGCGCTCGCTGCGGACGAGCGCCGAGCTGCGGCAGAAGTGGCTGGCCCGCTTTCGTTACCTGATGGTGGACGAGTTCCAGGACACCAACGCGATCCAGCTCGAGATGGTGAAGCTGCTCGCGCCCTCGGCCCCCGGTGGCGGCGCGGAGAAGAACGTCTGCGTCGTGGGCGACGACGACCAGTCCATCTACGGCTGGCGCGGCGCGGACGTGGGCAACATCCTCGACTTCGAGCGCACCTTCCCGGGCACCAAGGTCGTCAAGCTCGAGACGAACTACCGCAGCCGCCAGCCGATCCTCGCGATCGCCAACGCGGCGATCTCGCGCGCGACGGGCAAGCGCCACGGCAAGACGCTGCGCGCCCACCTGCTCGGCGGCGAGCGCGTGAGGCTCTGCACGCTCGGTACCCCCGAGCAGGAGGCCAAGCTCGTCGCCAAGGAGATCCGGGGCCTGCGCGCCGAGGGGCGGCGGGCGGGCGACGTCGCGGTGCTCTACCGCTCGAACCTGCAGGCGCGCGCGATCGAGGAGGAGCTGCGCGTCGAGGGGATTCCCTACCGCGTGGTCGGCGGCACGCAGTTCTTCGAGAAGAAGGAAGTGAAGGACGCGCTGGCGTACCTGCGCGTGGTGGCGAACCCGCGGGACGAGCTCTCGTTGCGGCGCATCCTCAACTACCCGGCGCGCGGGATCGGCGACGCGACGGTCGAGCGGCTCGAGCGCTTCGCGAAGGCCCGGCGGCACACGTTCGCGTTCGCGGCGCTCGAGACGTTGCCGCGACACGGCGAGCTCACCGACGTTCCCGAGGCCGCCCGCGAGGGCGGACGGCGTCTCTCCGAGGCGATCGAGCGAGCGCGCGCGTCGCTCGGGACGGCGCCGCTCGTGCTCTGCGCGCGGCAGCTCTTCGACGACGTGGGCCTGCGCGCGGAGCTGCAGGACGGCCGGGACGAGTCCGACCCGCCGCCGAAGGAAGGCACGCCGGCCAAGCGCATCCGCTGGGAGAACGTGGAGTTCCTGCTCCGCTCCCTCGATCGCTTCGAGAAGCTGCCAGCGGGCGAGGGCAAGCCGAGCCTCGCGACGTTCCTCTCGCGCCTCACGATCCGTCGCGACGAGGAGACGGCGGCCGAGCCCGGGGACGAAGTGACGCTCTCGTCGCTCCACTCGAGCAAGGGGCTCGAGTGGCCGGTCGTCTTCTTGATCGGCCTGAACGAGGGCACGCTCCCGCACCTGCGCACGATCGATCCGAAGGCGAGCGAGGCCGCCCCGACGGACGTCGAGGAGGAGCGGCGCCTCTTCTACGTCGGCGTCACACGCGCGCGCGAGCGTCTCTACCTGTGCCGCTTCCTACGGCGCGAGATGCGCGGGGCCGAGAAGCCGACCGTGCCGTCGCGCTTCCTCGAGCAGCTCCCCGACGAGCACGTCGAGCGTTACGAGCGCGACGACGACGCGCCCGCAGGGGACGCCGAGGCGCTCGCGCTCGCTCAGCAATTCCTCGCCAAGCTGCGCGGCACGGCGTGAGGTCGTAGGGTCGCTCCATGCGTCACGTCGCGCTCCTCGTCGGCCTCCTCCTCACCGCATGCAGCGGCGTCACGGTGCACACGGGCCGCGAGGCGCCCGCGTCACGGGGCCCAACGCTCGAGCAGCTCGCGTGGCTGCTCGGCGACTGGCAGACGGACCCCGACGAGCACGGCTGCGTCTACCGCGAGCGGTGGCGGCGCGACTCGGACATGCTCTTCGTCGGCCGCGCCAAGGCGCGCTGCGGCGCGACCGCCGCACACGAGCCCTTCCACGAGGAGCTCCGCCTCGAGGCCGAGGCGCGCGGGCTCGTCTACGTCGCCGTGCCCTCGGGACAGACCCGCACCGAGTTCGACGTCACGTCCGGCGACGAGGGCGGCTTCGTGAGCGAGAACCCCGACCACGACTTCCCGACGCGCATCGAGTACCGCCGCACGGACGCCGGGATCGAGGCGACGGTCTCGGGCCCCGGCCGTTCGTTCACGCTCTCGATGCACCCGGCTGCGCCCGAGGCCGCCGGGGAGGGCCCGGTGAGCGCACCCGACGCCGGCGGCCGCTGAACGGCGGCGACCCTCGGTCGATCACACGGCGATCCCCTCGATGACGCTCACGAGCGCGTGCTCGCTCGATCGACCGAGCGTGAACCCCGTCGCCGCGAGCAGGTCCCCGTACTCGGCGCGGCTCCGCTCTCGGCCGTCGTCGCACACCATCATCATGTGAACGTCGGCCATGGGCCCAGGGCCCTGCACGTCGTCGTGCTCCGTCAGGGTCTCGAGGATGATCACCTTGGCGCCGGGCTTGGCGGCGGCGCGCACGCGCCCGAGGATCGTCTTGCACGCGTCGTCGCCCCAGTCGTGCAGGATGTTCTTGAGCACGTAGCCATCCGCCCCCGTGGGCACGTGGTCGAAGAACGATCCGGTCTCCAGCGTCGCGCGAGAGAGGACCCCGCGCGCCTCGAGGAGCTCGCGCCCGAGGTCGACGACCCCCGCGGCGTCGTAGAGCACGCCGCGCAGCCTCGGGAAGCGGAGCAGCAGCTCGGAGAGCAGAGTCCCTCGCCCTCCACCGACGTCGCAGACCGTGCCGAGCTCGGCCCATGGGTAGAGCCGCGCGATGATCGGCGCGGTCATGACCGTCATGCCCATCATCGCGGTCGCGAAGAGCTCGCGCTCGCCTGCGTGTGCGTCGAACCACTCCCAGACGTTCATCCCGTGCTCGAGCGCGAAGCCGTTCTTCCCCGTCTTCAGGGTGTCGTCGAAGGCGTTCCACGCGGCCACGTTCGACTGCGTGCCGAAGTACTCCACGAATTCGCGCATCGCGCCGGGGCGGCCGGAGCGGAGCCCTTCCGAGCGGAAGTTGTTCGTGAAGCGCCCCTGCGAATCGAGCGCGAAGACCCCGATCGTCGCGAGCGCGCGCATCATGCGATGCATCGCGTCCGGGCTCTGGCCCGTCTTCTCCGCGATCGCCGCGCCGTCGAGCGGGCGCTCGGCGAGCAGATCGGCGATGCGCAGACGCGCGGCCGCGGCGAGCATCTTCGTCGTCGCGATTCCGGTCACGAGCTCCCAGAGCACGAGATCGACCGGCGCGAGGCGGTCCGTGGTGGCCTTCAGCCCGCGCCGCGTCGCGATCGCGGCGCGCACGGCCGCGTCCGGCGGCGCCGTGCCGCTCGGCGTGGGACCGAGCTTGATCGGCGTGGGATCCGACGTCGGCTGCTTGTAGGTGCGCGCGGGCATGCGCGCGACGATAACCCGGTCGCGTGTGGCGCGTGTGGCATCATCCGCGCGATGCGTCGGACCCGGCTCGCCGCCCTGTCCATCGCGACACTCGTCGCGGCGGCCTGCGATCGCCCGGCAGATCCCGCCTGGATCGCCGAGCGACTCGCCGAGGCACGCGAGCGCGACACCGCGGCGCGGGCGGCGCACGCCAGCGACGACGAGCGTACGCGGTGGACGCTCGAGGTGGTCGGACCCGACGGCACGAGCGAGGTGCTCCCGTTCGCCGCGCTCTCGAGCTTGCCCCGCACGGAGGTGACGACGACCGAGCCCGACGAGGCGGCGCACCACGACGTGGTGCGCTTCGCCGGCGTGCGCATCTCCGACCTCGTCGGCCGTGCGGCGGCGGGCGAGCACGCCCCCGACGTCACGCTCCTCGCGTCCGACGGGTTCCGCGCGACGCTGCAGATGGAGGACGTGAGGCTCTTCCCCATCATCCTCGCGACCGACGCGAACGGCGCCCCGCTCGGACGCGATCATGGCGGCCCGCTCTACTCGGTCTTCCCGACCATGCAGTTCCCCGAGCTCGGCACGCGCTACACGTCGAGCGCCTGGGTGTTCTACGTCACGCACGTGATCGTGGGGACCGCGCCGCCGAGCGTGCGCGTCGGGGATCGCGTGGTCACGGCCGCCGAGCTCGAGGCGCTGCCGACCACCTCGCTCTCGGCCGTGGTCGGCTACCGGACGGGCTGGCCCAGCGAGCCGGTGCGTGTGCACGGCGTGTTGCTCCGCGACCTGCTCGCGCTGGCCGGGGCCACCCTCGGAGACGGCGACCGCGTCCGCGTGATGTCGCGCGCGCCCGTGACGCGCGGCGAGGGCCGGCCGACGCTGCTCTCCGCCGACGACGTGCGGAGCGCAGACGTGATCCTCGCGCTCCGCTACGGCGAGAGCCGCGAGCCGATCCCCTCCCGGCTCGGCGGACCGCTCGCGCTCGCGTTCCCGACGAGCGTCGCCGCCCACCTCACCGACCACGACTGGCTGACCTTCGTGGATGCCCTGAGCGTCGTCCCGGCTGCCACGGAGGTGCCGTGAGCGACGATCGCGTCTCGTCGCTGCTCGAGTCGGGGCCGAAGGGGCGCGTGCGCTTTCCGATCTTCCTGCAGCTCGTGCTGACGGTCACCGGCGTGGTCACGCTCGTGCTGAGCGTCATCATCGTGCTCTGGGTGCTCGCACAGACGCGGACGGTGCGCCGCGAGATCGAGGGCCAGGCGACGACGCTGGCGACGGCGATGGCCGACGCGTGGGGCAACGAGCTGACCGACGAGAACTGGAACCAGATCCGGTACCAGATCCGCTCGGCGATGGAGCGCAATCACGACTTCGTCTACTTCGTGGTGAGTGACTCGCGCCGCGGCGACCGCGTCGTCGCCGCGGGTCCGGACGACGTGATCGGGAGCTACGTGCCCGACCTGGTGCCCGCCGAGGTCACCGAAGCGGCGCTCGCCGCGGAGGCCGAGCCGGTCATGCGCGAGACGATCCTCCTGCGGGAGGTCGTGCTCGACGGACAGACGCGCGCACGGGCGGGTACGCCCGTGGTCGAGGCCGCGGCGGCGCTGAACCTCGGCGGGCATCGCGTGGGCGTCCTCCGGGTCGGCGTGTCCCTGCGTCGCGTGGAGCAGGCGCGCCGCACGATCTTGCGCGATGCGCTCTCGGCCGCGCTGGTCTGCATGCTCCTCGGGATCGTGGTGGCGTGGCTGGTCGCGCGCCAGTTCACCGCGCCCATTCGCGCGCTCGAGCAGAGCGTCTCGCGCATGGCCGGCGGGGATCTCGCACACCGTTCGAGCGCGAGCTCCCGGAGCGAGATCGGGGCGCTCGGAGCGGCCGTCAACCGCATGGCCGTGGCGCTCGAGAAGAGCTTCGCCCGCCTGCGCGGCACGCTCGCGTCTTTCGAGCGCTTCGTGCCGCGCAAGTTCCTCCAGGTGATCGCGCCCGCGGGGATCGAGAACATCCAGGTCGGCGTGCGCGCCGAGCACACGATCACGATCCTCTTCTCGGACATCCGGGGCTACACGTCGCTCAGCGAGAGCAGCACGCCGGAGCAGATGTTCCAGCTGCTCAACGAGTACCTCCCCGAGATGGGCGCGGTGATCGACGCGAACGGCGGCTTCATCGACAAGTACATCGGTGACGCGATCATGGCGCTCTTCGACGATCCGCACGCCGACGGAGCGCTCCGCGCGGCGGCGGCCATGCGCGTTCGGCTCGCGGCCCTGAACGCCCGCCGGATCGCCCGCGGCGAGAAGCCCTTCGAGATCGGCATCGGCCTGCACCGCGGCCAGGTCATCATGGGCACGGTCGGGTTCTCGTCGAAGATCGAGTCGACCGTCATCGGTGACGCCGTGAACTGCGCCTCGCGTGTCGAGGGGCTCACCAAGCAGTACGGCGTTCACGTGCTCGCGACCGGGGCGGTCGTCGACGCGCTCGAGCAGCCCGCGGAGTTCACGCTCCGCGTCGTCGACGCCGCCGCGAAGATCCGCGGCAAGGACGAGCCCATCCAGCTCTACACGATCGACGCCGAGAGCGCCGACGGGCGCTGAGATCCGTCCCGAAGTTGCGTCGGCTCGCCTCTCCGGCCCCTCCCGTCCGCGGGCTGCGCCCGTGACCGTCCGGGACCTGCGTGGCGAGCACGTCAGAAGTCGTCCTCGCCCTGCTGGTGGGCGCGGAGGCGACCGACGACGGTGAGGCCGCCCGTCATCGACGTGATCAGCTCCTGGCGGCTCTCGACGATCACCGGACCGACGCCCATGCAGTACGTCGTGCGCACGTGCAGACCCGCCTCACCGCCTTCTTCCAGGACGGCGACGCAGTTCTCGTAGTGTCCGTCGGTCACGTCCACGGTCTGGGTCACGGACTCGATGCGGGCCGTGCGGCCGTTGGTGCTGGGCCACTCTTGCCCGACCACGATCGGATCGCGAAGCAGCCAGGTCTGCGACGCGGGCTGCCAGATGCCGTCCTCGCGCAGCTCGTACGCGTGCACCTCACCTCCGTCGGCCGCGATCCCGACGGTGCTCCCCTGCACGTCCACGACCCGCGTGATCCCGAGCGAGCTCATGCCCGTGCCGGTGTCGATGTCGTAGGTCCAGATGTAGTGGGCCGCCATCGGGTAGAGGCCGCGCGCCGTCGGTGGCTCGGCATGCGGTGTGGTGCCGCCGGTCCCGGGACAGCCGGCGAGCGTCATGGCGAAGAACAGGACGACGAAGAGCGTGCGCATCGAGGCCTCAATCTGGTTGGAAGACACGCTCCTGCGTGTAGTCGTCGTCGTAGTACTGCCACGCGCGGTCGAAGGTGATCGCGCCGAAGGTGTTGACGGCGATCGCGAAGAGCAGCGCAGCATGGAAGCCGCCACGCAGCGGGCGGCCACCGAGCGCGAGCAGGGTGATCAGCACGATCATGTAGTCGAGCGAGAAGCGGTAGCCGAACTGGACCCAACCGCTGTTCTGGTACATCAGGTCGCTCAGACAGACGAGCGCCGCGGGCAGGTAGAGGCCGACCATCCGCGCATCGACTCGCTTCTTCGGGAAGAAGAGCAGGAGCAGCGGCGGCGTGGTGACCCAGAGCGCCAGTCCGTGCCGGCTGACGATCAGGTGTGGCTCGTTCGCGGTGAGCCAGGGCAGCGACGCGCAGAAGATCGCGAGGTTCTTCGAGAGGTAGTGGTAGTTGACCAGGCCCCAGCGCGCGATGCGCGCGTGCCAGGCGATGATCAGGTAGCGGTGTCCGAACTCGAACGGATGGCCCCAGCGCGCGTGGTTCATCCACATCGCGACGCCACCGATCACCAGGATCGGCGCCGCGAAGGGCGCGAGCTTCTTCACGACGTCGCGCCACGCCACGCCGGCCAGGAACGCGCGCAGACGCCGGGCGGCGCCCGCCTCGTCGCCCGAAGGGATCTCGGGCGCGCTCGCGACGCGGCACGTTCGCAGGAGCTCGATCAGGAACACGAGCGCCAGGAGCGACATCGTGGGCCGCGTCATGAAGATGCAGCCCAGCACGAGCCCGGCGAGCGCCGGGCGCCGCCCCTCGAGCGCGAAGAGCAGGTAGAGCGGCAAGAGGGTGCTCGCGACGACGTGCGCCGCGAACCACACCGTCCCCTGCACCGCGACGAAGAAGAACACCGTGCCGAAGGCGAACATCGCGGTCAGCGTCAGGTTCTCGCGTGGCGTGCGCCCGCTCGCGCCGCGCTCGGACAGATCACGCAGCAGCACGTAGAGAAAGGCTGGCGCGAGCCCCGCACAGAGCGCCCAGAAGAGCGCGTCGCGCACGGCCGTCCCCCAGATCGCCACCAGCGGCAGCACGAGCAGGGCCGGGAAGGGCGGGAACGACACGTACCAGTGCTGCGTGTCGGTCGTGTGGGTGAACGCCGACTGCGGGCAGACGTCGTCGATCGACGCGTCGTAGCAGGCCCAGTCGTTGGTCCCGGGCGGGCGGTTGTCGATGACGCCCAGCTGGCCGGAGAGCCAGCTGGCCGCGAGATGCACGAAGTGGTTGTCCGGGGTCGGCCCCTCGACGCGCGTGCCGAGCATCGCCACGTACACCGCCGCCGCGAGGACGTAGATGGTGAGTGGCGCCTTGATGCGCGCCCAGCGCGGCGAGCCCGACATGAGGGCCGGAACCATAGCCGAATTCGGGTCGCGGCCCGGACCCGCTCGCGAAAAGACGAAAGCCCGCGACCTCTCGGTAGCGGGCTCTCGCTTCACCCGAGCGTCCGTCCCCGGAGGGAGGCACTCTCGGAGGATCTTTCGGTGGGTGACGAGCGCGCTCGCCAGTGGCCACCTCACGCGCCAGTCGCCCCGGAGGGCCGACCGGCGGATCGCTCGCAGAAACAGGCGCACGAAGCCCCGTCCTCGATCAATCGGGTGATCCGACGCAAGGGGTGTGCCTGGTGTTCGGACTCGCGAGTCGTCATGCTCCGAGGGTGCGCGTTCCGCTGACACTGCTCGCGCTCGCGACGCTGCTCGCCGGCTGCCAGCACCGCGTCCGCTACCCGCTCACCGGCCAGGCGGGCGTCGTCACGCTCGTCGCGCTGCACCCTCACCCGCGCCGTCCCGAGCTGTGGACGATGAACTACCAGCAGGAAGGGTTCATCCCGGTCTGCACGCCGGTGGTGATCGAGTCGGTCACCGATCGCGAGATGCAGTTCTCCGTGCCCTCGCTCGGCGTGCGCTTCCACTACCGCGTGGACGCTGCGCTCGGTGAGCCGTTCCCCGCGCACCTCGACCGCGTGTTCGGGACCCAGTGCCCGCCGGTGATCGAGCAGCTCTCGGCGATCGATCGGGACGGCATCGCGCGTGGTGTCGTGCAGGTCGGGATGACGCGGCGGGGCGTGCTCTTGGCGCTCGGCGCGCCGCCGGCGCACGCGACGCCGAGCCTCGATCTGCCCGTGTGGCGCTACTGGCGCAGCCGGCACAACACGTTCGAGGTGCGCTTCGTCGGCGACGTCGTCAGCGAGGTCGACCGTTGAGCCGGGCGGACGCGGCATCCGACGGCGCCATCCGCGAGGCGCGGCCCGACGATCTGCCGCGCTACGCCGTCATCGAGCGCGCCGCGGCCACGCTCTACGCGCCCTGGGGCCTGGACGGGGTGTTCGAGAGCACGCCGACCGAGCCGGAGCGCGTCGCGCGCGCGATCGCCGAGCACGATCTGATCGTCGCGGCGGACCCGCAAGACGTGATGATCGGCTACGCGCTCGTCGGGATGGAGGGGACCGATCTGCACCTCGAGGAGCTCGCGGTCGAGCCCGCGCACGGCCGGCGCGGCCACGGCACGGCGCTGCTCTGCGCGACCATCGCGCTCGGGCGCTCCCGAGGCGCGCGCCGCATCACGCTGGTGACCCTCGACTTCGTTCCCTTCGGGAAGGCCTTCTACGAGCGCTGCGGGTTCGCTGTGCTCGCGCCCACCGCGCTCTCACCGCAGCTACGGGAGCTCGCTCCGCCGGACGCGCGCGACGGGCGCGTGGCGATGGCGCTCTCGCTGAGCGGCTGACCTCAGTCCGAGCCGGTGGAGCCGTGGAGCGGCCGCGGAGCACCGAGGGGCACCTCGACGGAGAGTGGATCGGCGTGGTCGGGGCGCGCGCCGCTCGCGCGGATCGCGCCGATTCGCAGGCTCTCGCGAGCGATCGCGTCGCGCTCGAGGCTCGAGAGAACGTGCTCGGAGCGGATGCGATCGCCAGCACGGAAGTGAGCAGGAGAGAACAGGCCGTCGGCGATCAGATCGACGCGTCGCGGCCGGAGGCCGGTGCCGATGCGCAGGGCGAGGTCGTCGGGGCAAGACCCACGAGCGACCAGGACGAGCTCGAGCGTGTCGGCCTCGAGGCGCGCGCCCTCGAGCGCGAGGCAGGCGGTCAGCGTCGTGCCGGCGTCGAGCGCGTCGGTGTGACCGACGACGTAGCGCTCCACGTCCAGACCCTCGCGCGGGTCGAGACCGCGCTCGAGCAGCACGATGTCTCCGTCCGCGGCGACGAGCGCATGGTCGTCGCGAGAGAGCCACGCGCGCGCGATCGGCTCCTCGTCCGTACGCACGAGCTCCTCGCGATGTCGGAACGCGCGGCGATGCGCGAGGTCGAGGGCGACGAACTCGGTCTGCATCTCGGGCGGCGGTGCGCGCCTCAGCGTCCGACGCTCGGCGAGGTGGGCGAGCATGGGGTCCGGCGCCTGGATGGTGGCCAAGGGCGGCACCTGGCCCGTGATCGCGCGCATCGCCACCGAGCGCGCATCGTCCTCGAACGCTCGCCGGTCGAACCGAAGGGAGAGCGGCGTCGCGCCTCCCAGCAGGTGCGCGACCGCGGCGGCCGCAAGCAAGGGCGCGACGCGCCAGCCGGCCGAGCCCGGTACGCGCGTCGCGCCGACGACGGCAGCGCGTACGAGCAGCGGTAGCGCCGGCGTCAGGTAGTGCGAGTCGAGACAGGTCGTGGTCGGGAACTCCGAGAGCAGCGCCACGCCGAGCACGGGCGCCGCGACCAAGAAGCCCTCCGGAGCGAGCAGCGGCAAGAGCGCGAGCGGCGCGCAGACGACGAGGGGGTAGAGCCATCGCTGCTCGTCGAGGAGGTGCCCTCCGAGGTCGACGGGGTGGGTGAGGTAGTCGAGGAGCACGGCTGGAACGCTCGAGCCGTGCCGTCCGAAGTGGAGCGCCAGCGAGCCCGCCGGCGGCGCGTACGCCGGGTGCAGCACGAGCACGAACACGAGCACGTACGCGAGCGAGAGCAGCATCGAGACGAGGGCGACGCGCCGATCTCGGAGCTGCCCTGCGCGGTGCGCACGGAGGGCGACGAGCCCCGAGGCGATCGCGCCGACGAGCGCGAGATCCTCACGACAGAGCGCGATGCCGAGCGAGGCGAGCGAGATCGCCGGAGCACTCCTGCGGTCGAGCGCGTCGGCGGCCCAAGCGATCGGCAGGACCGCGACCGTGCCGGGGTGGAACTCGTCGCAGGCGACGGCGCTCACGTTCGGGTGAAGGACGAAAGCGAGAGCAGCGGCGATGGCGCCGGAGGACCCCAGGTGCCGCGCTCCCACGCGCGAGAGCGGAACGACGCAGAGCCCCACGGCGAGCGCCTGCGCAGCGAGCAGGGTCGGCACCGAGCCCAAGATCGCCGCGATCCAGCCCAGCGCGTAGAAGAACCACACGAGGTGCAGGCCCCACACCGGCGCGTTCACGATCGGCTCCCACCCCGAGCCGTGGACCGTGCCCCAGCACATCCGTGCGTAGATCGCGAGGTCGAACGTGGTGTCGTGGTAGCTCGTCCAGCGCAGCGTCGAGAGGACGTAGAACGCGAGGGCGGAGGTGAGACCGATCGTGAGCACCACGCGTCGTGTCGACGGCGCCACGGCCGGCTCGGGCGCGCCCGCGCTGCGCAGGAACGAAGCGATCGTGGCGCCTCTGGCCATCAGGCCCGCGCGAGCGCCTGAAGCGCCTCGGCCTCGAGGACCGCGTCCGCGCGCGTCGGATCGAGCGCCGCGAGGACGAGCGCCCGCGCGAGATCCTCGCCGCGGATGGAACGATACCGATCGGCGGTGCGTCGCGCACCGAGCATGCCGACCGCGCCGAGCAGCGCGTCCGCCAGCGGCGCGCCGAGCTTCTCCGCCGGTCGCGCGTCGTCGCGCTCGCCGACGATGAACGAGGGACGCGCGATGGTGTACGGAACGCCGCTCGCGATCAGCGACCGCTCGACCCGCGAGCGGGCCTCGAGGTAGCTCCCTCGCGCGCCTTCTCCGGCCCCGAGTGACGAGAGGTAGACCAAGCGCGGCCGCGGCTCGAGCGTGGCGCTCGCGTCCACGAGCATCTGCGTGAGGGCGACGTCGACGGCCTCGTAGCTCTCGCGTGACGCATCGCCGCCCATGCGCGCCGTGCGGCGGGCGCGAGCGCGCGTCGTCCCGAGCACTCCGAACACGATCGTGGGGCGGCGTGCCGCGAGGGCGCTGCGCATCGCGCTCGGCTCCCAGGGCGTGACGTCGACCTCGGCTCCCAGCGCCTCGAAGCGCGCGCGCCACTCGGCCAGCCGCGGTGAGTCGGGCCGCACGTGCGCGAGCGTCGCCAACCCGCGTGCGCGCAGGGCCTCGACGACGTAGCGACCCGTCAGGCCGGTCGCGCCGGCGACGAACGCGCGCTCGTTCGAGGAAGGCATCGCGCGCGCACTATAGCCGCGCTCGGTCTTCTGGGGCCGATACACGGCCCCTCCGCTGCGACTGAATCGGAACGGAGCCTCCCCCTTCAGTAGACCGGCATCAGCACACGCCCGGACCCACCGCCGTTGGGGTTGACGCGGGTCGCGGGCGGAGCCGGCGGCTGCGGCGGCGCGGGCGCCCAGGGATCGAGCACCCCACGCGGCGGCGCAGGCCGCGGGCGCGGCGGACGCGCCGGGCGAACGACGGCCGGTGTCGACGACGTGGGCGCGGGCGGCAGCGCGGGCGCCGCATCTCCGCACGTGAAGTGCAGCGTGAACGCGTGGAGCATGCCCTCGTCCTCGCCGGCGTCGTCACGAACGTCGAGCGACCACGTTCCCTGAGCGGAGGTCCCCCCGAACGCGTGCAGCGCGCCGCGCGCGTCGTCCCACGCGTAGCTCCGCGGCGAGTAGGGCCGGCTCCCGCCGGTGTGGCTGGCCAGCACGGCCTGGGCGCCACTCGGCCCGTGCAGGACGACGCGCAGGTCTTGGCTGTATGCGTGGCTCGCGTCCACCTCGACGCTCATCGACGCGATCGTGCATGCCGTCGCGACGCTCAGCGTCTGCGTGGCGGTGCGGTAGTCGCGGATCGGCGTGGGCGAGGACGCGCTGACCGCGTCGAACGTGCCGCTCGTCAGAGCGCCCGGGGCGAGCGGGGGCGATGGGGTCGCGACGGCGGTCTCGTTCAGGGCCGCGTGGATCACGATCGTGTCGCCGATGACGTGGCCGAGCACGTCCGTCGACGGATGACCCGGCATCTCGAGCACGAAGCGCCGGTCGGAGCCGATCTCGCTCTCCGGCACCGTGAGGACGAACATCGTCGGCGTCGTGCCGAGGGTCTCGCCCTCCGGCGTGCGCACGGTGGCTCCGTTCGGCTCGCTCGTGATGGTCACGCTCACCCGGTGATCGCCGGCGGCCACCACACCCGCGGCGTCGAGCGCGGCGGGCGCGAGCGTGAGCTCGTAGGGTAGGTCGGCCGCCGCGGAGAGGGAGCCCACGTGCACGAGGTACTCGCCCGGCTGCGTGACGGTCACGTGCGGCGCGTGCCCGGTTCCTTCGTCGCTGTCGCAGCGGACCTCGCCTGGGCCGACCACGGCGATCGAGAGCGGGCCACGGAGCGAGCGCGCCGAGATGGTGATCGCGCTCGCGTCGTCGAGTCGGACCACGTGCTCGGGCACGTCGGCGTCCACGAAGCCAGGACAGCCAGGCGAGAGATCGATCGCCGGCACGCCCGTCGCGCTCGTGTGTCCGGTGAGCGAGGCGCGAGGCGCGGCAGCCGACACCGACACCGAGCCGAAGCGCGGCTCGACCGGACCGCACGCGCCAAGCGCGAGCGCCACGAGCACGAGGGCGGAGGGGGAACGTCGGCGCGGCTTCATGCGGCCTCCTGGTCGTCGGGCGGCGTGGGCTTGGGGGTCTTGGCCATCGGGGGCGGGGGCGCGGCCGAGGTGCGACTGCGTGGGGGCATCGAGATCCGCGAGCTGCGCTCGGGGATCGCGGCGCTCGCGACCGCCCGGTCGGGCAAGCGCACGAGCAGGAGACTCAAGAGGTACACGACGAGGGCGGCGAAGAGCAGCGGCAGCCGCATCGGCAGCCGCACCAGCGCCTCGCCGGGCGTCGACAACACCTCGGCAGGCGAGGCCAAGACCGTGCCTCCCCCGAGCTGCGCGAGCCGCTCGAGCGCCGCGTGGTCCGGGCCGAAGCGCGCGAGCTCGGCGTCGTAGGGCTGCTCGTCTCCCGCGGCGCTCGTCGGCTCCGGATCGAGCGGAAGGCGCGCGTCGACGAGGAACGTGAAGCCCGCCGGAACGGTCGTCTGCCACACACCAGGGCCGGCGATCGCGAGCTCGAGATCCACGGGCGCCTGCCGTGCACGCACGATGCGCGCGACGGGGGCGGGCTCCTCGAACGGGAAGGGAGAGACGACCGTGACGACGCGCCGCCCCGCGCTCGCGGGGTCGCGCTCGATGATGACGCGCGGCGGCTCGATCGTGCGGTGGCGCAGCATCCCGCGCGCGAGCGCCGTCCAGAAGCGGCGGAAGATCGGCGCGCTCCGCCAGCCGTCGGACCACGCGCCGCTCGATGCGCTGGTGAACGACGCGACCTGTCCGAGACCGCGGTGCCAGTGCGCGAGCAGCGGCATCCCCTCGGTGGCGCTCAGCGCCTGCGTCGCGGCGGGCTTGGTCGTGGCGAGCGCGTGACCCGTCAGCGGCGGCGCAGTGCCGAATTCCACCCCGTCGAGCATCGCCAGGTGCGTCTGCTCGCGCGCGACGAAGGTGGTCTGCCGCTGCGCCGGGGGCTGCCGCACCATAGCCTCGGAGACGACGAGCGAGGCGAGCCCGGCGCCGCTGGAGGTCACGTGATACCGACCGCGACCGATGCGCGCGATGTCGGCGAGCAGGGACGAGTAGCTGCCGATCGTGATCGTGGAGATCGACACTCCTCGACCGGCGAGCGCGGTGGCCGCAGCCGTGGCGCTCTGCGGCTCGCTCTCGCCATCCGAGATCAGGATGACGTGGTGGATGTAGCGATCGTCGTGCGACATGATGTGGTTCGCGGCCTGGATCGCGGCCGCGATGTTGGTGCCGCCGTCCGCGTCGATGCTGCGGATGAAGTTGATGACCGACGTCGCCTGGCTCATCGGCTGGGGCGCGATCGTGCGATCGGCTTGTCCCGAGAACGCGACGACCCCCACGCGCGCGTCCAGGCGAAGCGCGTGAACCGCGGCGATCGCGGCGTTTCGCGCCTGCGCCATGGGTGTGCCGCTCATCGAGCCGGAGCGATCGATCACGATCACGAGCTCGAGCGGCCGCGGCTCCGGCTGCGCGGGCGGCGGGCCGATCGGCTCGATCTCGCGCAGGGTGCGCGGCGTGCTGCGGACGGGGCGCCCGCCGGTGACCCGGATCCAGCCGCCGCCCTCGTCCTCGACCCAGCTGCGGAGCGCCGTCTGCTGGACGTCGGAGTAGTCGCCCAGCTCGATCTCGTCGGAGATCACGAGCGCGAAGCGGTCGTAGCCGTCCGCGCTCGCGGGCGCCTCCTCGGGCGTCCGGACCTCGACCTCCATCCCCGCGTCCTCGAGCGTGGCGACGAGCGTGGGCTCGGTGGCGCTCGCGTCGTGGAAGATGAGCACGCGCGGCTTGGGCAGGACCTCCACGAGGGCGCGCCAGCGATCGTTGACCGGCACGGCGTCGCCGGGGGTGCTCGCCGCGATCTCGAGCTCGTGCACACCGGGCTCGGTCGGGAAGCGCACCGAGAGGCGCGCGCTCGAGTCCCCGGCGAGCGCGTGGTGCTCGGCCGTCGCGACGGAGGCTCCGTCGAGGAAGGCCTCGAGGTGCACGTCGATCTCGCGGCTCGCGAACACCGTGGGCGCGACGTCGACCGTCTCCTCCGCGTGAACGAGGCGCGGGGCCTCGAGCGCCGCGATCGAGACGACGTCGATGGGCGGCCGCTCGCCGATGGGCAGGATGGCCACCTCGATGCCATCGTCGTGCGCGGCCGCGACGGCAGAAGCCAGCGTGCCGTCCTCGTCGCGTCCGTCGCTCGCGAGCAGGACGCGGCGCACCCGGTCCCGGGGGAGCGTCGCCGTCGCCGCGCCGAGCGCGCTCGCGACCGAGGGCTCCGGCTCGCCGCGCGTGGGCGTGCGCGCTCGCGCGAAGCGGACCTCCGGCCGGCTCGCCTCGAGCTGAACCATCGACTGGCGCAGCCCTGCCCGCTCGTCCTCTGCGATGCCGTCGCTCGCGTCGACGACGAGCGCGACCGCGAGGTCGTGCGTGGGCCAGCCGATCCGTAGATCCGCGATCGCGAGCACGACGAGCGCGACGGCCAGAGCGCGCGTCGCCGTCGCCATCACACGGCGCCGCCGCGAGAGCAAGAAGCGGCTGCGCAACGCGAGCAGCACGACGAGCGGCACCGCGACGAGGCCGTAGAGCGCGAGGACGAAGCCGACGGTGATCGTGGGCATCACGCCTTCACTCCAGCTTCCCGCGATGGAGCAGCGTCCACTCGAGGAGCATGAGGAGCAGCAGTCCGACGGCGACCATCGAGGCCAGAGGGGGTAGCGCGCTCTCGGTCGCGAACGTGCCGCCGGTGGCGCCGGCGCCGAGCGGCCCCGCGAGATCCGTTCCACCGTAGGCGATGGCGCGCTCGCCGACGTGGTAGACGCCGGCGCGGGCGACCGTCGGGATCAGCCCGCCGGGCACCTCCAGCGGCGCGCCGTCGGGCCCGCGCAGCTCCTGGCCGGCCTCGGCGAGGAGCGAGCCGCCGAGCCTGCGCGCCAAGGGCGTGGGTTCCGTGCGATCGGTCGCCCAGGCGAGCGCGTGGTGCACGAGGAGCGGGAACGACTCGCCGCGGACCAGATCCGTCGCATCCGTCGCGAAGCCGAACACCACCATGCGGGCGCGGGGCAGCTCGCGCGCGACGGCGATCGCCCGATCGCCGCTTCGGAGCAACACGGCGTCGCCCGACGCCTCGACGATCGCGCGCGCACCGTCGAGGTGCACCGCGTCGAAGCGGAGCCCGGAGATCACGGGGTGGCTCCCGAGCACTCCCGTGATTCGTGGGCGTCTCAGCGTGACACCGAGGGCGACGGGGCCCGACTCGGCGGGGTCGAACACCACGACCGCCGCGTGGTCGACCCCGGCGGGGAGCGCGGCGTGATCGAGCACGATGGCGTGGTAGTGCGCGAGCGAGGCGGTCGACTGCGTGCCCAGCGCGGCGGTGCCCATCCGGTCGACCTCGAGCCCTGGATGGGCGGTCAGCGCCGCCTCGACGAAGGGATCGCCGTCGGTCACGAAGAGCACGCGCGTCGCCTCGAGCGCGTCCACGATCGCGTACGCGTGGTCGTCCACCTCGAGCGCGTCGCTCGAGCCCGCGATGCCGACGGAGGTCAGCTCGGCGGCGAGCTCGGCGCGTGCCGACGAGAAGCCCTCCGCCGTGAGCACGCGCTCTTCGTGCCCGGCGAGCTGGATCGTCTCGTCGAGGAGGGGTACCTCGCCGTCGCGCACGACCACGTGCGCGTGACCCTCGCGCGACGCGTAGTTGTGCACCGCGATCCGCGTCGTGTACTCGCCGACTGCCGTCGGCACGCGCCGCGCGGCGAACGACGCGATGCCGATCGTGTCGGCGCTCGTGCCGATGGGCAACACCACCTGCGCCGCGCGGGTCGCGTGTCGCACGGGGTGGTCGGTGAGGACGAGGATCTGCCCGGTGGGCGGGCCTTCGCCGGAGCGGGCGACGACGATCTCGTCCGCGAGCGCCATCGCAGCGTCCAGATCGCTCGGCCCGTCATCGGTCGTGATCGCGGCCAGCGGAGCCTCGAGATCGCTCGCCGCGTCGGTCACGGGAAGGAGCACGCTCGCTCGCATCCCTGCGCGCACGATCGTGACCTCGCCCGTGATGGTCGTTCGCTCCGCCCAGCGACGCACCTCGGCCACCGCGTGATCGATGCGTCGCCCTCCGCTCTGCTCGTCGGCACCCATCGTGCGGCCGACGTCCAGCACGATCACCGTGGTGCCACGGATGCCGGCGCCGAAGCGCGGGTCGCCGGCGAGGAACACCATCGCGGCCGCGACGAGGATCGAGAGCAGGAGCGCGATCAGCGGGATGCGGATCGAGGCGAGCCACTTCGGCCGGCTGTTCTCGAGCGCCTTGAGCCAGAACTCGACGTTCGAGACCACCTGCGGCCGGGGCGTGCGCCGCAGTAGGTAGAGCAGCACGACCGCGAGCACCGCGCCCGCGATCAGCATGCCCACCAGCGCCGCCGGCATCGCCGCGAAGGTCATGCGGCCTTGCGCCCCTCTTGACCGGCGAACGCCTTCTTCAGCATCGCCTCGCCGCTCGCCTCGACCTCGATGTCGACGAAGCGACCGCCCGCACGACGGCACCCGTCGCGGCAGTCGTTCACGTGCCGATCGACGATCTTGGTGTACGCCTGCACGAGCTCCTTGCTCATGCGCAGGCGCACCGTCTGCCCGCTCTCGGCGTCGAAGAGCTCGAGCTCACCCTCGAGCTTGGGGTGGCGATCCTCCTCGCAGGACAGGTGCACGACGCGGACCTCGTGACCGAGCGCGCCGAGCGTGCGGAATGCTTCGGGAAAGCCCTCCGGCTTCATGAGGTCGCTGATCACGACGACCAGGCCGCGCTTGGGCCAGCGCTCGGCGAGCGCGCGCACCGCCTGTGGAAAGTGCGTCGGACCGCCCGGGGAGCACTCGCCGAGGAAGCGATCGACCTCGGGGAGGTCGCTCCCGGTGCGCAGCGGGCGACTCTCGCGCTCGAGGTCGTCACCGAAGGGGATCACGATCGAGCGATCGAAGCGCCGCATCCCGACGTACGCGAACGCTGCGGCGATCTTCTTGGCGGCCTCGATCTTCGGTGGCTTGCCGCGCGCCATCGAGCCCGAGAGGTCGAGCATCACGTAGATGCGTGCGTCACGCTCCTCCTCGAACTGTCTGAGGACGAGGTTCCCGTTCTGCGCGAACTTCTTCCAGTCGATGCGCCGGAAGTCGTCGCCGGGGACGTACGCGCGGTGATCGGCGAACTCGACGCCGCTCGCGAGCACGGGCGACTTGTGGCCGCCCTGTCGCGTCGCCGTCGCGCCCGGTCGCACGTGCAGCGCGAGCCGGTCGAGGAGGCGCCGAGCCGCGTCGTCGAGGATGCGCATCGTGCGCTCAGCGCTTCTTGGCGTTCGCCGCCGCTTCCTTGAGCTGCACCGGTGCCGACTTCTTGTCCTTGGTGTCGAGCTCGATGAGCGTCTGGCGGATGAGCGTGTCGGTCGTCGCCTCGTCGGCGAGCGCGTCGAAGTTCAAGAGGATGCGGTGGCGCAGGCAGGGGTAGGCCGCCTTGTGCACGTCCTCGATCGAGACGTTGAGCCGGCCCTCGAGCAGAGCGAAGAACTTGGCGACCGCGAGGATCGACTGCGCCGCGCGCGGCGAGGCGCCCGCCTTCACGTAGCGGCGGTTGCACGCCGGCGCCGTCGGGTGATCGGGGTGCGTCGCGAACACGAGCCGCACGGCGTAGCGCGACACGTGATCGGCCACGGGCATCTGTCGGATCGTCTTGCCCGCTGCGATGATGGCGTCGCCGTCGGCGACCTTTCCGACGTCGGCCTCGATCGCGCTCGACGTGCGCGCGACGATGTTCACCATCTCGTCTTCCGTCGGGAAGCGGACGAGCACCTTCATCAGGAAGCGATCGAGCTGCGCCTCGGGGAGCGGGTACGTGCCCTCGTTGTCGATCGGGTTCTGCGTCGCGACGACGAAGAAGGGTGCCGGAAGCTCGTACGTCTCGCTGCCGAGCGAGACCTGGTGCTCCTGCATCGCCTCGAGCAGCGCCGACTGCGTCTTGGGCGAAGCACGGTTGATCTCGTCGGCGAGCACCACGTTCGAGAAGAGCGGCCCCTTCTGGAGCGTCATCATCGGCCGCCCGTCGGCGCCGACCTGGACGACGTAGGTGCCGAGGATGTCGGAGGGCATGAGATCGGGCGTGAACTGCACCCGGGCGAACTTCAGGTGCACGACGTCGGCGAGCGTGCGCGCGAGCAGCGTCTTGCCGACGCCGGGCACGCCCTCCATCAACACGTGCCCGCCGAGCAGGAGCCCAGCGGTCACGCACTGCACGGTCTCTTCCTGCCCGACGACGCGCTCGCCGACCTTGGCGGCGATGCGCTGACAGAGCGCGCGCACGTGCTCGAAGGGGTTGAGCACGTGGACCTGCTGCTTGAGTGTCTCGACCATCGTCTTCGTCCTCGTCCTGCTCTGTTCTTCTTCAGTGAGTCCCGGAGCCCGAAGGTTCCGGGTCGCGAGCGCGCTGCTGCTCGAGCGCACGGAGATAGCGACGCACGTAAGCACGGAGCGATCCCGGGACGTCGGCCCCGCGCGTCACGTGACCGCCCTGCGCGCCGCTGCCTGAGACGGCGCCGCTGCCGGTGCCCGGATCGCCGCCGGAGATGCCGTCCATCCGCATCCCCGTGTGGCCCGTGTCGCGGCCACCGCCGGGCAAGAGCCCCATCGGATCGATGTCGGCGCCGGTCTGCGCGGTCTCGCCGGGCTGTGTACCGGGGTCCACGTCGACGGCCTGTGCGGACTCGATCGCGTGCCGCGCGGCCGAGGCCGGATCACCCGCGGCGCCGGTGCCCCACCCATCGGACGGAGCGCTCTGCGGCCCGCCGCCCTGGCTCGTGCCGTTGCCCTCGCCCTGGCCCTCGCCCTGACCCTCGCCTTGACCCTGACCCTCGCCCTGGCCCTCGCCCTGACCCTCGCCCTGGCCCTGACCCTCGCCCTCCGAGCCCGACTGCCCGGACTGCGAGCCCGACTCGGTCCCGCTCTCGCTCCCGCTCTCGCTCCCGCTCTCGCTCCCGCTCTCGCTCCCGTCAGCGCTCGCCAGCTGCTCGCGCGCCTCGTCGGTCGCTCGGTCGGCGACGTCGTCGTGCAGCTGGTCGAGCGCCTGTCGTGCGTCCGCCAGATCCTGCGTCTCGCGCCCGCCTTCCTGCCGAAGCGACTGCCGCGCGTCCTCGATCGCCTGATCCATCGCCTGACGATCGCCTTGCGCGCGCGCCTCGCTCGCCCGCTCGAGCGCCTCCGCCGTCTGGGGCGCCTGCTCGCGCACCGCGTCCGCCGCCTGATCGAGCCCCTGCCCGACCTCTTGGCCCGGAACGCCATGGTCCTCGTCGGTCGGGTGCAGCGACGCGAGATCCTGGTCGAGCCGCTGCATCGAGTCGACGAGCTCCTGTCCTGCATCGCGACGACTCGTGTCGTCGCTCTCGTCGGCGCCGGTGTCACCACGCTCCGCGCGCTCTTCCGCCCAGCCGTGCTCCTGCTCCGCGAGATCGAGCGCGTCGCGCTGCGCCTGCTGCGCCTCGGCCTGCAGCTGCGCAGCCTCCGCCGCTCTCGACGGGTCCTGCGCAGCCTCGCGCCAGCGCTCGAGCGCTTCCTGCGCCTCGTCCCACTGCTCGCGAAGCTCCTCGCTCGCGTACGCGGGCGGCTCGCCGCTCACGCTCGTCGGCGCCTCGCCGAGCTCGTCTGCGCTCGCGGACTCGCCCGGCGGATCCTCGCCCGGCGGCTGCCGCCCCGTGGCGCGCTCGATCGCCTCGGCCGCCCGCCGGAACGCCTCCGCACGCTGCTCCTGCGTCGCCTCACGCGCACGCTCGAGCTCGTGCTCGAGCCGGTTGATCTCCGAGTCGAGCCGCCGCTCCGGATCCTCCGCCATCGCGCGCCTCAGCGCCTCGGCCTCCTCGGCGATCTGCTCGGCGCTGCGCGTCTCCTCTTCCTCGCCCATCGCCTCGCGCACCGCGGCGCGGATCGCCGGCCACGCCATGGCGAACGGCAGCACCAGCGCCGCGCTCACCGCGAGCGCGCCGAGCCACTGCGGCGCGCGGAGCAGGGGTCGCGGGATCTCCGGCGGCTTCTCGAGCCCGTCGAGCACGCTCGCCGCCTGCTTCAGCTGCAGGCGCTGGAACGGAGACGGCTCCTTCTCGCGTGCAAACTGCACGGCGCTGGCAAAGCGATCCTTGCCGTCGAGCAGGCGATCGAGGATACGCGCAGCGCTGAGCTCGTCGACCCAGCGCCGGCGCACCTGTGCGATCGCCGACGCGAGGCCGACGACGCCGGCCGCGACCACCGCGGGGACCGGCGAGACCTGCGCGATGTCGCTCGCGACGACCAGCGGCAGCGCGATCGCGCCCGCGATCGCCGTTCCCGAGAGCACGCCATCGACGAGCACCCAGCGGTGCACGTGGTTGCGGATGCGCCCGAGGGACTCGGCGATGACCGGCGCGAGCAGCGAAGCGGGCGCCCGGGTCGGCCCGGCCTCGCTGGCCTCGGCCTGCGGCTGCTCCGAGCGCTCCTCGTCTTCTTGGCTGCTCACGGCGTTGTCCCTACAGACGATCGACCCGGCAAATCGTTCCCGCTTGGCGATCAAGCGAGGGGATCGCAAACGATTCCGAGCGGATCCTACGCTGCAAAACGGAAAAGACCCCCGGGAACCTTCCCGGGGGCCTTCACCTGTTCAGCGCTTGGTCCGCTCGTCTCGGCTCACTGTTCGGTCGCGGTCGACTCGAGAACGAAGGGGTACGTCACGACGGTGGGGATGGACGCCGCCGGGAAGTGCCAGCGACCTGCCGCCTGGGCCACGCACTGGTCGACGCCCGACATGCCCGACGCGCTGCTCTGCACCACACGACCGTCCTGCGAGATCTGGAAGCCGACGGTGACGCGGCCCTCGAGGCCCGGGCGGCCGATGAGCGCCTGCTCGTAGCAGTAGCGCACCTCGGGGCGGTGGCGAACGATGACCGAGCGGATCTGCTCGCGGGTGAGGCCGCCGTGCGTCTGGCAGTCCGGATCCGTGGAGGTCGCCGAGCACACGAGGTGGATGGTCGGCGTGGTCTCGTGCGGGTCGCGCGTCGAGAGCGCGGGGCCAGGGCCGACACCGGGGCCGCCGTGAGTGTCGAAGCCGCCCTGGTCGACGGTGCCGTCGCCGCAGTGCTCGCCCGTGCACGTGCCGTGGCCCCGGGTCATGTGCAGACCGCCCGGGCCGGGGCCGAAGAGACCGCCGGGGATGAGCGCGTCGCCGGGGCCGCCCGCGCCGTCGGTCATGTTGCCGCTCGCGTAGGGGGAGTCGTCTCCCGTGAGAGAGGCGAGCTGGTGCGCGAGCGCGTCGAACATGCCGAGGTCCTGGACCTCTTGCGCGGTGAGCGGACCGGTCGTGGTCTGTGCGTGCCGGTGCGGCGTGCCCGGACCACCCGAGACGGCGGGCCGCGGCGTCTGGCCTCCTCCGTCCGCCGAGGGAGGCGCCGACGAGGTCCCGCTGCTCGCGTCACCGCCGGTGACGGGCGCGGGCGGCGGCGGCGTCAGCTCCGCCGCGTCGACGTGAACCTGGATGTAGCGCATCTGCTCGCCGGTCAGGTCGCTCGAGAGCGCGCTCGCGTCCGGGGGCATGAAGAAGAACGTCGCGAGGATCGCCACGTGGAACGCGAGCGCCGCGGCCATCCAGCGCGAGCCCGTCGCATCGAAGAGCGGACCGGCGAACTTCTCCGTCTCCTTCTGCACCGGGCGCACGAAGAAGGTCATGTCGGCGATCGTGATCTCGACGATCGTGCTCGCGCCGATCACCACGCTGCGGTCGATGCTCTCCGCGCCGATCTCGCGGCTGACCTCGCCCTCGCTCACGAGGGCGCTCGCGCGCGGCGGCACCGCGAGCAGCGCGCGCCCGTTCTCGATCACGAGCAGATCGAAGCTCTCCCCGAGCGGGAGCAGGAAGCGACCGACCTCACCGACCGCGAGGCGGCGCGGGCGATCGAGGCTCACGAGCTCCGTGTCCAGAGCCTGGCCCTTCCAGCTCTGCACCACCTCGACCGAGAAACCCGAGCCCACGTTCGTTTCCATTTTCCTTCGACCTCCTGAGGCGCCGTAGTGCAGCGCTCGTGCCACGGAGATCGACCTCGGAAACGCGGCGAAGTTCCGCGTTTCGATCGATTTCTCGAGGGTGTTACGCCCGGTGTTACGCGACAACGGCGCTCGAACGTCGTCACGCGTGACGGCCCGCGCTAACGTCCCGGCGCGATGACGACGACGACGTCCTTCACGGTCGCGGCGATCCAGTGCCCGCTCGGCGACAGCCGCGAGCGAAACGTGGAGCGCATCGTGCGACACGTGCGCGGCGCCGCGAGCGCAGGCGCGAACGTGGTGCTGCCCCCGGAGCTCTTCGAGGGCCCCTACTTCTGCCGCGAGGAGAAGGAGGCCTTCTTCTCTTGGGCGCGGTCCTTCGAGGGGAACGAGACCATCGCGCGCTTCAGCGAGCTCGCGCGCGAGCTCGGCGTGGTGATCCCGATCTCCTTCTTCGAGAAGGCGGGGCAGGCCTACTACAACTCGCTCGCGATGATCGACGAGCGCGGCGAGGTGCTCGGCCTCTACCGCAAGAGCCACATCCCCGACGGTCCGGGCTACGAGGAGAAGTACTACTTCCGTCCCGGCGACACCGGCTTCCGCGTGTGGAAGACGCGCTTCGCGACGATCGGCGTCGGCGTCTGCTGGGATCAATGGTACCCGGAGTGCGCGCGCGCGATGGTGCTCTCGGGCGCGGACGTCCTGCTCTACCCCACCGCGATCGGCGCCGAGCCGAACGGCGTCGACACCAAGGACCCGTGGCAGCGCGCGATGATCGGACACGCGGTCAGCAACGCCACGCCCGTCGTCGCCGCCAACCGCATCGGCAAGGAAGACTGGCAGACGTTCTACGGCAGCTCGTTCTGCTGCGACGCGCGCGGCGACAAGCTCGCCGAGCTCGGCAAGGACGAGGAAGGGCTGGCGATCGCGACGTTCGACCGGGCGCAGATCGCCGAGTACCGCGCCAGCTGGGGCTTCTTCCGCGATCGGCGCCCCGAGCTCTACGGCGCGCTCGCGACGGCCGACGGCAAGCTCGCGGTGAAGGCAGCGACGAAAGCGCGCTGATCCTGTAGCGTCGTGGGTCTTCGAGGTGACGCCCATGACGCAGAACGCCCGTCGCGCCGCGCTCTTCGCTTCGCTCGTCCTGGCGTGCAGCTCGCCCCCCGTAGCGCCCGACGACACCGGCACGGCGCTCGACGGGTCGACCGACGCCAACGACGTCGACGCGCCGACCTGCTCGGCGCCCGATCCGTTCCCGGTCGGCGGCGAGGGCCACGCGATGCCGCTCGCCGCAGCCGCGCACGAGGCGCGCGCGGGCCGTATCCACGCGGGTGACCTGCCCGCGGACCCCTCGCACCTGCAGACGTGGCGCGAGGGCGACTACGTGCTCGCGAACGATCGCATCGCGTTCGTCGTCTCGCAGCCGGGTAACCAGGAGGTCTACGATCCCTACGGCGGTCGCGTCCGCGGCATCGCGCGGATCGATCACGGCGCGATCGCGCACGCCGCCGACTTCAACCTCGCGATGCTGGGCCTGAGCCGCTTCGTGCTCGCCACGGACTCCGTGTCCGTGCTCAACGACGGCAGCGATGGCCAGCCCGCGATCGTGCGCGTGCGCGGACCGCTCGTCGGGATCCAGGCGCTCGGCCCGCTGCTCGAGGGACTGATCCCGACCGACCTCATGGACTGGCCCGCCGTGCTCGACTACGTGCTGGCGCCGGACGCCGACGCGATCGACGTACGCCTCACCGTGCGGCGCGGCCCGGGACGTGCGACGCGCGTGATGTTCGGGACCGCCGCGTTCTTCCAGTCGTTCCGCATGCCGAGCTGGTCGGAGACTGGCGGCTTCGTGCCCCCGACCGGCTCGCCCAGGTTCGTCGCGTTCGAAGACGCCGACGCGACCAGCTACGCGTGGGCCGCCGCACCACTCGACGACGGCTCACCGGGCGTCGTGCAACCGTTCTACTCGACGGGCGGCTTCGACTTCTACACGTCACCGGGCGCGGTCGCGCAGGCGTGCGCCGACCACACGTTCGAGCTCGGTCGCTTCGTGATCGGCGACACGGACGGTCTGAACGGCGTGCAGCGGACGCTCTGGCGCGAGCTGGGGGACACGACCCGTGCGGTCACCGGCACGCTGACCAGCTCCGATCCGATGGCGATCGCCGGTGCGCACGTCCACGTGACGACCGCCGGCTCGGACCCGGCGATGGTCACGCACCTCACGCGCGCCACGGTCGGGCCGAGCGGCGCCTTCGATCTCGTCGTCCCGACGAGCGCGGCGTCGGTGTGGGTCTGGCGCGAGGGTGTGCCGCTCGAGGGCCCCTTCGCGATCCCGGCGAGCGGCCCCATGACGATCCCGATCACCGAGCTGGCGACGATCTCGATCGACGCGACCGACGCCGCGAGCACGACGCCCATCCCCGCGCGCGTTCACCTGTTCCCCGTGGGGAGCACGCCCCCCGTCGCCCCGGACGCGTTCGGCGAGCGCTCGCTCGGCCGAGGACGCAGCCGCATGGAGTTCGCGCCCGTGAGCGGCCACGTCGAGCTCCGTGTCGCGCCGGGCACGTATCGCCTCGTGGTCGCGCACGGCTGGGAGATGAACGTCCACGACCAGATGCTGACGCTGGCCGCGGGGGACACCCGCACGGTCGCCGCCGCGCTCACGCGTGCGCTCGACACACCCGGCGTGATGTGCGCCGACTATCACATCCACACGACGCGCTCGGTGGACAGCGAGGACTCGGGCGCGCTGAAGGTCTCGGCGCTCGCGGCCGACGGCCTCGAGATCGCGATCCGCTCCGACCACGAGTGGGTGAACGACTTCGCGCCCACGGTGACCGAGCTGGGCCTCGACGACTTCGTGGTCGGTCTGGCCGGCGAGGAGCTGACGACGTTCACGTACGGACACTTCGGCGTGTTCCCCCTCGTGCCGGACTTCGCGCGCCCGAGCGGCGGCGCCGTCACGTGGTTCGACCGATTCGCTCCGGACGTGTTCGACGAGGTCCGTGGCCGCCCCGAGTCCCCGCTGCTCATCATCAACCACCCGCGCGCGAACGGGATCCGGCAGGGCTATTTCCGCGAGACGGGCTACGACCCGGCGACGGGCATGGTCACGCACCCCGAGAACTGGGACACCGACTTCGACGTCGTCGAGGTCATCAACTCGTCGAGCTTCGAGAGCAACCGGGACGGGACGGTCGTCGACTGGTTCTCCCTGCTTCGAGCGGGCCGCCACGTGATGATGGTCGGCTCGTCCGACAGCCACCACACGCACGGCGATCCCGTCGGCTACCCGCGTACGTGCCTGTGGATCGGCACCGACGACATCCACGCGGTCACGGGCGACATGGTGCGCGACGTGACGCGCGCCGGGGCCTCGTTCGTCATGGGCGGGATCTACCTCGACGTGATGGGCCCCTCCGGCACGCGCCCCGGCGCCACGGCGAGCGGCGCGGGGATGCGCGCGCAGATCCACGTGACCGTCAGCGCGCCGCCGTTCGTCGACGTCGACAGCCTCGAGGTGATCGTCGACGGCACGACCACCGAGACGCTGCCGATCGCGGCGCCGATCGATCCGACGAACCCCGTCCGCTTCGACGACGTCGTCGAGGTCGACGTGGCCGCCGCCGGCTCGTTCGTCGTCCTGCACGCCTCGGGCGCGGACACGCCCGACATCGCGTACGGCGATCAGCCCTTCGCGGTGTCGAACCCCATCTTCCTCACGCGCTGATCAGGGAAGCCTGAGCAGGACGAGCTGGCCCTTCTCGTCGGCGGCCACCGCCATCGCGCCGTCGTCCCGGAAGGCGACGTGTGCGACGGGGGCGCTCATCGCGTGCTGGACGACCGGCGTCTCGCTGCGCTGCGGCCGCCAGACGCACACGAGTCCGTCGCGCCCACCGCTGAGGAGCCGGTGATCGCTCGGCGCGGTCACGAGGGTCGTGACGAGCTTCGTGTGCGCCTTGAGCAGGATCGGCGTCGTGCCCTCGGGACCGCGGCCGCGGAAGCTCCAGACGACGATCTCTTCGCCGCCGCCCGTGGCGAGCGTGGTGCCGTCGTGGCTCCACGCGATCGCCTTCGGCTTGGCGGGGTAGCCGCCCATCATCGAGTCGTCGCCCGTCTCGAGCCGCCAGAAGTGCACCGCGTTGTCCTGGCAGCCGGCCGCGATGAAGCGGTCCTTGGGCTGCCACGCGACCGAGACGATGGACGTCTTCCAGGCGAGCTCGCGATCCCTGGTGCCGTCGCGCTTCCACAGGTCGAGCCCGCCGTAGCGCGCGACGGCGAGCAAGCTCGCGTCGGGGCTGAAGGCGAGGCCGCCTACGGTGCTGGGGTGCGGCCCGAGCTTCGCGAGGAGCGCGCCGCCCTCGCCGTACCAGCGAACATGCTTGCCGGCCCCGATCGCGATGGTGCGGTCGGAGGCGATCGCGACCTGCTCGACCCACTCCGCGTCCGCGTCGAGCCTGCGCGTGACCTCGCCGGTCGCGACGTCGACCACGCACGCTGCGCCGTCCATGCCGCCCGTCACGGCGCGCGCGCCGTCACACGCCATCGTCAGCGCGCCGGCCTCGTGCACGGCGATCGTCTTGCGCGGCTCGCCGGTCGCCGCATCGAGCACGAGGACCGAGCCCGCGCCCGTCGCGACCACGAGCGCCTCGCCGCGCAGCGCGTAGGCGAGCCCGACGGGGTGATCACCGAGCTCGCGCGTCCAGACCGGCCCGGCCTTGGGCGACGCCTTGCCCACCAGCTTGTCGAAGAAGCCCATCGTCACTTCGCGCAGGAGAGGAACCCGCGCTCGAGCTCCGCGCGGTCGAGATCCTTGCCGATGAACACGAGCTGCGAGACCCGCTTCTCGTTCGGCTTCCACGCCTGATCCGACTTCGTGTCGAGCAGCATGTGCACGCCCTGCAGCACGTAGCGCTGGTTCGTGCCGTCGAACGCGATGATGCCCTTGGTGCGATAGAGATCGGCGCCCTTGGTCTGCAAGAGGCCCGAGAGCCACTCGTTGAGCTTGCGGCCGTCCATCGGTCGATCGGTCGAGAGCCCGACCGAGCGCACCGACTCCTCGTGCACGTGCCCCTCGGCCCAGCCGCGCTCGAGCGCAGCGCGCAGCGGCTCGCCGTTCACCAGTACGCGCGCGCCGAGCTCCTCGGGCGCGTGCTCGAGGAAGAGCGCGTAGAGCCCCTTGCCCGGCACCCCGAGGGGATAGCGGACCGCGTCGCCGACGAGGTCGGCGCAGGCGTGCACGCCCGGGGCGATCGGCGCCGCGACGCTCGCGTGCGTCGTGTCCGCCGCGAACACGCGGACCGCCTGCTCGGCGGCGTCGCGCAGGGCCACGTCGTCGGCACGTGGAACGGGGAGCAGCACCAGCTCCATGTGGTGATCGTGATCGTGATGATGAGCGTGGTCGTCGTGGTCGTGGTCGTGGTCGTGGTCGTCGTGGTCGTCGTGGTCGTGGTCGTGGTCGTGGTCGTCGTGGTGCTCGTGCCCCAGCTCGAGCTCGATCTTCCCGTCCGGCAGCGCGAACACGCCCGTCCACTCGAAGGGGTACTCCGGCGCGAGGAACGTCGGGCGGATCGACAGCGCCCGCTCCAGATCGAACCCGCCGACGTCGAGCGCCTTCTCGATCGGGATCGCGCACTGCGTCGTCCGCGTGATCTTCGCCAGCGCGTTGATCGAGCGCACGCGCTCCTCGACGCGGTCGAGCTCCGCCTCGCTCACGAGATCGCTCTTGTTGAGCACCACGTGGTCTGCGAAGGCGATCTGCTCGCGGCACTCGCTCGACTCGTCGATGTGCAGGCTCACGTGCTTGGCGTCGACGACCGTCAGGATCCCGTCGAGCCGGAACTGGTCCTTGGTCTCGTCGTCCATGAAGAACGTCTGGGCGACCGGCCCGGGGTCGGCCATGCCCGTGGTCTCGACCAGGATGTGGTCGAACTTGTCGCGCCGCTTCATCAGGTTGCCGAGGATGCGGATGAGGTCGCCGCGCACGGTGCAGCAGATGCACCCGTTGTTCATCTCGAAGATCTCCTCGTCGCTCTTCACGACGAGCCCCTGATCGATACCGATCTCGCCGAACTCGTTCTCGATCACCGCGATCCGCTTGCCGTGCGGCTCGGTGAGGATGCGGTTGAGAAGCGTCGTCTTGCCGGCGCCGAGGAAGCCGGTGAGGACCGTGACCGGGATCTTCTGCTCGCTCATGGAGCGGCTTCTTGGGGGGCAGACTCGGGATCGTCAATCAGCGGCCGAGGCCGGCCGACCACTCCAGCATGGCCTGCGCGGCCTGCCGGCGCGCGCCCCAGCTGGCCGCCGGAACGGAGGCCTCGAGGCCCGCGGCGAACGCCAGCGCGTGATCGCGGCGCGCCTCGATCGCGGGGTCACCGCTCGCGAGCTGGCTCGCGACGTCGGCGTGCGCGCGGAGCGCCCGCGCCGCCGCACCCGCGTCCCCGTTCTCGACGGCGCCCGCCGCCGCCACGAGCGCGCTCGAGAGATCTGCGTCGAGCGACGCTGCGAGCCCGCCGGCGGGAATCGGCAGCGGGGCCGAGCGCACCGCGAGCGCGCGCTCCCCCTCGAAGGGGCCGCCGGCGACGGTCGCTCGGGCCGTGCACGACACCACCGCGCCAGGCGCGGCGAGCTGGATCGGCAAGACGAGCGTCCGCGTCTCACTCGCCGCGATCGTGCCCATCCGGATCGTGACCCGTGTCCCGCGGACCTCGACGCCCGCGTCCAAGGCTTGCAGATCGATACCCGCGGCCAGGCCCACGCCGGGCGCGAGCTGGAGCTCGAACGCGATGTCGCGCGCGACGACGTTCGTGTGGAGCTCGAGCTCCGCCTCGAGGAGCGCGCCGAGCTCGTGGGCGGTCGGGGCGATGCGGAAGTCGCCACCCCCGCGCCGCGCGATCGCGCCGAGGATGCCTGCGTGGAACTCGCTTCCGAGCCCGATGGTGACGGTCGTCGCGCCCGTGCGCACCCGCGCCTCGGCCGCCAGCGCGCCGAGCTCGCGCGGCGTCGCGAAGCCGCCCTCGGGAACCCCATCCGAGAGGAGGAGCACGATCGATCCGCCGCTCGGCGCAAGGGTCGCGTACGCCGCGCGAAGGCCGGCCTCGATGTTCGTGCGTCCCTCGCACGAGAGCCCGAGGATCGCCGCACGCGCCGCCGCGCCGTCTCCGACGAGCGCGGGCGCGAGCGCGATGCGCGCGTCGGTCGCGTACGCGACGATCACGAGCTCGTCCTCGGGACGGAGGCGCCCGACCAGCGCGAGCGCCGCCTCGCGCACCTCGTCCCAGCGCCGCGCCATCGACGTGCTCGTGTCGATCACGAGGTGCACGCGGACGGGCGTCGGGGCCCGCCCCGGGGGTCCGCCCAGCGCGCGCACGACAATCGCGCTCTCCCCACCGCCAGCGCCGAGCGCATCGTGGGCGAGCGCAGCCTCGAGCCGCACGCCGTCGCTCGACGCGACCAGGGAGTCGCCGCCCAGCGAGAGCGACGAGAGCGAGCCGAGGAGCGAGAGCGCCGCGACGGTGTCGTCGTGTCCGGTGCCCCCGGCGACTCGGACGACGCCACCCCCGACGCCATCGGTCGTGACGACCTCGCGCGTGCTGCACGCCCCGCACGACACGTGGATGCCGGGACCGACGAGGCCGGCCAGCCCGGTGCCGTTGCCGTTCACCGGCGCGGCGGCTGCGAGCCGGGGCACGGAGCAAGACGTGTCCACGGCGAGCGGGACACCCGGGAGCACGACTCCAGCTCCGCTCCAGCCGTTCTGAGCCGTCCACGAGCCGCTCGCCGTGCCCGTCACGACCGTCCCGAGGACGATCGCCCCGTCCGACTCCGCCTCACCCACGACCACCGTTGGCGCCCCGAGCCCCACCGCACCCGGGTAGTACCCGTGATAGTAGTGACCGCACCCCGAGAGCCCGATCCCGAGGGTGAGCGCTCGCCAGACGAGACTCTTCATGTCCTCGCTCCTACGCGGGATCGACGCGGTGTTTTCCCAGGGATTCACGCGTTCACGAAGATCGGGGCGCTCTGCCCCACCGACTGTGAACGCGTTGACACTCCCGAACCTGCGCGCTACATGCGGCCTCCCTTTTTGGGGTCGTAGCTCAGTTGGGAGAGCGCCTCGATGGCATCGAGGAGGTCAGCGGTTCGATCCCGCTCGGCTCCATGGTCTCGAAGAACACGCCGCGCGCCGACTTGGCAGCCCCGGCGCGGTCCCGTAGGCTGCCGCCGGATGACGCGGCTCGCGGCGGTCATGTGGATGCTGTCGATCGCGGGCGCCACGTCGAGCGCCCTCGCGCAAGCGTCCGCACCGACCCCCGCGCCGAGCCTGGTGTTCGTCTACGACGGCGGCGGCGCCCACGTCAGCGGCGACCGCTTGCGCCGGGCGCTGGCGGCGGGGCTGCATCGGCCGGTGCTGCGCCTGACCGACGAGCAGACCGACGCCTCGGGCGGACGGCTGACGATCGTGTACTCGCCGCCCGATCGCTGGGTCATCGACTTCGTCCGTGGCGATGCCCACACGACGCGAACCGTGCTGCTCCGGTCGTCGACGGTCGCGCGCCTCACGCGCGTCGCGATCAACATCATCACGGACACCGAGCCCGTGCCCGCGCCGACCCGGACCGGCCCCGCGCCCGGCCGCGGCGAGTGGATCGCGCTGATCGGCGACGAGATCCTCGACCCCTTCGCGGGGCAGACGCCCACGCGGAGCAGGCGCTCCATCGCCCTCGTACAGGAGCTCGTCGATCCCTTCGGCGGCGCCCTCTCGGCGCGGCACACCTACGACGACGTGATCGATCCGTGGTCTCGCTGACGTGACGCGCATCCTCGGCATCGGCTGTGGCTTCTTGCTCTTCGGCGGGCTCTGCATCGTCGGGCTCGGCATCCCGTGGATGATCGCGCGCACGTCGCCGGCGACCGAGGCGGCCGAGGGGTTCCTCGCGAACGTGCACGATGGCTCGTACGCGGAGGCGCTGGCGCGCATGAGCGCGAGCTATCAGTCGACGCACTCGAGCGCCCAGCTGCAGGCGAACGTGGAGAGCATCCCCGCGCTCGCGAACCACACCTTCGCGACCATCGCGAGCATCGAGACGCACGACGACGGTCACGTCACCGTCGATGGCTCGATCTACGGCCCGGACGGCGAGTCCCCGATCGCGTTCGAGGTCTCCGAGGTCAACGACTACTGGTACGTCGATCTCGTCGCGGTCGCGGGGCAGCCCCTTCCATGAGGCGCGCGGCGCTGCTCGCAGCGCTCGTGCTCGCGTCGCCGTCGGTGGGGATGGCGCACGGACGCCAGCCGTCGCTGGGTCAGATCGCCTTCGACCCCGTCGACCCCGCACACGTCGTGATCCGGGGGACGTGGGCGTTTCTCACGACCCGGGACACGGCCGGTTCGTTCACTTGGACGTGCGCGCGCGCGGTCGACTTCGACCGCACGATCGAGGATCCGCGCATCGCCGTGCTCGCCTCGGGCCGGGTCCTGGCCGGGACCTTCGGGGGGCTCTCGCGCTCGGATCCCGCGGGATGCGCGTACGCGCCCTCCACCGATCCGCTCGTCGACGGCTTGCTCGTGATCGACGTCGCGAGCGATCCCTTCGATCCGAGCGCCGCGTGGGTCGCGACCTCCCCCGGCGCCGTCCCCAACACGATCTTGCACACGACGGACGAGGGCGCCTCGTTCGAGCTCCGCGGGACGTTCCCGCTCGGCGTCCTGCTCGAGCGCGTGGTGCCGTCGCCCAGCGACCGGATGCGCGTCTACGCGAGCGGTGTCCAGCTCGCGACCGCGACCGAGCCGCGCCACGCGTTCGTCTGGCGCTCCTCGGACGGCGGCCGCACGTTCGCGCCGACGGAGATCGCGCTCGTCGACGTGGATCGCACCGACTACGGCGAGCGCAACGTGCACGTCGACGCGGTCGATCCGACCGACCCCGACGTCGTGTACGCCCACACCGTGCGGCGCACGACCGACGTGATGGACGAGCGCCTGCTGCGCTCCGAAGACGGCGGCGCGACGTTCACGCAGGTCGCCGCGCTGCCCGAGATCACGGGGCTGACCCTCGACGAGACCGGAACGCACGTGTGGACGGGCAGCTGGTACGGCGGCTTCTACCGCTCCGACGACCACGGCCGCACGTTCACGGCGCTCGACCCGACGCTGCGCGTGCGCTGCCTATCCTACCGACCCAGGGAGCTCTGGATCTGCACCGACGACGTGACCGGGCCCTTCGCGCTCGGGCGGTCCATCGACATGGGCGTCACGATCGATCCCCTCTGGGCCTTCCAGGACGCCGTCAACGACGTCGGGTGCCCGGCGTGCACGCAGGTCGGCGATGTCTGCCCGGCGTACTGGCCCGACGTGCAATTCGACCTGGGTCTGACCACGGCGACCGACGCGCTCCCGCCCGATCCCGACGCGTCGAGCTCCAGCTGCATCGATGGCGCGCTGCCCGACGCGGGGATGATGGACGCCGCGAGGATGGACGCGGGTGTCGCCGGTGCGCCGCCCGCGGGGTGCGCCTGTCACGCCGCGACGGGCCGTGGGCCTCTCCTGCCGTGGCTCGTGGTCCTCGCGGCGACGTTCGTGCGTCGACGGCGTCGCTGCGATTGACGGCATGCGAGCTTGGTTCGTACGCTCCGAGCGGACGCGGTCGTCGCCGCGTGGCTCGGAGGATCCATGGCCCGCTTCGCCTACTTGCTCTCCCTCCTCTTCGCGCTCTCGCTCGCTCTGCCGGCTGCGGCTCAGGACGACACCGCGCGCGCGAGAGAGGAATTCCAGCATGGCGTGGAGTTCTTCCAGAACGGCGACTACCAGCATGCGCTGGACTCCTTCCAAGAGGCCTATCGCCTCGCGCCTCACGCGAGCGTGCGGCTCAACATCGCCAACTGCTACCAGCAGCTGAACCGACCGGTCGAGGCGCTCTTCCACTTCGAGCACTATCTGGCGGAGGCCGATCACCCGGCCGCCGCGCAGCGGCGCGAGATCGAGGCCACGATCCGCGAGCTGCAGCAGCGCATCGGCACCATCACGCTCCACGTCACGCCGGACGGGGCCACGGTCACGATCGACGGCACCGACCAGCGGCGCGCGCCGGTCCTCGAGCCGGTCCGTGTGGTGCAAGGGCGGCACACGGTCGAGATCCGACTCGACGGCTACCGGACGGAGACCCAGACGGTCGACGTCTCGGGCGGCGCCGACGCGCGCGTCGCGGTGCGGCTCGCGCGTGCCGACGCCGTGGCGAGCACGACCACGTCCGGCGGGACCGAGGCGACCACGGCCACCACGACCACGCCCACGCAGACCGAGACGCCGACCGAGACGACCACCACGACAGAGGCGTCCACGACGCTGTCCACGCCGGTCGAAGCCGCCAGCACGGAGACCACGACGCCGACCGAGACCGAGACGCCGTCTTCGGGGGGCGGCGGGGGCGGGATCGTCATCAATTGGCCGACGATCCTTGCCGCGAGCGTCACGGGGGCCGCTCTGATCGTCGGGCTGATCACGGGACCCTTGGCCATCCAGGCCAACGATCGCTTCAACGCAGACGTGATCGACTCCCGCGACCCCGATCCGACCGTCGCGGCGGACGCGCGCGCCGACGGCGAGAACCAGGCATCCACGGCACGCACGCTCGCCGCGGTGACGGACGTGATGATCGTGACCACGATCCTCGGGGCCGCCGCCACGGTGACGCTCTTCATCCTCGACCAGACGAACGCGCCGCAAGACGGCGAGCACGTCGCCGTCGTCCCGGTGATCACGCCCTACGGCGGTGGGGTCGCGGCTCTCGGGCGCTTCTGATCAGTGCCGGCTCGGCGCGCGATCAGCCGCGCCCGGTGCCGACCGTCGCGAGATACACCCAGCACGCGGTCGCGGTGAACATCAGCGCATCGACGCGGTCGAGCATCCCACCGTGGCCCGGCAGGATGTTGCCGCTGTCCTTCACACCGGTCGAGCGCTTCACGAGCGACTCGACGAGGTCGCCCGCCTGTCCGAGCACGTTCGCGATCGCCGCCAGCACGAGCGCGTCCAGGAGCGGCAGCGTCGGCATGAACCAGTAGTGAGCGGCGATGGCGCCGGTCAGGCTCGCGAGCCAGCCGCCGATCGCCCCCTCCACGGTCTTGGCCGGGGAGACCCGTGGTGCGAGCTTGTGCTTGCCGAAGAAGCGCCCCGCGAAGTAGGCGCCCGTGTCGCTCGCCCACGCGATCCACATCGCGAGCAGCACCCACGCGCCGCCGTGCGGCCCGGCGTGGATACGACCGAGCGAGGCGAGCAGCCCACCGACGTAGAGGGGCCCGGCGATGAGCCACGCGAGCCGCTGGCCCGCGCGATCGAGCGGCTCGGGGCGGGCGAGCGGAGTGAGCACCCCGACCGCGACGACGACGAGAATCGACAGCGAGTGCCACGCCCCGTTCGTGGTGAGAATGAGAGTCGCTGCCAGCTGGAGCGTGGACGCGAGGCCCAGGGCGTACGCCTCGCGTGCATCCTGCATGGTCATGCGCATCAGCTCGTGAGCGGCCCGCGCGATCGCCACGAGCACGAGGCCCTGGTAGGCCCATTCGGGCGCCACGAACATGAAATAGAGCAGGATCGGGATGCCGACCGCGGCCGTCGCGAGGCGCGTCAGCGTGTTGCGTACGAACCCGCTCTTGGCGGAGGCGGTCGTCGCGGCGGCGGGCTCAGACATGGACGGTGGGAACGGTCTCGTCGGTCTGCACCGCCGGCTGGGTCTTGCCGAAGCGGCGATCGCGAGCGCGGAACGCTGCGAACGCCTCTCCGAGATCGCTCTCGTCGAAGTCGGGCCACAAGCGCTCGGCGAAGTAGAGCTCCGCGTAGGCCGCGCCGAACAGGATGAAGTTCGAGATGCGCTGCTCGCCGCCGGTCCGGATCAGCAGGTCGACGTCGCCGACGTCGATCGAGGGGAGCGCGGTTCGGAGCACAGACTCGTCGATCGAGCTCGGATCGAGCTCTCCGGCAACGACGCGGCTCGCGAGCAGGCGCGCTGCGTCGACGATCTCCTCCCGGCCACCGAACGAGAGCGCCAGCGTCAGCGTCATCTTCGAGAGACCGGAGGTGTCGCGCTCGATCTCGCCCAGCACGCGGCGGACGCGCTCCGGCAGCCGATGGATACGGCCTACCGCACGGAGCTTGATGTCGTTGTCCAGCAGCTCCTGGCGCTCGGAGATGAGGAACTCGCAGAGCAGCTCCATGAGCGCGTCCACCTCGCCGCGCGAGCGCTGCCAGTTCTGCTCGCTGAACGCGAAGAGCGTGAGCGCCTGGACGCCCATCCGGCGACACGCCCGCGTCACGCGCCGGACCGCCTCGCTTCCCTCACGATGACCGAACGGGCGCGGCAGGCCCCGACGCTCGGCCCATCGACCGTTGCCGTCCATGATGATGGCGACGTGCCCCGGGACGGGCGGCAGGGTCGTGGTCACGGTCACGTCGCGGGCTACCACGGCGGAATTGCGGCTTCAAGCGCGCGGCGGCGGATGGTCGCGACGGCGTGGCGAACGGTCGGTTTCACGTGAAACGCCCCGCTGGGGTTTTCACGTGAAACGCGCTAGCCCTGGCTCGTCGTGCACCTCGAGACCCATCTGCGCGCGCTGCTCGAGACCGCGCAGGCCCAGGGCCTGCTCCGCGTTCCGGAGACCTACGAGACCGAGGGCGCCGCCGTCCGCGGCGCGGGCGGAGCGTGGATCTCCTTCGCGTCCAACGACTACCTGGGCCTGGCCGAGCACCCGAGCCTGCGGGCGGCCCTCGCGCGCGGGGCCGAACGCCTCGCAGGCGCGGGCTCCAGCCGCGTCGTGGCCGGCACCTCGCAAGCCCACCGCGACGCCGAGGCGTCCCTCGCCAGCCTGGTCGGGCTCCCGGCCGCGCGCGTCTTCTCCTCCGCCTACGCCGCCAACGTGGGCGTGCTCGGGAGCCTCTTCGGCCGCGCCGACGTGCTCCTCTGCGACGCGCTGAACCACGCCAGCCTCATCGATGGAGCGCGCCTGACCCGCGCGCGCGTCGAGATCTATCGCCATGGCGATCTCGATCACCTCGAGGCCCTGCTGCGCGCGCATCACCCGAGCGGCGTGGTCGCCGTCGTGTCCGAGACGGTGTTCTCGATGGACGGCGACGTCGCCGACGTCGCACGGCTCGCGCGGCTCGCGCACGAGCACGGCGCAGCGCTGGTGGTCGACGAGGCGCACGCGCTCGGCGTCATCGGCCCGTCCGGACGCGGGGTCTGCGCCGCGGCAGGCGTCACCCCCGACGTGCTGGTCGGCGGGCTCGGCAAGGCCTTCGGATTGGCGGGCGGGTTCGTCGCCGGCACTCCCTCGCTCGCACGCGCCATCGACAACTTCGGGCGGACCTTCGTGTTCTCGACGGCGGTCCTGCCCGCCCTGGCGTGGGCCGTCCCGACCGCCACCCAGCTCCTGCTCGACGCCGAGCCCGCCCGCACGACCCTGCAGGCCCACGCCGACGCCGTCCGCAGGCATGCTCGCCGCCTGCGTCTAGAGGCCCTGGGCCGGGCACCCGGCGTCATCGTGCCCGTGATCCTCGGCGCACCCGAGGCCGCGATGCGGGCGGCAGAGCGCCTCCGCGCCCACGGCGTCCTGGTCCCCGCGATGCGGCCGCCCACCGTCGCCGCCGGGACGTCCCGGCTCCGTATCACGCCGACCGCTCTGCACACCGACGCGGACCTGGCGCGCCTCGGCGCGGCGCTCGACGGTGCGCTCGCCTCACCACGAGACGGCGATCACGGCGATCAGCCCGAGCACACGTAGCACCAGGCCGATCGCCATCGGCTTCCACGCCGGATCCGCCGTCCGGCGCGCCGCGAGGACCCATCGCAGCAGGGGGTCGTTGAGCCACGCGAACGCGGCGATCCCGAACGCGAGCAGGGCGCCTCGCAGGCCCACCTCCAGATCCGCCGTCAGGCCGAGCAGCCCGACCGCTCCGATCAGCGTCCAGGACAGACGGGCGCGGAACATCCGATCCACGAACCTTCGCCGCTCGTCGTGCACGGCCGCCACGTAGCGCCTCGCGCTCTCGACTTCAACGCTTGCGACCCGCCCGTCGGCCATGTATCCGGCAGGCATGTCGCGCCGCATTGGCTCCCTCGTCGCCCTCTTGCTCGCGGCCTGCGCCGGTCACGCCGCCGAGCCCGTCGTACCGGCCGACGGCGAGGCCACGGGCTCGGAGAGCGAGCCCCCCCCACCCACGACCCCGCCGCCACCACCGGCGGAGCTGCGCCTGATCCACGCGGCCGTGGAGTCCCGGGAGCAGCCCGTCACGCTCGTGATCGATGCGAGCGCCGCGACCGCCGCCACGGGCTACGAGTTCGCGAGCGCGTACCTCCCGACGACGCCGGCCGAGCACCCCGTGTCGGCGCGGGCCAGCGAAACCGAGCTGATCGGTGCCTCGTTCTCGTTTCCGGAGGGACGCTCGACGCTGATCGCGTACTCGACCGCCGACTTCCCCGTCGCCCTCGCCCTGGCGTCGGACACCGCGGAGCCGGCGCCCGATGGTTCGGCTCAGATCCGGGTGTTTCACGCCCTCGTGGGCCAGGGCGCCGTCGATGTCTGCAGTCCGCCAGCGACGGCACGCGGCGACGGAGCGCCCGTGGTGCTGGACGTGGCTCCTGGCGCCCTCGGTTCCGACGGTCGCTACACCATCGTCCCGGCCGGCACCGAGCTGGCCGTCCAGCTCCGGGCCCATCACGCGACCCCATGCCACGGCCGCGCGATCGGCATCGCGCACGGGTTCACGCCGGTCTCGGCCGCGAACTACACCCTCGTGTTCGTGGGGCGCACCGGGCGGCGGGGCGTGAGCCCCGAGCTGCTGTTCTGCGCGGATCCGCCGGCAGACGACACCTCCTGCGCGACCGTCGCCATCGACGCCCACTGAGGGGCTGGCCGTTTTCTTGGGCGTTCGCCGGACCGCCCCTAGGTTCGGGGCGTGCGCGGCGCACTCGCCATCGCCTTGTGGGCCTTGCTCCTCGCGAGCGCGGGCGTCGCCCGCGCTCAGCTCGTGCCGGTGCCGTGCACGATCGCCGAGGGGGAGACGATCGCCGCGATCGCGACGCGCTTCGGCGTGACCGTGGGGGACATCGCCGAGCTCAACGAGGACACGGATCTCGCGGCCCTGGCGCCCGGGACCGAGATCGCCGTGGCCTACGGTGAGCGAGTCGAGCACCGGGTCGCGCGCGGGGAGACCTTGCTGCGCATCGCTCGCCACTACGGCGTCCACGCGGTCGACGTCGCCCGCTGGAACGCGCTCTCCGACCCTCGACGCCTCCGGGCCGACACCGTCCTCGTGGTGTTCGCCTGGCCTCGAATCCCCCCATCCTCTTCCATCGGGCGGCCGAGCCACGGGAGCCTCGAGAACGGCGTCGCCCTGCGCACCGGCCCACGGTGGGAGATCCACGACCGCAGCCGCGCCTTCGTCACGCGGGACGCCGCCGACGCGCTCACCCGGGCCTTCGAGGCGGTCGCGGCGCGCTGGCCGGCATCGCCGCGGGTCGAGATCCGCGACGCGAGCGTCGAGCACGGCGGACCCCTCGCGGGACATCACAGCCACCAGAGCGGGCGCGACGTCGACCTCGCCTACTTCCGGCGCACGTGTAGCGGCGAAACCTGCCGCCATCATCGCGTCGGACCGGCCGACCTCGACGCGGAGCGCCAGTGGGCCCTGCTCGAGGTCTGGCTCCGCGCGGGACTGGTCGACTACGTGTTCATCGACCACGCACTGCAGGAGCCCCTCTACCGCGCCGCGCGGGCGAGCGGAGCTTCGTCCGCCGACCTCGCGCGCTGGTTCCAGTGGCCGGGCGACCAGGACCTTCACGCCGGCGTGATACGCCATGCGCACGGGCATGCCGACCACCTGCACGTCCGCTTCGGCTGCGCGGAGCACGATCGCGAGTGTGGGCCCCGACGAGGCGGAGACGAAGAAGAAGATCCTTGACTTCGCTCGGGCAGCGTTCACAATATTTTGAACGTTTAGCCTCGGAGCCAAGGCATGGTGGAGGTCCTCGAGCAGCTCGGGACGATGTCTCGAGCGCGAAACCTCAGGGCGGCCGACCGCCTCGAGCAACTACGGCCCCTGCTGGTGGACGACCTCGCCGCGGTCGAGGCCGCGCTGAGCTTGCCGACGCAGGAGCGAGCCGTTCACTCCGGCGCCCAGCACCTGATCGCCCGCGGTGGTAAGCGCCTGAGACCGATCTGCCTCGCGCTCGCCAGCCGGCTCGGCACGGGCTTCGACGCGCGCGCGCTCGACCTCGCGGTCGCCGCGGAGCTCGTGCACAGCGCCACGCTCCTGCACGACGACGTGGTCGACCTCGGCGCGGCCCGGCGAGGCGCGCCGACGGCACGGGTCATCTACGGGAACGCGATCAGCATCTTCGCCGGGGACTGGCTCTTGATCGACTCGCTCCGGCGCGTTCGGCGCTCGTCGAGCGCGGACGTGCTCGAGCGGCTGCTCGACGTGATCGACGAGATGATCGTGGCCGAGTCCCGTCAGCTGGAGCGACGCGGCCGGCTCTCGAGCTCGATGGACGACTGGAACGCCGTCGCGTCCGGCAAGACTGCGGCGCTCTTCCGATGGGCCATGTACGCCGGCGCACGCGCGGGCGGCCTCGGGGCGCACGACGCCCAGGCCCTCGAGGGCTTCGGTGAGCACCTCGGCCTCGCGTTCCAGGCCGTCGACGACGTCCTCGACCTGACGGGAGATCCCGGCACGACCGGCAAGGCCCTCTTCGCCGACCTCCGAGAGGGCAAGGCGTCGCTGCCGATCGTGCTCGCCTTGCGCGAGCGACCGGAACTCGAGGCGACCTTGCTCCGCGCGGCCCAGTCGGATCTCGACGACGCGCTCGGCGTCCGACTCGCCGGCGAGGTCGCCGCGACCGGAGCCATCGATGCCACGCGACGCTTCGCCGACGACCACGTCGGGCGCGCGTGCGCCGTCCTCGAGGCGTTCCGCGGCGGGGCCGCTCGCGCGGCGCTCGTGTCCATCGCGCACGCGATGACCGCTCGGGAGGTCTGACGTGTCGAGCCCCGCAGCGCCCCGCGCCGGCTCGGGCGCGATGTTCGACCGCATCGCCGCCCGCTACGACCTGGTCAACCGGGTGATCTCGCTGGGGCTGGACCATGGATGGCGCGAGCGCGCGGTCCACGCCCTCGCGCTGGATCGGGGTGCCCGGGTGCTCGACCTCGCCACCGGCACGGGTGACCTCGCGATCGCGATCGCCACGCGACACCCCGACGCGCGCGTCGTCGGTCTCGATCCGTCGAACGGCATGCTCGACGTCGCGCGACGCAAGCGCGACGCGGCGGCGCTCTCCGAGCGCGTGGAGCTCGTCGGCGGCGACGCACAGCACCTCCCATTCGAGGACGCCACGTTCGACGGATCGACCATCGCGTTCGGCATCCGCAACGTCCCCGACCGCTCGCGCGCGCTCCGCGAGATGCGCCGCGTGCTGCGCCCAGGCGCTCGCGCCGTCGTCCTCGAGCTCGCGGAGCCCGAGGGCGTCCTCGGTCCGCTCGCGCGCTGGCACGTCCACCGCGTCGTCCCGACGCTCGGAGCGTGGCTTTCCGGCGCGCCCGAGTACGACTACCTCCAGCGCTCCATCGCGAGGTTCCCGCCGCCCGCGGCGTTCGCCGCGCTGATGACGGACGCCGGTTTCGCTCGCATCTCCTGGTCCAGCCTCACGTTCGGAGCAGCGACACTCTACGTGGGCATCCGATGATCGCCCTCGGCCCACCGGACTCGCTCGCCGCCGGCGAGGCGGTCGATCCGAGCGAGGCACGCGCCTTCTTGCGCGCGAGCCTCGGGCGACCGCGACGTAGGGCGACCGCCATCGTGATCCCTGCGCCCGTCGGAACACCGCTCGCGCTGCTCGACCGGACGCGACGCGGCGACGCGTTCCACGTACACGACGAGCGCCGATCGTTCACCGCGCTCGGCGCGACGCGCTCGGCGCAGCTCGAAGGACCGGCGCGCTTCGCGGACGCGTCGCGACGCTACGAGACCGGACGCGACGAGCTCGAACTCGTCGTACACGAGCGGCGCGGCGAGCAGCTCCCGGCGTGGTTCTTCGGGTTCGCGTTCGCAGACGGGCGCGCCCGCGACCCCTGGGCGCCGCTGGGCGACGGCAGGCTGGTCCTGCCCCGCTGGCTGCACCGCGTCGAGCAGGGCACGGCATCGCTCACGCTCACGATCGACCGGGACGAGCCCGCCGGCGCGGACCTCGCGCTCGCCGAGCTCGACGCCATCTGGGACGCGCTCGCCGAGCCGCCTTCGAGCCCCACGGCTCGGCCAGCATCAGCGCGACACGTGGACGAAGCGCGCTGGTCGAGCTCGATCGACGACGTTCGCGCTCGGATCGCCGCACAGGCCGTGGAGAAGGTCGTCGTCGCGCGTCGCTCCACGGTCCTCGCGGAGCGGGACATCGATCCGGTCCGGGTGCTGCGGCGTCTGGAGCGACCGGGCGCGACGCTCTTCTGCGTGCGACGTCGCGGCGTCGCGTTCGTCGGCGCGACCCCGGAGCGCCTCTTTCGCAAGCGCGCACGCTGCGTATCGACCGAGGCGGTCGCCGGAACGGTGTCGCTCGACCGAGATCCCTCGGGCCGCCGTCTGTTCGCGAGCACGAAGGATCTGCACGAGCACCAGCTCGTCGTGGACGGCATCGTGAGCGCGATGGCCGGACTGCGGGCCGACGTCGCGGTCGGTGCGCGCACGCTCCGGACCATCGGCGCGCTCGCGCACCTCTCCACGCCCATCGAGGCCCACCTCACGAGCGAGACCTCCCCGTTCGAGATCCTCGACGCCCTGCATCCCACGCCGGCCGTCGGTGGCGCCCCGCGCGCCGCGGCGCTCGACTGGATCCGGCGCAACGAGCCGGACCGCGGCTGGTACGCGGGGCCGCTCGGCTGGATCGACGCGCATGGCGACGCCGAGGCTCACGTGGCGCTGCGCTCCGCGTTGATCGTCGGGGCGCGCGCGTACGCCTACGCGGGGTGCGGCGTGGTGGCCGGCTCCGATCCCCACGCGGAGTACGTCGAGACCTCGCTCAAGCTCGAGCCGATGCTCGCGGCGCTCGGGGTCGGGCCGTGATCGACGCCCCCGCCAACCTGCTGACGGTGTGGGCGCGACTGGTGGCGGCAAGCCTCGTCTCCGCGCGTGTGCGTGACGTCGTCGTCAGCCCCGGCTCCCGCTCGACGCCGTTCGTGCTCGCGCTGCGTGAGCGCGCTGAGCTGCGGCTCACGAGCGTGATCGACGAGCGCTCGGCGGCGTTCGTCGCGCTCGGAATGGCGCGTTCGAGCGGGCGCGCGGCAGCGGTGCTGGCAACCTCCGGCACGGCGCCGGCACACTGGCTGCCCGCGGTCATCGAAGCCTCGCTCGCGCACCTGCCGCTCGTGCTGCTCTCCGCCAACCGCCCCGTCGCCCTCGCGCAGACCGGCGCGGCGCAGACGATCGATCAGACCAAGCTCTTCGGCTCCTACGTTCGGTTCTTCGCGGACCTCGGCGACCCAGGGCCGGACGAGGCCGCTCTGTCGGGCCTGGCGCGGACGATCGGACAGGCCGTCGCGATCGCGAACGGGCACCCCAGCGGACCGGTGCACCTCGATCTCCACGCCGACAAGCCTCTCGAGCCCGTCGAGCCTCGATCCGTCGAGGAGCTCGCCCTCGCCGCGCGGGCCCGGGCGGTCGCCGCGCGCGGCGTCACCCAGGTGAGCGGCGGCTCGACCGGGGCCGACGACGCCTTCGCGACGGTCCTCGCCGCGGCGCTCGGCAGAGCGCGGCGACCGCTGGTGCTCGCGGGGCCGCGTCGCACGTCGGGGGACGAGGCCCTTCTTCTTGAGGCGTGTGCCGGCGCGCGGCTGCCCGTCGCGCCGGAGGCCACCAGCCAGCTCCGCTTCGCGGGGGTTCGCTCGCTCGCGCTCGAGGCGACCGAGCTGACCTTCTCGAGCGCGCGCTTCGCCACCGAGCACGCGCCCGACTGCCTGCTCCAGATCGGTGCGCTGCCGACGGCACCGACCCTCGAGCGCGCCTGGTCACACGTGCCGCGTTTCGTCCTGGACGCGGGTGGGGTGCACGACCCGATCGGCGGGGCGCTCGCGATCTCGCTCGGACCGGCCACCGCGACGCTCCTCACGGCCCTCGAGCGGGCGAGGCCGCAGACCGACGAGGCCTGGCTCTCGTCCCTGCTCCGCGGCGAGAGCTGCGCGTGGGCAGAGGTCGAGCGCGCGCTCGCTTCGCCACGGACCGAAGGTGCGATCGTGCGCTCGGCGCTCGGCGCGGCGCCGCGCGCCACGCTGGTGATCGGCAACAGCCTGCCGATCCGGACGCTCGACCGGTTCGTCCCGGGCGGCGGGGCCCGCAGAGTCGTCTTGTGCCAGCGCGGGGCCAACGGGATCGACGGCCTGGTGTCCGGCGCGGTCGGCGCGGCGATCGCAGGCGACGAGACCGTCCTGGCGGTCGTCGGAGACGTCTCGTTCCTGCACGACCTCAACGCGCTCGCCACCGCCAGGACGCTGGCCCGGGCGCTGGTGGTGGTGATCGTCGACAACGGGGGAGGGCGGATCTTCGAGGGCCTGCCGATCGCGCGCGATCCCGCGCTCGAGGGCGCGATGGCGCTCTTCACGACGCCCCACGGCGTCGACCTCGCTGCGGCGAGTCGTGCGTTCGGGGTCGCGTGCACGGAGACGGACACCGCGCGCGATACGGCACGCGCCGTGGCGAACGCGATCACTCGGCCCCAGGTCACGATCGTTCGTGCGCGCGTGGCGGACGGCGACGCGGCGCGCACGTTCCCCGCCCTGATCGCTGCTTTCGAGCGGGCCTTCTACGGAGCGCCGACGTGACGCTCGTCTTGTTGCACGGGTTCCTCGGGCTGCCGGACAGCTGGAACGAGGTGGTCGCGTGGCTCGGAGCGCGGGAGCGCGTGCTGCGTCCTGCGCTCCTCGGTCACGGCGCCGGGCCCTGGGAGACCCTGCCCGGATCGTTCGACGCGGAGGTCGAGCGAATCGCGACGCGGATGGCGGTCGACGGAGAGCGCGCGGCGCATCTGGTCGGGTACTCGATGGGCGCGCGCGTCGCCCTCGTCCTGGCCGCGAGACATCCGGAGCTGGTCTCCCGGCTCACGTTGATCAGCGGCACCGCCGGTCTCGACGACGACGACGAGCGGCGCGCGCGCGCGATCGCCGACGACCGGCTCGCGAGCGAGATGCGAGAGCTCGGCTTGCCCGCGTTCGTGCGTGCGTGGGAGGCGCTGCCGCTCTTCGCAACGCAGCAGCGGCTCGCGCCAGGCGCTCGGGCGCGGCACCGTGCTCGCCGCCTCGCGCACCGCGAGGACCGGGTCGCCCGCGCGCTCGAGACGCTCTCGCCCGGGCGGATGCCCGTGATGACGAAGCTCCTCGGGGCGATCGAGCCGCCCGTCACGCTCGTCGCGGGCTCCCTGGACCCGAAATTCACCGGTATCGCGCGCGCGATCGCGCCGCTCTTCGCCCGCGCCCGCGTCCGCATCGTGGACGGCGCCGGCCACGACCCATGCCTCGAGCGCCCCCGGGAGCTCGCGGCCCTGCTTTCCGACAACCCGTTCACGGAGATCTCCCCATGAGCACGCCCCAGCCCGAATGGAAGTCGCACGAAGGCCTCGGACTCGAGGATGTCCGATACGAGAAGTGGAGCGGCATCGCCAAGATCACGATCGCCAGACCCGAGGTCCACAACGCGTTCCGCCCACAGACCGTGAAGGAGCTGATGCGCGCCTTCGACGACGCGCGGGACGACGAGACGATCGGCGTCGTCATCCTGACGGGCGAGGGCCCGAACGCGTTCTGCTCGGGCGGCGATCAGCGCGTGCGCGGAACGGGTGGCTACGTCGGCGGTGACGGCATCCCGCGGCTCAACGTGCTCGACCTCCAGATGCAGATCCGTCGCCTGCCCAAGCCGGTCGTGGCGATGGTCGCGGGCTTCGCGATCGGCGGCGGGCACGTGCTCCACGTCGTCTGCGACCTGACCATCGCCGCCGACAACGCGCGATTCGGCCAGACGGGTCCCAAGGTCGGGAGCTTCGACGGTGGCTTCGGGTCGAGCTACCTCGCGCGGATCGTCGGGCAGAAGAAGGCCCGAGAGATCTGGTTCCTGTGCCGCCAGTACGACGCGCAAGAGGCACGCGAGATGGGGCTCGTGAACGCCGTCGTTCCGCTGGCGCAGCTCGAGACCGAGACCGTGAAGTGGTGCCTCGAGATGCTCGACAAGAGCCCGCTGGCGCTGCGCTGCCTGAAGGCCGCGATGAACGCCGACTGCGACGGCGAGGCGGGCCTGCAGGAGCTCGCCGGCAACGCCACGCTGCTCTACTACCTGAGCGAGGAAGCCCAGGAGGGAAAGCGGGCGTTCCTCGAGAAGCGCAAGCCCGAGTTCCACAGATGGAAGCGCCTGCCGTGACGAGCGTGGCGCTCCTCGTCCGTGCCGCACGGCCGCAGACGCTCCCCGCCGGCCTCGTTCCCGTCCTGGTCGGGACGGCGGTCGCGCACCACGCCGGTCGCGCCGACCTCGGGGTCGCGGGCGTCGCGCTCGCGAGCGCGCTCTTCATCCAGGTCGGCGCCAACTACGCGAACGACGTGTTCGACGCCGAGAAGGGCGCGGACGGACCGGACCGCGTGGGACCGGTTCGCGTGGTGGCTGCGGGCCTCGTCTCCGCCGGCGCGATGCGCGCGGCGATGTGGGCGAGCTTCGCGTTCGCGACGCTGCTCGGCGCATTCCTCGTGGCGAGGGTGGGCTGGCCCGTGCTCGCGGTCGGCGTCGCGTCGATCCTCGCTGCGCTGGCATACACGGGCGGTCCCTTCCCGCTCGGCTACCACGGGCTCGGGGATCTCTTCGTGATGGTGTTCTTCGGCCTGGTGGCCGTCGTCGGCACGGTCTTCGTCGAGGCGCGCGTGGTGACGCCGCTCGCGTGGCTCGCGTCGCTGCCCGTCGGAGCCCTCTCGACCGCGATCCTCGTGGTGAACAACGTGCGCGACCGGGAGACCGATGCGCGCGCCGGCAAGCGAACGTTGGCCGTCCGTCTCGGAAAGCGGGGTGGCCTGGTGGAGCAGGCGCTGCTCTACGCGACGGCGTTCGGCGCCGTGATCGGCACGGCGTCCTGGCTCGCCTCTCCCTGGCCCCTGCTCCCTCTCGTGACGGCGCCCTGGGTCCTCGCGGCGTGGCGGGCGCTTCGCGATCGCGAGGGCGCGCGGCTCAACGAGACGCTCGCCGCCACGGCGCGACTGCTGCTGTCGTTCGGCGCGCTCTACGCGCTCGGGATCGGGCTGGCGTGATCACCCTCGTCCCCATCGAGCACCCCTCGCGCGGTCGCCGCGGCGTGGTCCTGCGGCGGGGCGCCCATCTCGGGGAGGCCTCACCGTTGGCCGGACGCTCGCGCGAGACGTACGAAGACGTCCTCGAGGCGCTCGCCCGCGGCGAGGTGACGCTGCCCTCGGTCGAGTTCGCGAGCTGGACGCTCGACGCGCGCATCGAGCGCACCTCCCTCGCTTCGCACGCGCTGCTCGAGAGCGCGGCGAGCGCGATCTCCGTTCTGCGAGGCAGGGTCGCTCCCGCGGCGCTCAAGCTCAAGCTGCGGGCGCGCCAGGACGCCGACGTGCTCGCCGAGATCCGCGCCCTCGCGCCGCGCGCGCGGCTCCGGGTCGACGCCAACCGCGCCTTCGCGCGCGAGGGCGACGTGCCCTGGGACGCGCTCGTGCGCTCCGGGGTCGAGTGGATCGAGGAGCCTTGCCCGGATGCGGGCTCGCTCGTCGGCACCCCCGTGCCGATCGCGCTCGACGAGTCGGTCGAGGAGGACGCCGCGCGCGCGCTCGAGGCCGTCGCCGACGGCCGCGCCGCGGCGCTCGTGCTGAAGCCGATGCTCCTCGGCGCCCGAGAGACGCTCCGCATCGGACGGGCGTGCAAGGATCTCGGCGGGCGAGTCGTCGTCTCGCACACGTTCGAGAGCGAGATCGGGCGGCGCGGCGCCGAGCAGCTCGCTCGGCGGCTCGACCCGGCGGAGATCCACGGCCTCGGACGCTGGGACGGGATCGACGGCTATCGCCTCGCGCTCGGCCTCACCCCGCTCGAGTCGCTGCTCGACCCGGGAGACCGGCATGCCGATCCCGCGCTGGGCTGAGCGCGCTCGGCTCACGCCCCACGCGCCCGCGATCGTGACGCGGGAGACGACGTGGACGTGCGCGGACGTCGCGAGCGCGATCGCCGCCCGTGCGGCGTCCCTGCGCGGCGACCGACCCCTCACGCTCGACGGCGGCGTCTCGATCGAGACGACCCTCGACCTGCTCGCCGCGATCGAGGCGCGCATCCCCGTGGTGATGAACCACCCGCGCTGGACGCAGGCCGAGCGCGAGGCCGTTCGCGCCCGCCTGGCAGGGTCACACCCGCCCGATACCGTGCTGGCCGTGCTGGCCACGTCGGGGACGACCGGAATCCCCAAGCTCGCGGTGCTCTCGCGCCGCGCGTTCGCGGCGGCCGCGAACGCCAGCGCCCTGCACCTGGGCGCTTCTGCCGAGGATCGATGGCTGCTCGCGATGCCGCTCGCGCACGTCGGCGGCCTCGGGGTCGTCGTCCGATCGCTCGTCCAGTGCACGCCCTTGGTCTTGCACGACGGCGACCCGTGCGGGTGGATCCCCCTCGCGCGCAGTGCCCGCGTCACGCACGTCTCGCTCGTGCCGACGCTGCTGGCGCGCCTGCTCGACCGAGGCGAGGCGCTCCCGCCCTCGGTCCGCGTGCTGCTCGTCGGCGGCGCGGCATGCCCGGAGAGCGTGCTCGCGCGCGCGCTCGGCGCGGGGCTGCCGGTCCGGCCGACCTACGGTCTGACCGAGACCTGCGGGCAGGTGGCCACCGCGACGGGCGATCCACGAGCGCTGGTTCCGCTCCCCGGGGTCGACGTCCGCGTCGAGGGAGGCACGATCCGCGTGCGGTCGGCCTCCGCGATGGATGGCTGGGTCGACGAGGCGGCGACTCCATTCGACGCGGACGGCTTCTACGACACCGGCGACCTGGGCGAGCTCGACGCGCGCGGCCGGCTCCACGTCCACGCGCGCCGGACCGACCTCGTGGTGAGCGGCGGCGAGAACGTCTACCCGCGCGAGGTCGAGGAGGCTCTCGAGCGCATCCCGGGCATTCGCGCCGCCTGCGTGTTCGGCGTGCCCGATCCCGAGTGGGGCCAGCGCGTGGCGGCCGCCATCGTCACGGAGCCGAGCGCTCCGAGCGACGACGCGATCATCGCGAGGGCACGAGTCACGTTGGCCGGCTTCAAGCTCCCGCGCCTGCTCGCGCGGCTCGACACGCTCGCGATCGCCGAGTCAGGCAAGCTCGACCGGCGCAGGACGGCCGCCCGCGCGCTCACGCACCTGCGATCGGCCGGACGGAAGGAAGAAGGCGGCCGGTGACCGCCTCCTCGCCCGCCCCAAGGGTCGCTCTCAGACGTCCGCGAACTCTTCGCGGGACTTCTTCTTGCCGTTCTTGTGCCCGTTCACGTCGCCCTTCGCCCTGCCCTTGAGCAATCGGTCGCGGAGCTCCTCGGCGCGGTCCGTGCGCTCCCAGGTGAAGCCGTTCTTGACGTCTTCCTTGGCGGGGTTGCGGCCGAAGTGGCCGTACGCCGCGGTCGGGCGGTAGATCGGGCGGAGCAGATCGAGCGTCTCGATCAGCGCGCGCGGGCGGAAGTCGAACATGTCGATGACGGCCGCGGCGATCTTCTCGTCCGCGACCTTGCCGGTGCCGAACGTCGAGACGTAGACGCCCATCGGCTTGGCGACGCCGATCGCGTACGCGACCTGCACCTCGCACTTCGTCGCGACGCCGCTCGCGACGACGTTCTTCGCGACGTAGCGCGCGAAGTACGCCGCGGAGCGATCGACCTTGCTCGGATCCTTGCCACTGAAGGCGCCGCCGCCGTGACGGCCCATGCCGCCGTAGGTGTCGACGATGATCTTGCGGCCCGTCAGGCCGGCATCGCCGACCGGTCCACCGATCACGAAGCGCCCCGTGGGGTTCGTGTAGATCTTGGTGTTCTTGTCGATCATGTCCTTCGGACAGACCTTGAAGATCACCTCGTCCATGAGCGCTTCGCGGATCTTCTTCTGCTTCGCGTCCGGGTGGTGCTGGGTGCTCACCACGATCGCGTCGAGGCGCACGGGCTTGTCGTCCTCGTACTCCACCGTGACCTGGGTCTTGCCGTCCGGGCGAAGCCAGCCGAGCGTGCCGTCCTTGCGGACCTTCGCGAGCCGGTGCGCCAGGCGGTGCGCGAGCTGGATGGGCATGGGCATCAGCTCCTTGGTCTCGTCGACCGCGAAGCCGAACATCAGGCCCTGATCGCCCGCGCCCTGGTCCTTGCTCAGGCTCGTCTCCACGTCGACGCCCTGCGCGATGTCGGGGGACTGCTGCTCGACCGCGGCGAGGATCGCGCAGTGCTCCCAGTCGAAGCCCGTGTCGGCCGTGTAGCCGATCTCCTTGATCGCTTGCCGGATGATCTTCGGGTAGTCGAACGTCGCACGCGTCGTGATCTCACCGGCGACGATCGCGTAGCCCGTCTTGACCATGGTCTCGCAGGCCACGCGACCGCGGGGATCCTGCTCGAGGACCGCGTCCAGGACCGCGTCGGAGATCGCGTCGCAAACCTTGTCCGGATGACCCTCGGTGACCGACTCGGAGGTGAACAGATAACCCATGCCGCAGACCTTTCGCGATTGCCCGATCCCGCCCGGGACACGAGGAAATCGGGGCGCGTTTTCTATGCGGCGGTCAGGGACCTGTCAACGCGGCGCGCCCAGGCTCGCGATGAAGCCCCGGGGGGGGATGGTGTAGAGGATCTCGCCCCGCACGTCCCAGCGGTCGAGCAGCGCGTTGGCGGCCATGATCCCCGAGCTGGCGGCGCGCTCCATCAGGGCGCTCGGGAAGGGGACCTTGACGTGGTCACCGGCGATCGTGATGTTGCCGTAGGGGGTGGCGACGCGGGCGCGTGTCGCGCCTGATCCGGGCGCGAACGAGGGGCCGTCCTCGCCGCGGAGGTAGACCTCGTGCAGCGGCTCGACGCCGCTCAGCTCGGGGTAGAGCCTGGCGAGCGTCGCCTTGAGCTCCACGCGGATCGACGCGTCGTCGCGCTCACGGTCGAGCCCGAACGCCTGAAGCTGCACGACCGAGCCTCCCGTGCGGAGCGCGAAGCGGCGGCTCTCCCCCTCGAATCGGTCGTAGAGCGTGATCGAGTCGAGCACGCCGTGCCCGGCGATCGACGCGAAAGGCGCGCGCGCGTCGTCGACGGCCTGGCCGTAGAAGAGGCGGAACACGACGTAGGGTCCGCTCGCGGCGAGCGCGTCCATCGTGGCCGCGAACGTCGGGTCCTCGGCGAGCGGCGGCGATGCCGCGTAGAGAGTGCGCAGCGCGCGCACCTCGGTCGCGAGCACGAGCCCCTCGCACTCGAGCGTCTCGCTCGACGTCCGCACGCGGATGCGATCACCGCGCTCCCGGGTGACCTCGAGCGCGCTCTGCCCGAGCCGTACGTCGACGCCGTGAGACGCGAGGATGCGCGCGAGCGGCGAGAAGAGCACGTCCCCCGTCGGCTCCTCGAGCACGTCGAAGCTCATGCCCTCCGGGTTTCCCAGGAAGTAGAAGTGCAGCATCGAGAGCATCTCGGCCGCGCTCACGCTGTGCTCGGCGTGGAACACCGAGTGACAGAACACGCGGAACACCATCTCGCGTGCCTTGATCGGGAGGTTCAGACGGTCCAGGTAGCTGCCGGCCGACTCGGTGTCGAAGCGCGCATAGGAGCGCTGCGGGTCGAACGACACCATCGCGCGCACGGCCTCCGGATCGACGTTGCGCAGATCGCGGAGCGACACGAACGGCGTGCGGCGCAGGAGCGAGATCAGGTTGAGCGGGGCGCTCGTGGGCAGACCGGCGAAGCTCTCCTGCGCGCCGTCCGGACCGAGCACCGGATAGTCGGCGAGGGGCCGCAGGATCGTCAGCTCGGGGTCGATGCGGCGCAGGATCGAGCGCAGGTTGTAGTAGTGGCGGTGGAAGGCCGGGAACCCGCGCTCCATCTGGAACGTGTCACCGCCCGGGAAGCGCTCGGGATACGACGCGAGCCTGCCGCCGAGCTGCGCTGCCTTCTCGAGCAGCGTGACGCGGACACCACGCTCCGCGAGCACGAGCGCCGCGGACACGCCTGCGATGCCTCCGCCGACCACGATCGCGCGGGTGGCGGGGTCGGCGCGCTCCCGCGTGCCCCGGAAAGCTCCCCGCAGCTCGCGGCGCGAGGTCCCGAGGCGATCGGCGAGCGTTCCCCGCGGCGGGGCCGGAGGCGGGATCGACGCGCGTCCTCTCACGCCCTTGGCCTACGCGCGAGGAACGTGTGCAGCACACGCCGCTGCCAGCCGTCCATGGGCTCGGTGTGCACGTCCTCGAAGCCCAGCCGGCGAAGACGCGCCTCGAAGGCGCGCACTCCGTCGAACGCGCGCACGCTCGCGTACAGGTAGCGGTAGATGCCGCTGCCGGGCGCGGTGACCAGGCCTCCGGGCACGATGATCCCCCAGCAGACGGCGTCCCAGATCGCCCGGGCCCGCCGCGAGTCACGCACCGAGTACTCGTGAAACGCGATGGGTGCCCCGGGCGCGAGAAGGGCGCGCAGGTTCGTGAGGCAGGGGTCGATCGCGGGCACGTTGCGGATCCCGTACGCCATCAAGATGCCGTCGAAGACGCCTTCGACTCCCGCCGCGCGCGGATCCATCGCGTCACCGTGCACGAGCTCGACACCCCGCAACACCGGCTTCTCTCGCGCGCGCTCGAGCATGCCTCGCGACGCATCGAGCGCGACGACCTTCGCGCTCGGATGGACGTCGAGGATCGCCTCGGTCGAGAGGCCGGTGCCACAGCAGAGGTCGAGGATGCGGGGCGAGCGCTGCGGGAGGTCGAGGCGCCGGACGCTCATGCGCAGGTGGCGGTGATAGCCCGGGTTCAGACCCGTCAGCAGATCGTACGTCGGCGCGACCCGGTCGAAGTCGTCCGGCACTTCTCGTTTCTTGGCGCTCAGGTCTTGCATCGGCGGTGTCAGCGAGGGGGCAGCAGGAGCTCGGCCTCGGGCAGCGCCTCGGCGTCGAGCGCGCCGGCCCGAACCGGCTCCGCGAACGACCGCGCGATCACGAGGGCCTTGCGCAGGGGTGTCGTCGACACGCGTGCGCTCACGCCATCGTACCCGTTCTCGCGCAGGATCTGGCCGATCTCGCGATAGAGCTGCGCGGCCGCGTGGATCGCGGGGCGGCAGTCGGCGGGTAGCGCACGAATCCCGGCGTCGGCCCGCGCATAGAGCAGGTCCGCCTCGTCCAGCACACGGCGCACGACACGACCGATCGCGGGGCCGTGGCGCGTGTGGCGGCCGAGCGCCGGCGCCCCTTCCGCGTCCAGCCACTCGCGCGGGAGGTACGCGCGATCCTGGCGCGCGTCCTGCCCGACGTCGCGGGCGATGTTGGTGAGCTGCATGGCGACGCCGAGGTCGGCCGCTCGGGCGAGCGTCGCTCGCTCGCGCACGCCCATCACGTAGCTCGACACGACGCCGACCGACGCGGCCACACGGACCGCGTATGCGATCAGATCCGAGCGCGTGCGAACGGGCCGGCCCTCCACGTCCCAGCGGTAGCCGTCGAGGAGCGCATCGACGGGGGCGCGCGGTAGCTCGTACTCTCGAACCGTGCGCGCGAATGCGCGATCGATCGGGTGGTCCTCCGGCGCGCCGCGGAAGATCGCGTCCGTTCGCGCGACGCAGCGCGCGAGACCGGTCCGCGGGTCGGCGCTCTCGTCCACGGCGTCGTCCGTCACCCGACAGAAGGCGTAGAACGAGGCGAACGGCTCGCGAAGTCGGGCCGGCAGCAGTCGCCAGGCGAGGTGGAAGCTCTTGCTCCCGCGGGCGAGCGTGTCGCGACACACCGCCAGATCGTCCTCGGCGTTCATCCTACGTCGGAAGACAGGCCGAGGTCGGCCGCGATCGCGCGCGCGGTGATCTTGGCGCTCATCATCACGCTGGGAGTCCCGCCACCCGGCTGGTAGCTCTGCCCCACGCCGTAGAGGCCACCGACGTCCTCGCTCCGGTTGTGGGGCCGCATCCACGCCGTCTGCCGGAGCACCGGCTCGAGCCCGAATCCGCTGCCGAGCTCGGAGTTCAGAGCGTCGCGGAAGTAGCGCGGATCCACGTGGCTCTGCTCCACGATGCGCTCGCGCAGCTTCGGGATGAGACCGCGTCGCTCGATGTCGTCGAGCGCCCGCTCGACGAACGCCGGAGCTTCGCGCTCCCAGTCGATGTCTGCCGCGAGGTTCGGCACCGGCACGAGCGTGTACGCCGCGTGGAAGCCCTCCGGCGCGAGGGTGGGATCGGTGAGCGTCGGGACGTGCAGGTACTGCGAGAAGTCCGCCGGGAGGACCCCCCGGTCGAAGATGTCGCGGAGCAGCTCCTCGTAGCGCGGACCGAGCACGATGTTGTGGTGCCGCAGGTCGAGCGGCGGGTAGCCGTCCTTGCGGAAGCCGAAGTAGATCACCACGACGGACATGCTCGCGCGGGAGACGAGCAGGCGCGCGCGCTGCCGGGGCATCCGCGTCCGACGGTCGACGAGCGTGCGGTACGTGTGTCCGTAGTCGGCGTTCGAGGCCACGACCTCGGCCCGCAGGCGCTCCCCGCTCCGCAGCGTGACGCCGCGTGCGACGCGGTCCTCGACGTCGATGCGCGCGACCTCGCTCCCGCAGCGCACGCGTCCGCCGAGCTCCTCGAGCTTGCTCACCATCGCGCGGACGAGCGCACCGGTGCCGCCGCGCGCGAAGTGCACGCCCCACGTCTTCTCGACGAAGTGGATCATCGTGTAGATCGCCGGCACCGCGAGCGGGTTGCCTCCGATGAGCAGCGGCTCGAACGAGAACACCGCGCGCATCTCGTCGGACCGGAACCATCTCTTCACGAACGAGAACAGCGGTCTCAGCGCGTCGAGACGCACGAGATCCGGCAGCACGCGGAGCATCGCAGCTGGCGAGTCGAAGTGCGTGTAGCCGAGCTCGAGGAAGCCGCGCTCGAAGATCGCGCGCGCCGCCTCGTGGAAGCGCTCGTACCCTTCCAGGTCCTCGGGCGCGATCGCGCGGATCTGCGCGCGCGTTCGGTCGGGGTCTCCGTCGTAGTCGAAGAAGCGCCCGTCCGCGAAGTAGATCCGATAGAAGGGCTCGATGGGCACGAGGTCGACGTAGCGCCGGGTGGCCGGGCCGTAGCCGCGAGCGCCGCGCCGGACTGCGTCCGGAAAGTCGGGGGCGCCGAGGGAGGCGTGCCCGCGCTCGAGCGCGAAGAGCTCCTCGAGGAAGTGCGGCACCGTGAGCACGGTCGGACCCATGTCGAACGTGAACCCGTTGCGCTTGCGCACGTACGCTCGGCCGCCGGGTCCATCGAGCTTCTCGAGCACCGTCGTGTCGAGGCCCATCGACGCGAGCCGGATGGCGAGCGAGAGCCCGCCGATCCCCGCTCCGATCACGACCGCCCGCCGCGTCTCCGTCATCTCGCCGGGGTGTGTCCTAGCAGGGAGTCACGCGCCCCGCTTCCACTCGGAGATCCAGGCGATCGCCGGCCGTGGTGATCAGCTCGCGCTGCGTGGTCGTCAGGAAGACCTGGCCACCGAGGCGCGAGAGCAGCGCGAAGAGGCGCGCGCTTCGGGTGCGATCGAGCTCGCTCGAGACGTCGTCGAGGAGGAGCACCGGCACCTTGCCCTTCGCACGCGCCATGACGTCGAGCTCGGCCACCTTGAGCGCGAGCACGAGGGTCCGCTGCTGGCCTTGAGAGGCGTTGTGCTTCGCTCCCCGCTTGCCGACCTCGAGCCTCACGTCGTCGGCGTGCGGTCCTTCGGCGGTGAATCCTCGCGCCAGATCCTTCTCGAGCGAGCGCGCGAGCGCCTCGCGCAGCTCCTTCTCGCCGGAGGCCACCCGTGGCGCGAACGAGATCGTGAGCGGCAGCTCTTCGCCCACGATCTCGTCGAACACGCGCTCGGCCACCGGAGCCAGCTCGCCGACGAGGCGCTCGCGCGCGTCTCCGAGGATGGCGCCGCTGGCAGCGAGCACCGGGTCGAACGCGGCGACCGCGCGGCGATCGACGACGTCGGCCTTGAGCAACCGGTTGCGACTGCGGAGCGCGCGCTGGTAGCTCTCCAGCGTGCTCGCGTAGACGGGATCGACCTCCGAGAGGACGCGATCGAGAAGCGCGCGCCGATTCTCGGGTGAGCCCTGCGCGAGCGCGAGGTCGCCCGGATGGAAGAGGACCGTCGGCGCGACCTCCAGCCAGGCCAGACGGCTGCGCGGCCGCTTGCCGTCGAGCGCGAGCTGCCGCGCCTTGGCGCGCTCGAGCCGCACCTTGAGCGTATGGGGGAGCGGCGTACCGCTGACCTCGAGCGCGATGATGGCCGAGGCCTCGTCGTGTCGTACGAGCTCGCTCGAGCCCGCACCACGGAAGCTGGCGAGGCTGGCCGCGAGGTGGATCGCTTCGAGCAGGTTGCTCTTGCCCTGGCCGTTGTCGCCGAACACCACGTTGAAGCGCGGGCCGGGGCGGAGATCGAGCGGCGCCAGGTTCCGAAACGAGCGCGTCGCGACGCGCTGGACGCGCAGCGCTGCGGTCAAATCCGCATGGGCATGATCACGCCGACGAAGAGCGTGGCCTCGCCCGCCGGCTTGATCACGCCCGGATCGAGCTCCCCGGCCAGCTCGAACACGACCTCGTCCTCGGTGAGCGCGTTCAGGACGTCGAGGATGTACGCCGCGTTGAAGCCGATCGTGAGCGCGGGGCCGGCGTAGTCGACGTCGAGCTCTTCGCTGCCCTCGCCCACGTCCGGTGACTCGCTGACGATGCGCAGGGACCCGGGCGACACCATGAGCCGGACGCCGCCCGATTTGTCGCTCGAGACGAGCTTCATGCGCTTGAGGGACTCGATCATCGCGGCTCGCGAGACGACGACCCGTTTGTCTTGACCCTGCGGGATCACCTTCGCGTAGGGAGGGAACTGCTCGTCCGCGAGCTTGACCGAGAGGATCACGCCCTCCCGCTTGAAGAACGCGTTGCCTGCGTGGCTCGCGACGCCGATCTGCGGGCTCGCCTCGTCCTTGCCCTTGTCACGCTTGGCGCCCTCGACGAGCCGCGAGAGCTCCGCGATCCCCTTCTGCGGCACCAGCATCGAGAAGTGCAGCATCATCCCTTCCCGCAGGCGGTAGTCGCACTTGCTGAGCCGGTGACCGTCTGTCGTCACCATCCGCGCGATGCGGGCCTCGCCCTCGAACAGGGCGCCCGCCAGGTGCGGTCGCGTGTCGTCGTTCGACATCGAGTACCGGGTCCGCGCGATGAGATCGCCGAGCACGTCGGCGTCCAGTGATACGAACTCGGCGTTGCCTGGCGCGGGGAGCGGCGGGAAGTCGTCTCCCGGCATGCCGGGGATGCGGAAGCGGATCTTGCCGCAGCGGATCTCCACGGCGTGATTCGGCCCGACCGTCCAGTGCACGTCGCCGTGGGGCAGCTGGTTGACGATGTCGTAGAGCGTGCGAGCGGCGACCGCGACCGAGCCACCCTTCTTCACCTCGGCTGGCGCCGTGGCGGCGACTCCGAGATAGAGATCCGTGGCAGCGAAGCGCAGCGTGCCGGTGTCCTCGGTCGTCAACAGGACGTTCGACAGGATCGGCATCGAGCTCTTCCGGTCCGCCACGGCATGCGTCCGCTCGAGACCGCGCGCGAAGTTCTGCTTGCTGATCACGAGCTCCATGCAGGCCCCTGGGAGGATAGAGAAGGAGAGGAAGGATCGATCTAATTAGATCTCGTCGTCTTCTTCAGGCCTGTGGAGCGTGGAACGAGCTCGTCAAGGCCACGAGATCACTGGGCGAACGGTCGAGAGCGCGCTGGGGACGAACACCATGCAGACGGTGGATGCACCGTGCGCACGGGCCGTCCACAGCGGTTTTCCACGTGCGAGCCGCCCCACCATCCACAGGGGCGGATCGCACCCGCGACCCCACTCTATCCGCGGGCAGCCGAGCCAAGCAAGTTAGCGAGGGTCACGGCATTTCTGGTCTACTTCGTCCATGCGCCGATCCGCCCTGACTGCCTTCGCGCTCGCGCTCGCATGCACCTCCAGCCCGCCGCCCCAAGACGCCGCGACGGGGCTCGACGCGCCCACGTTCACCGACGCGGGTCGCGATGCGAACCTGCCCGCGCCCGTGCCGCTCATGATCGCGCGCGACGAGCCGGCGAGCGGGTATCGCCTCGAGGTCGACACCGACCCGCTCGGGTTCCGGCTGCTCGATGCGTCCGGCACGCCGGTCGTGCGGAGCGCGGGCCTCGGCCTCGCCGTCGGTCTCGCGCACGGTGGCGACCGGATGTTCCACGAGCCGATGAACGACACGCCCGCGGGACTGCGCTGGAGCCCGCTCGGGTACGGAGTCTCACGGACCAGCGGGACCGAGGCCGTCGTCCGTGATGCCGAAGGAAACCTCGCCACGATCGAGCTGACGAGCGAGAGCGCCAGCGAGCTGACGCTGCACGTCACGATGGACGCGGCGGCCACGGAAGCGGCGATGATGCGCTTCGTGCTCGCCGCCGACGACGGGCACTACGACGGCCTCGGCGAGCGCTTCGAGGGTGCCGACGCGCGGGGGCACCGGGTGCCGATGCAGCTGAGCGTGAGCGCGCGCGTCCGCGAGAGCAGCACCAACGAGGCGCACGTCCCGGTGCCCTTCCTGGTCAGCTCGCGGGGCTACGGCGTGTTCGTCGAGACGCGCGAGGCGGGCGCGTTCGACGTCGCCGCCACCGCGAGCGACGAGGTGCGCGCGAGCTTCGAGGGGGGCGAGCTCGATCTGCACTTCTACTTCGGCGCGCGTCCGGCCGACGCCATCGCCGGCTACACCCGCCACACCGGCCTGCCGATCCTGCCGCCGCGCTGGGCGTTCGCGCCGCAGCACTGGCGCAACGAGTGGACCGACCGGGCCGAGCTCGAGGGCGACATGGCGACCATCCGCTCGCTCGACATCCCGTGCACGGCCTTCTGGATCGACAACCCGTGGCAGACTTCCTACAACGATCACGTCTTCGACGCGGCGCGTTTTCCCGATCCGCCCGGGATGCTCGCGGAGATGCGCGCGCAGGGCTTCCGGACCCTGGTGTGGACGACCCCCTATCTCGACGCGCCCGACGCGGGCGTCGCGTCGAACCCCGCCGAGACGCTCTACACGCAGGCGGAGGCGCAGCACCTGATGATCCGCAACGGCGACGGCTCCGTGCTGACCGCGCCCTCGTCCGGCGGCTGCTGCGACGCCGGCGGCATGATGGACTTCACGAGCAGCGATGCGATCGGCTTCTGGCAGACGCAGCTCGATCCGATCGTCGCGCTCGGCGTGCGCGCGTTCAAGCTCGACTACGGCGAGGACGTCGTGGTGGCGCTCACGAGCACGCGGCCGAACTGGGTCTACTCCGACGGCCGGACGAACCGCGAGCTGCACAACGTCTACGCGACGCTCTACCACCAGCCCTACCGCGACGCGCTCGACGCCGGCTCGACCGAGGGGGGTTTCCTGCTCGCACGCGCCGAGGCGTGGGGCGGCCAGGTGATCGCCGACGTGATCTGGCCGGGAGATCTGGACAGCGACATGAGCGTGACGACCGACACCAACGTCGGCGGGCTGCCGGCGTCGATCTCGGCGCTCGTGTCGCTCGCGGCGAGCGGCTTTCCGTCGTTCGCGGCCGACACCGGCGGCTTCCGCGACGCGGAGGACACGTCCGACGGGCGGCCCTCGCGCGAGACGCTGCTGCGCTGGGCCGAGCACAACGCGTTCTCGCCCTTCCTGCAGCTCGGTGGCGGCGGGACGTCGCACAATCCGTGGTCGTACGACGCGGCGGCCGGGACGATCTACGCGGGGCTCGCGCGCGCGCACATGGATCTGGTGCCCTACTTCCGGGTCCAGGCGATTCGCGCGCACACCGACGGCACGCCGCCCGTGCTGCACCCCTCGATGGCGTATCCCGCGGATCGCGCCGGGTATGCGGACGTGAACGCATACCTCATCGGCGAGGACCTCTTCGTCGCGCCCGTGACGACGCCGGGGGCGACGAGCCGCGTCGTGCACCTGCCGCCGGGCCGCTGGGTGCACTGGTTCGACGGGATGGAGCGGACGGGCGACGTGACGGTCGCCGCGCCGATCGGCTCGCCGCCCGTGTTCCTCCGCGTCGGCGCGATCGTGCCCATGCTGCCGACCGACCTCGACACGCTCGCGGAACAGGACGTGGACGCGACGATCGTGCGTCCGAGCGATCGTCCCTACCTGCGCGCGCGCATCCTGCCCGCAGGGGACCGCACCGTGGCGACCGAAGAGGGCATCGCGATCCACGTCACGCACACGGCCGCGCCGCTCTCGATCGTGGTGACGCCGAGCGCGACGGGCCTGACGGATCTGCGCATGCGGATCGACCTCGACCACGCGGAGCCCGCCATCGCACCCGCCACGATCACGACGCTCTCCGCGAACGGCACGCCCGTCGCTGCGTCGGCCGACCGCGCGACGGTCGAGGCCGGCTGCGCGGGCACCTGCTGGTTCGTCGAGGGCCAGACGCTCTACGTCTCGGTGCGCAGCACGACGGCGACGACGATCACGACGCCGTGATCGTCTGACGTGACGTCTACGCAGGCGTCGCGCTGGCCATCTGCGCCTGGGCCTGCGCGGCGGCCATCATCACCTCGTCGGTGAGCATCCCGCGGCGTGCGAGCACCGGGATCAGGAAGTTCGAGACCTCCTGGAACGAGTTCACCTCGGGGTCGAGGAACTTGCCGATGCCCTCGGCCGTCACGACACCGACCATCATCATGGTCATCTCGGTGCGCGGCCGCACTCCGTGCTTGCGGCCCACGTCGAAGATCTTCTGGATGAGCCCGCCGAGCTCGAGCTGCGCCGCGTTGAGCGAGCGCCACTCGGCGCTGAACGCGCGTACGTCCTCCTCGAGCTCGTCCCAGTCCACCGTGCCCGCCATGTAGCTGTGGTAGGCGCGGATGTGCCGCATGTAGTCCTCGACCGAGCCCATGACGAGGCAGCGGTTGAAGTCGATGTAGTAGACGAGCGACTCCTCGCTGAGCTGCTTGGTGAGCCCGACGTCGTAGATGGCGATCGTGCCGTCGCTCTCGACGACGAAGTTCCCCGGGTGCAGGTCCGCGTGGAGGAAGCCGTCCTCGAAGCACATCTTGAGGAACGCTTCGCGCAGGCGCCCCGGCAGATCCGGGAAGCGCTGCTTGTGCTCCGGGACGATCTTCTCGCCGCGCAGGAACTCCATCGTCATCACGCGCTCGCCCGAGAGCTCGGGGAACACCCTCGGGAAGCGCACCTTCTTCACGCGCCGGAAGTTCTTGCGGAAGACCTCGTAGTTGCGGGCCTCGATGCGCAGGTCCGTCTGCTCGAGGATGCCGGCGATGAAGTGCTCGAGGTGACCGACGAGCTCGGCGTGCGCGGCGCGCTCGTCGAGCTTCATCATCAGGCCCGCGTAGAACAGCAGGATCTGCCCGTCGCCCTCGGCGCGCGCGCGCACGTCCGGGCGCAGCACCTTCACGGCGACCTCGGCTCCGTCGAGCAAGGTCGCGTGGTGCACCTGCGCCACGGATGCCGCCGCCACGGGCGTCTCGTCGAAGGTCGCGAACATCTCCTCGATCGGCCGTCCGAGCTCCTTCTCGACGACCGCGCGGGCGTTCGGGAACGCCGGCAGCCTGTCCTGGAGCATCTTGAGCTCGGTGATCATCTCCGCCGGGAAGAGGTCCGGGCGCGTGCTCATCACCTGGCCGAGCTTGATGAACGTGGCGCCGAGCGTCTCCATCGCCCAGCGCAGCACGCGTCCGCGCAAGCGCGCCACGCGGCGCTTCTCGTGCTCCTCGGAGTCGCCCACGATCGTGAAGCGCGCAGCGACGTACCAGATCGCAGCCGACAGACCGACGAGGGTGATGACGAGGCTGCGAAGAACGAACGCGGAACGTCGCATCGCGCGCGGTCTCTAGCAGGTCGCGCTAAGGTGGCCCGCCCATGACCGAGATTCGCCCGCTGAGCCGCGCCTATCCCGCGCGAAATGGTGTCCCCGTGCTCGCGCGCGTCGACACGCTCGTGTTCGCGCGGCGCTACTTCACCGCGTGCCTCGACTGCACGTACTGCGACGACTGGTGCTGCTCGTTCGGCGTGGACGTGGACCTCGAGAACGTCGGGCGTCTGCACGAGCACGCCGACGCCATCGAGGCGTTCACCGGCATCCCGCGCGCCGAGTGGCTCGACGGCGTGCTCGTGCCCGACGCCGACTACCCCGGCGGCGGCAACCAGCGCACGCGCGCGGTCGAGGGCGGCTGCGTCTTCCTCGACCGAGGCCGGTGGGGCGGGCGCGGCTGCATGCTGCACCGCTACGCGATCGCGAAGGGGATCGACTACCACCAGGTGAAGCCGCTCATGTCGAGCCTCTTCCCGCTCTCGTTCGAGGCCAGCGACGACGGCGCCCCCGGCTGCACGCTGCGCGCGGCGGGCGAGGTCGAGGACCAGGAGCTCGTCTGTCTCGACGAAGGGCCGACGATCTACCGCGGCGCGCGGAGCGAGCTCTTGCACTACTTCGGCGCGGAGCTGGTCGCCGAGCTCGACGCGATGGAGGCGAGCCTGCCGGAGGCGATCACGCCGCCCGCGAAGCCGCGCCTGCCCGTCGCGCGCTGACGACCCGTCCCACGGCCCCGGGTGGCGCTCCGGGCAAGGGTTGCGTGACAGCCGGGCCCGAGGGGGTGCACCATGGACGGTCGACGGCTCGCGGGGAGGTTCTCATGCGCTCTTGCCTCTGGCTCGCTTCGGCGCTCGCGCTGCACCTGGTGCCGGCGTGCAGCTGCGATGTTCCACGAACCCGGCCTCGTGACACCGGGACCCGCGACGGTGGCGCGGGCAGCGACAGCACCACCCCCACGATGGACACCGGGACCGGGACCGGAGCCGACGCCTGGCGCGGGGACGGCGGCTTCACCGGGTGCGAGGGCCTCGACTTCGACGCGCAGGAGGGCACGAGACCCCTCGACATCGTCTGGGTCATCGACAACTCGGGCTCGATGGACCAGGAGGCGGCGCTCGTCCAGACCGGCATGAACGGCTTCGCGAGCCGCATCGGCAGCTCCGGCATCGCCGACTACCACGTCGTCGTGATGACCCAGACGGGCTGGGTCACGGTGCCCCCGCCGCTCGGCACGGATCCGGCCCACTTCCTCTTCGTGAACCAGGACGTCCAGTCGCACGACGCGTTCCAGCGCGCCATCGAGCGCCTCCCGGACTTCCGCTCGTTCCTGCGCCCCGACGCGACGATGCACTTCGTGTTCGTCACCGACGACGAGAGCAACATGCGCGCGTCGGCGTTCCTCGCGGAGATGCAGACGACGCTCGGCCGCGAATTCGTCGCGCACGTCATCGTCTCTCCACCGGGCTCGACGCACCGCGAGGTGTTCATCACCGTGCCGGGGTGCGACGGGCCCTACGGGCAGGGCGCCGCGAACGGGCAGCAGTACTGGGACATCGCGGCCGCCACCACGGGCCTGCAGCTCAACATCTGCTCGGCCGACTGGAACGCCGTGTTCGACGCGCTGCTCACGGCGGTCGCGGTGCCGATGCCGATCCCTTGCGCGTTCGCGATCCCCGAACCACCCGCGGGCATGACGTTCGATCGCGATCGCGTGAACGTCCTCTACACGCCGGGCGGTGGCAGCGCGGCGGAGACGATCCCACGCGCCAGCGACTGCAGCGGAGGCGCCGGATGGGTCTACGACGACCCGGCGGCGCCCACGCAGATCCTGCTCTGCCCCAGCGATTGCTCGCGCGTCGAGAGCGACGACACAGGCCACGTGCAGATCCAGCTCGGCTGCGAGACCGTCGTCATCTGACGTCGGCCCGTCGGCCCCGACGCGGTCGAGCTACGCCAGCGCGAGGGCGACGTACGACGCCGCGAACGCGGTGAGCGGCACGGAGAAATTGTCGTCGATCCGGCGCGAGAAGAGCTCGGCGACCGATCCGGCCAGGGCCCCGACGCTCGCGGAGACGAACGTCGCGGGGAGCCCCAGCTCGGGGTGGGCGAGCCCGACGAACGCCGCGCTCGCCGCGGCCCCGGTCACGACGAACGCGAGCGTGCCCTCGAGCGAGCGGCCGTTCACGATGCGCACGCGGCCGTAGCGGCGACCGATGATCGCCGCGCACGGGTCGCCGACGCCGAGCACGACGAGCGCGATCGCCGCGGGCACGGCCTGCTGGCAGATCGCCATCAGCAGCACCGCGACCGCGTACCAGGTCGCCGAGTTCACCCGGTGCGCCTCGTGCGGGTGGGCGGTGCGGCCGAAGACCCACATGCAGAGCTCGTTCACCCGCGAGCTGATGCGGCGGCCGATCTCCAGCGAGATCCCGACACCGGCGAACGCCGAGGCGATCCCGATCGCGACCGACCAGCTCGGCGAGAGCTCCAGCGTGACGAGCGCGAAGAGCGCGCTCGCGACGTGCAGGACGTTCCGGGCGTAGTTCGTCGGGCGCAGGCTGGGGACGTGGATGTCCTCGCGCGAGAGAGCGCGCGCGAGCGACTCGTACGTGGGCTGCACGCGCTGGCGTAGCGCGAGCCACTCGCCCCTCGCGTCGCGCGGCGGAGCGTCCTTGGCGGGCGTGTGCGCGTCGAGCAGAGCGTCGAGCGTCTCCATCTCGGTCTGGAGCGTCGCGGGCGCCTCGACCTTGAGAGAGGAGACCTTCGTGTGGACGGCGTCCAGGCGCGTGCGCATCGACGCGAGCGAGTCGCGCTTCAGCCGGCCGCGATCGAGCTCGGCGAAGAGCTCGTAGAGCTCCACTGCAACGTCACGACTCGCCTCCGCGACGGCGTTCACGGGCCCCGAGAGAACGACGGAATCGGCTCTCACGCAAGCCAGAACGCTGCGTTTCCGCCCGGCATTCGGTCACGCTTCGGTCACGGGCCGGGCGGGCGGCCGTCCACGAACACGCCGACCGCGTCCACGCACACCAGAGAGTTCCGGGACGGGTTCTTCACCCGGACGTAGCGGAAGGCGTGCACGTCGAACTGGTCCACGTCGATCGGCGTCACGCCCACGATGTCCGAGCCGATCGTCGTGAACGCCTCCGAGTGGCGATCCATCTCCACGTCCACGCGGTACGAGCCGCTGCTCTCGCGGACCACGACCTCGATGTCGGGAGCCGGCGTGCCCGCCGTGGCGGTCGGCGTTCCCGGGGTCAGCTCGAGCAGGAGCTTGCCCATCGGGCGCAGCACTGCACAGCGGCCGTCGGGCGGCCCGAGGGCGAGCGACTCGCTGTCCGCGCTCTGCGACGCCGTGAGGACGCGTAGCCACTCGATGCGGGGCCCGGCGTCGCTTCCAGCATCGTGCGGGGCGCTTCCCGCATCCGCAGGCACGACGCTCGGCAGCAGCGAGGGCCGATGTCCCCCGAACGCGAGCGTCGTCAGCACGGCGCCGACCGCGGTCATCGCGAGAGCGCCGATCGCGTAGAGCACCCAGCGTCCGGTCGAGGTCGGTAGCCGCGGCTCGCCGCTCGCGCCCGCCGCGCCCGTGCGCGGCGTCCTCGCCCGCACGGTCGGCGCATCCCCCGTCACCGGCGCTCGCTCGCCCGATCCGGTGATGGGAAAGCTCGTGCGCACCGTGCCGGTCAGCTCCTCGACGAACCGGAGCACGGTCGGGGTGCGGTCCGCCGGCTCCTTCTCGAGGGCTCGCAGGATCGCCGCGCGCTTCTCGACCGACAGGGAGCGTGTCGCCGCGAAATCCTCGAAGGAACGCGGTGTCTTGGTGAGGTGCGCCGTCGCCCACTCGAGGGGCGTGGAGCAACCGGCGAAGGGTCGCGCGCCGGTGAGCATCTCGTAGGTCATCAGGCCGAGCGCGTAGACGTCGCTCCGCTCGTCCACGTCCTTGCCGGACAGCTGCTCCGGGCTCATGTACGCCGGCGTCCCGACGATCGTGCCGGCGGCCGTGATGTTGTCTCCCTCGCCCGAGCGCTCGCTCTTGGCGATGCCGAAGTCGAGCACCTTCGCGTGCTCGCCCTCCTCGCCCTGGCTGGCGAGCAGGACGTTGTCGGGCTTCAGGTCCCTGTGGACGATGCCGCGCCGGTTGGCCTCCGCGAGCGCACCGCCGATCTCGACGACCAGGCGATCGACGAGCGCCGGAGGCATCGGACCTTCGGAGATCGCCTTCGCGAGCGAGCGTCCGTCGACGAGCTCCATGGCGATGTAGAGCCGCCCGTCGGGGAGCGAGCCGAAGTCGTAGAAGCGGATCGTGTTGGGGTGCGTGAGCGAGACGACGATCTCGCACTCGCGGTGGAAGCGGGCGACGGCCTTGGTGTCGGTCGGGCTGGTCGTGAGCACCTTGATGGCGACGGCGCGGCTCGTCGTGCCCATCTGCTGCTCGCCGCGGTAGACGCGCCCCATCCCGCCCTCGCCGAGGACGGACAGGACGCGGAACCGGCCGGCGATCACCGTGCCGAGGAGGGGATCTCTCTCGCGCGGCACGACCAGCGCTGCCCCGCACTTCGCGCAGAAGCGCGCTTCGACGCCGTTCTCGGTCTGGCACTGGTCACAGCGGAGCCCCATGCGCGCGGGCGCAGGGTAGTACAACCGGCAGGCTTCCGTTCAGCCCCACGCAGCCGCCGCCTCGTCACGAGCGCGGGGGCTCGAGCGCGATCTGGGCGGTGAACGTTCGCAGGGGCCTCGCGCTCAGCTGCTCGAAGTATGGCTCGCCCTCGCGGGGCGTGGCGTCGCGCACCTCGAGGCGGCTGGCGCCGAAGTCGAGGTCGAGCGTGGGATCGCCGTCGCGACCCGACGTGCTCGAGTCGGTGCCGCGCGTCACGCGCCCCTCGACGACATCACAGGGCGCGTAGCCGGCCTGCTGGGCGTCGTCCGGATAGATGAGGGTCTCGCCACAGGTCACGCGGACCAGGCAGTTGTAGCCGGTGCCGCCGACCGGCAGGACGCGCACCCAGCACTCGCTGCCGGCGTGGAGGTCGGCGAGGCCTTCGACGGCGGTCACGTGGCCGCGCGCCCAGGTCTCCTGGAACGGCGCGGCGCCCGTGCCCGCGTCACCTCCCCGGAAGGAGCGCCGGGAGGCCTCCCGCTGGGGATCGTCGGCGGAGTCGCTCGCGTGCACCGCGTCCGGCCCGAGCGAGAAGCTCGTGCCTCCGTCGGGGCCGGGGCTGACGCCGCCATCGCGCGCGCGCCCCAGAGCTCGGTCGACGGTCCCCCGCTCGGCCACGAGCCGCGCGAGCTCGCCGGGACCTCCTCGCTGTAGGAAACGCGCGAACAAGATGGCCACGGCGAGGCTCGCGAGCAGCAGCGCCAGGGCCGCCAGCCCGACCGCCGGTCTCACTCGCTCGCGCTCTCGATCCGGCTCGCTCAACGCCCTCACTCGTCCTGTCGACGTCCCAGCCTACGCTCCGATCTCGACACTTGCTGCCCTCGTTTCGTTCCCTCTAACCTTCCGGGCGGTGCACGCGCGCTGGATCCCCTGGTTCCTGGCGCTCTCGAGCGCGTGCGGCGCGGCGCAGCACCCGGAGGCGACGATGCTCGAGGACTGGCCCACGGAGGCGCGTGTCCGCCTCGAGGGCGTGATCGAGGGCCACGGGCGGGGCGCACGCCACTTCGACGCGGCGCGTCCTCCCGTCGCGGTCTTCGACTGGGACAACACGTTGGCGCGCGGCGACGTGGGCGACCTCGCCTTCGCCTACATGCTCGACCACGACCGGGTCCGCTGGCCCGAGGGGGGACTGGGCGCGTGGGGAGCGCTCAGCGCCGAGGCCCGAGCCCGCATCGAGGAGGCCTGTCCGCGGGGCCTGGCGGCCGGCGACGTCCTGCCGACGAGCGGTGAGTCGCCCTGCGGCGTCGCCCTCGCGCAGATCGCGATCGGTGATGCGGTCGATGGCGCTCCCGCGTTCGATCCCGCGATCGGGCCCCAGTATCGCGGAAGCTACGGGATGATGGCGCGGGTCTTCGCGGGAATGACCGCGGCGGAGGCCACGCAGGTCGGCGAGGCGGCCATCACGCGCGGCCTCGCGCAGCCCGTCGGCGCGCGTCGCTCGATCGGTGGGGCCGAGCTCGACGACTTCCTGCGCATCCAGGAGCCGGTGCGCGCGCTCTGGGATCGCCTGCGCCAGGCGGGCTTCGACGTCTGGATCGTCTCCGCGTCGTTCGAGCCGATCGTCCAGGCGTTCGCCGCGCGCGCGGGCCTCGACCCGTCGCACGTCATCGGCGCTCGCCTCGAGGTCGGAGCGGACGGACGCTACCTCGCGCGTCACCCCTACGAGGACGCGATCGGCCCCTTGCTGACGTTCGACGAGGGCAAGCGCTTCTGGATCCGGCACGCGATCTTCGGCATGAGCGTCGAGGACGCGATCGGGCCCATCGCCGACGAAGATCCGCGACCGGTCCTGGCGGCGGGCGACTCGGACACCGACTTCGCGATGCTCGAGAGCGCGAGCGCGCTGCGCGTGCTCTTCGACCGCGGCGCGCCGCGCGTGACGTGTCTCGCGCGCGTGGAGCCGGACCTCTTCGTCGTGGTGCCAGAGTTCGTCGATCCGGTCCCGCACGCTCCGGTCGAGTGTCCTTGAGCGCGTGTTAAGGTCCGGCGCCATGGACAACGCACTCGACGCGGCGGCGCGCTGGCTCGGGATCCTCTCCAGCGGCTTGCTCGTCGGCGGTGAGGACGAGGCGAGCGCGAAGCTGCTGCAGCGTGTCCTCGGCGCCCACGCGCTGAGCGGCCTGCGCGAGTGGTTCTCGAGCGCCGACCCGGCTCTCACGCGGGAGGCGCGCATCGCGGCGGTCGAGGCGTGCATCGCCATCGTGCGCGCCGACCGCAGCGTCGGGGACGCGGAGCGCGAGGCCGTCGAGGCGATCATCCTGCGGAGCGAGCTCGACGAGGCGACGCAAGAGGCGCTGCGCGTGCACATCGACCAGGACGTGTCGCTCGACGGGATCGCCGCGCGCCTCTCGCAGCCGGCGCTCGCCGAGGCGCTGCTCGTGCTCGCGTGGCAGCTGGCGCGCGCCGATGGCCGTGTCCAGGACGAGGAGGCCGGAGTCTACGGCGTGCTCGCCGACAAGCTCGGCGTCTCGCCGACGCGCGCGAGCGCGCTGCGGGCGATCCTGTCGACGCCATGACGCGCGACAGCACGGCTCCGGGCGAGCAGAGCTTCGATCTGGTCATCGTCGGCTCGGGACCGGCGGGCGAGGGTGCGGCGATGAAGGCCGCCAAGGACGGCGCTTCGGTCGCCGTGATCGAGCGCGCGCGCGAGGTCGGTGGCGGCTGCGTCCACTGGGCGACCATCCCCAGCAAGGCACTGCGCCACTCGGTCGGCCAGTTCCTCGACCTGAAGAAGAGCCCGCTCTTCGCCGCGCTCGCCGCGCAGGTGAAGCCCGGCTTTCCGCAGCTCTTGCGTGCGGCGGAGGGCGTGATCGGCAAGCAGGTCGCGATGCGCCGCGACTTCTACGAGCGCAACCACGTCGAGGTGATCCGCGGGCATGCGTCGTTCGCGGAGCAGGGCCTGCTCGAGGTGAAGACGACGTCCGGCCCGCGCCGCGTGCGCGGCAAGAACGTGCTCGTCGCCGTCGGCTCGCGTCCCTATCGGCCGACGCCGGAGCAGCTGCCGGGGATCGACTTCACGCACCCGCGCATCCTCGACAGCGACACGGTGCTCAGGCTCGATCACACGCCCGACTCGATCACGATCTACGGGGCCGGCGTGGTCGGCTGCGAGTATGCGTCGATCTTCCGCAACCTCGGCGTGAAGGTGAACCTCGTCAACGGGCGCGACAAGCTGCTCTCGTTCCTCGACGACGAGATCATCGACGCGCTCGCGTACCACCTCCGCGACCAGGGCGTGGTCATCCGGCACAACGAGGAGGCCGAGCGCGTCGAGGTGAAGGACGACCTGGTCGTGCTCCACCTCAGGAGCGGCAAGAAGATCGGTAGCGAGACGCTGCTCTGGGCCCAGGGACGGAGCGGCAACACGCACGACCTCGGCCTACCGAACGTCGGGCTCGCCGCCGACGCGCGCGGCCTGCTCGCCGTGGACGCGAGCTTCCGCACGAAGGTGGCGGGCGTCTTCGCCGCGGGCGACGTGATCGGCTACCCGAGCCTCGCGTCGGCGAGCTACGACCAGGGACGCCTCGCGGCGGCGGCCGCGCTCCACGGCCGCGCCGACTGGCCGCTCGGCAAGCAGGTCCCGACGGGCATCTACACCTCACCCGAGATCAGCAGCGTCGGACGCACCGAGCGCGAGCTCACCCTCGCGGGCGTGCCCTACGAGGTCGGTCACTCGCTCTTCCGCTCGCTCGCCCGCGCGCAGATCACCGGCAACACGGTGGGCATGCTCAAGCTCCTGTTCCACCGCGAGACGCGCGAGATCCTCGGCATCCACTGCTTCGGCGATCAGGCCGCCGAGATCGTGCACATCGGCCAGGCGATCATGGCGCAGCCGGGAGCGTCCAACACCGTGATGTACTTCGTGAACACGACCTTCAACTACCCGACGATGGCCGAGGCGTACCGCGTCGCGGCGCTCAACGGGATCAACAGGCTCGTATGAGCCCGCGCATCGCCTACGGCCGCGTCGCGCAGGAGACGAACGCGCTCTCACCCGTGCGCACCACGCTCGCCGACTTCCGCGCGATGCACTACGTGGAGGGCGACGCGCTCGCGCGCTCCCTCGGCAGGCGTGGCGAAGAGGCGCCGGGGTTCCTGAAGAAGGCGGAGATCCGCGGCTTCGTCGATCGTGCCCGCAAGCTCGGCGTCCGCGAGCTCGTCCCGACGCTCAGTGCGTGGGCCGTGCCCTCGGGTCCCCTCGATCGACCCTGCTTCGAGGCGCTGCGCGACGAGCTCTGCCGCCGGCTGCGCGGCGCCGGCAAGCTCGACGGGCTCTTCCTCTCGCTGCACGGGTCGATGGGCGTCGTCGGCTCGGACGACCCCGAGAGTGACCTGCTCGAGGCCGTGCGTGGCGTCGTCGGAGCCATCCCGATCGTCTGCACGCTCGACCTGCACGCCAACCTCTCGCCGCGCCGCGTGTCGCTCACGAGCTCGCTCGTCGGCTACCACACGAACCCTCACCGCGATCACGTCTCGTGCGGGGCGCGCGCGGCGAACGTGCTCGTGCGCGCGGCGCGAGGCGAGGTGCGTCCGACGGCGGCGTGGCGCTCGCTGCCGATGGTTCTCGGCGGCGGAACGACGCTCGACATCCTGCCGCCGATGCGCGCGATCTACCGTCGCTGTGCGTCGCTGCCCGAGAAGGACCGCCGCGTGCTCGACGCGAGCGTGTTCATGGTGCACCCGTGGCTCGACACGCCCGAGGTGGGCTGGAGCGTCCACGTCACCACCGACGGCGAGCCCTCGCTCGCCTCGGACCTCGCCGACGAGCTCGCCGAGGCCTGCTGGGCGGCGCGGCACCAGCAGCCCCCGACGTTCCCGGACGCGCACACGGCCGTGAAGGACGCGGTCGCGGCCAGGTGGGCACGACGCACGGGCAACGTCGTGATGAGCGACGCCTCCGACGTCGTCAGCGCCGGCAGCAGCGGCGACTCCACGCGCCTGCTCGCGACGCTGCTCACCGAGGGAGAGGGGCTCACGAGCTACGTCACGGTGCAGGATCCCGAGAGCGCGCGCGCCCTCTTCTCGCAGCCCGTCGGCGCCCGCGTCGACCGTGCCGTCGGCGGCAGCCGTGATCCCGGCCGGCACACGCCGCTGCTCGTCCGCGGCACGATCGGAAGCAAGCGCGAGGACCCTGGCTTCGCCAGGCGCGTCCGCCTCGATCTCGACCCCTCGCCGCGCGGCGCGCGCGTCCACGTCGTGCTCGTCGAGGGCCCCGCGCTCGTCATGAAGCCCGGCTTCTATCGCGAGATGGGCCTGCGCCTGCGAGACGCGGACGTCGTCGTGGTCAAGAGCTTCTTCCCGTTCCGGATCTTCTTCCTGCCCTACGCGCGCAAGACGATCTACGTGCGGACGGGCGGCGTCACCGACTTCGACGCAGCGTTCACCCTGCCGCGTCTCCGAGGTCCGGTGCACCCGCGCGATCGCGTGGACGACTGGCGCGAGGTCGACGCTCGCCGCCGCGCGCCTACCTAGGCACGTGCTCGTCGAGGAAGCGGTAGGTGTCGCTCCAGCACTTGCGGGCCTGCGGGCGGAACACGAACGCGTGGAAGGCGTGCACCTCGCCCGGGTAGTACTTCTCGTCGACGGGGACGCCCATCGCGCGGAGCGCGCTCGCCATGCGGCGCGAGTCGTCGAGCAATGGGTCGGCGGTGCCGCAGGGCAGGAAGAAGGGCGGGATGGGCCGCGCCGGCTTCTCCTGACGCTCGAACACGAGCAAGGGATCGGCGAAGTCGAGCTCGGGCCGCGAGCCGGGTACGACGTCCCGTGAGCCGAGGTAGGCGACCATGACCTCTTCGATCCGGTCCGAGATGAAGCGGGGCATGTCGGGGCGCCGCCGGGCGAAGCGCTGCGCGTCGGAGACCTGCAGGATCGCGCACGCGGGCATCACGGCCTTGGGTACGATCCCCGTCTCGAACACGCGCCTGGCGTAGGGCTCCTGGCGCTCGAAGCACGCGGCCACGGTGACGGCCGTCGTGAGGTTCCCGCCCGCCGACTCGCCCGCGACGACGAGCCGCGAGGGATCGCCGCCATACGCGGCGGCGTGCTCGGTGACCCAACGATAGGCCTCGCACACGTCGGCGATCGCGCCCGGGAAGCGATGGCCCGGGGCGAGCCGATAGTTGATCGAGAAGACGACGAAGCGCGCGCGTGCGAGCGCGAGCCCCATGATCCAGTGCGTGTCCTTCGAGAGGATGTGGAAGCCGCCCCCGTGGATGTAGAGGAGCGCCGGGAGCTTCGTTCCCGCGTGCGTCCCGACCGGCCGATACACGTCGAGGTGGTGGTCCTTCTTGCCGCTCGGCAGGTAGGCCACGTCTCGCACGACCTCGACACCGTGGTGTGAGGGGCGCGCGCGGGGGTGCAGCTGCCCGAGGCCGCTCATCCCGCGGAAGAAGCCCTCGACGACCTTCCCCCCCGCGCGACGGCTCACACGCTCGACGATGCCCATGCGGAGTCCGCAATGTACCGCGAGAGACGCGCTGGTACACTGGCGGCGTGGCACGCGCGGCGCTCGCGCTGGTGATACTCGCCGGCTGCGGGATCGGCTCCGGCTACCACGATGGCGCCTACTATGGGCCCTGCTACGACGACACGTACTGCTCCGCGGACCTCGCGTGCGAGTTCCCGATGTGCTCGCACCGGTGTACCGCGACGCGCGGCTGCAGCGACCGATTCGGCGCGACGTCGTACTGCTCGGTCGACGGATGGTGCCGATCGTCGTGCGCGGTCCTCGCAGACTGTCCGGCCAACACCTACGCGTGCATGGAGGGAACGTGCATCGCGCGTGGGCTGGGGCTCTGATCGCGATCGGGATCTCGCTCACCGCGCTCGGCTGCGGGCAGGGGAGCTGCGCCGATCACGACTGCGCACAGGTGGCCTATCGCTGGCCCTGCAACACGTGCGGGCGTCCCATCGTCATCGCGCAGGGCGCGACGGCTCGCTTCTCCGTCGGCTGGTCCCGCGCGAACTACGGAGGAGCGTTCTGCCCGGCGGCGCCGTCCATCGCGTCTCGTGACGAGCGAGTCCTGCACGGCGACTTCGGCGCCTCGTGCGGTGCATTGCTCGTCGTCACCGGCGTCGGTCCAGGCGCCGGGCATCTCGATCTCTTCGATGGCGCGAGCGACCTAGGCTGGTGGGAGATGGACGTCGCGCCGATCGATCACCTCGCGATCGTGCCCACGAGTGCGACGGGCACCGAGCGGCAAGACCCGCTGCAGCGCGAAGTCCACGTCGGAGGCGCGCTCGCGCTAGACGTCATGGCGTACGACGCGGCGGGACACCCGCTCTTCGCGGACGACGTGCCGAGCTGGCAGAGCGACGACACCTCCGTTCTCTCGGCCGACGCCGATGGGACGTTCCGAGCTGTCGCGGCCGGCGCCACCGACGTGCATGTGGCTCTGCTCGGCGGCACTGCGACGCAGCACGTCGTGGTCCTGCCCTGATCGGCGACAAGCTCCGAGGGTGCGTGGTACTCCGTCGGGCATGACGCGCGTCCACAATTTCAACGCCGGTCCCGCCGCCCTCCCTCTCGCCGCGCTCGAGCGCGTACAGAGCCAGCTCCTCGACTTCGAGGGGACGGGGATGTCCATCCTCGAGCACAGCCACCGCGAGCCGCCCTACGAGAAGGTGCACCGCGAGGCGATGCGCCTCCTGCGCGAGCTGCTCTCGGTCCCCGACACGCACGACATCCTCTTCATGCAGGGCGGCGCGCGCGCGCAGTTCGCGTTCGTGCCGATGAACCTGCTGCACGCCGGCAAGAGCGCCGACTACGTCGTGACGGGCACCTGGGCGAAGGGCGCGTTCGAGGAGGCCGGCGTCGTCGCGAAGATGCAGGGCGCGTCGGTTCGGCAGGTCGTCAGCACCGAGAAGGACGGCCGCTTCGCGCGCATCCCCACGAAGGACGAGCTCTCCTTCGATCCGGGCGCCGCCTACGTGCACATCACGAGCAACAACACGCTCTTCGGCACGCAGTGGCAGAGCTACCCGGACACGGGCTCGGTCCCGCTCTTCGCCGACATGACCAGCGACCTCTGCTCGCGCAAGATCGACGTGAGCAAGTTCGGGCTCGTCTACGCGGGCGCGCAGAAGAACGTCGGCCCCTCGGGCGTCACGATCGTGATCGCGAGCAAGGAGCTGATCGCGGGCGGACGCAAGGACATCCCGCAGATCTTCCAGTACCGCGTGATGAGCAAGAACGAGTCGCTCTTCAACACGCCGCCGACGTTCTCGATCCACGTGATGAAGGAGACGCTCGTCGAGCTCGCCAAGAAGGGCGGCATCGAGGGGCTCGAGGCGGAGGCGACGAAGAAGTCGTCGATGATCTACGAGCGCCTCGACGCGCGGCCGGACTTCTACCGCGGCCCGGTGGAGAAGGCGTCGCGCTCGAAGATGAACGTCGTGTTCCGTCTGCCGACGGAGGACCTCGAGAAGAAGTTCCTCCAGCAGGCCGAGGCGCGCTCGCTCGTCGGCCTCAAGGGCCACCGATCCGTCGGCGGGATTCGCGCCTCGCTCTACACGGCCGTCCCGACCCCCTCGGTCGAGGTGCTCGCGTCGTTCATGGACACGTTCGCCGCCGAAAACGGGACGTGATCTCGACGGGAGTGCTCGCCGCGGAGGTCCCGGACGGGAGCGGGCGAAGCCCGCGGACGGGAGGGGCCGGAGGGGCGAGCCGACGCAATTGGGCACGGCTGATCCCGAGCGGCTCGGATACCATGCACGCGTGACGGGGGAGCCGACGATCTCGGGTGCGCTGTTCACGCAGCACCGCGCGATCTTGATCGAGCTCGTCGGGGAGCCGGT
>JBGAQA010000003.1:89338-98423 GCA_044220955.1 Sandaracinaceae bacterium
GCTTGAGAACCTGACGAGCCTCTCGTTCATCCCCATCGAGGCCGCCGACGCGCTCTATCGCGCGATCGGGCGCGAGACGGGCCGGGACTACGCCGCGCTGCACGAGCAGGTGTCGCGCACGGCGGTCGACCGCGCGCTCAAGACCATCTGGCGCCTCCTGCTGCGCTTCACGAGCGACGAGGCGCTGGTCGCGCGCACGCCCGTGATCTTCACCAAGGCGTTCCCGCAGGGCGTGCTCTCGCCGCGCGTCGTCGGCCCGGGCCGCGCGGAGATCCGCGTGGAGTCCTGGCCGCACATGCCGGCGTACGCGGTCCGCGGCACCCGCGTGGCGATCGAGAGCGTGCTGCGGCTGGCCGGCCGGATGAACGTGAAGATCACGGTCGAGCCGACGCACGACGGCGTCCTCTATCACGCCAGCTGGGTGTCGTAGCCGCGCCTACTTCAAGATCTCGCCCGTGATCTGCGAGGCGAGCTTGCCGTCGATCGCAGCACCGTGCCGGGTCTTGAGCTCCTTCATCACGCGTCCCATGTCCTTCTTGGTGCTCGCGCCGAGCTCCGCGCAGAGGGCCTCGATCGCGCGCCGCGTCTCGGCCGCGTCGAGCGTCTTCGGGAGATAGGGCAGCAGGAACACGAGCTGCGCCTCCTCTTTCTCCACGAGGTCCCCGCGCCCGCCCGCCCTGAATTCCTCGATCGCGTCGCGTCGTCCCTTGACGCTCTTGGTGATGACGGCGATCGCTTCGTCGTCCGTCAGCGGATGGCCGAGCTCGACCTCCTTCAGGAGCATCTCGGACTTCACCTGGCGGATCGCGTCGCGGGCGACCTCGTTCTTCTCGAGCATCGCCTTCTTGATGTCCAGGTCGATCTGCGCCCGCAGCGGGCCGCTCACGGAAAGATCCCGCGCTCTTCGTAGGCGAGCTTCAGGTTCAAGAGCGCCAGCGCGTAGGCGGCGATGCGCGGGCTGACGCCCTTGGCCTTCGCGTAGCCCATCACCTTTCGGTACTGTCGCACCATGCGCTTCTCGAGGCGCGCCTCGACCTCCTCGAGCTCCCAGAACTCGCTGCGCTTGTTCTGGATCCACTCGAAGTAGCTGACGGTGACGCCGCCCGCGTTCGCGAGGATGTCGGGGACGACCGTGATGTTCTTCTTGGCGAGGATCGGCTCTGCCTCGGGGTTCGTCGGGCCGTTCGCGCCCTCGCTGATCATCTTCACGTCGAGCCACTCGGCTTCTTGCTTGCCGATCGTGTTCTCCATCGCGGCGGGGATGAAGATGTCCGCCTTGGTCTTGAAGAACTCCTCGCGCGTGATGACCTTGGCGTCCTCGAAGCCGGCGATGGAGCCCTTGCTGCGCGAGTAGTCGAAGAGGCGCGGCACGTCGAGGCCGGCCTCCTTCCTCAAGTACCCGGTGTGGTCGCCCACCGCGATCACCTTCACACCGAGCTCGTTCAGGAACTTCGAGGCGAACGTGCCGACGTTGCCGTAGCCCTGGATGATCGCCGTCGCCCCCTTGAGGTCGAACGCGTTCTCCTTGGCCCACTCGCGCACGCACACGACCACGCCCTGGCCGGTCGCCTGCTCGCGCCCCTGCGAGCCGCCCGACGCGAGCGTCTTGCCCGTCACGACGCCGCGCTGCGCGTTCTTCTCCGAGTCGCCCATGCGGTTCATGAACGTGTCCATCATCCACACCATCATCTGCGCGGTGGTGCCGACGTCGGGCGCCGGGATGTCGTACTCGGGGCCGATGTTGCCGCCGAGCGCGTGCGTGAAGCGGCGCGTGATGCGCATCAGCTCGTCCTTGCTGTGCGCGCGCGGGTCGACCTGCACGCCACCCTTGCCGCCGCCGAAGGGGATGTCCATCAGCGAGCACTTCCACGTCATCATCGCCGCGAGCGCCTTCACGTCGTCGAGGTTGACCGACTGGTGGTAGCGGATGCCGCCCTTGTAGGGCCCGAGGATGTTGTTGTGCTGGATGCGATAGCCGGTGAACAGCCTCACGGTGTTGTCGTCCATGCGCACCGGGAAGTGCACGATGATCTCGTTCTTCGGCTGGGAGAGGATCTTCTCCACGTGCGTGGGCAGATCGGCGACCTTCGCCGCTTGCTCGAGGTAGTTCTGAACGACCTTGAAGAATTCGTAGTGGGCCATGTGCGCGCGGCGTTTCCCACGGCCTCTTTGCGCGCGCAACGACGCGTCGCGTCGAGGCACTTCAGGCGGCGAGCGAGGTCGAGATCGCGACCGTGCAGTGCGCTCGATCAAGCGACGACGCGAGCGCGAGCCCGGTCAGCGTCAAGCGCGACCCGGAGACCAGCCCCGCGCCGCGGAGGCGCTCGAGGCTCGCCTCCACGGCGTCGGTCGGCATGGCCAGGCGGCCGGCGATGCGGTCCGGGCAGCACGGCAGCCCGGCGCGGGAGAGGTCGAAGAGGGCGAGGAGGACGGCGAACGAACGCTCACGGTTGGTCATGGGCGGACGCTAGGGCGAGAGCTGAACACAAGTCCAGTTTTCTGCGTTCAGTACCTCCATGCGCCTGAAAGCGTTGGTCGAAAGGCCCGTCGCGGCGCGCTCGTCCCGGTCTGGGGAGATCCGACGGCCACGTGTCATACTTCATCGATGTCGCGTCGGCTCCACGCGGCGGTGGTGCTCGCCATCGCCGCATGTGCGCTCGTCTCCCTCGGTGCGCAGAGCAGCTGCACCGGAGACGTCGTCGCGCCCAAGCGCGCGGGCGAGCCGTGCACGCGCACGAGCGAGTGCGAGCGCGTTCTCGTCTGCGGAGGCGGCGTGTGTCGCGCGGCCGGGGACGCGAGCACGGACGGCTCCGTCGATCAGTGAGCTACACTCTTCTCTCGAGTCTCGAGAGGAGGTCCGCGTGCGCGCAGCGGCCGAGGTGGTGCACGAGCCGGTGTCGTTCTCGCTCCGCGAGCTCCCGACGCGCGCCAAGGAGCTCGCTTACGTCGCGCAGCAGCTCTCGATGTTCGTGCCCGCCGGCCTCGCGCAGCGCGCGCTGCGGAGGGTCACGGGCGAGACGGGCATCGAGCCGACCCCGCAGCAGCTCGACATCCTCATGAGGCGCTACCGCGCGCTGCTCGCCCGCGACGTCGAGAACGTGCGCGAGGGCCTCTACCCGGACAGCCTGCTCTTCCAGATCCCCGGGCTCCGTTACGCCAAGCGACTGCCGTGGATCGTGCGCGACCTGCCCGGCGTCGTTCGCCGTCGTGCGCGCGAGAATTACCGCGACCTCGACGCGCGCGAGGCCCGGCGCTACCCGGCGTATTTCCGCCGCACGTTCCACTGGCAGACCGACGGCTACCTCTCGAGGCGGTCCGCGCAGCTCTACGACGCAGGCGTCGAGCTGCTCTTCGGGGGTACCGCCGACGTCATGCGTCGCCAGGTGATCCCGCCCATCACGCGCTGGGTGAAGGCGCACCCGCCCAGCGAGACGGAGCCGCGGCGCCTGCTCGACCTCGCGTGCGGCACCGGGCGCACCCTCTCGCAGATCCACACGGCGCATCCCGCGCTCAAGCTCTACGGCCTCGACCTCTCGCCCTACTACGTGCAGGAGGCGCGCTCGCTCCTGCGTCACGTGCCCGACGCGTCGTTCGTGGCCGAGAACGCCGAGTCGACGCCCTTCGCCGACGGGCGCTTCGACGTCGTGACGAGCGTGTACCTCTTCCACGAGCTGCCGCGGAACGCGCGCCGCAACGTCCTGCGGGAAGCGTTCCGGGTGCTCGCGCCCGGAGGTCTCTTGGTCATCGAGGACTCCGCGCAGCGCGTCGACTCGCGCGAGGTCGCGTTCTTCCTCGAGCGCTTCCCCGAGGACTTCCACGAGCCCTTCTATCGCGACTACCTCGACGACTCGCTCGAGGCCGCGCTGGAAGAGGTCGGCTTCGTCGTACGCTCGAGCGAGCCGCACTTCGTCGCGAAGGTCGTCTCCGCGACGAAGCCCTAGCTCGACCCCCAAAAGCTCAGAAGACCGGCGGTTCCTGGAAGCAGCGGTTGTCGATGCAGAACTCGCCGCCGCACTCGGCGTCGGTCGTGCAGCCCATGCGCTCGATGTGCGTGACCCACTGCGCGATGTGGTTGCCGGTCGCGATGTTCTGGAAGGGAAGCCGGAAGGCGGGGTGCGTCGGTGACATGCCCATCTCGGCGAGCGTCGGGTCGAACGCGGCCATCCAGATCTGCATGATCGAGCCGTCCGCGTAGCGCAGCCCGTAGCCGCGGGCCGTCGCCCACGCGACCCAGAAGAGCGGGTGCCCGTGGTCCCGGTAGGGCGTCGGGTCGAACTTCGGCCAGGACGAGCACGCCCCGCCGATGTCCAGCCGGGTGGCCGCGCCCGTCCCCGACGCCGCGACCATCCACATCTCGGCGTCGGTGACGCAGTCGCCGTCTCCGGTGCTGTTGCCCATGGAGTTGATGTTCGACGGAGACCGGTTGTAGAGGACCCACGCGCTGTCCGGCGAGTACGTCGGGTGGTAGTTGTTGCCGCCGTCCGCCGCGGCGAGCGTCGCGCCCGGCACCCAGCTCGAGCCGTCGTAGTCGACGACGGCGATCGAGCCGCCGCTGACCGCGGGCGCTTCGATCGCGGTGCCCGGCACGCTCACGTACACGATCTGATCTCCGTCGGGCGACCAGTCGGGCATCGACGCGTTGGTCGCGGCGATGTCCTGGATGAGGAGCTGCCCGGTCGCATCCGCGATGCGTAGACCGCGCGGGTTGCTGCCGACGATCTGCGTCGCGGTCGGGTTGAACGAGAAGAAGTTCGGTCGCCAGCCGAGCGCGGTCCCCGCGCTGTCGCGGAAGTTCTGGTAGACCTGCATCCGCGTCGCGACGTCGTAGACCTGGACGTTCGAGGTCGGGATCCCGCGGCCGACGGCGATGCGCCTGCCGTCGCGCGAGACGGCGTGGCAGCCGATGCAGTTGATCGTGTTGCCGCGCAGGTACGTCTCCTCCACCGCGCCCGGGACGCCGAACTCGTAGCGCATGATGCTGCCGGCGGCGGCGTTCCAGTAGTAGACGCCGCCCATGATGTCTTCGTTCGCGAACTGGATGTGGCGCGGCTCGCTCGTGCCGACCCGCCCTGCGCCGTCGGTGGCCGTGAGCGTGTACGTGACGGGCCCGAGGCCGCGGGCGGCCGCCGCGATCGCGCCCCACGTGTCGTGGTCGGGCGTGTAGATGCAGCCACCGCCGACGGGCTCCTGGCAGCCGAAGAAGATGCGCAGCTCGACCGGGCCGGTGGACAGGTCCATCCGGAACAGGGTCGTCCCGCTCACCGGGCGGAAGTGCAGCTCGAAGCGCTCGAGGTTCGGCGGGATCATCACGCCGTCGTCCGGGTACACGAACGCGGGCGCGGCGGACGCGTCGGGCGTGCCGCCGAACATCGTGGGCGCGTCGCTCGGTGCGCTCGGGTCGACGATGTCACGGTTGAGGTGGAGCGTGATCATCGTGTTGCCGCTCGAGGCGCCGACGGTCGCGATCACGGTGGCGATGCCGCCGCGGTCGGTGCCGGAGGTGAAGTGGCTCCCCGTGAAGGTGCCGAGGCCGCCGATGGTGAACGTCGCCATCGCGGTCACGTCGGTCATGGCGCCGCCCGCCTCGACGCGGAACGCCTGGTAGTCGACCTCGACGGGCGCGCCCATGATCGTCGCCTCGTAGTTGGCTGGCAGCACCACGATCGCGCCCGGTCCTGCGAAGGCATCCACGCGGGAGTTGGTGTCCGTGCCGCCGCCGGGCCCCGTGTCGGCGCCGGTGCGCCCGGTGACGGTGCAGCCGAACGCGAACAGACCGAGGCAGAAGAGGGCCGCGAACGAGAAGCGATGCGACATGACGACCTTCCGGTGAAAGCAGGAGGGTACCCCGGGACTCGGCCGCGGTAACAAGTGGGACCGTGCGTCCGCGCTGCGAACGGTCACACTGGGGGCCGATGGTTCGTGCGCTTCCTCCCGCTTTCGCGCTCCCGCTCGCCCTGGCTCTCGCCTCGTGCAGCGGCTCTCGCCCGGCGCCGACCGAGATGGACATGGCGAGCTGCAGCAACGGGCGGGACGACGACGATGACGGCCTGGTCGACTGCCACGACCCGGCGTGCAGCGTCTTCTCGTTCTGTGGCGCGCACGACGCAGGCCCAGCCGACGCGGCCATCGCCGACGCGAGCACCGACGCCGGAGACGCCGGACCGCCCGTGGACGCGGGGACCTGCGCGGCGCCTCTCGACGTCGTCCTGGTGATCGACGTCTCGACGTCCATGGCCGGCGAGCTCGCCGCGATCGGCGCGGGCGTGACCAGCCTCTGGGAGACGGCGCACGAGCTCTCGAACGACGCGCAGATCTCGCTGGTCGTCTTCGTCGACGACGCACTGGCGGTCGACGGGCGGCCTCCCTTCGCGCTCGACGGAGGGTGCCAGCCCTTCACGACGCCCGAGGATCTCGCCACGCAGCTCGCGGCTTGGCAGATGTTCTGCGCGACGAACCAGAGCCCCGTGAGCCACATCCAGAACCACGACTGCGTCGAGAACTCGCTCGACGCGCTGATGGCCGCGTCGATGTGTCCGCTGCGGACGGGCTCGACGCGCGTGCTCGTGCACGTGACCGACGACACCTTCGCGGAGCGCCCGGCGGTCCTCTCGGGGGAGTGGGGCGGCGGCGTCCACGTGCAGTTCAATTACGTGGAGGCCACGACGGCGCTGGTCGACCGCGGATTCCGCGTCGGCGTCTTCGCCGAGACCGGCGTCGGCGACGACTGCGGCGCCGGGCGCAGCCCCGACGTCGGCCGCGGCTTCAGCGGGCCGTTCGGCACGATGCCCTCGCTCCCCGAGGCGACCGCCGGGCGCTTCTGGGACCTGCGCGAGGTGCGTGCGGGGCGCCTCGACATGGCGTCCGAGATCGAGACGTTCCTGCGCTCGGTCCACTGCCGCTGAGGGCGGACGGGCCCTCAGGGAGCCAGGAAGATCGGATTCGTGACGCCGAAGGGCAAGCGGCCGCGGTGGACGGGCTCGAGGGTCGAGTCGCCGTACGCCGCGACGATCACGTACGAGCCCGCGCTCCGCACGTCGACGGAGACGTCCTGGTCGAAGCGCGTCGCGGGGTGCGCCGGGTCGCCGTCGGCGGCAAGGATGGCGATGGTGTCGACGGTCGCGCCATCGACGACGACGTCGATCGCGTCCACGTCCACCCAGCTCGCAGCCTCGACGTGCACGTGCACCGTCGCGCTCGTCCCGCCCACGTGCGCGGTGTCGCCCGAGCGCGCGGTGCCGACGCTCGTCGTCACGTAGATGCCCCCGGAGATCGTCGCGTGCCCGGCCGAGAGCTGGTCGCGGACGGTGTCCGGCACGACCGTCGCGGGATCGTCCGAGCCCAGGGCGATGCACGTGCGCGGGTAGCCGACGGGCGAGCCGGAGATCCCGTGCGAGTCGCTCGAGCCGACGGCGAAGATCGTCCGACCGTGGTCGAGGAGCGAGAGCCAGTCGGCGACGGTGCCACCGCGGGCCTGCGTCCAGCTCGCGTCGTTGAACACCTCGACGAGCACGAAGTCGTCGTCCCAGTCCTCGCGGCGCGTGACCATCCCCGTGACGTCGTCGTAGCCGACGTAGCCGAAGTAATTCTTGTCCCCGCGCGGGTGGTTGATGATGATCGCGGGGTGCTCCGCGCGCGCGCGCACGAGGTCGAACACCTCGTGCGGCCCCATCGTGCGGAAGGGGATGCTCGGGTCCGCCGCCGTCGGGTACGTCTGCCAGGCGGGTGCGCCCATGTTGATGGCGCTCGGATCCTCGGCGAGCGGGAACACGCCCATGTGGCCCCAGAGCTCCATCGAGGTCATCTCGATCGACGCGATGCCGTGGGCCCAGTGCTCCATCCCGAGCGACTCGATGATGTCCTGGAAGTCCGCCACGTACTCGTGGTCCGAGCGGACCGGGATCTCGAGTCCGTCTGCGATCAGCGAGCGGACCTTGCGCACGGGGTCGTCCCCCGAGTCGTTGCTCCGCATCGTGTGGATGTGGAAGTCGCCGCACATCACGCCGGTGGTGTCGACGCTGTGGTCGAGCGCGAGCGTCGCGTCCGCCGTGTCTCCCTGGGCCGCGACGTTCACCATCGCCTCGCCGAGCTCCCACTCGTAGCCGTGGGAGGCCACGACGCGGTAGTGGCCGAGCGGCACCCGCACGGTCGAGTCGCCGTCGATCGCGTAGTCGACGGCCACGCGTCCGTCGGGCACGTCGGTCTCGCCGTACGAGCCGGGCGGCTCGGGCACGGCGCCGTCGAGCGGGAGCACGGAGACGCGGACGGGAAGCGGGTCGCCCACCTCGTCCGTCGCGGTCACGTGCACGAAGCCGCTCGGCGGCATGGTGAGGTCCATCGTCGTCGACGAGGCCGCTACGCTCACCGGGGGCGCATCGCCGTTGCCGAGCCGCACCGGATCGAGCTGGACCTCGAGGGCGGCGGGAACGTGCAGCTCGTAGCGCCCGTCGGCTCCGGTCACGTCCGAGCGCGTCAGCCAGTCGCCCGTGGTCGAGAGCGCGTGGACGCGCACTCCGGCGGCAGCTGCGCCGTCCGGCTCGCGCACCACGCCCGAGATGGCCCGCATCGCCTCGCCGCGCTCGGCTGCGCGCGCGGTGATGACGCCGTCCGCGCCCGGTCCGCCGAGCGTGATGCGCGCGTGCTGGAACGTCGTCACCGCGCACGCGGGGATCGTGCGTCCCGTCGCGAGGCGTCCGTTGAAGCCCGACTCCGAGATGATGCCGTTGAACTCGCTCCCGTCGGTCAGCTCGTAGATGAACGAGGTGCGCCGCTCGTCGGCGAAGCCTGCCCAGGCCGGATCTCCGGTGCCGGCGTGATCGAAGCCGTGCACGGGGATGAACGGGGGCATGCGCTCGGCGTACATGAAGCCATGCAGCACCGCGATGAGGCGAGCGTTCTGGTTGCGCGGGCTCGCGAACGTCATCGAGATGTCCACGTGATCGGAGCCGGGCGCGAGCGTGTAGTCGATCGCCGCCTGGATGTCCTCGAGCCCGTCCGGGAAGAAGTTGTGCGTGATCGCCTCGAAGAAGGGCAGCGGCGCCATCATCCCCTCGGCGCGCACGACCGCAGGCCTTCCGTCGGAGCCGTC
>JBGAQA010000003.1:98447-108597 GCA_044220955.1 Sandaracinaceae bacterium
GAGCACGGTCGAGCGGCCGGTGAGGATGAAGAACTCGCCGAAGTTGCCCGGGTCGACGAGGTGGTGTCCCTCGACGCGCGCCATGCCCGTGATGCGGCCGCCCCACGGGTCGTAGAGGTCCGAGGGGCCGACGTCCTCGATCGCGATCGCGATCCGGTCGTTGGCGAGCACGAACTCACCGCTGCCCCAGATCTGCAGCCCGCTCTCGTAGGGCGGCAGCGCGCTCGCGGCGATGCGACCGGCGCGCGCCTCCGTCGGCCCGGCGCCGAGCGGATCGGGGTGGCCGTTCGGATCGCCGGTCGGGATCGGGGTCACGCCGGCGCAGGGCGGACGGGCGGCGTCGCGGCCCGGGGCGTCGTCGCTCGCGCCGTCGCTCGCAGCGTCCTCCGCGGGCGGCGCCGCGGGGTTCGAGCACGCGAGGCCGAGGACGATCGTGACGAGGCCGAGTCGGAGCCGTGGCATAGGCCACCAAGCGTACGGGAGATCTCGCGGGCGTCACAAGTTGCGCCCGCAAGCATCAGCGCCGTCGGGGCGGCCGGCCGCCGCCGTCGGGACCGGGCCCGCGCTCGCGGCCGCGCGGAGGGCCGCGGTCCGGCGCCGGACCACGGGGCGCGCGCTCGGGATCGAAGGGTCGGAAGCGCACGCGCGGATCGCGCGGATCGGGGCGCGCGCTCGCCTCGGCGAACGCCGCGGCGCGCTGGGTCCGGACTTCGATGAGCGAGCTCGCCGGGCCGATCCGGATGGCGCCGACGTCGCGCGACTCGATGTCGCCGCGGCGGCAGGCGATGGCGAGCATGCGGCGCGTGTCGGCGCCGTTGCGAGCGCCCCAGCTCACCTGGAACGTCACGAAGTCCTGGCTGGCCTCGGTGACCGGCAGCGGCGGGTGCTCGCGCGCGTCTCGCGCCTCGCGCTCGCTCGGTTCGCGAGGCATCGGAGGTGGCATCTGCGTCTGCGGCGCGCGGCTCTCGTAGCGCTCCGTCTTCGGCGTTCGCTCGTTCGGGCGCGGCCGCTCCTCGCGCTCACGCTCGCGCGGCGGCGTGATCACCCGCACCTCGCGCGGCTCGGGCCCGCGCGTGATGCCCGTCTCGGCGAGCAGGCGCGCGAGTGCGCGCTGGGGCGAGCCCTTCTCGGCGATGCGCCCGGCGATCGCGGCGGTTCGCGCGTCGATCTCGATCGTCTCGTCGTCGCCCGTGAGCAGCTCCACGAGGCGGTCGTCCTCCATCTTGCGGATCTCGGCCGCCGTGGGCATCGGCAGCACGCGCGCGTGCACGCGGGCACCTCGGATGATGCGCTGCGCACGCGGGACCTCGCGCGGCGCGACGAGGACGGCGCTCGTGCCCTTCCTGCCGGCGCGGCCCGTGCGTCCGCTGCGGTGGGTGTACGAGTCGGAGTCGGTCGGCGCCTCCATGTGCAGCACGAGCGACACGTCGGAGACGTCGATGCCGCGCGCCGCGACGTCGGTCGCGACCAGGATGCGGAGCGAGCCGCGCTTGAACGCTGCGAGCGCGCGCGTCCGCTCGCGCTGCGCCATCTCGCCGCTGAGCGCCGCCACGGAGAACCCGGCGTCGCCGAGCGCCTCCGCCAGCTCCGCCACGCCGGCGCGCGTCTTGGCGAAGACGAGCGTGCGCGCCTCGGGGTGCGCGAGCAGCAGGTTCACGAGCGCGTCGAGCCGCTCGCTCGGGTCGACGAGGTAGACGACGTGCTCGATGTCCGCGTTCGCCACGCCGAGGCGCGTGCCCTCGACGTGAAGCGGGTCCTTCTGAACGCGGTCGGCCAGGCGCGCGACCTCGCGCTGGAAGGTCGCCGACACCAGGTGCGTGCGCCGGCCCTCGGGGATCCGCGCCAGGATCGTGTCGAGGGCCTCGGTGAAGCCCATGTCGAGCATCCGATCCGCCTCGTCGAGAACGACGGCGGCGATCGCGCTCGGGTCGAGCGAGCCGTTCTCGAGGTGATCGATCAGGCGGCCGGGCGTGCCCACGACGAGCGCCGGGAGCATCGCGAGCGCGCGGTGCTCGTCGCGGTAGCTGGCGCCCCCGGTGAGCGCCACGACCCGCGCGCCGAGCGGCGCGTAGAGCCAGCCGAGCTCCTCCTCGACCTGCCGGCCGAGCTCGCGGGTGGGCACGATGATCAGCGCGCGCGGCTTGGCCGCCTTGCTCGGCCGCGGCGAGGGCAGCATCACGAGGTCGCGCAGCACGAAGCCGATCGCGATCGTCTTGCCCGAGCCCGTCTGCGAGGTGATGCGCAGGTCGCGGCCGATCGCCATCGGGTCGAGCACGGCGTTCTGGACTGCCGTGAGCGTCGTGTAGCCTTTGCCCGTCAGCGCTTCGACCAGCGCCGGCCCGAGGGCCTCGGGGAGCTCGTGGCTCAATGGGCTGCCGCCGGGGCGACGTGGATGCGCGACCCACGACCCGCGCGCGGGCGCGTGCGCGCGCGCTCGGTGCCGATCGCGAAGGGAGGTGGACGGTTGGGATCGCAGTCGGGCCCGAAGCCGGTCGCGTCGAACTCGTACGTGAGCCGGCCGCTCGCCTCGGGCGTGACGGCCTCGACGCTCACGCGGTGCTGGCCGGCACGCGCGGGGCTGCAGTAGCTCAGCAGGTAGAAGCGCTGGGTCATCTCCACGATGCGCGCGCCGACCTGGCGGAACGCCTCGGTGATGGCCTCCGAGTCGGCGACGAGCACGTAGCCGTCGCGCCCGACGTCACCGAGCGTGCCCTCGTCGATCTCGGTTCCGACGCCGATCGCGAACACGTCGTACGCGCTCTGGTCGATGGCGTGCCCCATGTCGTGGCGCGACACGCGCGCGGCGTGGTCCGTTCCGTCGGTGAACACGACGAGCGTCCCGAAGCGGAGAGGGACGACCGAGTGCGAGAGCGCCTCGTCCAGGGTCGCGAGGCCGGCGACGACCGCGCCGTGGAGGTTCGTCGACGGATCGTCGGGGTGGAAGCCGCCGAGGCGCGCCACGCCGGCCGTCGCGCCGCCCTCGGTCGTGAAGCCCACGATCTCGTGGATGTCCTCCGCGCCGTCGAACGCGAACACCGCGACGCGCTGGCTCGAGCCCTCGACCTGCGAGACGAGCTCGGTGGCTGCGGCCTGCAGGGCAGGGACCTGATCGCTCTCGGTGATGCTGCCGCTCATGTCGACGAGCAGCAGGGTGTAGTGCTCGGCCGCGACCTCGGGGTTCACGATCGTCTGCTGGCTCTCCGTGGGCGAGACGAGCGAGCCGTCCTCGTAGATCCGGAAGTCCTCCGCGGTGAGGCCGCCGACGGGGTCGCCGTTCGCCGCGTCGACCGTGAAGTAGACGGCGACGTTGCTGGGACGCTGGTAGGCCGAGTCGACCACCGTGAGGCGCAGCCCCACGCAACCAGCCAGCAATCCGACGAGGGTGATCGCGAGTGAGCGGCGCACGGCCGCGACCTTAGCAGCCCCGGTCAGCGACTGCCTGCCACGGGGTGCAAGAACATCAGGCGGGCCACCAGCCAGGTCGTCCACGCGGCCCATGCCAGGCCGCCGACGAAGAAGAGGAGCCCACCGATCGTGTAGCCCCAGCCGCCGCCGTCCATGTGCGCGAACACGTCGAGTCCGTAGTCGAAGAGCGCGCCGACCAGGACCATCGTCATCCCGAAGCCGACGACCGTCAGCATCGCGGCGAAGAAGAGCTGCGTCATCGCCCGCCACACGCTGATCGAGTCGAAGCTGGCGCTGCATCCGCCGCAGCGGTGCATGTACGTGCGGCCGGTCGGCAGTCCACGGCTGTAGTGCTGCGTCACGTGCACGACCGTCACCGAGGGCGCGGAGCACTTGGCGCAGCGACGGATCTCACGACAGCGCGCGTCGTTGGAAGTGTCGATCTCGCCCCACATGACGGTCGCTCTCGCTCCTACTCGAAGGCGCTGATGCCGGTGACGTCCTGCCCGACGATCAGCGTGTGGATGTCGTTCGTGCCCTCGTACGTGTAGACCGTCTCGAGGTTCAGCATGTGCCGGCCCGGCGGATAGGCGTACATGATGCCGTTGCCGCCGAGGATGTCGCGCGCGCTCCGCGCGATGTCGAGCGCCATCGCGACGTTGTTGCGCTTCGCGAGCGAGATCTGCGCAGGCTTGATCTTGCCCTGCTCCTTGAGCCGGCCGAGGCGCAGCGTGAGGCACTGGGCCTTGGTGATCTCGGTGACCATGTCCGCGAGCTTCTTCTGCACGAGCTGGAAGCTCGCGATGGGCTTGCCGAACTGGATGCGCTCCTTGCTGTAGGACAGGGCGCAGTCGTAGCTGCTCATCGCGGCGCCGATGACGCCCCAGCAGATGCCGAAGCGGGCCTGCGAGAGGCACGAGAGGGGCCCCTTCATGCCCTTCACGTTCGGCAGGATCGCGCTCTCCGGGACCACGCAGTCCTCGAGGAAGAGCTCGGCCGTCACGCTCGCGCGCAAGGACCACTTGTCCTCGATCTTCAGCGCCGAGAAGCCCTTCGTGCCCTTGTCCACGATGAAGCCGTGCACGACGCCGTCGAGCTTGGCCCACACGACCGCGAGATCGGCGATGGTGCCGTTCGTGATCCAGCGCTTGACGCCGTTGAGCTTGAAGCCCCCGGGGACGCGCTCGGCGCGCGTGATCATGCCGGTCGGGTTGCTCCCGAAGTCGGGCTCCGTGAGGCCGAAGCAGCCGATGGACTCGCCCCGGGCCATCTTCGGGAGGTACTTCTGCTTCTGCTCCTCGCTTCCGAACGCCCAGATCGGGTACATCGCCAGCGAGCCCTGCACCGAGCAGAACGAGCGGATGCCGGAGTCGCAGCGCTCGAGCTCCTGGAGCGCGAGCCCGTAGGCGACCGCGCCCATGCCGGCGCAGCCGTAGCCCTCGAGGTTGGCCCCGAGCAGCCCGAGCTTGGCGAACTCGCCGACGAGCTCCATCGGGAACGTGCCCGCTTCGTAGTGCTTGGCGATGATCGGATCGAGGCGCGCCTCGACGAACCTGCGTACGTTCTGGCGGACGAGGATCTCTTCCTCGGTGAGCTCGTCGTCGAGCTGATAGTAATCGAGGCCCACGAAACCCATGTCCGTCCTCCCTTGTCGCAGCGCGTCGAGCCAGGCTCGAGCGGCGGGAGGATGAAGGCCGGCCGGGCCCGCGTAAAGCGCGCGACGTGAGGCAAGCGTGCCCGGTTGCGCCGGCTCGCCTGGCGCTCGCTCCCGTCGAGCCCGTTCCCGCGGGGTCGATTGACGCCGTGTCGGGGCCCGTGTCAATGCTCGCGGCTTCCGCGCCGCCTCCGACGGGGCGTACGCTCAGAACGACGATGCAGCTTCCCGACCTCGCCTCGAAGGGCTCGCTCGCCGCGGCCGCGCTCACGTGCGCGCTCGCGCTCGCGGCGACGTCCGACGCGGGCGCCGACGCCGTCACGCGCGTGTTCATCAACGGCCAGCCGACGCCGGTGAGCTTCAACGACGGCGACAGCTTCCGCCCGAGCGACGGAGAGATCGCCGGGCAGCAGTGCCGTCTCATCGGCTACAACACGCTCGAGAGCTTCGGCCCCGCGCACCAGTGGGGCGACTGGCACCCCTACGAGCTCTACGTGCTGGCGAAGATGGCGACGCTCCACGCGCGCCGCGGCACCTGGCACTGCTCGTTCGACGGCCAGTTCGACACGTACGGACGAGCGGCGCTCGACTGTCCCGACCTCGCGGTCGACATGATCCGCCACGGCTACGCGATGGCGTACATGGTCGACGATCACGCCTCGCGTCCCGAGTACCTCCGCGCGCAGCGAGAGGCGATCCGCGCGCGTCGCGGCATCTGGGCGCACGGCGTGCCCGAGTTCGTGATGACCTCCGTGCACAGCTTCGACGAAGATCGCGACCGCGAGTGGCACTACAACCGCCTCATCTCGACGCGGGACGGCCACAGCGAGAGCATGCAGCACCGCGACACGTACGCGGAGTGCCAGTGGGTGTGCAACGTCGAGACCGTCGTCGACGAGCTCGCAGCGCGCAGCGAGGCGCGTGCGCTCCGCGCGGACCCGGTGACGGGCCCCCTCGTCGCGACCCTCTCGAACCTGGTCGTCACGGAGTTCGTCTCTCGCTTCGCACGCCGCGGCGAGCTGCCCGCCTACGCCGACGCGGCAGGCCGCGACGCGATCACGGCGCGCCTCACGGCCGACGGGCGCGTCGCCACGCACGAGCAGCGCGGCTCGTGCGGGATCTACGTTCCCTTCGAGCGCCGCTACGGCCGCAATCGGGCACACTGTCTCGACGGTCACGGGACCGTCCCGCCCGATCTCGAGGGTCGCTGGGGTCACCACTGATGCGCGCCGCGGCTCTCCTCGCGACGAGCACGCTGGTCTTCGCCGGCTGCTTCACCCTCAGCCCGAACGGGCCGCCGCGCGGCTACGAGCGCGACGACGTCAGCTGCTCGGACAACACCGACAACGACTTCGACCGCCTCGTCGACTGCCGTGATCCCGACTGCCTGATGGGCGGCTTCTGCGGCGAGCGCACGTCGCTCGACCCCGATCCGCACCCCGAGAACACGTTCGACCGCTGCGTCGATCGCATCGACAACGACCTCGACGGCAACTTCGACTGCGGCGACTCCGACTGTCTGCAGATCCTCGAGGTCTGCTGCACGCTCGAGTTCGACAACGAGAGCTGCAGCAACGGGCGCGACGACGACCAGAACCAGTTCGCCGACTGCCGCGACCACAGCTGCAGCCAGGCGGCCGTGTCGTTCATCACCGTCTGCGCCGCCGAGACCGTCTGCGACGACGGTCTCGACAACGACGGCGACCGCGACACGGACTGCGCCGATCGGGACTGCGCGATGGCTGCGGCGTGCGTCGAGCGAGACTGCGGCAACGGCGCCGACGACGACCGCGACGCTCGCACCGACTGCCAGGACTCCGACTGCTTCACGGCGCCCGGCTGCCCTGCCGGGAACGAGCACTCGCTCGCCGAGTGCAGCGACGGGATCGACAACGACCACAACACGTACGTCGACTGCGTCGACCGCGGCTGCACCAACGCGAGCAACGGCGCGAGCGCCGAGGCCATCGCCTACTGCGCCATGCACGCCGAGCACACGCTCGCCGAGTGCAGCGACCGAGTCGACAACGACGGCAACCGCTACGTCGACTGCGCCGATCGCGGCTGCTCGCAGGCGGCCAACGGCGCGAGCCCCGAGGCCGTCGCGCGCTGCGCCGAGATCGCCGAGAGCACGCTCGCCAAGTGCAGCGACCGGATCGACAACGACGGCAACGGCTACACGGACTGCGCGGACAACAGCTGCTCGATGAGCATGGACTTCGACATCATCGCGTACTGCCGGATGCACACGGAGGCCACGTTCGCGACCTGCACCGACGGCATCGACAACGACGACAACCGGTATGCCGACTGCGCCGACCGCTCCTGCCGCACCGTCGCCGACACCGATCCGGACACCGGCCGCATCCGTACGCCCTGCCAGGAGAGCGTGTCGCCGGCCGACTGTTCGGACGGCTTCGACAACGACCGCGACGGCTTCACCGACTGCGAAGACTGGGACTGCAACTACAACCCGGCGACGCAGGCGAGCTGCCTCGCGGCCCGCGGCGCCCGCGGGCTGGTCTGCGGCACCCCCGACTACGTCCTGCACCCGCGCGACGCGGGAGCCGCCCCGGGTGACGCGGGCGCCGACGCGGGCCTCTGACTCCGCCGTCCTGTTCGACCGTTCGATCGACCCCCTCGAGAGCCGACACGCATGCACTCCGCCGCCTCCGTTCGAAAGCACCTGATCGTCCTCTGCGCGACGTTGCTCGTCGCCGCGCCTGCCACGGCGCAGACCGAGCCGCCCCAGGAGATCCTCTCTCCGGTGCTGCCGGCCACGTCTTCGGCGGGACCGACCACCGAGGCCAATTGTGGCGACCGCCTCGACGACGATCACGACGGACTGGCCGACTGCGGCGATGCCGACTGCTTCGAGTCGCCGAGCTGCGAGGCGGGCGGCAACGACGAGAACACCGAGGCGGCGTGCCGCGACTGGCTCGACAACGACGGGGACGGCTTCACGGACTGCGACGATCAGGACTGCCAGGTGCAGGAGATCCGCGCATGTCGCGGCAGCTGGGCGGGTGCGTCGTCGGCCGCGACGTCGAGCAGCCAGGGCGGCGACGACCTGCCCGAGCTCGGACCGGGGCAGAGCCTCGAGGATCTCATCGGCTCGGGCACCGACCGTGACGGAGAGCGCAGCGACGAGACGTGCTCGGACGGCATCGACAACGACCTCGACGGCGCGATGGACTGCGCCGACATCGGCTGCCGCTTCGATCCCTCCGTGACCGTCTGCCAGTCGCACGCCGGGATCCGCTTCTCCGTGGTCGCGGGTGCCGGCGCGCGCCTGACGCTCAACTACAACCTCGACGGCTCGTACGCGGGCAACCGGCCGGAGGGCGGCATCACGCTCATCCAGCTCCGGGCGCTCGGTCAGATCCCCGGGATCCAGAACTCGTTCTTCTTGCTCAGCGCGCGGCTCGACGACTCGTTCCGCCTCTCCTTCGTCACGTTCCAGATCCCGATCAGCTCCCGCGGCCACTACCTCGGGATGAACAGCGGCTCGGGCACGCTCTCGACCATCCGCATCATCTCGGCCGCGCGGCAGCTCTTCCTCGACCCGGCGAACTACCTCGCGTCCGCGTTCGAGCAGGGCAACGGCGTCGTGGTCGAGACGGGCGGTCCGATCGACGACGACGGCAGGGTGCGCTTCCGGCTCTTCGGCGCCGTCGGGTCGAACCAGTTCTCGAGCTCGGTCGGCGGGCGCTTCTTCAGCGCCGACGATCGCAACTTCGCCTGGACGGTCGGTGGCGCGCTGCAGCTCGACGTGGCCGGGCACTACGATCGCATCGGCGACAACCCGTACCTGTACACGCCCGTCCCGCTCAACGTGTCGTTCCTCGCGGGCGTGAAGTTCGACACGCTGCCGAACGAGCAGGCGCTCGCCTGGCACGCGCTCGGCGTGTTCCGCTTCTGGCACTTCGAGCTGCGGGCCGAGAGCTACTCGCGCTACGTCATGGACTACGGCGCGTTCCAGACGGCCTACAACGTGATGCTCGCCGCGCTCGTCGTGCCGCGCGCGCTGCTGCTCGCCGCCGACATCGGCGGCTTCTACCACCCGATCGGCTACAGCAACCTGCCGACGAGCTCCTCCGCGATGACGCCAGCCGGCGTCACCTACCAGCCGGAGCTGCTCCAGTACCGCGCCGCGGTGCACTGGTTCTTCTACCGGAACGTCGGGATCCTCTCGCTCGTGTACGCGGGCACCCAGCGCGAGCACGTCGACGGCGCGCTCGTCTCCGACGTCGAGCACGTCGTCCGCGTCGAGTCGCGGTTCCGTTTTTGACGATTCCTACAGCCGGATCTCGTGGGGGCGGCGGCGGGTGAAGACCGCCTCGCCCGACGCGACGATGCTGGCCGGGTAGTCGGCCGCGACGACGTCGGCGCCGATCACGCAGCCCGAGCCGATCACGTGGTCGGCGGGGACGACGGCGCCCTTGCCGACGACCGTGAGCGCGCCGCCCGGCTCGCCGATCTTCGCGCCCGCGCCGACGCGCACGCGCGCGTCGAGGATGGCGCGCTCGAGGACGGCGCCGCGCTCGATGGCTGCGTCGGTGAGCACGACCGAGTCGCGGATCACGGCCCCGGGCATCACGCGCACGCCGGGCGAGAGGATGCTGCGCTCGATGATCGCGCCCGAGTGCAGCGTGCAGCCGTGCGTGATCAGCGCGTCGTTGACGGTCACGCCCTTGGCGAAGCGCGCGGGCGAGCGGTTCTCGCTGCGCGTGTGGATGAGCCAGCCGAGATCGTTCAGATCGTACGCGGGCGGATCGCTCACGAGATCCATGTGCGCGTCCCAGTAGCTGTCCAGCGTGCCGACGTCCCGCCAGTAGCCCTTGTAGAGCCACGAGAACACCCGCTCGCCCTTGGAGATCATGCGCGGCAGGATGTCCTTGCCGAAGTCGTGGCTCGAGCCCTGGAGATCCTTGTCCTCGAGCAGCACGCGATCGAGCACGTCGTAGTCGAAGACGTAGATCCCCATCGAGCCGAGCCCCGGGACCGGCGTCTTGGGCTTCTCCACGAAGTGCGTGATGCGCCCGCTCGCGTCCACCTGGCAGATGCCGAAGCGCGACTTCTCCTCTTCGG
>JBGAQA010000003.1:108748-120960 GCA_044220955.1 Sandaracinaceae bacterium
CGCGTCCGCGGTGCCCGAGTACCAGGCCGTGTGCTCGCGCGAGCGGTAGGGCGAGTAGATGCGCACACCGCCGCCCCGCTCCCGATCGAGCTCCCAGGGCCCGCCGGCGCCGATGTGATCGATGAGCGAGTGCGGCCGGTACTGCGCCAGGATCATCACGTCGAAGACGTTCGAGTTGACGCAGTTCGACAGGACGAAGTCGATGATGCGGAACTTGCCGGCGAAGGGGACGGCGGGCTTGGCCCGCTTGGCGGTGAGGACCGAGAGGCGGGTACCTTCTCCTCCGGCCAGGATCACGGCGCAGACTTTCATGTGCTCGCGAGCGTAACCGATCGTTTCCACGGGGATCGAGATCGCTGCGAGGGTTGACGGATACCGGGCGATCTCGGGTACGCTCGGCGCCGCATCGTGCTGCGATCTCACCCGTTCCTCATCATCGCGCCTGCGCTCCTCGCGCTCGCACCGCTCTCGCTGGCGTCGGCGCAGCCGCGGCGAATCCAGCTTCCGGACGAGGACGAGACGGGCGTCGGCGGTGGCACCCCCGTGCAGGCGGACGAGGCGCCCCCGTCCCCGGAGGACCAAGCACCGCCGGAGGGGCCGCCGCCGTCCTCGGGGCCGCCGCCGTCCTCGGGGCCGCCGCCGCGCGTGGCGGTGGTGTCGGTCGCGGCCGACGACTCGCTCGAGGCCTATGCCCAGCGCGCCGGCGCGGCCGCCCGCCACGAGCTACGCACGCTGGCGACGGTCGACTGGGCGGCGGCCGATCAGCTCTTCCTCGGCTACGACGCCTCCGCGCTGCAGACGATCGAGCGCGCTCGGGAGCGCCTCGAGCAGGGGCGTCAGGCCTACCTCAACCTGGATCTGGGTCAGGCGATCGAGCTGCTCTCGGGCGCCGTGGCCGACTTCGACGCCACGGCGGCGGCGCTCGAAGACCCGGAGGATCTCGGTCAGGCGCTGCTCTTCCTCGGCGCCTCCTACGCCTTCAACGGCCAGCAGCGCGATGCCACGCGCGTGTTCACGCGCCTTCACGTGCAGATGCCGCACATCGTGCCCGATCCGAACGTGTTCCCGCCGGACGTGACCTCGCGCTTCGACGCCGCTCGTCCGCGCGACGCGGCCAGCCCCGCGGGCTCGATCTCGATCGAGAGCGACCCCCCGGGCGCGATCGCGTACGTCGACTTCGTCGCACGGGGCGCCACGCCGCTCACCGTGACGGGGCTCATCGGCGGCGAGCACATCGTCCGCGTCACGCGTGCCGGCGCCACGCCGAGCGTGAGCTCGGTCACCGTTCGGGCCCGCGGCAGCGAGTCGACGAGCGCCTTCCTCGTGGACGACGCGAGGACCAGCGGTCTGCACGAGGCGATCGCCGCCATCCGTGACTCGGACATGGCGTCGGCGCCGGCCGGCTCGCCCGTCAGGCAGGTCGCCGAGATCCTCGACGTCGAGCGCATCGCCGTCATCCGCGTGTCGAGCGCCGAGACCGAAGGGTCGGTCGGGATCGAGCTGCTGGTCTACGACGTCGCGAGCGGGCACCGCCTCCTGCGCGGCTCGGGCACCGCACCGACGGGGATCGGCCAGCTCGAGTCCGCCGTGCACCAGGTCGTGTCGGGCGCGCTCGAGACGGCGTTCACCTCCCGCCCCCAGGTCGCGGTCGAGCCGCCGCCGCCCGTCGACGACGAGAGCCCGCTGCTGCCCCCTCCGCCTCCGCCCAGCCACTCGATCGTCGAAGAGTGGTGGTTCTGGACCATCATCGGCGGTGTGGTGGTGGTCGGAGTCGCGGTCGGCGTCGGCGTCGGCGTCGGCTCGCAGGGCTCGACCGTCGGGCAGTCGCCGAGCGGCGTCGTGGTCCTGGAGTTCTGATGCTGCTCCGGCGGATCCCCCTCGTCGCGCTCCTGCTGCTGACCTCGTGGTCGACCGCCGCGCGCGCGCAGGACGAGGCCGCACCCGACGCCGTCGTCGCGAGCTCGCTGATGATCACGGAGGGAGGCGCGACGGACGCACAAGCGGCGTCCGTGTCGATCGGCCTGCGGCGCGGCTTCGCCGAGGTCCCGGGGATCGACTTCGTCCACCCCGTCGACGTGCTCTCGCCGCCGACCATCAGCGAGGATCTCCAGTTCGCGATGGACGAGCTCGACTCCCGCGCCGACCAGGTGCGCGACGGCGACGCGCGGGACGTGCAGGAGAGCGTCGACGTCATCCTGCAGCTCTTCGAGGAGAACCTCGAGGCCGTCCGCCGCGAGCAGCTGATCGACGCGTACATGATCGCGGCGATCGCCCGCTGCCGCCTGCGCCGCCAGCGCGAGTGCGAGGAGATGTTCGCGCGCGTCGTCGTGTTCCGCGAGCAGCACGAGTACGACGCGAGCCGCTACCCCGCGGAGTACCAGGACGTGTTCGAGCGAGTGCGCACGCGCGTGGCGGCTGGCCCGCGCGCCGCGCTCACGGTGACGAGCGAGCCCTCCGGTGCCGAGGTCTACGTCGACGGTCGCAGCTACGGGCCCTCGCCCGCCGTGGTCCCCGACCTGCTCGTCGGCGATCACTACGTCACGCTCAAGCACATCGCGTTCGTGAAGACGATCCGCCGCGCGAGCGTCTCGGCGCAGGGCTCCGCCGTGAGCTACACGCTGGCGCCGAACGAGCGCTCGCGGCTCGTCGCGTCGCCCGAGGCCCAGGCGGCCATCCGCGGCGAGCTCGGCGAGGAGCGGGCGGGAACCTCGATCCGCAGCCTCGGCAGCACGCTCGGGGCCGCACAGGTGATCATCGGCATCGTGACGCCGGAGACGGCGGAGACGGTGCACGTCCAGGTCTACCTCTACGACATGCGCACCCGCTTCCTGCTCGCGCGGCGCGAGGCGTCGATGACCACCGACGATCTCGGGATGGAGACCGCGCGGCAGCTCGGGGTGGATCTCTACGCGGGCGTCGACCTCTCCGGCGCGGTCGCGGCGCCCGAAGAAGCGCTGCACGACACGGTCGAGCGCCGGCCGGAGCTCTACGAGGAATGGTGGTTCTGGACGGTCATCGGCGTGGCCGCCGTGGGTATCGGCGTCGGCGTCGGCGTCGGCGTCGCGACGAGCCAGCCGAGCGTTCCCGAGGGATGGACGCGCCTCGACGGCCAGTTCTAGGCGCGCGCGCCGGGCGCGATGCGGCGTGACCTCGCGTTCGGCCTCGCGCTCACGCTCGCCCTCGGCGCGTGCGACGAGGGGCCGCCGCAGCGCGATCCGGCGTTCCGCACGGAGCGACGCGTCGAGGTCGAGGAGCTGCCGTCGGCGCCCACCCTCGCGGAGGACGAGCTGCCACCTCCGATCGCCGAGCCCGCCCCGCCCTCCGCCGACGATCCGGGCGCGCGCGTGGTGCTCCCGGCCGCCGCGATCGACTCGGCGTACGACGCGGACGACGAGGTCGAGTCCCGCCGCTTCGTGTACCGCGTGCACCTCGACGTGCCCTCGGTGCTCGGGGAGCCCGGTGGCGAGGTCGAGACGGCCGCGGCCGAGCTCTTCGTGGACGTCGGCGCCGAGCGTGCGCGCGCGCGCTTCGGAGGACCGGGCTGGCCGGCCCTCGGCGAGGTGCGCCTGCGCGGCGACAGCCCGGGCGCATACCTCTTCGATGCTCGCGGAGGCCGCCCGCTCCTGCCAGGTGAGCTCGCGACGTGGTTCGAGGGAGGGCCGCCCCGCGCCGGGCCCATCTTGATCGTGCGTCGGGATCCGGCGCTCCGCGGCGCGGTCGATCCGGGCCCCGGCACGCTGCTCTGCGCACTGCTCGCGGAGTGGATGGGCGAGGCGCGCGACGGTGTGATGCGGCGCTGCACCGCCGGGGCCCCGCTCTCCTTCCGCGTGGGCTTCTGGCGCGGCGAGCGCATGGCGGACGTGACGGTGCAGGCCGCCCGCCGCGAGCTGCGGTCCGACCACGAAGCCCCTCCGGAGCCCGTCCCCTACGCGAGCTCGGGGAGCTTCCTCGAGGCGACGGCCCTCGCCCGGCTCACGCCTCGCGCACGCGCGACGGCCGAGCCCGTCGACGACGGCCTCGGGCCGCAACCGACGCAAGGGCTCGACGTCGTCAACCAGAGCGAGGCGCGGATCATCGTGGTCGCCGACGGCGTGGCGATCGGCTGGGTCGACGCACGCGCCACGGGGCACTTCGCCGGGCTCGCCGGCGGCGTCCACGAGATCGCCGCCATGCGCCCCCTCGGCGCCGTCGTCATGCGTCCGCGCGAAGTGCTCGTGCCCGGGCGCACGATCCTGCGCGCCCCGCGCCGTCCCACGGCGGAGTGAGCGGAGGCCTTCCGAACGGCCTCAGGTGCAGTGCATCGTGCCGTCGCACGTGCCCGACATGCAGTCGGCGTTCACTCCGCACGCCGCGCCAGCGGCGCACGTGCGGCCCATGCCGACGCAGTCCGCACCGCCGCAGTCGATGGCAGTCTCGGTGCCGTCCAGGATGCCATTCGTGCAGCTCGGCCCGGCGTCGCTTCCGGCGTCGCTCCCGGCGTCGCTCCCGGCGTCGTCGCCGGCGTCGTTGCCCGCGTCGCTTCCCGCGTCCATGCCCGCGTCCATGCCTGCGTCGCTTCCGGCATCGCTTCCGGCGTCGCTTCCGGCGTCGTTGCCTGCGTCCATGCCTGCGTCGTTGCCGGCATCCACGCCGGTGTCGGGCAGGACCGCGGCGTCGCGGCCGGCGTCTCCGATCGTCGCGGCGTCGTTGCCCGCGTCGCCGCTGCCCATGTCCGGCAGGTTCGCGTCGGGCAGGTTCGCATCGACGTTCGCGTCGCTCCCGGCATCACGCCCCGCGTCGGAGCCGCCGTCTCCCGGCCCGACGTCCACGCCCACGCCGGTGTCGGCGCTGATCCGCGATCGATCGAAATGGACGAAGAGCTCGCAGCCCGCGGCGAGGGGGGCCGCCAGGACTGCGATCGCGAGGACCGGGAGCGCGCGGACGAACGGACGGTGAGTGGCCATCGGGTCAGAGGCTACCGATCCTGGGGCCCTTTCGCCAAGACCCTGCACGTGAAATCGGCCTTCACACCATCTCGAGGAACAGCGACTCGGGATTTTCGAGGAATCCGATGATGTCGTAGGCGAACGCCGCCCCGACGTGCCCGTCCACGATGCGATGGTCGAAAGAGAGCGAGAGCAGCATGACCTCGCCGATCACGATCTGGTCGTCCCGGACCACGGGCTTCTTCTTGATCTGGTGCACGCCGAGGATCCCGACCTCGGGGAAGTTCAAGATCGGCGTGGCGAAGAGGCCGCCCTGGGAGCCGAGCGACGTGATCGTGAAGGTCGAGCCTGCGAGGTCCGCCGAGGCGATCGCCCCCGCCTTCGCGGCGGTCCCGAGGCGGTCGATCTCTCGCGCGATGTCGAGGATCGACTTGCGGTCGGCGTCCTTCACCACGGGGACCATGAGCCCCTGATCCGTCGAGGCGGCGATGCCGACGTGGAAGTACTTGCGCGTCACCAGCTCGTTCGTGCTCTCGTCGAGAGCGCTGTTCAGCACGGGGTGCTTCTTAAGCGCGGCGACGACGGCGCGCACGATGAACGGCAGGAACGTGAGCTTCACGCCCGCGGCCTCGGCGGCGGGCTTGAGCTTGTTGCGCAAGTCCTTCAAGCGGCCGACGTCGCACTCCTCGACGAAGGTGAAGTGCGCGGCCGTGTTCTTCGCCGTCTGCATCCGCTCGGCGATCTTCCGGCGCACGCCCACGAAGGGCTTGCGCACCTCGAGCTCGCCCTCGCGGGGTGCGGTGCCCGCGGGGACCTGGACCGTCATCGGAGCGCGGCCGCCGACGCCAGGGGCGATGCCGAGGGCGGGCCCCGGACCCCCGACCGGCCGGTGCGCCTTCGTGGCCGCCCCGCCGACGAACGCCCGCACGTCCTCGGCCGTGACGCGGTTCCCGTCTCCGGTCGGTCGCACGCGACGCAGGTCCACGTCGAGATCGCGCGCGAGCTTGCGCGTCGCGGGCGTGGCCAGCGGGCGCTCGGAGAAGTGATCGCCCCCCGGCGACGCGGCCCGGGCGGGGGTCCCGTTGGCCGGGGGTGCGACCTCCTTCGCGCCGAAGAACGCGGCGCCGGGCAGCGTGTCCTTGATGTCTCCGACCGCCGTGGCCGCGGGGCCCTCGGCGCTCTTCGGAGCGGCCTTGGCCGCGGGCCGTGCGGCCGCGGGCGCCGCCTTCGTCGTCGTCGGCGCGGCAGCCACGGCGCTGTCCGTCTCGATGACGACGAGCAGCGCGCCGACCGGCATGATCTGTCCGACCGTCGCGTGCGTCTCGAGGATCGTCCCCTTCTTCGGCGCTCCGATCGTGACCGTCGCCTTGTCGGTCATCACCTCGACCATGGGCTGGTCTTCCTTGACGACGTCTCCGCCCTTCACGTGCCACGCGACGATCTCGCCCTCGGCGACGCCCTCGCCGATGTCCGGCAGCTTGAATTCGAATCGAGCCATGGGTGCCTCTCAGTACTTGCCGATCTCGAGCAGCTTCGGCGCGATGCGGTGCGCGAGCGGGAGGTAGTCGTTCTCCAGCGTGTACGGGAACGGCGTGTCCCAGCCGGTGACGCGGGTCGGCGGCGCCTGGAAGTGGAGGAACGACTTCTCCGTCACCAGCTGGAGCACCTCGGCACCGAAGCCGCACGCCTTGGGCGCCTCGTGCACGACGACGATGCGCCCCGTCTTCTCGACGCTCCGGACGATGACGTCGAGGTCGAGCGGCCAGAGCGTGCGCGGGTCGATCACCTCGCACTCGACGCCCTGCTCGGCGACCTGCTCGGCGGCGGAGAGCGCCTCGTAGAGCATCGCGCCCCACGCGACGACGGTGACGTGCTCGCCCTCGCGGACGACCTTTCCGACGCCGAGCGGCGTCGTGTACGCCTCGTCCGGCACGTCCATCTTCACGGCGCGGTAGACGCGCTTGGGCTCGAAGAAGAGGACCGGATCGTCGTCCTGGATCGCCGACGCGAGCAGGCCCTTGGCGTCGTGCGGGTTGCTCGGGCAGACGACCTTGAGGCCGGCGGTGTGGATGAAGAGCGCCTCGGGCGACTGCGAGTGGTACGCGCCGCCCCGGATGCCGCCGCCCACGGGGCTGCGGATCACCATCGGACACTGGTACTCGCCGCCGGAGCGGTAGCGGAACTTGGCGGCCTCGCTGACGATCTGATCGAAGGCCGGGAAGATGAAGTCCGCGAACTGGATCTCCGGCACGGGCCGCATTCCGTAGGCGGCCATGCCGATCGCAGCGCCGATGATGCCGCCCTCGTTCAGCGGCGTGTCGATCACGCGGTCGTCGCCGAACTCGTCCCAGAGGCCGGCCGTCACACGGAACACGCCGCCGACCTTGCCCACGTCTTCGCCGAGGATCACCACGCGATCGTCGCGCAGCATCTCGAGCCGCAGCGCCTCGTTGATCGCCTGGACCATGTTCTTCTGGGAGGAAGCCTTCTGAGTCATGCCTCGTGGACCTTCCGCAGCTCGTCGCGCTGCCGGATCAGGTGCGGACCGAGCTCCGCGGTGACGTGGTCGAAGATCGAGTCGAGCGCCGGGGGTCCGGCGTCGATCGCGGCGCAGATCGCCGCCTCGATGCCGGCCATGACGTCGCGCCGGTGCTGCATGTCGGCGCTCTCGTCGAACGCACCCTCGGCGAGGAGCCTCGCGCGAACCTGCGCGAGCGGATCGTGCTCGAGCGAGATCCGCGCCTCGACGATCGTCGGACCCTCGCCGCGCCGCGCCCGCTCGCACGCCTCGCGGACGGCCTCGAGCACGTGCGTGGGATCGCCCGAGACGTCGACTCCCGCGACGCCGTACGCGATGCCCTTGTCCGCGACCTCGACGTCGGGCGCGGGCGCCTCGCTCCCGTCGGTGCGGACCAAGAACACGATCGGAGCTCGGGTCGCGCCGGCGAAATTCACGGCGGAGTGGAAGTCGCCCGCGTCGGCCGCGGTCTCGGGCAGCAGCGCGAGCACGCAGGAAGGGTCCTTCCGCAGCCGCGCCGCCCACGCGATCCCCATCGCCTGGGTGAGGTGCTGCGAGAGCTGGCCCGTCGGCGGCGCGATCTTCTTCGCGCGCGAGCAGAAGCAGCCGGGTGAGGCATGCCCCGAGAGCGGGTCGCTCGCGCCGCCGATCACGTGCGCGAGGTAGGTGCTCACCTCGACGCCTCGCACGAGCGCCGCCGCGTGGTCGCGCGCCGTCGGGACCACCCAGTCGGTGTCCCCGAGCGCGAGCGTCGCGGCCGCGATCACGGTCTCGGCCCGCTGCGAGTCGGGGTGCAGCCCGATCCGTCCTCCGCGCGCGAGCACGTCCAGCCGCTCGTCGACGAGGCGCGCAGAGAGAGCGTGGCGGTAGATGGAGAGGAGCTCGCTCATCGACGGGGCTCCTATATCACGACGGGCCGTGGGGCCAGCGCCAGCGGGGTGAGCGTCCGCGCGGCCGTGACGCGCTGCGATCGACCCGGCCGGGAGATAGCGTGCTAACCCCGGGGCGTGACCGCGTACCCGCACCCGACCGCGTTCATGCCGCATCGGCCGCCCATGCTGCTGATCGACGCGCTCGTCGCACACACGGACGACGCGTGTACGTGCGTCAAGACGTTCCGCGCGGGCGATCCGCTGGTCGAGGGCGCGGGTGTGAGCGCGCTCGTGGTGATCGAGCTCTTCGCCCAGACGGCGGCCGCCCACTTCGGGTACGCGGGGCTGATCCGTGGCGGCCCGATGGCCTCGGGCGCGCTGCTCGGGACGCGCCGGATCGACCTCGTGCACGGGGCGCTGCCCCTCGGCGAGGCGATCACGATCGAGGTCAGGCGCGTGATGGCGATCCCGCCGATGGCGCAGTTCGAGTGCGAGGCGACGCTGGGCGGGCGCGTGATCGCCTCGGGCACGATCAACGTGGCGATGGGAGGATGACGCCGTGCCGAAGATCCTGAGCGAGAAGCCGCGCGCACTGATCACCGGCGCCAGCCGCGGCATCGGCGCCGCCGTCGCCAAGAAGCTCGCGGCCGACGGCTATCCGGTGATCGTCCACTACCAGTCGCGCGAGGAGGCGGCGCAGAAGGTGAAGGCGGAGATCGAGGCCGCCGGCGGCACGGTCGAGCTCGTGCGCTTCGACGTCGCCGACCACGAGGCCTCGCAGGCGGCCATCGCGATGCTGCTCCAGGGCGCCCGCCCGATCGGCGTGCTCGTGAACAACGCCGGCGTCACCGCCGACGCGCCCTTCCCGGCGATGGACTGGCAGATGTGGCGCAAGGTCGTCGCGACGAGCCTCGACGGCTTCTACAACGTCACCCAGCCTCTCTCGATGCCGATGATCAAGCTGCGCTGGGGCCGCATCGTGAACCTCACGAGCGTCAGCGGCGTGATCGGCAACCGCGGCCAGGTGAACTACTCGGCGGCGAAGGCCGGCCTCATCGGCGCGACGAAGGCCCTCGCGCAGGAGATGGCCAAGCGCAACGTCACGGTGAACGCCGTCGCCCCGGGGCCCGTCGAGACCGACATGTTCCAGGGTGCGATCGCCAACGGCACGCCGCTCGAGGAGGTGCTCAAGCACATCCCCATGCGGCGCATCGCGACGGTCGACGACGTCGCCGCGGTCGTCGCGTTCCTCTGCAGCGACGCCGCGGGCTACGTCACGGGTCAGGTGATCGGCGTCAACGGCGGGATGTGCTGAGGCCCCGCGCGCTCGCGATCGCCGCGGTGATCCTGGCGTTCGTCCTCGGGGCCCTGCTCTGGCGTGCCGGCGGTCGGCCTGTCGGGCACGAGCGCGAGGCCGAGGGCGAGGGCGAGAGCGAGGGCGAGAGCGAGGGCGAGAGCGAGCGCGAGGGCGAGAGCGAGCGCGAGGGCGAGCGCGAGGGCGAGAGCGAGAGCGAGAGCGAGCGCGAGAGCGAGCGGGTCGCGCCCGCTGCGCAGATCCAGCTCACGCCGGGCGCCATCACCGAGGCGCGCATGGCGGAGATCCGCCGCGACGTCCACCTCCTCGAGATCCAGCGCCTCGACGCGCGCGAGCGGGGCGACCACGAGGTCGAGGCCCGCCTCGATGCGGAGATCCGCGCGGCCCGCGCCGAGCACGACCGCCTCCGCGACACGCTCGGCGCCCCCGAGGGGATCTGACGGGGTCACTCCAGCCCCCCTCAACCCCCCGAGATCACGACGTTCTGGCGGGTAGGTGCGCGTTTCGTTGCGCGCAGCAGCGAGCGAGTCACATCAGGCGAGCAGGCCTGCGACGCAGGCCGTCATGTAGGTCGAGAGCAGCCCGCCGAGCATCGCGCGCATGCCGAGCTTGGCGAGATCCTTGCGCCGCTCGGGCGCCATCGCGCCGATGCCGCCGAGCTGGATCGCGATCGAGCTGAAGTTCGCGAACCCGCAGAGCGCGTACGACGTGATCACGGTCGCGCGGTGGCTCATCGGGTGCGCGCTGCCGAGGTTCTCCGCGAGCGAGATGTATCCGACGAACTCGTTGAGGACGAGGCGCTCGCCGAGGATCTCCGACACGGTCTGGCAGTCCTCGATCGGCACGCCCATGACGAAGGGCATCGGCCAGCCGATCACGCCCAGGATGCGCTGCATCGTGAAGGGCTCCCAGGCGACGAAGTGCGAAGAGAGCGTCCGGTTCGCGTCGTGGATGCACGTGACGAGCGCGGGACCGTCGAGCGTGCCGGCGCACGCCTCGGCTGGCTCGTGGCCCGCCGCGCGCAGCGCGGCGAGCGCATCGGCCCACACCGACCGGTCGTGCCAGAGCGAGGGGAGCGCGAGCAGCGCGTTCAAGAGCGCCACGAGCGCGATGAACGCGAGCAGCATCGCGCCGACGTTCAGCGCGAGCATCAGCCCCTCGCTCGCGCCGGCGGCCGCGGCGTCGACCACGTTCGCGTGAGGCCGCTCGTCGCTCATCTCGAGCGTGCCGGCCGTCTTCGGCGCCTGCTTCTCGGGCAGGATCACCTTCGCGAGCACCAGCGAGGCCGGCGCGCTCATCACGCTCGAGGCCATGAGGTGTCCCGCGATGTCGGGGAAGTGCCCCGAGAGGAGCGCGACGTAGGCGGCGAGCACGCCCCCCGCGGTGTTCGCGAAGCCGCCCACCATCACGGCCATGAGCTCGCTCTCGGTCATGGTGGCGACGAAGGGCTTCACGACGAGCGGCGCTTCCGTCTGCCCGACGAAGATGTTCGCCGCCGCCGCGAGCGTCTCGGCGCCCGAGGTCCTCATCGTCCGCTGCATGAGCCAGGCGAAGCCGCGCACGACCCTCTGCATCGCGCCCACGTGATAGAGGACGCTCATCAACGACGAGAAGAAGAGGATCGTCGGCAGCACCTGCAGCGCGAACGCAGGCCGCATCTCGAGGTAGTCGCCGAAGAGGAACCGGCTGCCCTCCGCCGTGAAGCCGATCAGCGCGGCGATCGCGTCGTTCATCAGGGAGAAGAACGCGAGGCCGAGGCTCGAGCGCAGCACGATCACGCCGAACGCCAGCTGTAGCCCCACGCCCCAGAGCACGATGCGGCGCGGAAACGCCTTGCGGTCGTAGCTCATCGCCCACGCCAGGCCGATCATCACGCAGAGCCCGAGCGCCGACATGCCGCGCTGCCAGAGCGGGACGTCTTCGGGGGTCAGCGCGCCGAGATCGTGCACGGGGGCGCGAGGATAGGACGAGAACGAGAGCGAGAGCGAGAGCGGGAGCGGTCCACCCGCTCAGCGCAGCACGACCGTGATGGCGCGATCCGTCGCGCCGCCCGTGATCGTGAGCATGGCGGTCCCGTCGATCACCAGCGTGCCCGTGCCCACGACGGAGATCGTGCCGCCCGTGATCGGCACGCTCGTCCCGTTCCACGTCGCGCTCGCGGCTGCGCCGCTCCAGCCCGTCGCGCGCCAGGCGTACGTCAGCGCGCCCTCGGCGAAGTCGGCGCTACCGGCGCCGTAGAGCCAGATCTCGCGATCGTCGCGCACGCTCGCGAGCGTGACGCGCGTCGAGGTCGCCGCCACGGCGCGCACCGTCTCGACCTCGGGCGGGAGCGCGACGATCATCGACCCCTCCGGCACGAACGCGGGGATCTCGGTGACCGGCGCGGCCACGCTGATCGCCGCGCCCGTCGAGGCGATCGCCGCGCCGCCCAAGAGCGGGCGGTACGTGCCCGGCGGGAGCGTGACCATGCGCGACGTCGCGCCCTCGGTGACCACCGGCGCCACGTAGATCGCGGGACCGAGCTGGTACTCGTCGGTCATCGACCAGCCCGGCTCGAAGCCCGGGTGGTCGTACGCGAGCGG
>JBGAQA010000003.1:120980-124661 GCA_044220955.1 Sandaracinaceae bacterium
TGCGCGACGCCTCGTCGCCGAGGGCGCGGAGGTAGGGCAAGAGCTGCTGGTGCACGCGCGCCCAGCGCGCGAAGTGCGCCGTCGTCTCGGCGTCGCGATCCCACTGCCAGTTCTCGGTCGTCGAGCGGCCGTGGTGCGTGCGCATGACGGGCGAGAGCGCGCCGAACGTCGTCCAGCGGAAGAACAGCTCGCGGGTCGTCGGGACCGTCGTGATGCTGATGTAGCCGCCGATGTCGGTGCCGTAGTAGGGAAAGCCGGTCATCCCGAGGCCGATGCCCATCGGGATCACGCTCGGGAACCCGTCGCCCAGCGCCCAGTCGGTCGTCTGATCGCCGGCCCAGACGACCTGCACCACCGGCTGCGAGCGGAGCGACGCCGATCGCACGAACCACACCCGCTCGACGCCGTCGCCGATCGAGTCGAGCAGCTCGCGGTTCGCGCGCTGCCACGCCAGCGGATACAGGTTGTGCTGCTCGATCGCGTCCCCGTCGGTGAGCACGCAGTCGGTCGGCAGCCACTCGGCGAAGTCGGCCATCCAGCCGTCGGAGCCCGCGGTGATCTGCGCGCGCATGACGTCCTCGGCCCAGCGCGTCGCCGCCGGGCTCGTGAAGTCGACGAGCGAGGTGGCGACGAGCGTCGCGCCGCCGAACGTGTAGGGCATGCCGTTGGTCCGGTGGATGGAGAAGCCCATCGTGGTCGCCTCCGTGAACACGTCGCCGCCGGTCACGAGGAAGCTGTTGTTGTAGGTGAGGAACGCCAGGCCGTCGTCGTGCAGCTCGCCGGCGAGCGCCTCGAAGTCCGGGTAGAGCGTGCGGTCGACGTTCCAGTCCTCGTCGAGCGCGTAGCCCGCGGCCGTCATCGACCCGCCCCGGAAGTCCTCGGTCCAGATCACCGACACGGGCACGTGGTTGTCCCGCACGCGCGTCGCCACCTCGCGCACGTGCGCGCTGCCGAAGATCGCGTCGAGCCAGGGTGCGAACACGGTGTTCGGAGCCGGATCGGGGCGTCCCACCACGTCGGTCAGCCGCTCGACGCCGTCGGCCGGCGTCGGGGCGTCGATCACGTAGAGGTCGAGGTCGTCCTCCCACGCCTCGACGCGGATCGCGCCGGGGTCCTCGGAGCACATCGCGAAGATCGAGCGAAACGGCGTGTCGAGCAGCACCGCGTAGCCGCGGCTCGAGACGAACATCGGCATCGGCGTGTGGGTCGAGTGGCGCCGGCCGCGCACGCCGAACCCGCCGAAGTCGGTGTCGGTGGAGTTCTTGCCGATCCCGTCTTCCTCGACCCAGAGCGGGATCGTCTGCCCGCGGTGATCGACGTCGAAGCTCTGCCCGCCGAAGCCGAGGAAGTGCTCGCTCGCCGCGCAGTCGAACGCGAACGACACGCGATCGGTCGCCGCGTCGGCGGTGTGCGTGTGCAGGCGCAGGCCGTGCGCGCCGGACGCGCTGATCTCGAGCGTCGCGACGGTCGCCCCGTCGCCCGCGACGAGCGGGACGCTCAGCGGATCGGTGCCCGTCGGCTCGCCGTAGCGCGCGATGCCGATCCAGGGCGCCCTCGTCGTGTCCGTGATGCGGAACATCCCGGCGGTCATCTGATACGTCGCGCTTCCGTCGCGCACGGCGATGCCGAGGCTGGGCGGAGCATCCGGATCGCTCGAGGCGTCGCCGCCGGGCAGGCCGTCGATGAGCGGCGTGCCGTCGGAGCGCGCGATCGAGAGCGTCGCGCTCGCGCGATCGAGGTGCACACGGAAGCCGTTCACCGTCGCGTCGACCGCCGGCGGCGGCGGCCCGAGCGTGTCGAGCCTCGGGGCGGCGTCGACCGCGCCCGCGTCGAGAGCGCCGTCGAGCGCGCCCCCATCCGGGCCCCCGTCCGGCGTCGAGGCGGAAGGGCTGCAGGACGACAGGGCCAGAGTGGCGAGCGAGGCGAAGAGCGGAGCGGCGCGCATCGCCGCACGGTACATCAAGGATCGAGTGGATCGCTCGCGGCAATCGTCATCGACACCGGCGCCATCGTCATGCACGTGTCGGTCGGGCCCACGGCCTCGATGCCCGCGAAGGGCCGGAAGAAGAGCTCGTCGTCGCAGCGCGTCGCGAACCCGACGCTCGCCACGTACGCGGACTGGAACGTGTCGGTCACCACGAGCACGCGTCCATCGGTCGGCGCGCCGTACGCGAAGAGCAGGCGCGCCGCGTTGCGCAGGTTCGTCGTCGTGTGGCGGGCGTAGGGGTCGACGAGGATCGCGCTCTCGGGCACGCCGTACGTCGTCACGAGGTAGCGCTTCATCTCGATCGCCTCGCTGAACGTGGTGCGATCGGGGTGGACGTGGCCGCCGCTCAGCAGCAGCAAGGGGGCGAGCCCCGCGCGCCAGCGCGCGACGGCGAGATCGCAGCGAGCGGCGCCGGCGGGATGGAGCGCGGTCGTGAGGTCCGTGGGGCCCTGGCCCGGCACGAGGATCGCGACGTAGGGGAACGCCGCGAAGTCCGTCGTGGCCATCGCCGCGATCGCCGCCGCGTTCTCTCCCGTCGCGAGCGGCTCGTAGCGAACCGCCTCGTCGCGGCCGTCCGCCTCCATCGCGCCCGTGGTGACGCGCAGCAGCGGCTGCCACCACGTGAGCGTGCCGGGCGTGGCCGCGGCGACGTCGTGCACGACGGCGGCGAGCGAGGCGGCTGGCAGCTCGCCGAGCGCGTACGCATCGAGCGCGCTCGCGAGGTCGGTCATCGCCTCTGTGAGCGCCGTGCGCACGAGCGTCGGGTCGTCGTCGCCGCGCAGGGCGTAGCGCTCGAAGCGCAGCGAGGCGCGCAGCTCGCTCGCGACGTCGTCGAGCACGCCGGCGGCCTCGAGCGCGGAGAGCTCGGCGTCGATCGCGGCGACGTCGTCGCTCCGCACCAGCGCCGCGCGCACGCACCCGGCGTCGCACGTCGCGCGGTCGGCGTCGTGCAGCGCCGCGTCGCGCGCGGCTGCGATCGCGTCGAGCGCGCTGTTCGTCGGGTGGGCCGCGGTCACGGCGGGGAGCGTCTCGAGGACGGTGAGCACGTAGAACGCGCGATCGGCGAGGCTGTTTCCGCTGGCGAGCGCGGCGTGCGCCGGGATCGCGAACGGCGTGGGCCGAGCGAGCGAGCACGTCCGCAGCACCGCGGCATCGAAGCCGGCGTCCGCTCCCGCGTCGCGGCCGCGCGAAGGGGCGTCGGCCCCGGCGTCGATCGGCGAGGCGTCGACGGGCGCGGCGTCGACCGGCGCGGCGCCGCTGCTGCAGCCGACCACGAGACAGAGCAGGCCGACGAGTCGCACGGAGCGAGCGTACACGCGCCCGGAGACGATCAGGCGACGCGCGCGTGGGCCACCGAGACGAATTCCGCGCCACGGCCGACGCCGATCGCGGCGACGCAGGGCCGCCCGTGCACGTCGGGCAAGGGCCGGACGCCCTCGAGCGCGAGCCCGCTCTCGTCTGCCGTCTCGATCACCACCTCCGCGTCCGGCTCTCCGATGGCGCAGCCGACCGACACGAGTCGCAGCGTGAGCTCCTTGCCGGGGTCGAGCTCGCCCCGCGCCGACGACGCGAGGATCGCCGCCACGCGCGAGCCGGACGCGCGCCACACCAGCCAGGCCCGCCCATCCTTGCTGACGACGCGCATCCCGCCGAAGGACGGATCGCCCGCGAGCAGCTCGCGCGTGTCGGGCGTG
>JBGAQA010000003.1:124965-152860 GCA_044220955.1 Sandaracinaceae bacterium
CGCGGTCCATCCACTCGGCGCCGGCGATCTCGCGTCGCTCGGCCTCGGTGATCAGCTCTCGGATGGACATGCGGCTGCGGTCGGGGTGGCGGGTCATCCTTCGGCTCCTCGGGGTGTTCGCGCGAGCGCCGCGCGTGCTCGGTCGACGTCGCGGCGGATCTGCGCGACCAGCGCGTCGACGCCCTCGAACTTCTGCTCGTCGCGGATGCGCGCGACGAACGCGAGGCGCAGCCGCGCGCCGTAGAGGTCGCCCGCGAAGTCGAAGAGGTGCGCCTCGAGCGAGCGGCCCGCCGCGAACGTCGGACGCGTGCCGAGGTTGGCGACTCCCTCGACCCAGCGTCCCTCGCTCGTGCGCGCACGGACGGCGTACACGCCGTCGCGCGGAAGCAAGACCGGGTCGGCAACGAGGTTCGCGGTCGGGAAGCCGATCGCGCGCCCGCGCTTGTCTCCTTCGACGACCGTTCCGTCGACGGAGTGCGGTCGCGTGAGGAGCAGCGCCGCGTGGGCCACGTCGCCCGCAGCGACCGCCGTCCGCACGGCCGTCGACGAGACCCGCTCGCTCGTCCCGGCGAGCATCACCTCGCCGAGCGCCTCGACGTCGATCCCGCGCCGCGCGCCCATCTCGCGCAGGCCGGCCAGATCTCCGTCTCGTCCCTTGCCGAAGCGAAAGTCGACCCCGACGACCACCGCCCGGGCACCGAGGCGTCCGGCGAGCTCGTTCGTGATCCACGCGTCGGCGCTCTGCGACGCATACGCGGCGTCGAAGCGCGCGACGTCGACGCGGTCGGCGCCCGCCGCGCGGAGCAGCTCCGTGCGACGCGCGATGGTCGTCAGCGGCACGGGGGCGCGCTCGGGGGCGACGGTCGCCATCGGGTGGGGATCGAACGTGAGCGCCACCACCTCGAGGCGCTCCCCCGCGAGCACGCGGGCGCGCGCGAGCAGGGCCTGGTGCCCGGCATGCACGCCGTCGTGATTGCCGGGGACGACCACGCTCCCGGGCCCGCTTCCGCCCATGCCGACATTTGCTCCGACGAGCGATCGCTGGGCAAGAAACCCGCGTCGCACACGCGCGCACATCCGCGCCGATGTGGCTCGAAAAAGTGCAGGTCCCGGGTCGAATTCCGCGAAAAGTGCTTCCGACGGGCGCGGAACGTCGCTTAGCGTCTTGCACTCGTGGGCCGGCTCTGCACGACGACGCTCCTGCTCGCGGCGCTGCTCTGCGCGCTGCCGGTGCTCGCTCGCGCCCAGGAAGCGGTGTCGGAGGACGAGCACATGCTCGCCGCCGTCGGGCGCTCGGAGCGGGCTCCTCCGCTCGCCGCGCCGCGTGACGCTCGCTCGGCCGAGGCCCTGCACGCCATCGGTCGCGTGGTGATCGAGGAGCGCACGCCCGAGGCGTGGTGGTCCCGCGCCGCCGACGCCTACCCTCTCGAGCCCGCCCGGCAGCGCGCGCGCATGCCGCGCCGGTGCAGGACGCGCGGTGGCTACCGCGCCTTCTGCCAGGGCGAGCGGATCGTCCCGACCCCCAGCGGTCCGGCGGCCGAGCTGGCGGCGTGGCTCGGCCTGGGCCACCGCGCGACGGCCCTGCAGATGATGCACGAGCCGGCCTTCGACGAGTGGCGCGCGGCCGTCGACGGGATCGACTCCGAGACCCGCCTCACGTTCCCCGTCCCCGTCGGCCACATGGGGCGCGGCTTCGGCTTCACGCGCGACGCGGGGCTGGCCCACACGCGCCACGACGGCGTCGACATCGGCGCACCGGAGGGCTCGGACGTCGTCGCCGCGCGTGGCGGGCTCGTGATGTACGCCGACAACGGGATCACGGGGATGGGCAACGTGCTCATCGTCCTGCACGAGGACGGAAGCTCCGCGCTCTACGCGCACTGCCACGAGATCTTCGTGTTCGCCGGGCAGTACGTCGAGCGCGGGCAGCGCGTGGCGCTGGTCGGCGAGACGGGCTTCGCGCGCGCACCGCACCTGCACTTCGAGTGGCGCACGCGCGGCGCCGCCCACGATCCGGCGCGGCAGTTCCTCCCACGCCACCCCGACGACGACGGCGAGGCGCCGGTCCACGACGCGGTCGCGGATTTGCACGATCCGGCGGCGATCCACGACGAGCGCTCGGCGATGGTGGTGCGGCAGGACGCCGAGGACTGACGCGCTCCCTAACCTGACGGCGCCTGTCAGCGCTCCGGCCTAGAGTGGCTCGATGAAGGTGCGCCCCGACGTGCTGGAGCGGTTCTCGCCGGCCACGCGTACGTGGTTCGAGGAGACGTTCGAGCGTGCGACCGACGCGCAGCGTGCGGCGTGGCCGAGCATCCTCGAGGGCCAGAGCACGCTGCTGCTCGCCCCGACGGGATCGGGAAAGACACTGGCCGCGTTCCTGGCGGCCATCGACCGTGCGATGGCCTCGCCGGAGCCGCCGCGCGCCGCCCGCTGCCGCATCCTGTACGTCTCGCCGCTCAAGGCGCTCGCCGTCGACGTCGAGCGCAACCTCCGCTCACCGCTGGCGGGGATCACCAGGACCGCCGAGCGGCTCGGGATCGCGTACCGCCCGCTCCAGACCGCGATGCGGACGGGTGACACCCCCGCGGGCGAGCGTGCCCGCATGCTGCGGCGGCCACCGGATCTGCTGATCACGACCCCGGAGTCGCTCTACCTCATGCTGACGTCGGGCGCGCGCGAGGTGCTGCGCTCGGTCGACACGGTGATCATCGACGAGATCCACGCGGTCGCGCCGACGAAGCGGGGCGCCCACCTGTTCGTCTCCCTCGAGCGGCTCGAGGCGCTCCGGCCCGGCGACGCCCGCCCGCTCCAGCGCATCGGCCTCTCCGCGACGCAGCGTCCGATCGAGGAGGTGGCGCGCCTGCTCGGCGGCATGCAGCGGAGCGCCGGTGGAGCGCTCGTGCCGCGGCCGGTCGAGGTGGCCGACGCGCGGGCCGAGAAGCCGATCGAGCTGACGATCGAGGTGCCGGTCGACGACATGACGCAGCTCGGCGCCAGCGAGCGGCCCGGGGCCCTCCGCGGCGACTCGGCCGAAGGCGGTCCGGCGCGCAGCATCTGGACGTCCATCCACCCGCGCCTCGTCGAGCTCGTGCGCGCGCACCGCTCGACCATGATCTTCGTGAACAACCGGAGGCTCAGCGAGCGCCTCGCGGCGGCGCTGAACGAGACGGCCGGCGAGAGCATCGCGCGCGCGCACCACGGGAGCGTGGCGCGCGAGGAGCGCGTCCAGATCGAGGACGCGCTCAAGAGCGGTCGCCTGCCCTGCATCGTGGCCACGAGCTCGCTCGAGCTCGGCCTGGACCTCGGGGCGGTCGACCTCGTCGTGCAGATCGAGGCGCCCCCCTCGGTCGCGAGCGGCATCCAGCGCGTGGGCCGCGCGAGCCACCACGTCGGCGGCACGCCCCGCGGCACCATCTTCCCCAAGCACCGCGCCGACCTCCTCGCCACCGCCGAGGCGGCGCGGCGGATGCGCGCGGGCGAGATCGAGGAGACGCGGCACCTGAAGAACCCGCTGGACGTCCTCGCCCAGCAGATCGCCGCGATCGTGGGGACCGAGGGCGCGATCGCCGTGAGCGCGCTGCACGACCTCGTGCGCGGCGCGGCCCCATTCGCCGAGCTCTCGCGCGGCATCCTCGACGGCGTGCTCGACATGCTCTCGGGCCGCTATCCCTCCGACGAGTTCGCCGAGCTGCGGCCCCGGCTCACCTGGGATCGCGAGACGGACACCCTCACGCCCCGCAAGGGCACCCAGCGGCTCGCGATCCTCAACGGCGGCGTCATCCCCGACCGTGGGCTCTACGGCGTCTTCCTCGACACGGGGGACACCAAGACGAGCAAGCGGGTCGGCGAGCTCGACGAGGAGATGGTGTTCGAGGCGCGAGAGGGCGAGATCTTCGTCCTCGGCGCCACCAGCTGGCGCATCACGAACATCACGCAGGACCGCGTGCTCGTCGTGCCGGCGCCCGGCCAGCCCGGCAAGATGCCCTTCTGGCGCGGCGACCGCGTCGGGCGGAGCGCGTCGCTCGGCCGCGGGATCGGCGCGCTCACCCGCTTCCTGTCTCGCGCCACCGACGAGGGCGCGATGGCGCGGCTGACCGAGGAGCACTTCCTCGAGGCGCGCGCGGCGGCCAACCTCGTCCGCTACGTGCGCGACCAGAGCGAGGCGCCTTACGTCGTCCCGACCGATCGCGCGATCGTGATCGAGCGCTTCAAGGACGAGATCGGCGACTACCGAGTCTGCATCCTCTCGCCCTTCGGCGCGCGCGTGCACGCGCCGCTCTCGACGTGCATCGTGACGAAGGCGCGCGAGCAGCTCGGCGTGGAGTGCGAGTCGGTCTACTCGGACGACGGCCTGGTCCTCCGTTTTCCCGACGACGACGCACCGCCGGAGGTGGCGACGCTCTTTCCGTCGCCCGACGAGATCGAGGATCTGCTCGTGCGCTCGCTCGGCGAGACGCCGCTCTTCGCGAGCCACTTCCGCGAGGCCGCGCAGCGCGCTCTCTTGCTCCCGCGGCGACAGCCGGGGAAGCGCTCGCCGCTCTGGGCCCAGCGCAAGCGTGCGTCGGACCTGCTCGCCGTCGCCTCGCGCTTCCCCTCGTTCCCGATGCTGCTCGAGACGTACCGCGAGTGCCTCGAGGACGTGTTCGACGTCCCGGCGCTCACCGCGCTGATGCGCGAGGTCTCCAAGGGCACGCTCCGCCTCGTGAGCGTGGACGCCGAGCGCGCTTCGCCGTTCTCTGCCTCGCTGCTCTTCGGCTACGTGGGCAACTTCGTCTACGACGCGGACGCTCCTCTCGCCGAGCGCCGCGCGCAGGCGCTCTCGATCGACCACGCACAGCTCAAGGAGCTGCTCGGCCAGGCCGAGCTGCGCGAGCTGCTCGACCCGGACGCGGTGGCGGACGTGGCTCGCTGGGCCCAGCGCACCGAGCGCGCGATCGACGATCCGGACGAGCTGCACGACCTGCTCCTGCTCCTCGGTGACCAGACGGGCGCGGAGCTCGACGCGCGGCTCGGCCAGAAGCGCGCGGCGATCCTCGGGCCGCTCCTCGAGCGCCGCCGCGTGATCGCGATCCGCATCGCGGGCGACGAGCGCTTCGTCGCGGTCGAGGACGCGGGGCGCTACCGCGACGCGATCGGCGCGATGCCGCCCCCGGGGCTCGCCGAGGCGTATCTCGCGAAGGTCGAGGCACCGATGCTCGATCTCGTGTCGCGCTACGCCCGCACGCATGGCCCCTTCGTCCCCGGCGAGATCGCGACGCGGCTCGGGGCCAGCGTCGAGGCCGTCTCGCGGGCGCTCGAGGCGCTCCTCGCGCGCGGTCGCGTGGTCCGCGGTGAGATCGACCCGACGCGCAAGGGCATCGACTGGTGCGACGCCGACATCCTGCGCGCGATCAAGCGGCGATCGCTCGCTGCGCTGCGCCGCGAGGTCGAGCCCGTCAGCCACGAGGCGTACGCGCGCTTCCTCGTTCGCTGGCACGGCCTCGACCGTCCGCGGCGCGGGCAAGAGGCCCTCCTCGCGGCGCTCGACAAGATCGCGGGCACGCCCATCCCGCTCCTGGCCCTCGAGCGCGACGTGCTCCCCGCGCGCGTGAGCGACTATCGGCCCGGCGACCTCGACGCGCTCCTCGCGAGCGGCGAGGTCGTGTGGCGAGGCATCGAGGGCGCGGCCAGCGGCGGCGGGCGCATCGCGCTCTACGCGCGCCCCGAATTCGAGCTCCTCGCGCCGCCGGTCGTCCCGCGCGAGGGAGCCTTGCAAGGTGAGATCCGCGAGCAGCTCGCCTCCCGCGGCGCGGTCTTCTTCCACGAGCTGACGCGTGCGACCGGCGCGTTTCCCCCCGACGTCCTCGACGCGCTCTGGGATCTGGTCTGGTCGGGCGAGGCGACGAACGACACGCTGGCGCCGCTGCGCTCTCGCGCGCGCGGGGACGACAAGCGCGCGCGATCGCGAGTCCTGCCCGGGAGCGAGGGTCGCTGGTCCTTGCTCGTGCCGCAGACGACACCGACCGAGACGGAGCGCCGCACGGCCCTGGTCCGCGCGCTGCTGACGCGCCACGGCGTGCTCGTGCGCGAGGCGCTGGCGATCGAGGGCATCGCCGGCGGCATGAGCGCCGTCTACGACGTGCTCCGCGCGATGGAGGACGCGGGCCGCGTGCGCCGCGGCTACTTCGTCGAGGGGCTCGGGGCCGCCCAGTTCGCGCTCCCCGGCGCCGACGAGCCGCTCCGGGCCGAGCGCGAGCCGCCCAAGGACGCCCGCCCGATGCTCCTCGGCGCGACCGATCCGGCCAATGCGTGGGGCGCCGCGCTGCCCTGGCCCAAGCGCGAGGGCGGACAGAAGCCGATGCGCGCGGACGGCGCGCTCGTCGTGCTCGGCGCCGACGGGCGCCTCTTGGCCTGGGTCGGCCGCGCGGAGCGGACGCTGCTCACGTTCCTCGGACCGGACGCAGCGCACGACGCGGAGGTGATCGCGAAGACGATCGCCGGGCCCGTCGATCGCGGCGCGCGCGGTGCGATGCTCGTCGCGCAGGTCGACGGCGTCGCCGCGGAGAGCTCCGTGCTCGCCGAGCCCCTGAAGCGCGTCGGCTTCACGGCGACCTCGCGCGGCATGCTCAAGCGTGGCGCCCGCCGTCGGCACGGCGCGGACGCGGACGACGAGCTCGACCCGGACGAGCGTCGCTCCGACGCGTGATCTCTTCCGCGATCGACCAAAAACCTCCAGGCTGCGTCCACACACCTCCGTGCAGGCCGCCTCCCAGAGCTCGACGCACGACTTCACGGCCGTGTTCCGCGAGCACGCACCGTCGGTGCATCGCGCCCTGCGCCGGCTCGGCGTCGGCGGGGCCGACGCCCCGGACGTGCTGCAGGAGGTGTTCGTGGTCGTCCACAAGAAGCTCCCCGGCTTCGAGGGGCGCTCGCAGCTGCGCACCTGGATCTACGGGATCGCGCTCCGCGTCGCGTCCGATCACCGCAAGCGCGCGTACGTGCGTCGCGAGCGGCCGACGGACGCGCTCCCGGAGCGGGCGGGGTCCGCGCCCGAGCTGAAGGAGCTCGAGCGTCGCGAGCGCGTCGCGATGCTCGACCGGGCGCTCGCAGCGCTCTCGCCGGAGAAGCGCGAGGTGCTCGTCCTCTTCGAGCTCGAGGAGCTGACCATGAAGGAGGTCGCGGCGGCGCTCGAGTGCCCGCTGATGACGGCCTACGCGCGGCTCTATTCGGCGCGCGAGGAGCTTCGGAAGGCCTACGTCCGGGAAGGAGGGACGCCGTCATGAGCGAGGAGCGCGAGCCGGTTCGCCTGCGCGACGATCCCGCCGAGGACGCGGGCCTTCGCGCGATGCTCGAGGCCGCCCAGGGCGAGCACGCCGACGACGCGCTGCTCGAGCGCGTGCTCGCCGGCGTCCTCGCGGGTGGCGGCGGCGGTGGCGGGACCTCGGGTGGTGGCGGCGCCACCGCGTTCTCGAAGCTCGCCGCCTCGACGGCCGCCGCGGTGGCCGTCGCGGCGTCGGTCGCGTGGATCGCGAGCACGGGCGTGGGGCCGGCGACGCCCGCGCCGCCCGCACACGTGGTGCCCGGCATGGGCGACGCCGTGGCCCCGCTCGACGCGGGCCCGGCCGATACCGGCCGGAGCGACGCGGGCCCGGTGGCAACCGCGAGCGAGGAGGACGCCGACGCCGGCCGGCGCGTGCTCTCCCGCGCGCCCGCGCCGCCGCCCGACCCGGGTCCGGGCGATGCCGCGCTGATCCTCGCCGCGACACGCGCGCGCGTCTCCGATCCGGCCCGCTCGCTCGCGCTCGCGCTCGAGCACCGCGAGCGCTTTCCGGAGAGCGCGGCCACCGAGGACCGCGAGGCGCTCGTCGTGCTCGACCTCGCGGCCCTCGACCGCGGGCCCGAGGCGCGCCGCGCCGCGGAGTCGTTCCGCGCACGCTGGCCGCGCTCGGCGGCCCTGCCTCACATCGACGCCGCGCTCGCGCGCACGTCGAGCCCCTGAGCTTGCAGGGGCCCTGAGCGGGCCTCTCGCCGCACCGGCGGAGCCGGATGCGTCTCACCCCTCGCTCCGACTCGTCGCTTCGCTCGTCGCGAGGCACCCCGCTCGTCGCGCGCGGCCGCCGGATCGTGCCCGAGGCCGTCGTCGATTCAGGGACGGACCTCGAGCGGTCAGGGGCGTGAGCGGCTCGAGATCGTACGCCCGTGCGCGTCGCGCTCAGGGGCCTTCGGCGATGGCCGCCGGCCACGTCGCGTGCGCAGCATCGACGGAGCGGGCGGAGCCGATCGAGAGGGTCGTGCTCGCGCCGCCAGGGGCGGCCGCGTACGCGCGCAAGAGCACGCGCGCACCGACGGTCGCGTCATCGACGTAGAGCGGTTCCCAGCTCGCGCTCGTCGTCGCGCAGGACACGGCGCCGCCGAGGCCGCGCTCGTCCAGGAAGTCGAAGCGTCCTGGCGGAAGCTGAGGCCGTCCCGCACCCTCGACGTACGCGACGAACGGGATGCACCCTGCCGGCGGCGTCACGGGCAGGTGCAGCGTCACGAACCCGCCCGCCGTCGTCGCGGACGGCGTGACCTCGAGGATCTCGTCCGAGGGCACGTACCCGCGCCGGCGCAGCACCGTCTCCATCTCGGCGTGCGCGAGCAGCGCGTCGGCGCTCAGGCCGGTGTCCTCGATCGCCGTGGGTGTGAGCCCAGGCAGCAGCCAGGTGCGCATCGCGACGTTGCCCGTGCCTTCGACGTGGATCGGGCTCGCCCCGCAGGCCGCGACGGTGAAGGCGCTCGGATCGGGCGAGCGCAGCACCGTCTGCCCGGCGAGCCCCGCTCCCGTGATCGTGGTGCTCACCTCGCCGATCAGGAGCACGACGCCGCATGCCCCCTCGAGATCGGGCGCCGTCGCGTCGAGCGGCAGGGCCCTTGGCGACGTCTCCGCGCTCGCGCCCTGCACGTATCCCCGGTCGCGCAGCACGCCCTCGAGCGCAGCGCGCGCGCCGGCCGGATCCCGTGAGAGCGTCGCGCCGCCCGTCAGCACCGCGCGCGCGGAGTCGCGCGAGCTCAGCGTCCCGAACGCCGCGGTGGCGCCGCGAAAGGGCTCCACGGACGCGGGGAGGGCGTACGGCGTGACGGCCGACCCCGGCGAGCGCATCGACATCGCCACGCTGAACACGGCGCAGATGGCCGCGACGGCGACGACCGCCACGATGGCGAGGCCGATGCTCAGCGGCCTTTCCTTCGGTGATTCCCCGCGCGCCACCCGTCCTCGGTCGGGCTCTCATAGCAGGAAACGTGGTATCAGCGCTGCCGATGGCGCCTCCGGACGCGTTCCCCTCGCTGCTCACCGAAGACGACGTCTTCCTCTTCCGGGAGGGCACGCACTGCCGCCTGCACCACAAGCTCGGCGCGCACCCCGGCGTGGTGGACGGCGCCTGGGGCACGCACTTCTCGGTCTGGGCCCCCAACGCGAGCGCCGTCTCGCTCGTGGGCAACTTCAACGCCTGGGCCGAGGAGGCGCACCCGATGCGCCGCCGCCCCGGCTCCGAGAGCGGCGTGTGGGAGACGTTCGCGCCCGGCATCGGCAAGGGCGCTCTCTACAAGTACCGCGTCCGTCGCGGCGACTACGTGATGGACAAGGCGGATCCCTTCGCGGCCCTCTGCGAGGTCCCGCCCGGCACCGCGTCGATCGTGCACGCGCCGGCGCACCGCTGGGGCGACGCGCGCTGGATGGCCAGTCGCGCTTCCCACAACGCGCTCACCGCGCCGATGTCCATCTACGAGGTCCACCTCGGCAGCTTCCGACGCGTGCCCGAGGAGGGACACCGCTCGCTGACCTACCGCGAGATCGCGCCGCGCCTCGGCGACTACGTGACCGAGCGCGGGTACACGCACGTCGAGCTGCTCCCGGTGATGGAGCACCCTTTCTTCGGGAGCTGGGGCTACCAGAGCACCGGCTTCTTCGCGCCGACGCACCGCTACGGCACGCCCGAGGACTTCATGTACCTCGTCGACCACCTCCATCAACGAGGCATCGGCGTCATCCTCGACTGGGTGCCCTCGCACTTTCCCGGCGACGGACACGGCCTGGCGTACTTCGACGGCACGCACCTGTTCGAGCACGAGGACCCGCAGCTCGGGTACCACCCCGACTGGAACAGCATGATCTTCGACTACGGGCGGCGCGAGGTGCGCGCGTTCCTCGTGTCGAGCGCCGTGTCGTGGCTCGAGCGCTACCACGCGGACGGGCTGAGGGTGGACGCGGTCGCGTCGATGCTCTACCTCGACTACTCGCGCAAGGAGGGCGAGTGGAAGCCGAACCAGCACGGCGGCCGCGAGAACCTCGACGCCGTCGCGTTCGTCCGCCACTTGAACGAGACGCTCTACCGGGAGTTCCCGGACGCTCAGATCATCGCCGAGGAGTCGACGAGCTGGCCGATGGTCTCGCGCCCGAACTACGTCGGCGGCCTCGGCTTCGGCCTCAAGTGGGACATGGGCTGGATGCACGACGCGCTCCGCTACCTCGAGCGCGACCCCATCCACCGCCGCTGGCACCACAACGAGGTCACGTTCCGCTCGCTCTACGCGTTCAGCGAGAACTTCGTGCTGCCGCTCAGTCACGACGAGGTCGTGTACGGCAAGGGCTCGCTCATCAACAAGATGCCGGGGGACCGCTGGCAGAAGTTCGCGAACCTGCGCCTGCTCTTCGGCTGGCAGTTCGCGCAGCCGGGCAAGAAGCTCGGGTTCATGGGGGGCGAGTTCGCCCAGTGGCGCGAGTGGAACCACGACGACTCCCTCGACTGGGATCTGATCGAGGGCGAGGGCGAGAACGGCGAGCACCTCGGGGTCGCCAAGCTCATCACGGACCTGAATGCCCTCTACCGGCGCGAGCCCGCGATGCACGCGTACGACTGCGATGCGCGCGGGTTCCGCTGGGTCAGCGGGGCCGACGCCGAGCACAGCGTGCTCACGTTCCTCCGCATGGGCCCCGACGGGAGCCCACCGATCCTCTGCGCCGTCAATTTCACGCCCGTGGTCCGCTACGAATACGGCGTGGCACTGCCCTCGACGGGCCGCTGGGCCGAGCTCCTCAACACCGACAGCAGGGACTACGGGGGCAGCGGGGTCGGGAACCTCGGCGGGATCGAGGCCACGGCGGAGCCTCTCTTCGACTTCCCGTGCTCGGCGAAGCTCACGCTGCCGCCGCTCGCGGCCGTGTTCTTCCGGGCGCCCGATCCGTCGAGCGAGACCTCGCGCTAGGCTGCGTGGTGGGCATGCGTCTGCGCCACGTCGTCGTCCACGGGCACTTCTACCAGCCACCGCGCGAGTCACCCTGGCTCGAGGTCGTCGAGGAGCAGCCGAGCGCGGCCCCGTTCCACGACTGGAACGAGCGCGTCGCCGCCGAGTGCTACGCGCCCAACGCCGGAGCGCGCATCCTCGACGCCAAGGGGCGCGTCGACCGCCTCGTGAACAACTACGCGGCGATCAGCTTCGACGCCGGCCCCACGCTCATGGCCTGGCTGGAGCACGCCGAACCGGCGACGTACGCCGCGCTGCTCGACGCCGACCGCGCGTCCGTCGCCGCGCGCGGTCACGGCCTGGCGATGGCCCAGGTCCACGGCCACCTCATCGTCCCGCTCTGCAACGCGCGCGATCGCCGGACGCAGGTGCGCTGGGGAGCGCGGGACTTCGAGGTCCGCTTCGGGCGGCGGCCGCGCGGCATGTGGCTCGCCGAGACGGCCGTGGACATCGAGAGCCTCGAGGCGCTCGCCGACGAGGGGATCGCGCTGACCGTGCTGGCGCCGCACCAGTGCGCGCGCGTGCGCCCCAAGGGCCACCATGCGTGGACCGACGTCGCGAACGGGCGCGTCGATCCCCGGCGCGTCTACGAGGTGAGCCTCCCCTCCGGGCAGAAGATCGCGATCTTCTTCTACGACGGCCCCCTCTCGCGGGCGGTCGCCTTCGAGCACGTGCTGAACGACGGGAGGGCGTTCGCCGAGCGCATCGTCGGGACGTTCCACCGCGGCGCGCGCGAGCCGCAGATCGTCCACCTCGCCACCGACGGGGAGAGCTACGGGCACCATCATCGCCACGGCGAGATGGCGCTCGCGTACGCGCTCGAGCACATCGCGTCGATCGAGGGGCGCGAGGCGCTCTCGGGGTACGAGGAGTACCTCGCGACGCACCCGCCCACCTGGGAAGCCGAGATCGTGCCCCGCACGAGCTGGAGCTGCGCGCACGGCGTCGAGCGCTGGCGCAGCGACTGCGGCTGCTCGACCGGCGCGCCGCTTGGTTGGAACCAGGCGTGGCGCAGGCCCCTACGCGAGGCGCTCGACGGTCTGCGCGACGCGATCGCGCCGGAGTACGAGCGTGCGGCGGGGGAGTTGCTCCGCGACCCGTGGGCGGCGCGCGACGCCTACGTGGATCTCCTGCTCGACTCCTCGGAGCCGAGTCGCGCGCGCTTCTTCCGGGCTCACGGTCTCTCCGAGGCGCTCTTCTCGCCCGGGAGCCCCGAGCGCGTGCGCGCTCTCTCGCTCCTCGAGATGCAGCGCCACGCGATGAGCATGTTCACCTCGTGCGGGTGGTTCTTCAACGACATCAGCGGCATCGAGGGACAGCAGTGCCTCGCCTACGCAGCGCGCGCACTCGATCTCGCGACCGAGCTCTTCGGCGATCGCTTCCGCGCGCCCTTCCTGGCCAAGCTCGCCGAGGCGCGCAGCAACACCGCGGAGTGGCGCGACGGACGCCAGGTGTTCGAGCAGCTCGTGGCGCCGCGCGCCGTCTCGCTGCGGGATGCGGCCGCGCACTTCGCGATCACGTCGCTCTTCACGAGCTACGGCGCGCACGAGGAGCGCTACGGGTTCGACGTGGACTTCGTGGGCGCCGAGCAGCGGAGGGCGGCGCGGGCCCGGATCGGGCTCGGACAGCTCACGCTGCGGCACGAGCGCACCGAGGCCTCGGTGCACGTCGACTACGCGGTCGTGCATCTGGGCGATCACAACCTGGGCGGGGGCGTGCGCGCCTTCCCTGGGGAGGCCGCGCATCGTGCGATGCGCGAGGAGGTGAGCGCCGTCTTCGGACGGCTCGACCTGCCCGAGGTCCTGCGTGCGATGGAGCGCCACTTCCCGGGCGGCGTGTACTCGCTGCGCGGCATCTTCCACGACGAGCAGAGCCGCATCCTCGGGGGCATCCTCGCGGAGACGCTCGACGACGTCGCGAAGGACTACGAGAGCATCTACGAGCAGCAGGTGCCGCTGATGCGCTACCTCGCGAGCATCGGACAGCAGCTCCCGCGTGAGTTCGTGGTGGCCGCCGAGATGTCGCTCGCGCGCACGCTGGAGCGCGAGATGGGGAAGGGGGAGCGCATCGACCTGGTGGTCGTCGACGCGCTCCTCAAGGAGGCCAAGGACGCCGGCGTCGTGCTCTCGATGCCCCAGCTCGGACGCGCGCTCGAGCGATCGCTGACGCAGATCGTCGAGCAGCTCGCGCTGGGGGCCGACGAGGAGCTCGAGGCGCTCGCGGTCCGGCTCGCGTCGCTTGGCACGGTGGGCGCGTTTCCGTTCGATCGCCACCGCGTTCAGAACGCCGTGGTCCGCCTGCGGGATCGCCGTGGGACGCTCACCGAGGCGTTCGCCCGGCTCTGCGACGCGCTCGGCGTCGCCCGGCGCTGACGGGGCGGTGTACGCTGGCGCGGCGGGGTCGCCCCTTGGGGGTCACTCCACACCCATTCAAGCCATTGGAATGATTGGGTTCCTGCGGCAGGGTGCGCTGTACACAATTCGCGTTTCTGTACAGCGCATCTTGCCGCAGGACCGTCGTGAATTCGATGGGTTGGATGGGTGTGGAGTGACCCCGGGGGGCGCGTGGACCCCGGGGGGCGCGTGGGGTCATCGATCTCGCCAGCGCCGTCGCGAGGGCTTGGTCGTCCGCCGTGCTCAACGCAGCTCGACGATCTTCTCGCCGAAGAGGCGCTCGACCAGAGCCATCAACGCCTCGCTCGGCTCGATGCGCAGATCGAGATCCGGCACGGACACCGTCCAGCGCTCGTCGCTCGTGAGCTCGAGCGAGACGGGGCAGGGGCCTGGGGCGGCGCGCAGCGCGTCGCGGAGCGCGCGGAGCTTCTTGGTGTCGACGCGCTCGACGGGGATGCGCACACGCACGCTCTTGGTCTTCTCGCGCAGCGCGCTCGCCAGGATCTTGGCCGCGGTGAGCACGAGCTTGGGCTCCGCGGCCTTGTCCTCGTCGCCGTTCTCGTCGCGCTCGAAGCGGAGCTTGGCCTCCACGAACACGGGCTCGCCGCTCGCGAGCGCTTCCCGCGCGCCGTCGAGCTCGCGGTCTCGCACGATGACCTCGACGCGGCCGTGGGCGTCCTCGAGCGCGAAGAACGCGATCTTGCCTCCGGACTTCGTGGGGCGCTCCCGGAGGCCCTCGACCGTTCCGCCGATGCGGATCTCCGCGCCGTCCGCGCCGTTCGCGAGCGAGGCAGTGCTGGCGTTGCCGAAGCGCGAGAGCTCGGTCTTGTAGCGGTCGAGCGGGTGCCCCGAGACGTAGAACCCGAGCGCGCTCTTCTCCTTCTGCAGGAGCTCGCGGAGATCCCAGGGGGCGACGCTCGGGAATGCGCTCGCCGTAGCTCGCTCGACCTTGGGCCCCGCGTCGAAGAGCCCGAAGAGCGACGTCTGCCCGCTCAGCCGATCCTGCGTGGCGCGCTTGCCGCGCTCGAGCGCCGCCTCGATGGCCACGTAGGCCTGCGCGCGCGAGACCCCGAGCTTCTCGTGCGCCGTGTCGAACGCGCCGCTCATGACGAGCGCCTCGACGACGCCCTTGTTCACGCGCCGCAGATCCACCCGGGAGCAGAAGTCGAAGAGATCCGTGAAGGGCTGCTCGTGTCCGTGCTCGTCGACCCGCGACTCGAAGATGGCCTCGAGCGCCGCTTCTCCGATGCCCTTCACGCCGCCGAGGCCGAAGCGGATCTTCGGCCCTGTCGGATCGCGCAACGTCCCGCCGAGCGACGCGGGCCGATCTGGCCGGCGCTTGGGCGCGTGCTCCTTGGGCTCGTAGACGACCGCGAAGTCGATGAAGGACTCGTTGACGTCCGGCGGCAGCACCGTGAGCCCCATCGAGCGAGCCTCGGCGACCGTCCGGACGACCTTCTCGATCTTGTCCTTGTCGGCGCTGAGGGTGGCGCACACGAACTCGACCGGGAAGTGCGCCTTCAGGTAGGCAGTCTGGTACGTGATCAGCGCGTACGCGGCCGAGTGGCTCTTGTTGAAGCCGTAGCCGGCGAAGTAGTCGACGAGGTCGAAGATCTTGCCGGCGTTCGCCTCCGTGTGGCCCCGCGCGACGGCGCCGTCGAGGAAGGTCTGGCGCTGCTTGGCCATCTCCTCCGCCTTCTTCTTGCCCATCGCGCGGCGCAAGAGATCGGCGCCGCCGAGCGTGTAGCCCGCCATCGTGCGGGCGATCTCCATGACCTGTTCCTGATAGACGATGACGCCGTACGTGTCCTTGAGCACGGGCTCGAGGCAGGGGTCGGGGTACGCGACCTTGATGCGCCCGTGCTTGCGCTGGACGAAGTCGTCGACCATCCCCGTGCCGAGCGGTCCCGGGCGGTAGAGCGCGACGGCCGCGGTGATGTCGTCGAACGTGTCGGGCTTGAGCTTCTTGAAGAGGCTCTGCATGCCCGAGCTCTCGAGCTGGAAGACGTTGGTCGTCTCGCCGCTCGACAAGAGGGCGTAGGTGGCCTTGTCGTCCATGGCGAGCGCCGCGATGTCGAAGCTCTCGCCTCTGCGGTCGGGGCGCCGGTCGATGAGGCGCGCGCACAGGTCGATCACCGTGAGGGTCTTGAGGCCGAGGAAGTCGAACTTCACCAGGCCCGCGTACTCGACGTCGTCCTTGTGGTACTGCGTGACGTAGATGCCCTGATCCGGACAGAAGACCGGCACGTGGTCCCAGAGCGGGCCCTCGCTGATCACGATCCCCGCCGCGTGCATGCCCGCGTGGCGCGTGAGATCCTCGAGCGACATCGCCGTGTCGAGCAGCCCGTGGATCGCCGGGTCCTCGTCGTAGACGGCCTTGAGCTTGGGCTCCTCGACCATCGCCTTCTGGATGGAGACGATCTTTCCCTGCACGGGCTCGGGGACCATCGATGCGATGCGCGCGGTGTCCTGCGGGAGCATGCCGAGCGCGCGGCCGACGTCCTTCACGACGCTGCGGCTCTTGAGCTGGTGGAACGTCGCGATCTGTCCCACCGACTCCGCGCCGTACTTGCCGCGCACGTAGTCGATCACGCGGTCGCGCTTGTCCATGCAGAAGTCGATGTCGAAGTCGGGCATCGACACGCGCTCGGGATTCAGGAAGCGCTCGAAGAGCAGCCCGTGCTCGATCGGATCGAGATCCGTGATGCGCAGCGCGTACGCGACGAGCGAGCCGGCGCCGGAGCCGCGGCCCGGGCCCACGGGGACGTCGTTGTTCTTCGCCCAGTTGATGAAGTCCTGGACGATGAGGAAGTACCCGGGGAACTTCATCGAGACGATGGTCCCGAGCTCGAACTCGAGGCGCGCCTCGTAGACCGAGCGATCGATGGTGCGTCCGCGGCGCGCCAGCTCGCCCTCGCGGCGCTCGAGGCCCTCGTGCGCGAGCTTGCGGAGCCAGTCGGCTTCCGTGACGCCGTCCGGCACCGCGAAGCGCGGTAGCTTCGGGTCGTGCTTCGCCCTCACCTTGCCGGCGGCGCGCTCGGCGATGGCGAGGGTGCTCTTCACGGCGTCCGGGTGGCGCGAGAAGCGGGCCACCATCTCGTCGGCGCTCCGCAGGTACATCTCGCTCGAGCCGTGGTGTGCACGCTCCATGTCGGTGAGCAGGCGGTTGGCGCCGATGGACTGCAGGACGAGCTGTGCGCGCGCGTCCCCCTGCACGAGGTAGTGGCAGTCGTTGGTCGCGACGGCCGGGAGCTCGAGGTCCTTCGCGAGCGCGACGAGGATCTCGTTCAGCGGCTCGTCCTCCGGGAACCCGTGATCCTGGAGCTCGACGAAGAGGTTTTCCGCGCCGAACACGTCCTTCAGCGTGCCGAGCGCCAGTCGTCCGGCCTCTTGCCCCTTGAGGAGGATCTCCTGTGCGACGTGCCCACCCATGCAGGCACTCATCGCGATCACGCCTCGTGTGTTCTCCGCGAGCGCCTCGAGGTCGACGCGCGGGACGCCGTGGGCGAGCCCGTCGACCCAGCCGAGCGAGACGATGCGCGAGAGGTTGGCGTACCCCTGCTGCGACTCGGCGAGCAGGACGAGGTGGCCGTGCGGGCGCGCGGAGTGGTCCTTGCGCGAGCCCGTGACGAGGTTCACCTCGCAGCCGACGATGGGCTGGATGCCCTCCGCGGCGCACGCGCTGGTGAACTGCAGGGTGCCGTGCATGTTCGCGTGGTCCGTCAGCGCGACGGCGGCCTGGCCGAGCTCCTTCACCCGCTTGGCGAGCGCCTTGAGCCGGATCGCCCCGTCCAGCATCGAGTACTCGGAGTGGACGTGGAGGTGGACGAACTCGGCCGGCATCGGGGGGACCGAGCGTAGCGCGAACGTGGCAGACGCGGGCGCGGAGGTTCGGTAGCCTCCAGCCTGGAGGGACCCCAGATGAGCGTGTCGAAGACCAAGGCGGGCAGCGCGAAGGCGACGACTCCCGCGGCGCGGATCCTCGTGATCGACGTGGGCGGCACCAACGTGAAGATCGCGATGGGCACCTCGAAGGAGCTGCTGAAGATCCCGTCCGGATCCGAGATGACGGCCGCGCAGATGGCGCGTGCGGTCAAGGAGGCCGCGGCGAGCTGGGGCTACGAGGCCGTGGCGATCGGCTACCCAGGCCCGGTGAAGGACGGTCGTCCTGCGAAGGAGCCCGCGAACCTCGGGGGGGGCTGGGTCCGCTTCGACTACGCGAGGGCGCTCGGCAAACCCGTGCGGATCATCAACGATGCGGCGCTCCAGGCGCTCGGGGCGTACGAGGGCGGGCGGATGCTCTTCCTGGGCCTCGGCACCGGGCTCGGCTCGGCGCTCATCGTCGATGGCGCCGTGGCGCCCATGGAGCTTGCACACCTGCCGTATCGCAAGGGCGCCACGTACGAGGACTACGTCGGCCAGCGGGGCCTCGACCGCCTCGGCAAGAAGAAGTGGACGGCGCACGTCGGCAAGGTCGTCGCGATGCTCCAGCACGGCCTGCAGGCCGACCAGGTGGTGCTCGGTGGCGGCCAGACCAAGCGCCTGAAGCAGATCCCCGCCGGCGCGCGCGTGGGCACGAACCTCGACGCGATCCGCGGGGGTGTGCGGCTCTGGTCGGAGGGGTGATCCACGGGGGCATCGGCGAGGCCGCGATCCGTTTTCCTGACGCGGGGAAGGCGCCTTCGTAGCATTCGGTCCGTGGTGCACGGAGTCCCTCGTTCCGCCGTCGTGCGCGCGCCCGCGCTGCCACCCGAGCTCGATCGGACGGTGGCCGATTCGCTCGCCGAGCCCTCGGGCGAGGTGATCCCCTTCACGCCTCGGGCGCGGCGCTGTCCGACCTGCGGGACCGAGCTACCGGGCAGCTTCGTCGTCTGCCCGCACGACGCGACGCCGCTCGGGGTGGCGGCGAGCCGCGAGGACCCGCTGCTCGGAGCGGTCCTCGGCGGCACGTACCGGCTCGTGCGGGCCATCGGCAAGGGCGGGATGGGCAAGCTCTACGAGGCCGAGCACACTCGCCTCCGGCGGCGGTTCGCGGTCAAGGTCCTGCACGAGTCGCACGCGGAGAAGGTCGACGCCGTGCGCCGGTTCGAGCGCGAGGCCGAGGCGCTCGCGCGCATCTCGAGCGACCACGTCCTCGACGTCGTCGACGTGCTGCGTACGCCCGACGACCGCACCGCGATCGTGACGGGCCTGCTCGAGGGCGAGGATCTCCAGCGTCGGCTCGAGCGTGCACGGGTGCTGCCGCCGTCCGAGGCGATCGAGATCGCGCGCCAGATCTGCCGCGGGCTCTCGGCGGCCCACGCGGTCTCGGTGATCCATCGCGACCTCAAGCCCTCGAACCTCTTCCTCGCGGCGACGACCGACGGGACGCTGGCGGTGAAGATCCTCGATTTCGGCGTCGCCAAGCTCGCGGACACCTCGGAGGTGACGCGGACGGGCGTCGTGCTCGGCACACCCGCCTACATGGCGCCCGAGCAGGCGCGCGGGAGCAGCAAGGCCGATGCGCGGAGCGACGTGTACGCCGTGGGCGCCGTGCTCTACAGGGCGGTCACGGGCCGCATGCCCTACGACGGCAAGGACGTGACGGCGACGCTCTCGCAGCTGCTGCACGAGTCTCCGCCGCGGCCGCGCTCGATCCGCCTCGACATCCCCATCGCGCTCGAGACCGTCATCCAGCGGGCGATGTCCCGCGATCCAGGCGAGCGCCCTCGCAGCGCGCTCGAGCTCGAGGCGATGCTCGGCGACATCGCGGGCCAGAGCGTCAAGCCGTCGATCCTCGTGGGCGGGCCTGGACGGGCCGAGCGGGCGCCCGACACGATGGTGCTCGGCCGCGGCGACGTGGCACGGGCGACGGAGATCGAACGAGAGGCGCGCAGCGCGCGACCGCGTGCACTGCGGCTGGGCGCGCTCGCGACGATGCTCGCGGCGTGCGCCGGAGCGCTCGCGTTCCGCGCGCCCGTGGCAATGGTCGCGGGCAGGGGCGGCGGCCACGACGAGCTCGCGCTGGCGCTCGCCATCGTGGGCGCAGTCGCCGCGGCGGCGGGCGCGGTCACGGCGCTCGTCCGTACCCTCCGCCCGCGCTGGTCGAGCGCGCCCGAGGTCGACCGTGCGCGTGAGGCGCTCGGTGCGATGACGCGCCGTGGCCTCGGCGCGTTCGGTCTCGCCCTCGCGCTCCCGCTCGCGCTCGCGGCGCTCGAGATCGTGCCGGCGCCGTCCTCCGCGCTGCTCGCGCTGGTCGGCGTGGTCACGAGCGTCGTCGCCGCCATACTCCCGGTCGCCGCGCGGAGCTGACGCGTCCCCGTCAGCCGCGAGCGCGCAGTGCCGCCTCGAGCTCCGCGACCCGCGCCTCCGCGGCTGCGGCGCGCGCACGCTCGGCGTCGGCCTTGGCCCGCTCGGCCTCTGCCTCGGTCGGCAGCGCCCGCCCCTCGACGTCGAACCATCGGAGCCAGGTCCCGGTCTCGCCGAGATACGTCCCGGGTCCGAGCCCGAGCGTCAGCCCCATCGTCCCGATCGGAAGGCGGCCCTGCGCGTCCGCGGCCAGCGGCACGTAGCGTCCGCGCACGAGCTCGAAGCCCTCGAGGATCTCCGTCTCGGGATCGAACAGGACGTAGTGCCCGGTGCGCCAGACGCGCTCGTAGACGCGCTTCTTCTCGCCGCGGTCGACGTCCGCCGTGGACGGCGAGAGCAGCTCGACCACGACGTGCGGCAGCCGCCCGCCTTCTTGCCACGCGACCCAGCTCTTGCGCACCTTGTGCCGGTCGGTGTCGAGCACCACGAAGACATCGGGCCCCCGGAAATGCTCGCCCTTGGACTGCAGCTCGGAGAAGTACACGAACATGTTTCCGCCGACGTAGTAGTCGTCGCGGTCCATCCACGCGACCGTCAGCGACTCGATGAGCAGGTTCATCTGCGCCCGATGTCGCGGCGTGTCCATCGGCTCCCCGTCCTCCGAGGGCAGCTCGTCCTGTCCCGGCGGAGGCGGAGGCGGATAGGGATCTCGCAGGAGGTCCATCGCTTCCATCGTGCCACGGGGTGCGCCCACGCGCGACGGCGCAGCACGCGGTGATCCACGTGCGATCAGCGTGATTCGCGTGGTTTCTCGATGGGGGCTGGCGTGAGCGGCGGCGGGCCGCCGCCACCCTTCAGTCCGAGAACAGCTCGTCGAGGTCGGCCTTGGTCAGGCCCTTGAGCTGGGTGCCTTCGGTCGAGAGCACGTTCTCCATCAGCGTGCGCTTCTTGTCCGAGAGCTGGAGGATCTTCTCCTCGACCGTGCCCTTGGCGATCAGGCGGTAGACCGTGACCACCTTGCTCTGCCCGATGCGGTGCGCGCGGTCTGTGGCCTGGTCCTCGACCGCGGGGTTCCACCAGGGATCGAAGTGCACCACGGTGTCCGCGCCCGTCAGGTTGAGGCCCGTGCCCCCCGCCTTCAGCGAGATGAGGAAGATGTTCACCTTCTCGTCCTCGTTGAAGTGATCGACGCGCTCCTGGCGATCCTTGGTCGATCCGTCGAGGTACTCGTAGGTGATCTTGTCCTCGTCCATCGCGGCCTGGATGAGCTTGAGCATCTCCACGAACTGCGAGAACACGAGCACGCGGTGACCGCCCTGCGCGGCCTCGCTGATGATCTCGCGCAGCGCGTTGAGCTTGCCGCTCGTGTCGTCCGACCACTCGCCGTTGAGCTTGGTCAGGCGCGGGTCGCAGGCGGCCTGCCGCAGGCGCGTGAGCGCCGCGAGGATCTGGATGTGCGCCTTGCCGACGCCCACCTTGTCGACCTCGCTCATCACGCTGGCGCGCACCTTCTGCAGCATCTGCTTGTAGAGCTTGGCCTGCTCGTCGGCCAAGGGGACGACGATCTCCTGCTCGATCTTCGCGGGCAGCTCGGGCGCGACCTCGCTCTTGGTGCGGCGCATGACGAGCGGCCGGACGATGGCGCGGAGCTTCCGGATGGTCTCCTCGTCGCCGCGCTCGACGGGGCGCGCGTACTTCTCCTCGAAGGTCTTGAGCGAGCCGAGCAGGCCCGGAGACACGAAGTCGAGGATCGACCAGATCTCCGACAGGCGGTTCTCGATCGGAGTGCCGGTCAGTGCGAGGCGCCGGTCGCTCTTGAGCTTCTTCGCCGCACGCGCCGTCGCGCTGAGCGGGTTCTTGATGTGCTGGGCCTCGTCGAGGATGACGTAGCGGAAGTCGAGATCCTGCAGCAGTTCCTCGTCACGGCGGAGAAGCGCGTACGACGTCAGCACCACGTCGCTCTCCTCGATCTGCGCCCTGTTCTCGTGCCGGTCGCCACCCTGCCAGAGCAGGGTGGTGATCGATGGGGCGAACTTCTCGATCTCTCGCGCCCAGTTCGGCACGACCGACGTCGGCGCGACGACCAGCGTCGGCTTGTGGGTGTCCTTGAACTTCGCCTTCGCCCAGCACAGCAGGGCGATGGTCTGGAGCGTCTTGCCGAGGCCCATGTCGTCGGCGAGGATGCCGCCCGTCTTCAGCTCGTGCAGGAACACGAGCCACGAGAAGCCGCGCTTCTGGTAGTCGCGGAACTCCTTCACCTTCAGCGTGCGGGGCTTGGCGACCTGCTCGATGTCCGCGACGTCCTCGAGCTTTCCGAAGAGCTCCTTGGCACCCGGCGAGACGCTCTGCTGCGTGCCGACGAGCCGCAGCAGCTCCTGCACCCGGCCGGCCTGCGCCAGCGGGATCTTGCCGGGGCCCGAGCCCGCGACGATCTCGGCCATGCGCTCCATGACCTCGGCGACCTCGTCGGCGCGCAGGGGCGCGTAGCTTCCGTCGGGGAGCTTCACGAGGCGGCGCCCCTTCTCGAGCGCGCTCCGCAGCTCGTCCTCGTCGACGGCGATGCCGCCGACGGTGAACGCCACGTCCAGCGAGAGCCAGTCGACGCCACTTCCGACGCGCACCTGCGGCGTCACCGACGCGTCGCGGATCTTCACCGCGCGCAGGTCGCTGGGGACCAGCTTCTCCCACTCCGCGGGGAGCTTCGTGATCCCGTCGGTCCAGAACTTGATGGCGGGGTCGCCGTGGGCGGCGAGACCCTCCTTCGACTCGTCGGGCGTCAGGCCCTGGTCGAGGATCTTCTGCAGCGCGATGAGCTCCGCGCCCACGTCGCGGCGCACGACGCGGGGGCGCGCGCCCGGCTCCTTGGGCGGCAGCACCGCCAGCGGCGCCGGCAGCCCGGACGAAGGAACGGGGAAGAGCTGTTCGTTGTACGAGACCTGCAGCTTCACCGAGGCGTCGAGGATGTCGCCGTCGGTCTGGAGCCGGAACTTCGGCGCGGCGTCCACGACGTCCGCGACCTGCGCGATGTCCGGCAGCTCGGCGCTCAGCAGCGCCGCGAGCTTGGGCAGCAGCTCGCCGAGCAGCTTCGGTAGCTCGGCGACCGGGCAGATGAGCGCTGGCGAGCGATAGAGCCGCGTCAGCCATGCGGGCGTCACCTGCTCGGCGACCGTGCGCGCGATGCCCTCGGTCGTGTCCACGTGCCAGCCGGGCGTGCCCTCGAACCAAGCGCCGCTCGAGAGCGGGAAGCGGCGGACGCCGTTCTTCGTCTCGAACACGACGCGCACGCGGCACGTCTTGGCGTTCGCCTGGTCGAGCTCGATGCGCGGCCGCAGGGGCTCTTCCGAGAAGCGCAGCTCCATCGAGGCCGGCTCGAGCAGCACGCGCTTGTCGCGCAACATGGAGAGCACCTCTGCGGCCTCCTCGCCCCGGATCTCCGCGGTGGACGCGCCGCCCCGCGTCGCGTGCCGCGCGAGCGCGCGCATCACCGGTCGCATGGACGCGGCCACGCCGTTCCACGCGCCGAGCGCGTCGGCGATCGGCACGGGGGTGCGCGTCCCGGCCACGACGGGCGTGATCGCGATCGAGGCCGACCGGACCTGCATGCGGAACTCGAGGTCGACGGGCTTGCGCCCCTCGTCCGGGCTCGGCAACCACGCGTCGAAGATGGACCGCGCGTCCGGGATCCCATCGCGCGAGGGCGCGAGCCCGGGCCCATGCGCTCCGGCGTCGAGCCGCAGGCTGCTACCAGGCTCCCGCAGCCCCCCGTCTCGGAGGGCTTCTCGCGGCAGCGAGGGGTCACGCATCGCGACGGATGACCCGCCGCCTCCGCCGAACATGTCGAGGTGTCCGGCCTCGCCGCGGCGGCGGCGGCGCGATCGGCGGCGCTTGCCACCCACCGACACCGTGTGGGCGATCGCGGGGGCGAGCTCGACGCCGGCGCTGGCGGAGGAGCGCGGGATGGAGCCGTCGTTCTTCACGACGAGGGGCATGCCGTCGTTGCCCGGCTTCGGGCGTGGCGGGCGCTCGCGATCGCGCAGCGCCACGAGGAGCGCTGCGACGTGCTTGCAGTGCTGCGTGGGCCCTCGAAAGCCAGCGCACGTGCACGACGAGGTCCAGGTCCCCTCGGGGGTCAGCGTGACCCGCGGCTCGTAGGTGTCCTGCTTGACGTGGATGTGCCCGGAGGCCGTGCTCCCGTCCGTGTCGAGATCCTTGACCTCGCTGCGCCGCGCGTACTGCCGGCCTCGCAGGAATGCGTTTCCGCCCACCACGCGCTGGATCGCGCGATCGGAGAACTTCGAGAGGTGCTGCGCGACCCGGCTCGGATCGGGGGTGCGGGCAGCCTCGGCGGGGGCGCCGCCCGCGGCGGTCTCGTCGTCGCCCTCGGCCTCGTCCTCGTCTTCGTCGATCTCGGGCTCGTTGTCGTCGTCGAGGGGGAGGAGCGCTCCGTCGTTCTCGAAGTCGTCGGGTGTGTGCTCGGACATCAGAGTCCTTGGTCGTCCCAGAGGAAAAGGGGCAATGGCCTGGAAACCCCGCGGGCGCCGGCCGGTTACCGGTCATCCCATCGCTCCTGCGTCCGCCCGGCAGGCCGCTTGCGGCCCGTCGAGCGGCTCCACCGAGGCAGCGTGTCTTGGACCACGCGCGGAGCGGAACGGATCCATGGGCTTATGGCATGCATGCCCAGACGGCGCAAGCCCTCGCGAGCAGCCGGCGCCGGCCCGAAGCTGGTATCCTGCCCTGCCCATGTCGGTGACGTTCCAAGACATCCTGCGCGCGTGGCCGGTGGTGCATCGCTGGGTGCCGCGCACGCCGCTCTACCGATACTCGCTCCTCTCGGCCCGCTGGGGCTTCGACTGCTTCGTCAAGCACGAGAACCACCTGCCGATCGGAGCGTTCAAGGTGCGGGGTGGGGTGAACCTGTTCGCCAACCTGAGCGACTCGCAGCGCTCGCGCGGCGTGATCACGGCGACCCGCGGCAACCACGGGCTCTCGCTCGCGTGGGCCGCTCGTAGCTTCGGCTCGCGCGCGATCATCTACGTTCCGAAGGGGAACAACCCCGAGAAGAACGCGATCATGCAGACCCTCGGGGCCGAGGTCATCGAGCACGGCAGGGACTTCGACGACGCCCGTGCCGAGGCGGAGGCGCGGGCCAAGAACGACTCGCTCCGCTACGTTCACCCGGCGAACGAGCCGCTGCTCATCGCAGGTGTCGGCACCTACGCCATGGAGATCGCCGAGGAGCTTCCCGACGCCGATGCCATCTTCGTTCCGATCGGGGGCGGGAGCCTGGTCTCCGGGACCGTCGTCGCGCTGCGCACGCTCCGGCCGGGGATGAAGATCTACGGCGTGCAGGCCGAGAGAGCCGACGCGCTCGCTCGCTCGCTCGAGCACGGCCGGCTCGAGACGATCGAGCGGGCGGACACGTTCGCGGACGGCCTCGCGACGCGGTACGCGTTCGAGCTGCCCTTCGAGATCCTCGGGACGAACAAGCTCGACGGTATCGTTCGCGTCAGCGAGAGCGAGATGCAGGATGCCGTGAAGCTCGCGCTGGAGGGCACGCACAACGCGGCCGAGGGCGCGGCCGCCGCGGCGTACGCGGCGGCGTACAAGATGCAGCGGGAGCTGCGAGGCAAGAAGGTCGTGATCGTCCACAGCGGCCACAACATCGACCGCAACACGCTCCGCTGGGCGCTCGGGCTCTTCGACGCCTAGTGCCGCGCCCGAGCGCCACGGTCCGCCTGGCCTACCAGGCGCGCCTGCTCCTGGTGTCGATCGCGGGCATCGTGGGGGCGACGATGGCGTGCGTGGGGATTGGCCTGCGCGCGCTGGGGGATGTCGGCGGCGCCGCGGTCGTTGGAGCGTTCGGGGTGCTCGCCTTCAGCACTTGGCTGGGCTGGATCGACTACGTCTCCGCGACGACGCTCGCGCTCGACGGGGCGGGGCTGACCCTCGCGGGTCGGCGGATTCCGTGGGCGGCGATCCGCGCGGTCGGGCGGGCCACGGGGCCGTTTCGCCTCTCCGTCGCGACGGACGCGGGGACCGTGCGCCTCCAGCTGCTGGTGATCGACAGGCCGATCCCGGCGCTCAAGCTCCTCGTCGCGGAGGCGGCCCGCGCCGGTGCGAAGGTCGAGCCCTACCTGGTGCGCCTCGCCGAGCTCGCCGAGGAAGAGGACGCGTGAGCGCCTGCGCTCGAGGCGCGGCGCTTCTCGGCCGTCTCGGTCGTCGGCGGGCTGCGTGCGCTCCCGTCGGGACCGCCGTCGGCCGGCGTGTCGACGCGTTGCGTCGGGGGATGCTCGCTGTTAAGTCGGCTGCCCGACTGGGTCATGGCGGCGGGTGACGACACTCCGGCGGGGCTTCCGAGCCACCGCCCGCTGCCCTCGGTGGACATCCCGATCTTCCGGGACGACATCGCGCGCACGCGCAAGAACCGAACGATCCTCGGCGTCGTCGCCGGCACGGTCGCGGCGCTGGCGCTCGGCCTCACCGCCATCGTGCCCCGCTGCGCCGGAGGCGAAGATCCGGCCGAGCCGCCGCCGGCATCCGGTGCGGCCGTGCCGCTGGGCCTGGGCTACGTCGCGCCCGTCGACGCAGGTCCGCCGCCCGTCGACGCGTACGTGCTGATCGCGGAGCCGACGCGCGTCGAGACCACGCCGGAACAGACGCGCTCGATGCACACCTTCGGCACCGCGGCGGGTTTTCGGCCGGCGCTGACGAGCACCGGGATGAGCGGCGCGGACGCGGATGCGGTGATCGCCGCGCTCGACGACGTGATGGACTTCCGCCGCTGCCGGCCTGACGACGAGATGATCCTCGTGCGCGACGCGGCCGGGACGCTGACGCGCTTCGAGTACCACGCGTCGATCACGCAGATCTACGAGGCGGTCCGCGCGCAGGGCGAGGTCTTCGAGGGCCATCAGGTCGAGGTGCCCATCGACACCGTGCGCCTCGCGCGCGGCGGGACCGTGACGACCTCGCTGGGCGCGGCGCTCGACGCGGCGGGGCTCGGCCGGACGCTCGTCGGCACGTTCGTGGACGTGTTCGAGGGGCGCATCGACTTCAACACCGAGACGCGCAGCGGCGATGCGTTCCGGGTCCTCGTCGATCAGGACAGCATCGACGGGACGTTCCTGCGTTACGGGCAGGTGCGCGCGATCGAGTACCGCAGCCAGCGTCGCGGGGTGCTCAGCGCGTACTACTTCGTCCCGCGCGACGGGCAGGGCGATTTCTACGACGCGACGGGCCGGCAGATGCACGGCGGCTGGCTCCGCACGCCGCTGCACTACGATCACATCAGCTCGCCCTTCGACATGCACCGCATGCACCCGGTGCTCCACCGCGTGATGCCGCACAACGGGATCGACTTCGCCGCGGGCACCGGCACGCCGGTGTGGGCGGCGGCGGACGGCGAGATCACGTTCGCCGGCCCGCGCGGGCCGAACGGGAACCTCATCACCATCGCGCACGAAGGCGGCTTCGAGAGCTGCTACGCGCACCTCTCGCGCTTCGCGAGCGGGATGACGCGCGGAAGAGAAGTGCACCAGCGCGAGGTGATCGGCTACGTCGGATCGACGGGGCGCTCGACGGGCCCGCACCTGCACTTCGGGCTCAAGCACCACGGCGCGTTCGTGGATCCCGCGAGCGAGCTCAACGGGCAGGGGCGGATGCTGCCGGCCGGGCAGATCGGGCGGTATCGCACCGAGATGGCCGAGCTGCGCACGGCGATCGAGGCGGTGGTGATCCCCGAGGTCGCCGAGACGGGGGCGCCGGCGGACGCGACGCCGGCGGCGGCCGACCCGGGGGCGATGGACTGAGAGAGGTCGAGGGCGAGCCGCGGGCGCAGCCCGCAAACAGGAGACACAGGCGGCGCAACGCGCGGCGCAGATCGCGTCGGGCAGCCCGGTCGCACGAAGCTGCTTCCGGATCCTCGCAGCGAGGGCGAGGGCGAGGGCGAG
>JBGAQA010000040.1:0-54932 GCA_044220955.1 Sandaracinaceae bacterium
CTCTCGCTCTCGCCCTCGCCCTCGCTCTCGCTCTCGCCCTCGCTCTCGCCCTCGCCCTCGCCCTCGCCCTCGCTCTCGCTCTCAGTCCCGATGTCAGCGATACAGCTCGCGCAGGAAGAATTCCGCGATGCGCGACTGCAGGCGCCTGGTGATGATCGGCTCGGGCACCATGTGCGTGAGCCCCGCGAGCGGGAGCATCTCGAACGGCCGATCCGCCCGGAACAGGGCGTCCGTGAGCTTGATCGAGTGCGAGAAGTACACGTTGTCGTCCGCCGTGCCGTGCACCACGAGCATCGGGCGGCGCGTGCCCTCCTCGCGCGCCGCGTACGTGAGCACCGAGCTCACCTGGTAGGGCCCCGCCGTGCCCTCGGCCTCGGGCTGCCCGAGGTAGCGCTCCGTGTAGTGCGTGTCGTAGTCGCGCCACTCGGTCACCGGCGCGCCCGCGACACCCGCGCGGAACACGTCGGGCTCGCGCAGCACCGCCATCGCCGAGAAGTAGCCGCCGAACGACCAGCCGAAGATGCCCACCCGATCCATGTCGAGCTCGGCGTGCGCGGCGCCCAGCGCCCGCAGCGCGGCCACCTGATCCTCGAGCGGCACCGTGCCGAAGTCGCCGCGGATCGCCCGCTCCCAGTCGCGCCCCCTGCCCGGCGTGCCGCGGCCGTCGAAGCTCACGACGACGAAGCCGTGATCGGCGAACCACTGCGCGAGCAGCCAGCGCTCGCGCTCGGCCATCACCTGGCGGTGCCCGGGGCCACCGTACACGTTGACCAGCACGGCATAGCGGCGCGCCGGATCGAAGTTGCGCGGACGGATCACGATCGCCCGGAACCCGCGCTCGCCGACCGTCTCGATCGTGGCGCTCGGCGCGAAGGCCGGCTCCTCCGCGTGGCTCTCGATCGCCGTCGTCGCCGCCGGGTCCGCGGTGCGCCGCAGCGTCGCCGCGCGCGACGAGGTGAGCGAGCGCGCGACGTCGACGAAGAGCGCGCAGGAGCGCGAGAACGCCGCCTCGTGCGTGCTCGCACCCTCGGTCAGCGCCGCAGGCGCGCCGCCGCCCGTGAGCGGCACCGAGAACACGTGCGCCTCGGTCGGATCCGCGCTCGCGATGACGTAGACGCGCCCGCCCGCCTCGTCGACGCCCGCGAGCGACGCGTACCCGAAGCCGCTCGCCGGCGTGAGCGCGGTGGGCGCGCTGCCGTCCATGCTGCGCAGCTCGAGCTGCCACTCGCCGCTCCGTTCGCTCGTCCAGAGGAAGCGCTGGCCGTCGGCGAGGAAACGCGGGGCGTCCTGGTCGAGGTTCAGCCACGCGTCGTCGTGCTCGCGGAAGATCTCGCGCGTCGTCCCGGTCGTGACGTCCACCGCGAGGAAGAGCTCCGTCTGCTGCGCGCGGTCCTGCACCAAGATCACGGGCACGCCGCCCGAGGGCCAGCGCACGGTCGCGAGGTAGGGGAAGGCCTCCGCGTCCCACGTCACGTAGCGGAGCGGCGTCGGCCGCGCGCTCGCCGCGCTCACGAGGCCGAGCCGGACGACCGCGTTCGGGTGCCCCGGCCGAGGATACGGCGGGGCGTCGGGCGTGTTCTCGGGGTGCATCGGGTCGAGGATGTGCATCGTCTCGACGCCGCTCGTGTCGGACTCCTCGACCAGCAGCGTCGCGGAGTCGGGCGACCACCAGTAGCCCTCGAAGCGTCCCATCTCCTCCTGCGCGACGAACTCGGCGCTGCCGTACTCGACGTGCTCGTTCGGTCGCTGCGTCAGGCGACGCTCGACCCCGGACGCGACGTCGATCACGTAGAGGTCGCCGTCGCGCACGCAGGCGATGGAGCGCCCGTCGGGCGAGAAGCGCGGATCGGTCGGAGAGCCGGCGGCGGAGGTGAGCTCGCGGATGGCGCCGGTCTCGCCGACGTGGGCGCGGTCGACGAGGAACAAGCGCCCGGACAGCGGCACGAGGATCGTCGCGCCATCGGGCGAGAGATCGAAGCTCGTGATGCCGCGCGCCGCGAGACGCATTCGCTCGCGCCGCGCGCGCTCCTCGGGGCTGAGCTCCTCGGTGCCGCCGCCGAGGATCGCGTCGGCCGTGAGCAGCACGCGCTCCTGCCCGCTCGCGACGTCGAGCGCGTAGAGGTCGTTCACGAACGTGCGCGGCCCCGAGCGGAGGAAGAGGACCGTCTGGTCGTCCGGCGTGATGCGGAACCCGTTCGGAGCGCCCTGCGCGAATCGATACGTCACGGCGAATTGCTCCAGGAAGTTCGGGTCGGACGCGTCCTCGGGCGCGGTCGTGGTCATCGTGGTCGGTTCCGTGGTGGAGGCGGGCGGTGCGTCGGACGAGCGCTCGCAGGCGGCGAGCGCCAGGGCGACACAGAGAAAGAGGTATGCCGTGCGCATGGGCGCCGGAGGATCCGGGGGCTCGGCCGGAGAGTCAACGGGGTCAACCTCACCCCGGGGAGGTGAGAGTGCACCCGACCCAGCGTGCAGCAGATGCTTGCGATAGAATGCATTCATGTCCGTCGACCTCGCACGCATGCTCGAGATGGCTCGCCGCGATCAGTGGCAGATCGATCGGGACCTCGACTGGTCCGTGAAGCCTCGAACGCTCTCGCGCGCCGACGAGATGGCCATCGTCCAGTACTTCACGGACATGGCGGGGATCGAGCAGCTCGCCGGCGCGCTCTTCGCCGTGCAGCGTGATCTGGCGACGGACCCGACGCTGCGCGCGATCTTCCAGACCTTCGTGATCGACGAGGAGCGGCACAGCCGCGTGGCGGAGCGCCTCGCCGAGCACTACGACGTCCACCGCTACAAGCGCTACGAGAGGAACCCGCACCTGGTCGCGTTCGCGCGGCACTTCGTGAAGGCGGCGAAGGAGCTCTCCCCCGACATCGCCAACGCGTACATCACGACGGGCGAGCTCCTGCTCGACATCGCGCTCCTGCGCTCGATCGACGACTTCGTCGACGACGAGATGAGCCACGCGGCGATGAAGCTCATCAACCGCGACGAGTCGCGGCACATCGCGGTCGACTACCACATGAGCGAGTACTACGCGTCGCCGCAGTACGACGCGTGGCTCGCCTCGCAGCCGAAGAAGGGACGGCGCGCCCGGGCGCGGGCGGCGGTCTCGCTCGGCGGCCTGCTCTGGCACGCGCAGCCCTTCTTTCGCGACGTGTTCTTCGGCCCGATGGAGCTGGTCGATCGCGACGGGCGGCGCCTGCGCGAGGCGTTCAAGCGCATCCAGCTCCTCGGCCTCAAGACCGGCAACCAGCGGCCGTTCGCGAAGTTCCTCCGCGCGATGTTCGACGCGTTCAACCACCCGCGCTACGGCCGCTTCACCGCGCCCTTGGTCACGCGGGTGATGGGCGTGCCCGAGCGGGTGCTCTCCCACCTCTACACCGACGAGGAGGAGCGCAACCTCGTCCACGTCAGCTACGAGCAGATGGCCGACGACGCGCTCGCGGCCAAGACGGCGAACTGACGCTCTCCTCAGGGGCGCCGGGCGCGCCCCTCGACGCACCGGCGGAGGCCCTGCGCGCCTCGCCGGGCGCTCTACTGGACGCCGACGCCGGGGATGTCCGGCAGCGCCGAGAGCCGCGCCGCGCAGTGGCCCCCCTGGCAAAGACAGCCGCCGCCGCAGTCGAGGGTGCCGAAGCGGCAGTCGGCGGTGCAGACGCTGTCGCCGCACGCGGGTGCGTGCTCGCGCGCCACGCACGCCGCGGCGTGACAGCAGGTGGCCGGGACGCAGTCCGCGTCGCTCGCGCACGCGTCGCTGCCGACGACGATGCGCGGCTCCGAGCTCGCCGCCGGGGGCGGATCGTCCTCTGGGGTCGCCGTCGTGTCCGCGCCCGTCGTCGCGGGCTCGGTCGTGCTGCGGGTCCCGCCGCTCCCGCCGTCGCTGCTCCCGCAGGCGCAGAGGAGGACGAACGAGAGGAAGAAGGCTGGTTTCATGAGGTTCCTCGCGGGATTGGACGCGCGCGAACGGGGGGGATTCACGCGGGAACTTTGTTACCATGCGCGCGTGTCTTCCGACGTGAACGATCGCGACGACGAGCGGACCGATCCGCACATCGCAGCGCCCAAGAGCCCGCCCGCCTCCGCCGCACCGCCGCGCGCGGCCGGTCCTCCGCAGCGGCTGATGCCGGCCGCCCCTGCTCCGGGGACGCCCACGACGACCGGGACCGTCCCGCGCATGCCGGCGCGTCCCAGCGATCCCGGACTGCGCATCACCGATCCCGCGCGCCCTCCGATCCTGCCCACGCGCACGGCGACTGCGGCGGCGCCACCGCCGAGCGAGCGTGCGTCCGACGTGCCGCCGACGAGCAGCCTCACCGCCGCGATGCTGATCCCCCGCCCGAGCCAGCCCCCGCCGCTCGCGGGGCGAGCGAGCGATCCGGGCCCGTCGGGGAGCGGCGATCCGCTCCGAGAGCGGCTGGCGCAGGTCGAGGTGCAGTCCGCGGCGACGCGATCGATCGCCTCGCGCGTCGAGGCGGAGGCGAGCCGGGCGCACGCACGGCTCGACGCGATCGATCCGCGGGTCGGCGCGCTCGAGTCGTCGCTGCGCGACCGCGTCGCGCAGCTCGAGGCGTCGCTCGACGCCGCCCGGCGCACGCTGGAGTCGCGCGTCGAGCAGGTGCTCGCGGGCGCGCGCCCCGCGAGCTCCGAGGAGCCGGCCGACGCGGGCAGCCTGAAGACCGCGCTCGCCACGATGCGCCACACGCTCGCCGAGCACGAGCGGCTCTTCGAGGCGCGCCGCGCCCGGCTCGAGAGCCTCGACGCGCGCCTCGCGACCGTGGAAGGCGACGCGCGCCTCGTCGAGCTCCGCCGGGCGACCGAGAGCTTCGATCTGCGCCTCGTGGCGCTCGAGCGCGCGCAGGACGCGCTGCGCGGCGAGGTGGACGCGCGGCTTCGCGCGATCGAGGCGCGCCTGACCGAGGGCCCTGCCACGACCGGCGCAAAGAAGAGCGCGCCCGCCGAGGCCGAGCTCCGCCGCGTCAAGGGCCTCGGACCGAAGTACGAGAAGGCCTTGCGAGAGCTGGGGATCACCACGCTCGCCCAGGTCGCGGCGTGGACCGACGAGGACCTCGCCCGCGTGTCCGTCGCCCTCGCGGTCCCGACGGAGAAGCTGCGCAAGCTCGGCTGGCCCGAGATCGCACGAGCGCTGCTCGCCTCGGAGTGACGCCGTGAGCGCTCTCGATGCAGACGTCGTGGTCTGCGGCGCGGGCGCCGCGGGCCTCTCGATCGCGGTACGCCTCGCCCGCCTCCCGCTCACCGTGCGCGTGCTCGACCGGCGGGAGGGCTACGGCCGCGATCGCACGTTCTCGTTCTTCCGCGGGCGCTCGCACCCGTTCGAGGACGCCGTCCTGCGTCGATATCGCGCGATCGAGGTCGTGGGTCGCGAGCGCCGCGTGGCGCGCAACGTCGAGGCCCGCCCCTACGAGACGCTCCCCTCCGACCGCTTCTACGAGACCGCGCTCCAGATCCTCGCGCGCCACGATCGCGTGCGGCTCGACCTCGGCGTGGACGTCGGCGAGGTGCGCGACCTCGGCGGGCACGTCGAGATCGAGACCGGCCAGGGTGCGCTGCGGGCCAGGCTGGTGATCGATGCGCGCGGCGAGCCCCGCACCGCGCATGCCCAGCCCGGAGACGTGCGCTGGGTACAGCACTTCGGCGGCCTCGACGTCGAGGTCGAGCATCCGATCTTCGAGCCCGCCGTGGCGACGCTCATGGATCTGCGCGTGCCGCAGGGCGAGGGGCCGCACTTCGTGTACGTGCTCCCCGAGACGCCGCGGCGCGCGCTCGTCGAGGACACCTACTTCGGGCCGGCGCCCTTCCCGGCCGAGCGCTACGAGGCGGGCGCGCGCGCGTGGCTCGAGGCGCGGGGCGCGGGGGCCGTGCGCGTGCTCCGGGCGGAGCGGGGTGTGCTCCCGATGACGAGCACCGAGGTGGATCGCGGCCGGGGCCGCGTCCTGCGCGCGGGGCTCGCGGGAGGCGCGGCGAAGCCGAGCACCGGGTACGCGTTCGCCTTCATCCAGCGCGACGCCGACGCGATCGAGGCCGCGCTCGTGGGCTGGGATCGTGCGCGCGCGCCCTCGTTTCCGCCGCTGCGCAGCCCCACGGCGCTCTTCTTCGACCGCGTGTTCCTCTCGTACCTCGCGGCGCACCCGGCGGACGCCGAGCGCGTCTTCGTCGGGCTCTTCGCGGGCACGAGCGGCCCGCAGATCGCGCGCTTCCTCTCCGAGGAAGGGACGGCCGGCGATCACGCCGCCGTGATCGCCGCCGTGCCGCGCCTCGGCGTGCTCGCGCAGGCCTTCCGCGCGCGCGGTCTCTGGATGCGCTGAGCCGCGGCCTCGGAGGCTGCACAGCTTCCCGCGCGAGGTCCGCCCGCTCCGCCCGCCGACGCTTCAGCAGGGCACGCACACGATCGCGCCGTCGAGCAGGATGCGATCGTAGGTCGTGTTCGCGCACGTCGGGAGGCACTCCCACGCGTCGGTCTCGAAGACGTACGTCCACGACTGACCCGTCGGGCACGCCGTCGTCGGAGGCCGGCCCGCGCAGCGCGCCTGGCCGCCGAAGAGGCTGCCGTAGTGGATGATCAGGTCGCATGGCGGATCGCAGCGCCACGCGCCCGACGCCACGTAGGTAGGGCTCTGCCCCGCCGGGCAGGGCGGCGGCGGCGGCACGCAGACGTCCGCGCCCGTGTTCTCGATCACCCGGACCTGGCCGCTCGCGCACGGACCGGGCTCGCACGTCATGGGCATGATCGCGTCGCCGTCGCCGACCGCGATGTAGCTCCCGCCATAGCTCGCGGGCAGCGTGCGCTCGCGATAGGTCGGCGTCTGTCCGGGCGGGCAGGGTCCGGTCGCGCACGACGGATCGCCGTGGCAGTCGGTGTCGTCGCAGTCCGTCGTGCCGTCGCAGTCCTCGTCGTTGCCGCCCCAGCACAGCGTCTCGGTCGCGACGCAGCCGGGCGGACAGCCCGCCAGTCCGACGCACTGCGGGTCGTCGCAGTCGACGCGCGTGTCGCAGTCGTCGTCGCGGCCGTTCGCGCACTCGGCGCCGCCCTCGTCGTTCGAGAGCGGGACGCAGATGCCCCCCGGCTCGTCGATGCGACCGTCGCAGTCGTCGTCCTGCCCGTTGGCCGCGATCTCGCGCGCGGGGATGACCTCGCCGTCGCAGTATCCCCACGAGGCGCTCGCGCCCGCCGAGTTGCAGTGCTGTACGCCTTCGTGGCACGCGCCGACGCCGCGCGCGTCGGGCGGCCCGAGCCAGCACGGCCGCTCGGTGCCCACGGCGCAGTCGCACCCATCGTCGATCATGCCGTTCGAGTCGTCGTCGAACAGGTTGCCGCAGATCTCCGTGCGCGCCGCGCCGCGGCTCGCCGCATCGAGATCGATCGCCGCGTCGATCGGCACGCCTGCGTCGTGCGGCGGCGGGCCCACGTCGGCCCCCGATGCGTCGACGCGTCCGCCGTCACGTGCCCCGACGTCGCGGGTGGATCCTCCCAGCGTCTGGTTGCACCCCGGCGCGAGCACGAGCAGCGAGACGAGCGGCGAGACGAGCAGCGTACGGCGCATCGGATCCTCCTGGTGCGTTCAGTCGGGCGTGCAGGTGACGCTGTTGTTGAAGGAGCAGCCTGAGCCGCAGGAGAAATTGCAGGAGTAGCCGGTCGCGTGCCACCCGGCGGGGCACGAGCTGCCGCATGCGGTGAAGGTTCCGCTGTTCGGAGCGCAGCTGACGCTGTTGCTGAAGCTGCACCCCGAGCCGCACGAGAAGTCGCACGAGTAGGCCTGCGGGTGCCATCCGGCGGGGCAGCTCGACCCGCACGCGCTGAACGTGCCCGAGTCGACGGCGCACGTGACCGAGTTGCTGAAGCTGCAGCCAGAGCCGCACGAGAAATTGCAGGAGTAGGCGCTCGGGTGATAGCCGGAGGGACAGCTCGAGCCGCACGCCGTCCAGCTCGCGCCGCAGTCGGGCGTACAGGTGACCGAGTTGCTGAAGCTGCAGCCGGAGCCGCACGCGAAGTCGCAGGAGTAGGCGCTCGGGTGGTAGCCGGCGGGACAGCTCGAGCCGCAGCGCGACGACGCGGTGCACGTGCACGCGTCGCACGTCGTCGGCATCGCGCAGGTCGCGCTGCACGTCCGCGCGCGGCACGTGCCGCAACCGCTCGCGCTCGTGGTGCCGGCGGCGCACACCCCCTCCCCCGTGCACGGGCCGAACGCGCCCCAGCTGCAGCTCGGGCTGCACGTGCGCGACTGCGTTCCGCAGTTGCCGCACGCACGCGTCTCCGTCGCGCCGGCCGCGCACGTGCCCTCGCCGGTGCACGAGCCGAACGCGCCCCAGCCACAGGTCGCGTCGCACGTGCGGAACTGCATGCCGCAGCGGCCGCACGCGGCCATCTCGGTCGCGCCCGGCGAGCACGTGCCCGGCTCGCTGCCGCACGCGTGGCAGCTCCCGGCGCGACAGGTGAGCGTGCCGGTGCACGGGCGCGCGCCGGGACAGCACCCCTGGCCCGCGCCTCCGCACGCGGCGCAGGTGCCGCCGCCGCACGTGAGGCCCGAGTTGCATCCGTCGCCCGCGCAGCACGGCTCGCCGTCGCGGCCGCACGTGTGGCAGGTACCGCCGACGCAGACGAGAATGCCGGTGCACGCGGGGCCCCCCGTCGCGCAGCACGCCGCGCCGGCGGCACCACAGCCGCCCGGGCCCGAGTCGTTGCCGGGCGCATCGGCACCGGGCGCGTCGCTGCCGGGCGCATCACGCCCCGGCGCGTCGATCGGGGGCGCGTCGACCCGCGCGTCGGTCGACGTGCCGCCATCGCCGCCGCGGCGAATCACCTGATCGCCCTGCGCACAGCCCGCCACGCACGCCGCGAGCGCGTACGCGAGCGACCCACACGCGAGGCCCCGCAGCACGTGCACGAGCATATCAAGGAACGGCCGGTCGCATCGCCGCGCTTCGAGACCGGCCGCGGATCGTCGTCTCCGACACCGAACGCTCAGAGCCCTTCGGCGACGCACCACCAGCCCGGGTACGGGCAGTTGGTCCCGTCGCAGTACTCTCCGTCGCAGCTGCGCGCGCTGTAGCCGTCCGCGCACGAGCAGGTGCCGTCGGCGTTGCAGACGCTGAACGAGGGACACGTCCCCGCCGAGCAGTGGACCGTGAAGTTGGCGACGCCGCACACCGCGCACCAGTAGTCGGGGTAGCTGCACGCTCCCGCGCAGGGCCGTCCGTCGCAGGTGGCGACCTGCGTGCCCTCGGGGCAGCTGCAGCGGCCGCCCGCGACGCACTGACCGTCGTTCGGGCACGTGGTGCTGCCGCAGTCGGTGCCCCAGTTGCCGGCGCCGCACGCCGTCGGTGTGCACCAGAAGTCCGGATACGTGCAGCCGCCCCCGGGACACGCAGTGCCGTCGCACGCGCTCGCCGTGAAGCCCATGTCGCACGTGCACACGCCCGCGGCGCAGGTCGAGTGCGCCGGGCAGAACGTCGAGCCGCACGCGGTCGTGAAGTTCGAGGGCCCGCACTGCGCGCCGCAGACGCCGCAGTCGTCGGGGCAGCTCGCGCAGCTCTCCATCATCGGCGCGTCGCACGTTCCGTCGCCGCAGCTCGCGGGCGGCGTCGGGCACGTCGCACAGGTCGTGTGCACGCCGAAGATCCAGTCGTGCCAGATGTCGCCCGACGCGGGCACCGGCAGCTCCGTCCCGCCGCCCGACGTCGCGACGTAGCCGTTCGGCGACGAGCGCAGGCGGAACACCGCGAACTGCCCCGGGATCATCGGCGCGCTGATCGACAGCATCTGCACCTGGCCGTCGTGGATGCGCACGGTGTTGGTCGCGCCGAAGCTCGCGCCGAGGTCGCCCGCCCAGTTCGTGCGCATCACCGTGACGGACCAGTCGCCGCGCGGCCCGGTCGCCCACCCGGTGATCGGGACCATCGTCGTGGTGCCGGCGTTGACGGTGATCCAGTCCGACGCCGCGGATGCGCTGTAGTAGGGCTCGGCGAGCGCGGGCACGCAGGGGTCGCCACCGGCCGCCGCGGCGGCGAGGCTCCAGCTGCGCTGGTAGACGAAGCCGCCCTCGTGGTAGCGCGAGCCCTCGCAGAGGTCCGCGTTCTCGACGCTGCCTCCCTGGAAGTAGCTCCACGCGGAGATCGACCAGGGCGGCAGCCCGCCCGAGACCATCGTGTGCACGGAGGGCATCGCGTAGCCGGTCGGCGGGCGCGCGTCCGAGATCGTCTCGACGATCTCGTGGCTCGCGATCTCGGTGAGGTTGTCGAGCTCCGTGTCGCCCGACGCGAAGCCGCAGCGCTGGATGAACGCGATGCCGTCGGTCGACACGCCGACCGGCGCGCCGGCCGAGAGCGCCCAGTGCTCGCCGACGAAGCCGCAGTCGTTCGGGAAGCTCGTCCCCGGCGGGTAGAACACGGCGTAGATCGTGTGTCCGTCGGGCGCGAGCTCCGGCTGCGCCGCGGCGAGGTCGGCCACGTACTGGCGCAGCGCGCCGAGGCCGACCGACGCGGGCATCGCCGGGCCCGTGACGTGCAGGCTCGTCGCGCTCGCGGGGGCCGCGAAGCCGTACTCGCTCGCCGTCTCGCCGAGCCAGGTGCTCGCGAGCAGCGCGTCGCCGAAGTCGAAGAGCGAGCTCGCGAGCGGCTCGCCGGTCGCGACGACGATGACGAGGCGCGGCGCGTCGATCTGCGAGCCGCCGCGACGCGGCAGGATCGGGAACGGCGGGTGGGGCGCGCCGACGTAGCCGGCGTCGCTGCCGCCTCCGCCGTCGTTGCCCCCACCCGCGTCGCCCGGCGGCGGCGGGTCGGAGCACGCCAGCGCGAACAGAGTGACGAACGCGACCGCCCCGAGCCCCCATGCGCGCATGGGCGAGAGGATACCCCTACCCGAACATCCCCCGCATCACGGGCGCGCGGACCTCGTGGGTGCGCAGACCGCGCGCGCGCAGGAGCGCGTTCGCGGCGATCATCCCGCTCGTCGCGGCGCGCTCCATCAGCGCGGTCGCGAAGGGCAGGCGCACGAAGTCGCCCGCGAGCACGACCTCGGCGGCCTCGGTCACGGGCCGCGGGCGCGCCGCGTGGCTGCCGGGACGGAACGCCGGGCAGTCGCGCCGGAAGAGCCAGCGCTCCTCGAGGATCTTCGCGTCCCTCGTCTCGGGATAGACCGCGTGCATCCCGTCGAGGAGCGCGCGGCGCACGCCGGCCTCGGTCGCGTCCGGCGGGACGGCGTAGGCGTGAAGCTCCACGACGGAGCCACCGGTGCGCGTGGCCCACGCGAGGCTCTCGTCCTCGAGCTTCTCGAAGATCGAGACGTTGTCGATCGGCCCGAGCCCCGTCGTGCCGGCGAAGGGCGCACGGTCGCGCCGCGGCGGGCGATCGAGGAAGAGGCGCAGCACGGCGAAGGGCCAGGTGACGTCGAGCCCCTCGATCGCGCGCTCGAGCGAGCCGGGCAGTCCCGCGCTCCGCGACGCGACCTCCCGCAGCGCCGGGACCGCGAGCGCGAGCACCACCGCGTCCGCGTGGCGGCTCCCCGCGTCCGTCTTCACCTGGACGCGACCGGGCTCGCGCGCGACCGACTCGACCGTCACGCCGCGCTCGATCGTCACCCCGCGCGCCTCGACGTACGCCGCCAGCGGCTCGAAGAGCGCAACACCGAAGGGCCGGCGCAACACGTCGAAGACGAGCCCCTCGGGGTTTCCGAGGAAGTAGAAGTGGAACATCGCGAGCAGCTCGGCCGCCGAGTACTCGTCCTCGGGGTTGAAGAACGAGTGCGCGAAGACATCGAAGAGCATGTGGCGCGCTTCGCTCGGGAAGCGGAGCGCGTCGAGGTACGCGCGCGCCGTCACGTCGTCCCAGCGCTCGTAGGTCGTCCGAGGATCGAACGCGAGCATCTCGAGCGCGCGGGCCACGTCGACGCGCGCGAGATCGCGCAGCCCGAGCGTCGGCGTGCGCCGCACCAGCTCCAGCAGGTTGAGCGGCGTGCGCGTCGGCAGCGACGCGAAGCTCTCCGCGGCACCGTCCGGCCCGAGCAGCGGGTAGTCGTGCATCGGCGCGAGGCACGCGAGGTGCGGGTCCACCCGCCGCATCAGCGCGCGGAGGTTGTGGTACTGGCGGAAGAACGCATGGAAGCCGCGCTCCATCTCGAAGGGCGTGCCGTCCGCGAGGCGGTCGGCCCAGCTCCCGGCGCGGCCACCCAGGTAGCGCTCCTTCTCGAGGAGCGTCACGCGGACGCCGCGCTCGGCGAGCATCGTCGCGGCCGCGAGCCCGGCGATGCCGCCACCGCACACGATCACGTCGCTCGCGCTCATCGTCGAGGCTCGTCTAGCGCGTCCCGTGGTAGATCGCGAGCGTGCGTGGCGTCGTCGCTCTCGCGGTCCTGTGCGGGCTCGTGGCCTGCGGCAACGGCAGCGGCGGCCGCTGCCTGTCGAGCGCGGAGTGCCAGGCCGGGCTCGTGTGCGTGACGACCAGCGCGCCCGGCCAGGACGGCGGCGGCGCCGACCGCGGCGTCCGCCTCTGCATGCGCCTGTGCGACTACGACGCGGGCGACGGGGTCGAGCAGCGGCTCTGCTCCGACGGCGCGGTCTGTCTCCCCATCGAGGGGATGCGCGTCTGCTACCTCGGCGGCAACCACCCCATCCACAGCGCCTGCGCCGACGACACGCAGTGCGAGCCGGGGACGGCCTGCGCCCCCGACACGCACCTCTGCACGCAGGCCTGCACCGTCGGGACCGACACCCCCTGCGCGTCGAACGAGACGTGCGACCTCGTCGGCGGCGGCCTGTGCCGCGCGAGCATGATCGTGATCGACGGCGGCACCTGAGCGCGCCCCAGGCTTGACCCCGCCGACCTCCGCGTGGACATTCGGGCCCGATGGGCATCGGCGCGATCGTCCTGGGCGTCTTCGCCTTCATCTGCATGGTCGGCGGCGCGCTGCTCGCGTGGGTGCCCTTCCTCGGGACCCTGCTCTCGTTCCTCGCGCCGGTGCTCTCGCTCGCCGGCATCATCCTCGGCGGCGTCGCACTCTCCCGGGCGCGATCCGGGGGCGGCGAGAGCGAGGGGTTCGCCATCGGCGGGCTCGTGACGAGCATCGTCGCGTTCGTGCCCTCGATGATCGTCGCCCTCACGTGTGGGCTCTGCAACACGTGCGCGACGGCCGTGTACCTCGACCCGAGCCTGGGCGCCTACGACGCCGGGCCGCGCGACGCGGGCGTGCTCTCGAACGGCGCGATCGCGCCCACGCCTGCGTTCCCCCAGGTGCAGACGCCCCCGCCCGCGCCTGCGCCCGCGCCTCCGCCGCTCAGCGCGCCTCCGCCCTCGCTGGCCCCCCTCCCCACGTCCGCCGGCATCCCCGGCGGCTCCCAAGGTGGCGCGCCGGCGCCCGCGGCCCCGAGCAGCGGGCCCCGCTGAGCGATGCACCCGATCGTCACCGAGCTCGACCTCTTCGGCGTGCGGCGTCCGATCGGCGGCTACGGCCTCGCGGTCGCGATCGGCGTGTTCCTCTCCTGCGGCCTGATCGCGCGCGTGGCGCAGCGACAGCGGGCCGACGTGGGGGCCACGATCGCGACCCTCGGCTACTCCGCCGGCGCCGGGTTCGCGGGCTCGTACCTGATGTTCGTCGCCGTCGAGTGGGCCCGCACCGGCGACCCGATGGCGGGCCTGCGCACGGGCGGCCTCGTCTTCTACGGCGCCGTGCCTGGCGTCGCGATCGCGTCCTACCTCTCCGCGCGCGCGTTCGAGCTGCCCTACTTGCGGATCCTCGATCAGTCCGCGCCCGCGATCGCGTTGGGCCACGCGCTCGGACGCATCGGCTGCTTCCTCGGCGGCTGCTGCTTCGGCGCGGAGTGGCACGGGCCCTGGGCCGTCACCTACGTGCACCCGATGGCGCCGGGCGCGCACCCCTCCGTCCCGCGCCATCCGAGCCCCCTCTACGAGTCGCTCGGCCTGCTCGTCCTGGCGTTCGTCTTCGCGCTCGTGCCGGCGCAGCGCGTCGGGACCGGTGAGCGGATCCTCGCGTACGGCGCCTCGTACGCCGTGCTCCGCTTCCTGGTGGAGACCACCCGCGGCGACGCGATCCGCGGCCTCTTCATCGGCCTCTCCACGTCGCAGCTGACGTCCATCGCGCTCTTCACGTTCGCCGCGGTGATGCTCGCCCGCCTGCGTCGAACACCCGCATGAGGTCGCGCGCGCCGCTCCTGGCCGCGCTCGTGTGCGCGACGCTCCCGGCGCTCGCTCAGGATCGCGTGCAGCTCGAGGCGCCGCCCGTCGCGTGGATCGCCGGCGGCACGTTCACGATGGGCGCGAGCGACGCGGACCTCGCGTACGCGACGGCCCTCTGCGAGAGCGACCTCGAGGTGGAGGTCTCGCCGCTCGAGGTGGCCGGGTGCCGCGGGGATCGCTTCGCCGTCGAGGCGCCGCAGCGCCGCGTCTCCGTGCCGACGTTCGGCATCGATCGGACGGAGGTGACCAACACCGCGTACCGCCGCTGCGTGCTCGCGGGCGCGTGCGCTCCGTCCGCGACGCGCGAGGGCAGCGAGCTCGCGGCGAGCGCGTACCCGGTGGTCGGCGTGCGCTGGGCCGACGCGCGCGCGTTCTGCCGGCACGCGGGCGGCCGCTTGCCGACCGAGGCCGAGTGGGAGAAGGCGGCGCGAGGCGACGACGAGACGCGCCGCTTCCCGTGGGGCCGCGTCTACGACTCGGGCCTCTCGAACCACGGCCGCGCGCCGGTGCGCACCGACCCGATCGACGGCTTCCTCGGCTCCGCACCGGTCGGCTCGTTCCCGGGCGGGGCGAGCCCCTACGGTGTCCTCGACCTCGCGGGAAACGTCGCCGAGTGGACCGAGGACGCGCCCGTCGTGCCGATCGACCTCGGCCTCGATCTCTCGGCGTTCCGCGTCGTCCGCGGCGGCTCCTACGCCCAGGCGATCACCACGCTCCGCGTCAGCGCGCGCAGCTGGGCCACCGCCGACACCGCCGGCGCCGACCTCGGCTTCCGCTGCGCGTACGACCCCGCAGACCGATGACCCCTGGCGTCTCAGGCGGGCATCGTGCGCAGGCCTTCGGCGGCCGCGGCATCGCGGAGCGCCGCATCCGCGCACGCGAACATCACCGCGCTGCGTGACTCGAGAGCGAGACGGAGCGCCGACGCGAGGTGGACGGCGTCGTACGCGCGCAGCGGCCGTCGAGCGACCAGCTCGCCCGCGAGCTCGAGGGTGCGCCCGCGGGGCTCGATGATGGTCATCGTGGGCAGCGTGCGCTCGAGCCGAGCGAGCAGCCGACGCACCGCAGCGTCCTCGACTCGTCCCTCGCGCTCGAGGCGCGCGACCGCCGATCGGACCTCGACGGCCGCGAGCGCCGAGGTCGCGAGGTGGCGCTCGCCGCGCATCATCTCGCGCACGCGCGGCGAGCCCTGCTCGCGCACGAAGCGCTTCACCAGGGCGCTCGAGTCCAGGTAGTAGATCAACCGCGGTCCTCGAGGATCACCGCGGAGGCCGTGAGCGCGCGACTGCGCGCCGAGCCGCGCTTGCTCGGGGCGCGACGAAGGATGATCGGCTCGAAGTCGTCCGGCGCGCGCGCGGACCGATCCCGCAGGATGAGGTCGCCGGCCTCGGCCATGCGCCGCAGGCGCTCATCCACCGAGAGCGCCGCGTCCGTGTCGGCGGGCGTGATCTGCGCGATCGGCCGTCCGCGCAGGGTGACCGTGAGCCGCTCGCCCCGACGCACCCGCGCGAGGTGCTCGCTCAGCGAGTTCTTCAGGTCGCGTACGGAGACGTGCATCCATTGCAGCTACCATGGCTACATGGGCCGCGCGAGCGACGCTCGTAGGGTCAGATCGGGCCGAGCGTCAGCGGCGCGAACGCTTCGTCTGGAATCAGGGCGCCGAACGAGACGTGGACCCAGAAGTCGTTCCGCGAACGGTGCCGCGGCTCGCTCGCCCCCGGCGTGCACGCCACGAGGACACCGGCGAGCGCGATCGGTCCGACGTGCCAGGCGCCGCGCACGGCGCCCAGCGTATCAGCCCTCGCTCAGCGACACTCGCCGCTGGCGCGGCAGGTGAGGCCGGGCCCGATCTGGCTGCAGAACGCGTTGCCGCCGAGCGTCTGGCAGCGCGGTCCGCAGGCCCCGAGCAGGGAGTAGCAGACCGTGGAGTCGGGCCCGGTGCAGTCGGCGGAGCGGGCGCAGCTGCACCCGAACTCGTCGACGATGAGGTTGCCGTTGTCGTCGACGCCGTTGCAGCACTCCATGACCTGGGACTGGAAGGGCGCGCAGGAGGTGTCGGCGCAGTCGCTGATGCCGTCGCAGTCGTCGTCCTGGCCGTTGGTGCACTGCGCGATCGTGGACTCGTCCGGCATGCACATCGAGCACAGGGGCGTCATCCGGCACTGGAAGTCCGCGCAGTCGGTCAGGCCGTTGCAGTCGTCGTCCTGCCCGTTGCCGCAGATCTCCATCCGCGAGGTGGGCACGCAGCACGCGGGCGTGCCGGTGCAGGCCACGTCCGCGCAGTCGATCGCGCCGTTGCAGTCGTCGTCGACGCCGTCGTCGCAGATCTCGGGGCCCGTGAAGAAGCAGCACTCCGGCGTGGACGCGCACTCGGGGTCGCCGCAGTCGAAGAGCTGATCGCAGTCGTCGTCGAGCCCGTTCGAGCAGCGCTCCGGCCCGGTCGCGATGCAGCAGATCGGATCGAACTGGCAGTCGGGGTCGGCGCAGTCGGTGCGCGCGTCGCAGTCGTCGTCGAAGCCGTTCTGGCAGACGAACTCGCTGAACTGGCACGCCCCGCAGATCGGATCGAACTGGCAGTCGGGATCGTCGCAGTCGATGAGAGCGTCGCAGTCCTCGTCGAAGCCGGTGTTGCAGATCTCGCCGACGCAGAGGCGGCAGAGGGGGTTCGCCGCGCAGTCCGAGTCGAGGCAGTCGGTCTGCCCGTCGCAGTCGTTGTCCCGACCGTCACGGCAGCCCGCGCTCTCGTTGGGCAGGCAGCCCGACATGCAGACGGGGTTGCCCGTGCACGCGGGGTCGTCGCAGTTCACCAGGCCGTTGCAGTCGTCGTCGATGCTCGTCGAGCAGATCTCGAAGGGCAGGCACACGGTGCACGCCGGGCTCCCGGCGCAGTCGGTGTCGGCGCAGTCGACGATGCCGTCGCAGTCGTCGTCGTGACCGTTGCGGCAGATCTCGGAGGGGGCGCACACGACGCACGCCGGGTGGCGCGCACAGTCCGAGTCCGAGCAGTCGACGAGCATGTCGCAGTCGTCGTCGCGCCCGTTGGAGCAGGCCTCGCTCGTGCACGTCCGGCACGCCGGGTCGAACGCGCAGTCCGAGTCCGAGCAGTCCGTGCGGTTGTCGCAGTCCTCGTCGCTGCCGCCGGTGCAGATCTCGCTGGTACACACCCGGCAGCTCGGGTCGAGGGCGCAGTCGGTGTCGGCGCAGTCGACGATGCGGTCGCAGTCGTTGTCCGTTCCGTCGAAGCAGACCTCGGGCACGGGCACGCACATCGTGCACGTCGGCGTGCCGAAGCAGTCGGGGTCAGCGCAGTCGCGCACGCCGTCGCAGTCCTCGTCGCGGTTGCCCGTGCAGACCTCGGGCACGGGCGAGCAGACGACGCAGAGCGGGTCGCGGAAGCAGTCGGGGTCGGCGCAGTCGACGAGCGTGTCGCAGTCGTCGTCGAAGCGGTCGTTGCAGATCTCCGGGAAGCACATGATGCACGCCGGGTCGCTCCCGCAGCTCACGGTGTCGCTGCAGTCGCTCAGGCCGTCGCAGTCGTTGTCGCGGCCGTCGGTGCAGATCTCGCGCGAGGGCACGCAGCAGAGCGGGCTCGCCGTGCAGTCCGGGTCGACGCAGTCGAGGCGGCCGTCGCAGTCGTTGTCCCGCATGTCGCTGCACATCTCGACGCCCGTCGGGGTGCAGCAGAGCGTGCTCCCGGCGCAGTCGGGGTCGGCGCAGTCGGTGAGCGAGTCGCAGTCGTCGTCGCGGCCGTCGCTGCAGAACACCTCGCGTGTCCCGCACATCCGGCACGCCGGGTCCGTCGTGCAGTCGGAGTCGGCGCAGTCGGCGCGCCCGTCGCAGTCGTCGTCGCCCCCGTTCGCGCACAGGCCCGTCTCGCTCCGCGTGCACATCCGGCATGCCGGGTCCGCCGCGCAGTCGGGATCTGCACAGTCGAGCAGGCGGTCGCAGTCGTCGTCGCGCCCGTTCGCGCACAGACCCGCCTCCGTCGGCGTGCAGACGTTGCACGCAGGATCGGCGAGGCAGTCGAAGTCGTTGCAGTCGGCCTGGCGGTCGCAGTCGTCGTCGCGCATGTTCGTGCACAGGCCCGCCTCGGTCGGTGTGCAGGGCGAGCACCCGGGCTCGCCGGCGCAGTCGGGGTCCGCGCAGTCGGCCAGCGCGTCGCAGTCGTCGTCGCGCCCGTTCGCGCAGCTCTCCGGCAGGCACCCCGCGCAGGCGGGGCTCGTCGCGCAGGCCGGGTCGATGCAGTCCGTCAGGCCGTTGCAGTCGTTGTCGCGGTTGTCCGTGCAGAGCTCGGGCGCGCCGGGGTGGATCATCGCGTTCGTGTCGTCGCAGTCGCCTCCGAAGCACGCCTGGGCGACCACGCCGTCTGCGTCCTGATCGCGCTCGAAGAACACGCACGCCCGCGTCCGCTCGTCGCACGCGTCGCTCGTGCAGAGGTTCATGTCGTCGCACGTGACGGGCGCCCCGGCGCCGCAGCCGCGCGTGGCCGAGCACACCTCGACGCCGTTGCAGAAGCGGCCGTCGTTGCAGCGGAAGTCGAGCGGCGTCGACGTGCACGCGCGGGCGGCCTCGGTGCACTCGTCGAGCGTGCAGTCGATCCCGTCGTCACAGCGGGGCGGGGTCCCGCCGGCGCAGACGCCGGCGACGCAGCGCTCGGCGCCGTTGCAGAAGAGTCGATCGTCGCACTGCGCGTCGGTGTCGCACACCCGCGTCGTGCAGCCCGAGCGCGGATCGCAGGTGCCGCCCGGGCAGCGTCCGTTGTCGGGGACGAATTCGCAGGCCCTCGTCGCCTCGAGGCAGCGGTCGTTCGTGCAGTCGACGCCGTCGTTGCAGACGACGTCCATGCCGAAGACGCAGCGGTTCTCGACGCAGCGCTCGGGGCCGTCGCAGAAGAGGCCGTTGTCGCACTCGGCGTCGCTGCGGCAGATGATCGCGGAGTCGCCGGCGTCGCGTCCGCCGTCCCCCGGGCCCGCGTCCCCGGCGTCCCCGGCGTCGAGCGCAGGACCGGCGTCGAGCCGCTGCGGGGCCCCATCTCGGAAGTCGTTCAGCGCCGTCCGGCCACAGCCCGCAGCGGCGAGGCCGAGGCCGAGCATCGAGAGCGCCGCGAGGCGATGGGTGCGTGGTGACATGGACAACCCCGGCGAGAAGAAGAAGAAGACGTGAACGGGACCGGCCGCCAGACGACCCAGAGCTCGGCCCCCGACCAGCCTACCGATGCCCGGGCGGTCGAGCACGTTCGTGGCAGAGCAAGCTCCGTTCCCGTGCCAGGCCGCGCCAGACCTGCACATCGGTCCAAGGGTCGGTCGCTTCCTGGACGCGCGGCACGGCGTCGGCCGACGATCGCGCCCATGCGCATTCGCCCCGGAGTCTGGCCCGCCGCGGCGCTGGCCACCGCGCTCGGGATCGCCGGATCGGCCGGCGCCGAGGGTCCGGACGCCGAGCCGCCCGGCGTCGGGGCCTGGGACGTCGACGAGGACTGCGGGCAGCTTCCCCCCCGGGAGCCGCGCTCCCCGCGGCCACTGCCGGCGGCGACGTCCGACGCGGCCGGCGCGCTCGACCCGGCGATCCCGCACGGACGGGCCGTCAGCCGGCTCACGGCGGCGCAGTGCGGGGCGCTCCTGCACACCCTCGGGGTCGCGTACGAGGACGCCAGCGCCGAGGGTGGAGCGGTCGGCGCCGTCGAGCAGCCGATCCGACTGCTCGGACCGCTCGGCGAGCTCGGCGTCCGGCCTCACGGCGGCGACGCTCGCTCGATCCACGCGATCCTCGACTGCCGGCTGGCGGTCGCGCTCTACGCGTGGGCCCCGACGCTGCGCGCCGCGGGCTTCACCGGGATCGAGCACGTCTCGGTGTTCCGGCCGGGCGCGCGCGTGGCGCGGAGCGGGCACGTCAGCGGGCACGCGCACGCGCTCGCGATCGACGCGCTGCGCTTCGTGCGGCCGGACGGGACGACGTTCTCGGTGCTCGACGACTGGGTCGCGCGCGAGCGCGGCGCCGACCCCTGCGGCCGCTACGACGAGCCCGACGAGGCGCGCGCGCTGCGCGAGGCGATCTGCGCCGGCGCCGCAGCAGAGATTTTCGAGGTGATCGTGACGCCGCACCACGACGACCTGCACGCGAACCACGTACACCTCGAGGTGGTGCCCGGCGTGGACTGGACGGCGCTCCGCTGACGGCCGGTGCTATACGTGGCGCATGAAGCGCGCACTGCTCACCCTCGTGCTGCCGGCGCTGGCGCTCGTCGCGCTGGCGCCGACGTCCACGGCCCGAGCCGACCACAGCTGGTACGCCGGCGCGGGCGCCGGGTTCTACAACGACTTCGATTGCTGCCACATCCACGGGCGGGTCCAGGGCGAGATCGGCTGGCACTTCGGAGGGGACCAGACGGGCTTCTTCCTCGAGGTCGACGGGATCTTCACGTTCGGCCCCGAGTACTGGGGCTTCCTCGGCGGCGCGCGCCTCGGCGGCGACATCTCGGTGCACCACGACGCCCACTTCGACGTGCTGCTGCGCCCCAACGGCCTCGTCGGCTTCGGGGCGCGCGACTTCGACCGCGACGGCATCGGACCCTACGGCATGCTGACGCTCCAGCCCGCGTTCGACGTCCGCTTCGTCCTCGCCGACGGCTTCATCGCGCTCTGGCTCAGGCCGATCTCGTTCGACTTCCACTTCTGGTGGGAGAACATCGACCGCGCGCACCCGCGCGACTGGTACGTCAGCGCCGCCTACCAGCTGCTCGGCGGGATCGACTTCCAGTTCTGAAGCGCGGAGCCGGCCTCAGGGACAGGCGGGCAGCACCATCGGGTCGGGCGAGGCCCACTCGACGCTGTTCTGCCAGAAGCGAGGGATCGGGGGCATCGAGGCCCACTCGCTGTCGAACTCGATCCACTCGTCGCCGAAGAGCAGCGCACGACCCGAGCCGATCGGCCCGGCAGCGCCCACGACGTCGGCGCCGATCGTCGCCATCGGCAGGAAGGTGCCCGCCATCGACGCAGGGATCGTGACGCGCAGGCCGCCGTTGAAGGTGACCGGCGGGAGCGTCCCCCCGGCCCCGTCGTCGGTGGTCGGGTGCGAGAGGAGCGTCGCCGGGCCGTCGATCGGGCCGGCGGCGAGGTCGTAGCTCGGTCCGAGCGAGGCGAGCAGCGAGACGTGCCGGTCCGCCGTCGCGCCCGAGTCGTGGCCGGTCATCGCGATCAGGGCGCCGCCCCCGTTCACCCACGCCGCGAGCACGTCGGCCTCTTCGGCGGTGTAGAGGCGCTGCAGCCAGTCGACCACCACGAGGTCGAACGTCTCGAGCTCCTCGACGTGGAGCGTGCCGGCGCCTGCCGCGGTGTGGAAGCGCGTGACGATCGCGCCCTGCATCTCGAGCCACGCCTGGAAGTCCGACGACGCCAGAGCGCCGGGCGCGCCCATGATGCCGATCCGCCGGCAGCCGTAGAGCGTCATGCCGGCGTCGCCCGTCCCACCGCCGGTGCAGGCGCCCCACGCGCCGAACTCGCTCACGCCCTCGCACGTCATCTCGCCCCACGCGCAGCGCGGTGTGCTGGGGTCGGGCCGGCCGGGGAGGCAGCGCGCCGTGGAGCCGGGTACGCAGGTGCAGCTCTCGTCGACGTGTCCGTCGCAGTCGTCGTCCACGCCGTCGAAGCACGCCTCCGTGGCCGCGCACGTGACCGGGATGCAATTCGCGTCCACCTGCGCGGCGTCGCGCGGCGTGATCGGCGCGTCCGGCAGGTCGCCGTCCGCGGGCGGGAGCACGGGCGCGTCGACGGCGGCGTCGATCGGAGCCGAGCAGCGCCCGTCGATGCAGACCCTTCCCCGCGTGCACTCGCTCGTCGCGCGGCAGGTAGACCCCGCGGGCGCGGGCGAGCACTCGCAGCCGAGCCCGAGCGCGGCGAACGAGAAGAGCAGGATCGCGCGTCTCACGGCCGCGCCTCGATCGCGAGGGCCAGCTGGTGGCGCGCGGCCATGAGATCGTCGCCGATGCGATCGCGCAGGCCGTCCACGTCGGCGACGAGCCCGCTCGCGATGCGCATCGCGTCGGCCTCGCCGCCGCGCATCGCGAGCAGGTGCAGGTACTCGTAGTCCTCCAGGCCCTCGCGCACGAGCGCCATGCGGATCGACGCGAGGGGGACGTCGTGCGTACCGCCGATCCGGTCCGTGCGCCCCGGGTAGAACATGGTCCCGTCGCCGGCGCCGCCGAACGAGCAGGGGTCGTCCCACGCGCGATCGAGCGCGTAAGCAGTGTCGAAGTAGAGCTCGCCCGTGATGCCGTGCGTGAACGAGAGCCACTCCATGCCGCGCGCCTGGATCGCGGAGGCGTCGATCACGTACGAGGGATACCCGCGCACGTCCTCGGTGGCGCTGCCGCACTCCGGCTCCGGGCCGCAGCCGTGCGACATACACGACTGGTACCACCAGAGCTGGTTCAGGGGGTCCGCAGCGAGCCAGGGCTCGTAGTCGCTCACGGGCTGGTAGCTCGGGAACGTGGGGTTGGCCGCGCGAGTGTAGTTCACGATCGGTACGAGGATCTGCACGTCGTCCGCGAAGCCGTAGGGCTCCGCGTAGCGGAGCTGCGCCGTGACCAAGGCGCGTGCGCCGCCCGCGCTCACCAGGGCGGCCCGGTCCGTGATCGCGGGGCAGGAGCCCACCGTGGGGCACACCCCGTTCGACTCGGGCTCGTCGACCGTGTAGTCGAAGACGAGCGCGTCCCAGCCCCTCGAGGCGACGTGATCGACCAGCAGCCGCGTTCGCGCCGTGTCGGGCGGGCCGTTGTACTGGACCTGCAGCGTCGTGAGGTGCGAGCCCCGCAGGTGCCGCGTGGCCGTCCCGTCGAGCAGCCCGCCGTAGATCGCGTCGAAGTGAGCGAGCTGCGCGGCGTCGCGCGGACCGACGTAGGTGCTGCCCCCGAGGCTGATCCGGTACTCGAGCGCGAGCTGCATGTACTCGGTGCGGTACTGCTCGGTGAGCCGGTCACCGTCGTGGTCCGGGTCCGTGTCCGCACACGCGTCCCACGCGCCGCCCGTCCACGCGCCCCGGTGGTGCGCGACGCAGGGCGCGTCGCCCACGCCACCGAAGAGCGTGCGCAGCGTCGGCGTCGAGGGGAGCCCGAAGTCGAAGACGTGCAGCCGCACCGGGACGTCGAACTCGCCCTCGCTGCTCGTCACGTGCACGCTCCCCGCGTAGTCGCCGGCAGGGGCGTCGTCGGGCACCAGCACGTCGACCCACACGACTCGCAGCTCGAAGCGCGGCACCACGAGCGGAAAGACGGTGCGCGCCTCGTCGTGGATCATGTCCTGGGCGGGAACGAGGGCGTCGGGCCAGGGCCCGGTCGCACCCTCGATGCTCGAGGGCATCGGGACGTCGATCAGCGACTCGACGTGCACGAACGAGCGCGCAGCGGGGATCGTGGTGGGGCCGACGAGATCGCTCGCCGTGACGCCCGTGACCGTCCGGCCCGCGGTGCCGCCGCTGAACGCGATCTGGTACGGCTCCCACTCGTTGCGCGCGGCCTCGATGGCCACCACGCGGCTCACGGGCAGATCGGCCGAGGGACGGAGCTTGACCGTGCCGTGGGTCGCGCCGACCCAGGTCGGGACGGCACCGCCCGCGTCGGTCCGGGGGACGAGCGCGTCCGGCGCCTGACCGTCCGCGAGCGCGCCTGCGTCGTGAGGCCCGCCGTCCGGCACGGGCGCGGGGGTGCCGGGGCATCCCGAGCAGAGGACGCAGAACGCGAGTGCGGGAAGCAGAGCCGAGCGCATCCAGCGATGCTCGGCCTGCCCGGCTGCGCAGGCAAGAGGCCCGTGCACGTCGCGGCGCCACGCCTCGCGGCGCGGCCCCGAGTCGCGCACTCTGGTACCGTCGCGCGCATGGAGACTCGGCCCTTCGGCCCCACGGGGCGCTCTCTCTCGGTGATCGGGCTGGGCGGCATGCCGATGTCGATCGAAGGAAGGCCCGACGAGGCGCAGAGCCTGCGGACGATCCACGCGGCGCTCGACGCCGGGATGACCTTGATCGACACGGCGAACGTCTACTGCCTCGACGACGCCGACCTCGGCCACAACGAGCGGCTGATCGCCAAGGGGCTCTCGTCCTGGTCCGGCGCGCGCGACTCGATCTTCGTCGCGACCAAGGGGGGCCTCGCGCGGCCCGGCGGGGCGTGGCGCTCTTCGGCGCGGCCCGAGGCGCTCCGCGCGGCCTGCGAGCAGAGCTCGAGGGCGCTCGGGACCGAGCGCATCTGGCTCTATCAGCTCCACGCGCCCGATCCGAGCGTGCCGCTCGAGGCGAGCGTCGAGGCGCTCGCGAGGCTCCGCGACGAGGGTAGGATCGAGCACGTCGGGCTCTCGAACGTGAGCGTGCAGGAGATCGTGCGCGCGAGCGCGATCGTCCCGATCGTGAGCGTGCAGAACCGCATGAACCCGCACGACAAGCGTTCGATCGCGAACGGCGTGCTCGCGCACTGCGAGTCGCACGGCATCGCGTTCCTGCCCTACAGCCCCGTCGGCGGCGGGCGGGGGCGCGCGAAGATCGCCGGCGACGCGACGCTCGGTCGCATCGCCGCCAAGCACGGCGCGACCCCGCCGGAGATCGCCATCGCCTTCTGCGCGCGTATCTCCACGGTCTGCTTCCCGATCCCCGGCGCGAGTCGGCCCGAGAGCGCCCTCTCGAGCGCGCGCGCGGCGGCGATCCGGCTCGACGCGAGTGACCTCGCGGCGCTCGCGTGAGCGCGACGCCACCATGCCGACCGAGCGCAGCGACGAGGCGACGACCGAGCAGACGCCGAGGCTCGCCCCGGAGATGACGCCCGCCGAGGCGCCCACGCTCGTCGCGCCAGGCACGCCCGAGGGCGCGCGCGTCGGGGCGGCCGACGTCGCGATCCACGTGCCCGGGCGCTACATCGGCGGCCGCGAGCTCGGGCGCGGCGGCATGGGCGTCGTGCACGCGTGGAGCGATCCCCAGATCGGCCGCGAGATCGCGGCGAAGGTGCTCCTCAAGGACGATGCGGTGTCGCGCCGGCGTTTCATGCACGAGGCGCGCACGCAGGGCTCCCTCGCGCACCCGGCGATCGTGCCCGTGTACGACCTCGCGATGCTCGAGGACGGGCGGCCCTTCTTCACCATGCAGCGCGTGAAGGGCCAGACGCTCGCGTCCATCTTCACGAGCGAGGGCGGGCGCTTCTCCACGCGCAAGCTGCTCGAGGCGCTGGCGCGCATGGCGCTCGCTGTCGAGTTCTCGCACGAGCGCGGCGTCGTGCACCGGGACCTCAAGCCCGCCAACCTGATGCTCGGCGACTTCGGCGAGGTGTACGTGCTCGACTGGGGCATCGCGCGGCGCATCGAGGAGCGCGCGTCGGTCGTGCCCGGCGTCAGCGGCACCGAGCCCTCGACCGACGAGGTGCTCGGCCTCACCGCCACCGGGACGCTGCTGGGAACACCGGGCTACATGTCGCCGGAGCAGGCGCGCGGGGCGATCGACGAGGTGGACGCGCGCTCGGACGTGTACGCCCTCGGCTGCGTGCTCTTCGAGATCCTGGCCGGCGAGCCGCTCCACAAGGGCACGCGCGTCACCGAGCTGGTGATGAGCACGCTCGGCGGCATGGTCGATCGCAGCCCCGCACGCCGTGCTCCCGGCAAGGACGTCCCTCCCGAGCTCGACGCGCTCTGCCTCTCCGCGACCGAGGCCGACAAGAGCGCACGCCTCGAGTCGGTGCGCGCGCTGGCCGAGAGCCTCGAGCGCTACCTCGAGGGCGATCGCGACGTCGAGCTGCGCATGAAGGCGGCGCAGGAGCACGCGCGCAGCGCCGCCGGCCTGGCGAACGCGGCGCTGGGCAAGTCGCGGAGCAGCGCGCCGAAGACCGACGCCGAGATGCTCGACGCCCGGCAGAGGGCCCTCGCCGAGATCGGACGCGCGGTCGCGCTCGTGCCCGAGCACCCGGTCGCGCTGGCCGCGCTGGTCGCGCTGCTCACCGAGCCTCCCAAGCGGACCCCCGACGAGGTCCGCATCGAGCTCGAAGACCTGCGTCACTCCCACGTCAGGGTGGGCGGCCGCACCGGCGCTGCGGCGTATGGGGCCGCTGCCGCGCTGCTCGCGACGCTGCTCGCGGTGGATCGCGTCCCCTTCGGCGCCACGTCGATCGTCTCGGAGGTGCTGCTGATCGGCGCGGCGCTCACCAGCTTCGGCTTGTCACGCGTCGCGCGGCCCGCGCGCTATGCCTCTCTTTCGATGCTCGTGATCAGCACCCTCGCGCTCGCCTCGCTCACGACGCTCTTCGGTCCGTTCATCGCGACGCCGACCGCCCTCGCGGTGAACGCGCTCGTCTTCCTGGTGTCGAACGAGCGCGCGCTGCGCGGCCCCATCTTCGCGCTCGGCGCCGCGGGCGTCGTGCTGCCGATGGCGCTCGAGGCGAGCGGGATCGTCGCCCCGTCGTTCCGGTTCGAGGGCGGCAACATGGTCCTCTTGCCGCGCGCCCTGCCCTTCGAGCCCTCGTCGCTGATCGTGCTCGCGGTCGTCTTCGTCGCCACCGTCGTCCTGGGCGCCGCGACGCTCGGACCCTTCCGCGACGACCTCGATCGAGCGCTGCTCGAGAGCCGCGTGCTCGCGTGGCAGCTTCGCCAGTTCGTGCCGACCCGATCGCGCACTCCCAAGGACCCAGGATGAGCCAGCCCTCGATGCCCCCCTCCTCGTCCGGCGCCCTCGCGGCGCCGCAGCGGCGTCCGCGCGATCGGCCGGCGAACGTGAAGCTGGTGCTCGTGATGGTCGGGCTGCCCGCGCGGGGCAAGACGCACATCGCGCGGCGCGCGGCGCGCTACCTCACCTGGCTCGGCTACAAGACGCGCGTGTTCAACGTCGGGAACTACCGGCGCGAGCGCCTCGGCAGCCAGAAGGACCACTCGTTCTTCGATCACGAGAACGTCGACGCGAGGGCGGCGCGCCGCACGGTCGCCATGGAGTGCCTCGACGATCTCGTCACGTGGATGGGCGAGGGAGGCGAGATCGCGCTCTACGACGCGACGAACTCGCAGGTCGAGCGGCGCAGCGTGGTGGCGGAGCGCTGTCGATCGGCGGGATTCCAGGTCGTGTTCGTCGAGTCGGTGTGCGAGGACCCGAGCATCATCGAGAGCAACATCCGGCAGACCAAGCTCCACATGCCCGACTACGCCGGGATGGACCCGGACGCCGCCGTGCAGGACTTCCGCGAGCGCATCGCGCACTACGCGGCGGTGTACGAGCCGGTCGGCGAGAGCGAGGGCAGCTTCGTCCGCATCATCGACGTGGGCCGCAAGCTGGAGATCCACCGCATCCAGGGCTACCTCGCCTCGCGCCTCGTCTACTTCTTGATGAACAACCACCCCATCCCTCGGCCCATCTACCTGACGAGGCACGGCGAGAGCCTGTTCAACGTCGAGGGACGGATCGGCGGCGACGCGGGGCTCGCGCCCAGGGGTGAGGCCTTCGCGTCGCGCCTGGCGCGCTGGTTCGAGACGGAGCGGCCGACCCCGGACCTCGTGGTGTTCACGAGCACGCTCGTGCGGACCGTCGACACGGCGCGCTGGCTCGGCCGTCCGACGGTCGAGTGGCGGGCGCTGGACGAGATCTACGCGGGCGACTGCGACTCGATGACGTACGACGAGATCCGCGAGCAGTACCCCGGCGTCGTCGAGGCACGCTCGCACGACAAGCTGAGCTACCGGTATCCTCGGGGCGAGAGCTATCTCGATGATCACCGGCTCGAGCCGGTGATCATCGAGATCGAGCGCGAGCGCTCCCCGGTCCTCGTCATCGCGCACCAGGCGGTGCTGCGCGCGCTCTACGCGTACCTGATGGACAAGCCGCCGCGCGAGTGCCCGTTCCTTCCGATGCCGCTGCACACCGTCATCCAGCTCACGCCGACGACCTACGGCTGCGACGAGGCGCGCTTCGAGCTCGGCCCGGCCGCGGACACGCGCGACAGCAAGAGCCCACCCGCGCCGCCCGCGGCATGAGGCGGCGAGTCGTCGAGAGCGCGCTCCTCTCGCTCGCCTGGCTCGGGCCGCTCCTGGTCGCGCCCGGCGCGCTCTCGTCCGCGCGCGTCTGGGGGGGCGCGCTCGCGCCGGCGCTGCTGCTCGTCGCGGGCGTGTTCGTCGGCGCTCGGCGCGGCCCGCGACGCGGCGTCGTCCCGCTCTTCGCCACGGCTGGCGTGGCGCAGCTCTGGGCGTGGCTCGCGGGCGACGCCGCCGGCGCGGCCGCCATCTACACGCTCTCGCTGCTCGGCTGCTGGCTCCTCGTCTGTCCGCTCGCCCGCACGCTCGAGCCCGCCGACGCGCTGCAGTCACGCTTCCTCGTCACCCTCGTGGCCGATGCGACGGCGATCCTGGGGTCCGTCTCGCTCGCCGTGGTGTTCGACCTCCGGGTCGCGCTCGGCGGCGCGGTGGCGGTGGTGTTCGCGCTGGTGGGGGTGCGCTACCCGGTGGCTCGCGTCCGCGCGGGCATCACCGTGCTGGCGGGCGGCTTGCTCCACGCGTGGCTGGGCCTGCCCGGGCTGATGGAGCTCGCCCGCGATCCCGCCTCGGCCGCGATGGCGCTCGACGAGCTCCTCCGGAGGTCGGCGGTGCTGGCGAGCGCGGCCGTGCTCGCCGCGATCGTGCTGAGCGCCGGCGACGAGCGAAGATGAGCACGATGAACGAGATCAGACACCGCACGACGAACCTCGCGTAACGGAAGTTTCGCGGGTAAGCTGCTTGCGTGGGCGCAACCGACGAAACCCTCGACCTCTTCACGCGCAGCATGGAGCGATGCCTGCTCGCCCCGTCGTTCCTCGACCGCTTCTACGCGCGCTTTCTGCTCTCGAGCGACGTGGCCGCGCGCCGGTTCGAGAACGTGGATCTCAAGCGGCAGGCGGCGGTTCTCCGGGCGTCGCTCTATCACGTGATGCGCGCGGCGCGGGGCGCGAGCGACGGCATGCAGCACCTCGAGGAGATCGCGGCCAAGCACTCCAAGCGTGGGCTCGACATCCGCCCGGCCGAGTACAAGCACTGGCTCGAGTGCTTGATCGCCGTCGCGCGGGAGACGGACCCTACGTTCGACGCGCCGACCGAGGCGGCGTGGCGGCTCCACATCGGCAACGCCATCGGCGTCATGCTCGCGCGATACGAGCAAGCCGGCTGACGGGCCCCGGCGGGCCCGATCGACAGCGTTAGCTAGCGCTGGATTTCGCTCGAGCGAGATCGCACCGGATCCTCGCCCGAGCGCTCAAGCCTCCGCGTCGAACGCCCGATGGTCCGTGGGAGGTGAGGCCATGGACCTGACGGGGCTTCGAGGTGCGCGCCCGGCCGCGGTGATGCTCGCGTGGCTGGCGGTCGCGGGGTGCGGCGCGGACGCCCCCGCCGCGCAGGGCCCGGTCCAGCAGGTCGACGCCGGCCACGCGGACGCCCCCGCTCCGGGCCTCGACGCAGGCCCCCTCGCGAGGAGGGACTGCGCGGGCGGATGCGTCGTGGCTGGCGAGTGCCTGGCCGACGGTGCGAGCCCTGCGGGGCAGCCGTGCGTGGTGTGCGACGCAGGCGCCGCCCCCGCCGCGCTCGTCCCCGCCGACGGCCGGCACTGCGACGACGGTGCGTTCTGCACGGTCGCCGACGCTTGCCGAGGCGGCGCGTGCGTCGGCCAGCCGCGGGACTGCTCGGACGAGCTCGCGTGCACGACGGGGGACGTCTGCGACGAGGCCCGAGACAGCTGTGCTCCTGGGACGTCGAGCTGCGCGGCCGAGCAGCTCTGCGGGGCGAGCGGCTGCGTCACGAGCTGCGCCGGCTGCGTGGTCGGCGGCGTCTGCGTGCCGGCCGGCGCGCGCTCGACCTCGGGCTGCTCCGTGTGCGACCCGACGTGGTCGACGACCGCGCTGCGCCCGGTGGACGGCCTGCCCTGCGACGACGGCGCCTTCTGCACGACGAGCGACGCTTGCGCGGCCGACGTGTGCACCGGCGTGGCGCGCGACTGCTCGGACTCGGTCTCGTGCAGCGGCGTCGAGACGTGTGACGAGTCCGTCGACGCGTGCGTGGCCGGGGTCTCGAGCTGCCCGCCAGAGCAGGTCTGCGACGCGGCGACCGACCGGTGCGCGCCGAGCTGCGCAGGCTGCCTGATCGGCGGTGTGTGCGTCGCCGACGGCGAGCAGAGCCCGGCGACGCCCTGCGAGATCTGCGACGTCGCCCGGGCGACCGACCGCTACAGCCCGAACGACGGGGGGCCCTGCGACGACGGCTGGTACTGCACGCTCGGCGACGTCTGCGCTGGCGGCGTCTGCCGCGGGCTCGAGCGCGACTGCTCCGACCGCATCGCGTGCGATGGCGTCGAGACCTGCGACGAGACCCACAGGACGTGCGCGCCGGGCGAGCCGACGTGCGCCAGCGGCGACACCTGCGACGTCGTGGCCGACGCGTGCGTCGCGACCTGCGACGGCTGCGTCGTCGACGGGCGCTGCGTGCCCGCCGGCGCGGAGATGCCGGACGTGCCCTGCTGGGTGTGCGACCCGGCGCGAGCCGTCGATCGCTTCAGCCCGAATGACGGCCACGACTGCGACGACGAGCGCTACTGCACCGTGGGGGACGTGTGTGCGGCCGGCGTGTGCGTGGGCGCGCCGCGCGCGTGCGACGACGGCGTCGCGTGCGACGGATCCGAAGCGTGCGACGAGGGCGCGCGCGCGTGCGTCGGCGGCACCTCGACGTGTGACCCGGGGACCGTCTGCGACGCGAGCGCGGACGCCTGCGTCGCGACGTGCGCGGGCTGCGAGATCGACGGCGTGTGCTTCCCGGACCACACCGCCGCCCCCGGCCAGCCCTGCTCGATGTGCGACGTCGCGCTCGACGCCCACCACTGGACCGCCGCGACGGATGTCGAGTGCGACGACGGCCTCTTCTGCACGGAGAGCGACCGCTGCGTGGCGGGCACCTGCGTGGGCACCCCCCGCGCCTGCGGCGACGACGTCTCGTGCAACGGCGTCGACGCGTGTGACGAGGAAGGACGCGCGTGCATCTCGAGCGTGTCCCCCTGCGCCGAGGGCGTCGAGCTCTGCGACCCGGTCGCCGACGCGTGCGTGCCCGTCGGGGGCTGAGCGCGGAGGTCGACCCGTCTGCTCGGCCCCTCTGCACGGCCCATCGCTCAGCGCATCGCCTCGCGAAACCTCTCGACGTACCAGCGGGGATCCGCCGGCCCCGACTCGGCGAACGCGCCCGGCGTCTCGCGCGTCTTGAGCCCGTACGCGCGCCCGCCCGCGACGCCCACGACCTCGCCGTTCACCTCGCTCGCGAGGGACGAGAGCAGGTAGCCCACCATGGCCGCGACGTGCGCGGGCGACATCGCGCCCTCGGGGATCGCCGCGAACGTCGGCAGCTCCTCGTTCGCTCGCGTGCGCGCCGTCGGCACGATCGCGTTCACGCGCACCGCGTGCCGCCGGAGCTCCAGCGCGGCCGATCGGGCCAGCGCGATCAGGGCCGCGTGTGCAGCCCCGAGCGCCGCCTGCCCCCGCGCGCCGAAGTACGCCGCCGGGCCCGACGTGAGCACGATCGAGCCTCCCTCGTTCTGCTCGATCATCAGCGCGCCCGCCGCGCGCACGAGCGCGAAGGGCGCTCGCACGTGCAGGTCGAGCACGCGCGCGAGCAGCGCGTCGTCGGTCTTCAGGACGCTGCGATCGACGAGCGCGCCGGCGCACGAGGCCACCGCATCGAGCCGGCCGAAGCGGTCCCTCGCGAGCGCGACGAGCGCTTGAGGCGCGCCGGGGGCGGCGACGTCGCTCGCGTCGGTCACGACCTCCGCGCCGCTCGCGCGGAGCTCGGCCCCCAGGCGCGCGACCGAGGTCGCGTCCGCGCCCTGCCCCTCGCGGTCGGTGCCGAGGTCGTTCAGGACCAGGCGCGCTCGCTCGCGCGCGCAGAGCTCGACGACGGCGCGTCCGATCCCGCCCGCGGCGCCCGTCACGAGCACGACTCGCCCGGCGAAGAGCCCCGCCTCGCTCATCGCGTCAGCGGGTTGAGGCGCTCGATGTAGCCCTGGTGCGCGCTCAGGTTCCAGTTCGAGCCCAGCACCACGAAGTGCATCAGGTTCGACGAGTCGCCGTAGGCGGTGTCCGCGATCACGTCGGTACCGCCGAAGGGGACGCACATGTTGGTCGCCGACGGGACCTCGCCGGCGCCGCAGGGCCGGCCGTTCTCCGTCGTGTGGAAGAGACCGAGGAAGTGGCCGACCTCGTGCGCGGCCACGTGCCCCGCCAGATCCCCGCCGCTCGCGCCCGGCCCGACCACGCCGGGATCGAACGCGATCACGACGCCGCTGTGGCTCGAGCCGTGGATGCGCGGCGGCCCGGGGATGCCGCCGGCGATCCCGAGCGTGTTGAACTCCCCCGAGTCGCCCGCGCGCACCTCCTGCACGAGAAACAGGTTCAGCACGCTCTCGGTCGTGCCCGTGCTCATCCGGAAGAGCTGAGAGAGCTCGCTGGCCTCGCCGTCGGCGGTGTCGATGATCGCGAGCGAGGGGGCGTTGACGTCCACGAACGTGACGCTGCCGACCGCGATGCTCGCCATCGCCATGATGGCCGTGAAGCGGCTCAAGAACGCCGAGACGCGCGTGCTCGAGGCCGCGCTCGCCGCCGTGACGCCGACGCCGACGAGGTGGACGCGCACGTCGAGCGTGCCCGTGGCCGGCGGCGCGGCGCCGAGCACCTCGATCGCGTCGACGTGCATGTTCACGCTGCCGCCCGACGTCGGAGTCGCCCCGTACGCCGCCATCGTGAAGCGCACGAAGCCTGGCCGGTACACGTAGCTTCCCGTCGTGTTCGGGATGAGCATGGCGACGGCGCTCGTGGCGTCGAACGGATACCAGCGGATCGGCTGGTCGACGTACGTCGACATCTCGGCCAGCGAGTAGATGCGACCGCCGGCGTCGTAGACCTCGTAGAAGAACATGTCGAGCGGGTCACCCCCGGTCTGGCGCGCGCGGAGCGTGACGCTGAGCGTCTCGGGGGGCGTCGCGAAGAGGAGGTCCGGCGTGCCGCTGTTCGCGGCGACCGTGTAGTCACCCAGATCGACGATCCGCACCTCGGTGCCGCTCGCGGGGCCTGGGTCGTAGCCGCACCCCATGAAGGGGCCGCCGCCCGGGTAGCTCACGCTCGTGCAGCGCTGCCCACGCAGGCACTGCGCGTCGGCGTCGCAGACGGCGCGGCACTGCCCCTGGACGCAGGTGGCGTTGTCGCAGCCGGCGGCGTCGGTGCAGAACGAGCCGTTCGTGCCCACGCCCGGCTGGTAGGGCACGCAGAACGTGCCGAACGTGCCGTTGATCGTCGAGACGCCGCACGAGGCCGACCAGGGCTCGAAGAAACAGGGGTCGGCGTTCGCGCACGCGATCGTGCACACGCCGCCGCCCGAGGCCGGCAGGCACAGGCCGCTGGCGCAGTCGGCACTCGCCGTGCACGGCGTCCCGTTCGCGAGGCCCATCCCGCCGCCGTCGGTCGGCATCACGCAGTGCCCGCCGCTGCAGAGCATCCCCGGCGCGCACTCCGCGGCCGTCGTGCACTCGGGGCCGCGGCAGCGACCCCCCATGCACGTCGCACCGCTGCCTCCGCACGCCGTGTCGTCGCCGCAGGGCGGCTGGCAGAGGCCGCTCCAGCACTGCTGGCCGGCGCGGCAGTCCGCGTCGCCCGCGCACATCCCGAAGCAGACCGAGGCGCCGAACGCGGAATTGCACGAGGTGCCGCTCGGACACGACGCGCCGTCGCAGGTGCTCGTGCAGTAGCCCGCCGAGTCCGCGGTGGGCAAGCACGCCAGACCGGCGGTGCAGCTGCCGGCGCAGGGCGCGCCGTAGTCCGGCAGCTCGTGGGTCTCGCCGCCGCCGCAGCTCGCGAGCACGGCGAGCGCCGAGAAGATGAAGAGCCCCGAGCCGACGCCGCGCTTCATGAAAAGCCTCGCTGCGAGTATACGTGTTCTCCCGCGTGCGACGCCGGTAGACTCGGCCCAGCGGTCCTGACCGCGCACTTCCGCCCCGATGTCGAACCTCCCCCGTCTCGGTCGCTACGAGCTCATCCGCAAGATCGCGGCCGGGGGCATGGCCGAGATCTTCCTCGCGCGGCAGTGGGGCGCCGGCGGCTTCTTCCGCGACGTCGTCGTCAAGCGCCTCTTCCGGCACCTGGCCGAGCACCCGACGCAGCTCCGGATGTTCCAGGACGAGGGGCGCCTCCTGAGCGAGCTCTCGCACCCGAACATCCCGCAGGTCTACGACGTCGCGTTCTCGGACGGCTACTGGTACATCGCGATGGAGCACGTCGACGGGCCGACGCTCGCCGACCTCTGGCACCGCGGCGCCCGCAACGGCCACCCGATGCCGCTGGCGGTCGCGATCGCCGTGGTGCTGCAGATCTGCGAGGCGCTGCACCACGCGCACGAGCGAGCGGACCGCGGGCACACGCCGCTGCGCATCGTGCACCGCGACGTCACGCCGCAGAACATGATGCTCACGCGTGACGGCGTGATGAAGCTGATGGACTTCGGCGTCGCCCTCACGGCCGCGCGCCGCGAGACCGAGAACACCGGCGCCGTGCGCGGCACCGTCGCCTACATGGCGCCCGAGCAGGTCCGAGCGCGCCCGCTCGACAAGCGCGCCGACGTCTTCGCGCTCGGCGTGGTCCTCTACGAGCTCACCACGGGCACGCGCCTGTACCGCGGGAGCGACATCCAGATCATGACGCAGGTCGTCGAGCAGGACGCGCCGCCGCCGTCGAGCAAGGCGCCCGACTACCCGGCCGATCTCGAGCAGGTCGTGCTCGAGGCGCTGAGCCGGGACCGCGGCCGGCGAACACCCAGCGCCGCGCACCTCGCCTGGAAGCTGGAGGAGCTGGCGATCCGACGCGGCATGCTCGTCGGCCCGCGCACCGTCGCGCGCTACGTGAGCCAGACGATGCCCGCCGAGCGCGTGCAGGAGCATGCCCTCGCGATGGTGGCGACGTCGCAGTCGATGGAGGCCGCCGCGCGGCAGGCGGAGGCGTCACCTTCGGAGTACGACGATCCCGGGCTCATGGACGACCTGCAGCTGCTCTCGCTTCCGCCCGAGCAGGCGGGCGGTGAGGGCGCGCTCGACCCGCTCGATCTCCCGATCGAGCCCGACGCGCAGGACCGGATCTCCGCACCCCTGCCGCTCGTCACGAAGTCCTGGCCAGGTCGCCCCGTGCCGCCGGAGCCCATGATCGAGGATGGCGACGAGGCGCTCGACGAGCTGCTCCGCTCGGAGCCCCCGCCGAGGATGGACGGCGAGCCGGCGGGCCCGAGCGAAGATCTGGTGCTGGACGCGTTCGACGAGGACCCGCGTGGGCAGCGGCCCGTGGTGCTCCTGGGGGATCGGCAGCGCAAGACGGGACGGCCGCCCCCCGTCGACACGGGCGAGTACATGAGCGACCTCGAGCGCCGGCTCGAGGGGGACGAAGAGGACCGCTGAGCGCCGGCTCGGGCCCACGACCTCGATCTGGAGATGCAGGCGACCAGCTCGTTCCGGATCTCCCCGATGGCGCTGGCGGCGCACCGCTCGCGCATGCGGACTCTGGCCCTCTCGCTCGTCGTGATCTCGACCGCGGTGGCGGTGGGGGCACCGCTCTTGAGCACCGCGCTCGGCGTGTTCGTCCCGGTGGCGATCGCGGCTTGGGTGGTGGCCGTCCCGATGTGGCGTCGGGCGCGTCCGGACGCGCGCGCGCGTCTCGTGACGTTCGAGGGCCGCACCGTCCGCGAAGAGGGCGGCGACGACGTCGTCGGCCCCCAGCCGGTCCTGCACGCGCGCGCGTTCCGGGACCACCTCGAGGTCGTCGCGGGGACGTATACGCCTCGCCCGGCGCTGCACCAGATCGAGCTGCCCTGGACCCCGGAGGACCGCGAGCGCGTGCTCGACACGCTGCGCTCCGAGCACGGCCTCGCGATCGCCGAGGCAGGCCCGTACGGAAGACACCTCGCGCTGGCGTTCACCATCGTGCCCGCGGTCGTGGTGGCGGCCTTCGTCGCGTATCGCGTCATCCTCCTCGCGCTCGCCGTCGGAGTCGTGAACGTCCTCGGGCGGCTCGATCCCGCGACGGCGTTCGGCGCGCTCCTCGCGCTCGTGGTGGGCGCCGCCGGGTGGGTCGTGCTGCGATCGACGCGCCCGGGTCCGTGATCCGGCTCGGCCGGTCTCGCCAGGGGCGCGCCCAGCCTCGGGATTGATCGCGTCTCTCGCGCTCCGGGCCCCTGGAACTCAACCGCGGGGGTGCGCGTCGAAGAACGCGATCACGGCCTCGCCCCAGACCACGGGGGAGGCGTCCGCGCAGGCGAAGCCCGTCGTGCCGAAGCGATCGGTGCCGACGTCGGTGCTGCCCGGAAAGCAGTGCCCCGCGAGGATGCGCGAGTACGCGTCGTAGTCGTGCTCGACGAGCTCGAACGGGTTGCCGGTCGGGCTCCGCCAGCGCGTCCAGGCGTGCGCGCCGTCCATCGAGACGATGGTGTCGAGCGCCATCGACCAGCCCGCGACCACGCGGTCTCGCTGCATCGCCCCGTAGGTCCAGTTGACGATCCGGTCGTGGTGACCGTGCAGGTAGAGCACCGGCACCTCGACGCTGGGCCGCTCCGTCGCGCTGAACGAACACGCCTCGAAGAGCGTCCCCGTCGCCGCGGCGCCCGGCGCGACCGAACCGAAGAGCTCCGCGTGGTGGCAGAGCATCCGCCACGTCATGTACCCGCCCTGCGAGAACCCGGTGAAGTGCACCCGATCCGGATCGATGCGCAGCGCGCGGAGGGTGAGAAGGAGGAAGTCGAGGATCTTCGGGTCGTCGCGCGCCGGGTCCCACGACGGGCCGAGGGTCCCGTCGGGCGCCGTCGGCTGCACCACGACGTATCCGTGCGCCGGGCCGAGCGCGCGCAGGCCCGTGTTCCGGTCCTCGTCGTCGGCGCTCATGGTCGCGCCGTGCACGTCGAAGATCACGCCGCAGCCGCCCATCGCGCACGCGGGCGAGATCTCGACGTCGTAGGTGATGCCGTCGCAGGGCAGGACGTGGTGCCCCGCGCCGACGTCGGTCAGGCAGCCCTCGGCCATCGGCGGTCCGGCGTCGCCGAAGCTCGTGTCCGGCAGGGCGATCGCGTCCCGACCGGCGTCGGCGGCGGGAACCGCCGCGTCGTCCGGGGCGGCCGCGTCCATCCCCTGGCCGGCGTCGCGCGCGTCCCCGGCATCGCTCGCGGGCGCGCCCCCGTCGGAGCCTCGGGCGTCGGGGTCGCCGGCGGCGGGCTCGCTGGCACACCCGGCGAAGAAGAAGCACGACCCGAGCACGACGAGGAAGCGCATTGCGCCGAGGGTAACGCGTCCTCGCCCCACCCCGCGCCCTCGTGTAGCGTGTCTGTCGATGCCGTCGTGCCGCTGGGTCGTCGCGTTCGCGTGGGTAGGAGCCGTGTCGGCGTTCGCGAGCGGCTGCGCGGCGCCGATCGCCCCGCGCGACGGCGGCTCCGACGCCGGCTTCGATGCGACGAACGACGCCGGCTCCGACGGCGGGCCCGACGCGGGGCACGACGCCGGCCCGCGCACCTGCGGGACGGACGCCGAGTGCGGACCCGGGGGGCTCTGCCTGGGGCGCCTCTGTCAGCGCGATCCCTGCCTCTCTCACAGCCCCTGCCGCCTCGGCCTCGAGCGCTGCCACGCGGGGTGCGTGTCGCTCGTCGACCCGTGCGACGGCGTGACGTGCGCGGCGGACCAGACGTGCCTCGACGGTCGCTGCTTCGCGGGCTGTCTGCCGGTGGCCTGCGAGGGCATCACCTGCCCCGCCGGCGAGTACTGCAGCGCCGCCACCGGCGGGTGCGTGCCGATCGTCCCCTGCGAGGCGAGCTGCGGCGCGGACGCCGCGTGCAACTTCACGTGCACGCCCCGCTCGGCGTGCGACGGCGTCACGTGCTCCGACGGGCAGTTCTGCCGCGCGGGGGCCTGCATCGCGAACCCCTGCTTCGGCGTTCGATGCGACGCGGGGCAGGTCTGCAACGACGGCACGTGCGTCGAGACGTGCGCGTGCAGCCCGGCCTGCGCCCCGCCCGAGCGCTGCATCGGCAACCGCTGCGTGTGCGTGCGGCACTGCCCCGCCGGCTCCGCGTGCGGCGCGGACGACGGCTGCGGCGGCTTCTGCGACGGCGCCTGCCCCGGTCCCCACGACGCCTGCAACCCCGACGCCGGCCGCTGCGAGTGCGTGCCCTCCTGTCCGGCGGGCGTCGCGTGCGGCGCCGACGACGGCTGCGGCGGGCGCTGCCAGGGTCCGTGCACGGGCGGCCTGTCGTGCGTCGCAGGCACATGCACGTGCACCGCGACCTGCGTCGCGCCCGACATGGTCGACTGCGGCGCCGCGATCCCCCCGACCTGCATGGGGAGTAGCCCATGCACGGGAACGGGCACGCGCTGCGCAGGCACGGCCACCTGCGATGCCGCGGGCGCGTGCTGCCCCGCGTGCCCCGCCGACGCGTCGGTGCTCTGCGGCGTGCCGGTCCCGAGCCCGCGCGACACGCTCGGCGGCGTGTGCCGCACGTGTACGGGCGTCGGGACGATGTGCGCGACGGGGACCTGCGTGAGCCCTCCCGGTACCACGCAGCCCACCGAGCGCACCTGCTGCGGCGACTGCGCGAGCCCGAGCTCGGTGCCCTGCGGCATGCGCATCCCGGACGTGCTCGACGCGGCCGGCCACGTGTGCCGCACGTGCACCGGGTACGGAACCGGGACGTGCACGGCGGGAACGACGTGCACCGGCGGCGCGACGGGCGTGTGCTGCGCGAGCTGCACCACGCCGAGCAGCCTGCCCTGCGGAGATCCGATCCCCTCGCTGACCTGCCGGCCCTGCTCGGGCGTCGGCTCGATGTGCGCCGCAGGAACGACGTGCGTGAGCCCTCCGGGCACGACCGATCCGCTCGCGCGCGAGTGCTGCGGCGACTGCGCGGGCGCGAGCACCGTCGCTTGCGGCGTGCCGCTGCCCGACGTGCACGCAGCGGACGGATCGGTGTGCCGCACCTGCGGCACCGGAACCTCGTGCCCGGTCGGGAGCACGTGCTCGGGCGGCGCGTGCTGTCCCGCATGTCCTCCCGCCACGGACTTCCCTTGCGGGACCAGCATCCCCGATCAGCGCGACACCACTGGCGCGGTGTGCCGCACGTGCGGCGTCGGCCAGGCGTGTGGCGCAGGGAGCACGTGCAGCAGCGGCATGTGCTGTCCCGCGTGCGCCTCGCCGAGCACGCTCGCGTGCGGCGCCAACCCGACCGAGCCGGCGGGCTGTCCGATGTGCCCGAACGGGACCATGTGCCCGAGCGGCGAGCGCTGCACCGGCACGACGTGCTGCGCGCCGACCTGCACGCCCCCGTCGACGCGCCCCTGCGGCAGCGCGCCGAGCGACGGCTGCGGGGGAACGTGCAGCGTCGGGACGCAGTGCGCCGCCATGGGCGAGACGTGCGGCGGCTCGCCGCCCCACTGCGCGTGCACGCCGTCCTGCGTGGGACGCCGCTGCGGCGAGTCGAACGGCTGCGGCGGGCAGTGCCGCGGCACCTGCGATCCGGGCCTGCAGTGCTCGGAGCACACCCCCGCGACGTCCCCGCCGAGCTACGAGTGCACGCTGAGCGCTTGCTCGCCGGCGTGCGGCCTCTGCGAGTCGTGCGTGCTCGGCTCGTGCGAGCCGCTCGCGTGCGCGCCCGGGGAGACGGCGTGCATCTTCACGTGCGAGTGCTGCGCGCCGGGCGAGACCTGCGGCGTGCTCGGCTGCTCGACGGTCGGCTGAGAGCCGTCTCTGGGCTCTGCGCTCCGTCGGCGTCTGGTGCGACGCCGACCCGAGCGTCTTGCGCGAGGCGCCCGGGCAGTGGTCGGAGTGGTGATCCGCTGACTCGCCCGGTACGCTGCACGTGTTGAACGAGCCGAGCACCACGGACTTCGGTGCGCTGTTCGAGCCCCACCGGCGCGAGCTCAGGGCGCACTGCTACCGCATGCTCGGCTCGCTCGCCGACGCCGACGACGCCACGCAGGACACGATGCTGCGCGCGTTCCGCGCGTCGGGCAGCCTCGAGAGCACGAAGGCCGCGCGCGCGTGGCTCTATCAGATCGCGACGAACGTCTGCCTCGATCGCCTCGCGCGCCGGCCCGCGGTGCTCGACCCGGGCGCGCTCGTCGACCCGTGCCCGGACTCCATCTGGGAGAGCACGGAGGCGGGCCCGGAGGCGCGCATCTCGGCGCGCGAGAGCGTGGCGCTCGCGTTCATGGTCGCGCTCTCGGAGCTGCCACCGCTGCAGCGCGCGGTGCTCCTCTTGCGCGACGTGCTCGGCTGGTCGGCGAGCGAGGCGGCCAGCCTCCTCGATCACTCCGAGGCGTCGGTGAACAGCGCCCTGCAGCGAGCGAGGGAGCGCTGCCCGGCGCCGGCGCGCGCTCGCCCGACGTCGCTCGACCCCTCGATCGAGAGCCTGCTCGGACGCTACGTGCGCGCCTGGGAGTCGGGCGACGCGGGCGCGCTCACCTCGCTCTTGCGCGACGACGCGCGACTCACGATGCCGCCGGGGCCGATCGTCACGGGCCGCGACGAGATCTCGGCGTTCCTGGCCGGCATCTACGCGCAGCTGGGTCCGATGCGCGTGTTGCCCGTGCCCGTCGCGGGCGGCGTCGGCTTCGCCGCCTACCAGCGAGCGGCGGGCGACACGAGGTTCCGCCCGCTCGTGCTCCAGCACGTCGAGGTCGGCTCGGACGGGATCGCGGCGCTGCACTCGTACATGCGGCCCGCCCTCTTCCCGCTCTTCGGTCTGCCGGACAGCCTCTGATCCGCTCCGGCGGCGAGGCGGAGCCCCTTGGCCCCTCTCGCCCCGCCTGCTTTTTCGCTATCCTCGCGCCGTGTCCGAGCCCGACGCCGCCGAGGTCGCCACGCGCGTCGCGCTCTCGCTCGGCGTCGCCGCCCCGGGCGACGACGCGCGGATCGCGCTCTGGCTCGGACAGATCGGACGCGCGCGCGAGCTCGCCGAGGCGGCCCTCTCGCGGGCCGAGGTGGCGGCGGACGAGGTGGCCCGCTCGAGCGCGCTCGGCGCGCTGGCGGGCGTCGATGCGCGCGAGGGACACCTCGAGCGCGCGATCGCGCGCTGGGACGAGGCCGCCGGGGTCCTGCGCGCTCACGCGCGGCCCGACGGCGAAGCGAGCGCGAAGCTCGACGCGGCCGACGCGCTGCTCGAGCGCGACGGTCCCGCCGACGTGTCGGCCGCGGCGAGCCGCCTCGCCGACGCTCGGTCCGTGATCACCGAGCACGCGCTCGACGGGCTCCGGCCGCGCCTGCGGCTCTTGCTCGCGAGCGCCCGCGGCGCCACGGGCGACGTCGAGGGCGCGCTGGCCGATCTCGCGACCCTCGAGGCCGAGCTGCGGGGACCGGCGTCGCGCGAGCTGGGGTGGAGGCTCCAGGCGGCCACTGCGCGCCTCTCCACTCTCGCGGGCGCGGAGGTGAAGGCTCGGAAGGCGACCGAGCGCGCGCTCGAGATCCTCGAAGATCTCGCGACGGCGCTCCCCAAGACGGCGCGCGACACGTTCTGGTCGGTCCCGGCGCGCGCGGCGACGCGCGCCACGGCGAGCGGACGCGGCGAGCGCTCCGCCACGAGCTCGGACCTGGCGCTCGGCGGCCGCTGGGCGCGCCTGCTCGAGATCACCAAGCGCCTGGCGAGCGAGCGAGACCTCTCGCGCCTGCTCGCGCGCATCAACGAGAGCGCCGTGGATCTCTCGGGGGCCGAGCGCGGCTTCGTGCTGCTCGTCGGGGCCGACGGCAAGCTCGAGCCGCACGCCATCCGGGACGCGGCGAGCCCCGACGATCCGCACGTGGCCTTCAGCCAGTCGATCGCGGAGGCGGTCCTCATCGACGGCGAGCCCATCGTGACGGTCGACGCGCAGGTCGACCGCCGCCTCTCGGAGTACGTGTCCGTCCACCGGCTGATGCTCCAGTCCGTGGCCTGCGTGCCCATCCGCGCCGCGGCCATGGAGGGCGGATCCGGCACCCTGGGCGTGCTCTACGTCGAGCACCGCGTGCGGCGCGCGCGCTTCGGACACTCGGACGTCGAGCTGCTGCTCGCGTTCGCCGACCAGGCGGCCATCGCGCTCGCCAACGCCAGGCTCTACCGAGACCTGGACGCGCAGCGGCAGAAGCTCGCCGAGGCCAACGAGGCGCTCGAGAAGGCCAAGGAGGACATCGAGCGCCTGCTCGACGCGCGCACGGCCGAGCTCGACGAGGCCAAGAGCGAGCTGGTCCGGACGCGCGACGCGCTGCGCGCCCAGTACGAGCGCCACGGGATCGTCGGGCGCAGCGACGGGATCCGGCGCGTGCTCGCGATCGTGGACCGCGTCGCCCCGCTCTCGGTGCCGGTCGTCATCCAGGGCGAGAGCGGGACCGGCAAGGAGCTCGTCGCCCGCGCGATCCACTTCGGCGGGACGCGCAGCAAGAAGCCCTTCGTCGCGCTGAACTGCGCGGCCGTCCCCGAGACGCTCCTCGAGAGCGAGCTCTTCGGGCACAAGCGTGGTGCGTTCACCGGCGCGGACCGGGACCGCAACGGCGTGTTCGTGCAGGCGCACGGCGGCACGCTCTTCCTCGACGAGATCGGGGACATGCCGGCCAAGATGCAGGTCGAGCTCCTGCGCGTCCTCGCCGACGGGCGCGTGAAGCCGATCGGCGGCGAGGAAGAGACGCAGGTGGACGTGCGGATCGTCGCCGCGTCGAACAAGTCGCTGAAGGAACAGGTCGAGAAGGGCCTGTTCCGTGAGGATCTCTACTACCGCCTCGCGGTCGTCGAGATGCGGCTGCCGCCGCTGCGCGAGCGAACCGGCGACATCCCGCTGCTCGCCGAGCACTTCCTGACGGAGCAGGCCAAGCGCGAGGGCCTGCCCAAGAAGCGGATCAGCAAGGACGCGCTCGCCGTGCTCGCCGGACACCCGCTCCCGGGCAACGTGCGACAGCTCGAGCACGTGCTCATGAGCGCCTCGATCCTGAGCGCCGGCGACACGATCACCTCGGCGGACCTCGCGGTGCTGACGGGGGGAGAGCCGCCACCGATCGCCTCGGGTGCCGTCGAAGAAGAGGCGGCGCCTCCGCTCGCGCCGCCACGAGAGGCGCCGCCGCCGGGGAACCTCGAGGAGTGGAAGGCCCACGAGCGCCGGAAGATCCTCGAAGCGCTCGAGTCGGCGGGATGGAACCGCGTGCGGGCGGCCGGCAAGCTCGGGATGCCGCGCCGCACCTTCTACCGGCGACTGCGCGAGTACGGGATCCTCGAGGGCCGCGACGCCGACTGAGGCGCGGCCGCGACGCTCGCCCTCAGGGCGCGTCGGTGCCCGCGTCGCTCGAAGCGGCGTCGAGATCCGCGTCGTCGGCGCCCGCGTCGTCGGCGGCGTCGAGCCCGGCATCGGCCGCTCCCGCGTCGGTGCCGGCGTCGCTGCCGGCGTCGGAGCCTGCGTCGGAACCGGAGTCGATCCCCGCGTCCATCGCGGCGTCGTGCCCGGCGTCACGGCCCGCGTCGCTGCCACCGTCGGGGCCGGACGCGTCGAAGAGCACGCAGATGCCCACCGCGCCGGCGTCGCTGCCGTCGCCCGCGTCGATGGGCTGGCAGTAGTAGCCCTGCCCCACGAGGCAATCGAGGTAGCTGCGACACGTGCGCCCCTCGAGCGAGACGGGCTCGAGGGTGCATCCGCCCGCGACGACCAGGATCGCGACCAGGAGCGCGCGCGACGTCATCAGAACACGCCCTCGAGCGTGACGCCGAGCGGCGTCACGCGCAGCGACGCCGAGGGTGCGCTCGCGGCCGCAGGGGCCGCCGAGGGCGCGGGGGTCGAGAAGCACAGGACGATCACCCACGTGAGGCCGATCCCGGCGAGCGAGGCGCCGACCGTCCAGAGCACCTCGGCGGCGAGCAGGAAGTCGCGGGCGCTGTTCACGGACGCGGCCGCGTCGGCCTGCGTCGTGGTCGTCGCGCGCGCGTGGTCGTTGAGGTCGACCGCGTAGCGCTGCATGCCGGTGCCGATCGCGACGGTCGCCGCGCCGAGCGCGAGGCCGAGCCCCGCCGCGAGCCAGTGCTCGGTGCGCGTGCCCCAGGGGGTGCCGGTGCTCGCCGCCGACGAGGACGAGGACGAGGACGACGACTGCGCCGAAGCCGCGGGCGGGGCCAGCACCAGAAAGAGGTGAGCGATCGCGACGGCGAGCGCGGATGCGAGGCGAGGCCTGAGCACGGCGGGCCGGAGACTAGTCGATCCCCCCGGACGCGCCACAAGCGCGCTGCTTTCTGCCGGCGCCCGCGCGCGTCTGCTATTCGTGCCGCATGCACGTTCACCTCGTCGGCGTGGCCGGGACCGGCATGGGCGCGCTCGCGGGCCTCTTGAGGGCCGCGGGTCACCGCGTGAGCGGCAGCGACACCGCGTTCCACCCGCCGATGGGAGAGGCGCTCGCGCGCTGGGGCATCGAGACGAAGAAGGGCTGGGACGGCAAGAACCTCGAGCCGCGCCCCGACCTCGTCGTCGTCGGCAACGTCTGCCGCAAGGACAACCCCGAGGCCCGCGCGGCGATCGAGCTGGGCATCCCCTACGACTCGATGCCCGGCGCGCTCGAGAAGCTCTTCCTCCACGACCGGCCCGGCTGGGTCGTGGCCGGCACGCACGGCAAGACGACGACCACGACGCTGCTCGCGTTCCTCGCGCTCCGGGCCGGCCTCGATCCCGGCATGCTCGTGGGCGGGATCCCGAAGGACTTCGGCGAGTCGTTCCGAGTCGGGGGCGCGGGAGCCCCCTTCGTGATCGAGGGCGACGAGTACGACTCCGCGTTCTTCGAGAAGTCGCCCAAGTTCCTCCGCTACAACCCGCGCGCCGTGATCCTCGGCTCCATCGAGCACGATCACGTGGACATCTACCCGGACGAGGGGAGCTACCTCGCCGCCTTCGACGCGCTCGTCACGCGCATCCCCGAGGCGGGTGTGCTGGTCGCGTGGGCGGGCGATCCGCTCGTCCGGCGCGTGGCGTCGGGGGCGCGCTGCCGCGTGGTCTGGTTCGCGCTCTCGACGGACGACGTGGCGGATCTCTCGCCCGCCTGGGTCGCCGCGCCGATCGCCGCGCAGGGCGGCGTGCAGCCCTTCGACCTCTTCGTCGGCGGCTCCTCGGCCGGGCCGGTGCTCTCGCCGCTGCCGGGCGCGCACAACGTCAAGAACGCGCTCGCCGCGATCGCGCTCGTGAGCGAGGCGACGGGCGGCACGATCCCGCTGACGACGCTCACGCACGCGCTGCGATCGTTCTCGGGCGTGAAGAGGCGGCAGGAGCTCCTCGCGGAGGCGGGCGGAGTGCTCGTGTACGACGACTTCGCGCACCACCCGACGGCCGTACGCGAGACGCTCGCCGCCATCCGCGCGCGCCACCCCGAGGGGAGGCTGATCGCGGTGTTCGAGCCGCGCAGCGCGACGGCCTGCCGCAAGATCCACGAGCCCGAGTACGAGCACGCGTTCGCGAGCGCCGACGTCACGCTCCTGGCGCCGCTCGGCCGGAGCAACGTGCCGGAGGGCGAGCGCCTCGACGTCGCGCACGTGGCGGCGGCGATCCGCGCGCGCGGCGGCGACGCGGAGGCACCCGAGAGCCACGACGCGATCCTGGCGCGCGTCGACGAGAAGGCCCGGCGCGGCGACGTGGTCGTGCTGATGTCGAACGGCGACATGGCGGGGCTGCACGACCGGGCGATCGCGATGCTGGCCTCCCGCGCGCGCTGATCTTCCGGGGGCGCTCGCGCCTCGGAATCGACCACACGTCGGGGTGCGCTGCTCCGCGCGCTCGTGGCAGGGCGCCGCGGTGACGGCGAGATCAGCGCTTGGCGCGCGCCGCGGGCTTCTTCCCCGCCAGCTTCACGACGGGCGCCGACTTCGCCTTGCTCCCGGGCGTCGCCTTCGAATTCGCCGGGACGAAGAGCGCGTGGCTCTCGTCGATCCAGCGCTCGAGGATCGGTCGCGGGCCCGGCTCCCCGCGCGGGAAGGTGATCTTGGCCCAGCCGGTGGCGCCGATCGCGAAGCGGTCCGGGCTCTTGGACGAGAGGCGGCTCGCCTCCGCCTTGGACACGCCGAGCTTGAGGCGCAGCTCGTACATCCCGTCCTTGCTCGCGACGAAGAGAAACGCCTTCCCGCCGGCCGTGTACGTGCTCGCCTCGCTCGGCGTGCCTGCCCCGGTCGTCGACTCGTCGACGTCGGCATAGCGGCTCGCCCGCCCGCGCAGCCAGCTCGCCAGATCCTCGCTCGTTCGTTTCGCCATCGTGGCGCATCGTCCGCGGCCTCGGGGCCACGCGCAAGAGCCGAATGGATCGGCCCCAGGGCGACGACGAGCGCGTCGGGCCTCGGCGCCAGGAGCGAAATCGGGCACGCTCGCCCCGTGACGACGACGTCCGATCACCCCGAGGACCAGCTCACCACCGCGACGTGGACGATCAGCGAGCCCTCCGGCGAGACGGCCCACGTCCGCTCGTGCAGGCTCGACGTCGTCGCCGGCGCGGACGCGGGCCTGTCGCGCACGTTCGCCACGCCCCGGATCCGGATCGGCCGCGCCGGGACCGACCTCGTGCTGAACGACAAGCTCGTGTCTTCGCAGCACTGCGAGCTCGCCCTCGAGGAGGACGGCTACCGCCTGCGCGACCTCGGCTCCACGAACGGCACCTACGTCCGCGGCTTGCGCGTGGTCGACGCGTTCCTCGAGCCGGGCACCGAGCTGACGCTGGGCGACTCCCTCGTGCGCTTCACGGCCCTCGGCGGCTCGGCGCGCGTGCCTCTGTGGAGCGAGACCACGTTCGAGGGGATGGTCGGGCGCAGCACGGGGATGCGGCGCCTCTTCGCCGAGATCGATCGCGTGGCCGGGACCGACGCCACGGTCCTGGTCACCGGAGAGACCGGCGTCGGCAAGGAGCGCGTGGCCGCCGCGCTGCACGCGCGCTCGCCGCGAGCGGCAGGGCCCTTCGTCACGCTCGACTGCGGCGCGGTGCCCCGTCAGCTCTTCGAGGCGCAGCTCTTCGGCTACGAGCAGGGCGCCTTCACGGGCGCGCACCGCGCGACCGCGGGCGTCTTCGAGATGGCGACGGGAGGGACGCTCTTCCTCGACGAGATCGGCGAGCTGCCGCTCGAGCTGCAGTCGCGCCTGCTCCGCGCGGTCGAGACGCGGACGGTGCGCCGGCTGGGATCGAGCCTCCCGATCGAGTGCGACGTCCGGCTGATCGCGGCGACCAACCGAGATCTCGGCGGCGAGGTGAACCGCGGCGCGTTCCGCTCGGACCTGTACTACCGGCTCGCGGTCGTGCACCTGCGCGTGCCCTCGCTGCGCGAGCGACCCGGCGATCTCGACCCGCTCGTCGAGCACTTCTTCGCGCGTCTGCCGCCGCACGAGCGGGCCCCGCTGCCCGAGGCGTTCCTCGACTGGGTCCGCGCGCGGAGCTGGCCGGGCAACGTCCGCGAACTGGAGAACGCAGTGTCGCGCGCCGCGCTGCTCGGGGCCTGGGAGGAGCCTGCGCCCCCGACCGACGCGGGTCTCGACGCGTCGGGCGCGGAGATCGACCTCGCGGTGCCCTTCCGCATCGCCAAGCAGCGCGTCGTCGACACGTTCGAGCGGCGGTACCTGACCGCGCTCTTCGACGCGCACGGCGGCAACCTCTCGGCGGCCGCGCGCGCCGCCGGGCTGGATCGCATGTCGATCTACAAGGCGATGTCTCGCCTCGGGCTCGGCGGGCGCGCCGAGGACTGAATAGCCCGAGTCACCCCGGCCCACAGCCCATCCCCCGCGCAGAGCGAGGGTTGGTGAGAGGGAGCACGCGCTCCGGGGGTAAGCTGCGTCGAGATGGCGACGAGCGAGCCGGCCGTGATCGAGACCGCGGACGCCGCCGTCTCGCTCCCGTCGGAGCCCGAGAAGGTCGTCTCCCGGGCGCGCGCGTACGCGGCGCTCGCGCTCGGCATGCTCGGCGCGACCGGCGTCGTCGCGCTCATGGCGCGGCCTCCCGCGACGCCGTGGCCCGCGATCGCGGCGCTGCTCGGGCAGAGCGTCCTGCTCGGGCTGGCCTCGGGGGCGATGCGCCTGCCGCAGACGCCGCCCGCGATCGCGCTCCGCGCGGGGCTCCTCGCGTGCGTGGGGCTGCTCGCGGCGCCGTCCGCGTGGTTCTGGGGGCCGAACGGTCCCTTCGCGGCGTCCATCGTGCTCGTGCTGCTCTTCACGGGCGTGCTCTCGGAGCCGGGGGCACGCGGCCGCATCGGGCTCGCCGTGTACCTCGCGCTGGCGATCGGACAGGCCGCGCCCGTCGTGCTCGTGCTCGCAGGCGCGATCGAGGACCGCTCGCTCGTGCCGCTGCTCCTGCCGAACCACGTCCCCTGGCACCACGCGGCCGGCCACGCGGCGATCCAGGCGGTGTACCTCGCGGCGTTCCTCGCGGGACGCGCGCTGCAGGACCGATACGCGGCGGTCGCCGCCGCCATCGAGGCGTCCGTCCGGGCGACCTCGCTGCGCGACGCGCTCCTCGAGGAAGCGCGAGCCGAGTACCGGCGCGCCGTGGCGGCGAGCCGCGCGCGGGCGGCGACGCCCATCGCTCGCCCCTCGACTCCGCCTCCGACGCCCGGCCTGGACGAGACGGACGTCGCGCCCCGCCGGAGCAGCGCGGCCCCACCCGCGCCCGCGGTGTCCCCGTCGACCACCGCCGCGGGCGCGACGCCGACGCCCATGCCGACGTCCCCGTCGGGTGAGCCGCCGCGGGGGCGCGCGCCCGTGGAGGCCCCGGCGCCCCACGCCGACACCAGCGCCGCGTGGCGCGCCGCCTACGCCTCGCGCACGCGCGGCGAGCAGATGCTGCTCTTCTCGATGGGCATCGTCGGCGCGGCGCTGCTCGGCGTCGTCGGCCCGGGCGCGCTGCCGGTCGCGATCGGCTGCGCCGGCATCCTGGCGATCGCGCTGCTCGCTTCCTACGCGCGGGCCCGCGAGACCGCGCGCGCCTGGGCGTGGACGCTCGTCGGGGCGCTCTCGGCGCTCCCCGCGTACACGGTGGGTCTGCACTCGGGCTTCGCGTGCGTGGTCGCGTGCGTCCTCTTCTTCGGCAGCGCGTTCGACGCCAGCGAGAGCGCCCCGAGCGCGGCGAGCCGCTGGCTGCGCACGTACGGGACGTGGACGGCCTGCGCGCTCTCGCACCTCGCGCTCTTCTCGCTGATCGTCACGGGCGTGGTCCCCGACGCCGGGAACGCGCCGACGCTGGTCCCGGGGCGGACGCCGATCGAGCCCTACGCGATGCACGGCTTCGTGCAGTTCCTCTATCTCGCCGCCTTCGGCCTCGGGCTCGCGATCGACCGACGCTACCGGGCGCTCGTGGTCGGCTCGCGGCTCGCCGCCCGCGAGGCGGCCCGCCGCGAGGCCCAGCTGCGGGCGGCGAACGCGGACGTCGCGCGCGCGCTCTCGAGCCACGAGGCGCTCTTCGTGGGCGAGACGATGGGCCGCTACCGCCTCGACGCGCTCCTCGCGAGCGGCGGCATGGGCGAGGTCTACGCGGCGAGCCCCGTCGACGGCGCCGGCGAGCGGGTCGCCGTGAAGGTCCTGCGCCGCGACCGCGCGTCCGAGCCCCTGTCCCTGGTCCTGTTCGAGGAGGAGGCCGCCGTGCTCGGCCGCGTGGCCAGCCCCCACGTCGCCAAGGTGCTCGAGGTCAGTCCGCCCGACGCGGAGCTGCCGTATCTGGTGATGGAGTTGATCGAGGGCGCCACGCTCGCGACCCTGCTCCGCGCACGGCACCACCTCTCTCTCGAAGAGGTACGCGTGCTGGTGCGCGACGTCGCCGAGGGCCTGCGCGCGGTGCACGCGGCGGGCGTCATCCACCGCGACCTCAAGCCGCACAACGTCATGCTCACGACGAGCCGCGAGGGCGCGCGGTGGAAGATCGTCGACTTCGGCGTCGCGCAGCTGCACGACCTCGTGAGCGCGGGCGCCGCGCTCGTCGCCGGCACGCCCTCGTACATGGCCCCCGAGCAGGCGCTCGGAGAGCGCGTCGACTCGCGCGCCGACCTCTACGCGCTCGGGCTCGTGGCGTACCGGTCGCTCGCCGGCCGCCCGGCGTTCTTCGGCGACGACGCCATCGCGATCGCCACGGCCGCGCGCAGCGCGGGGCCGCCCGACCCGAAGCTCTGGGTCACGCTCTCTCCGGAGCTCGAGCGGGTCCTGCGCCTCGCGCTCGCCGCGCGCCCCGAGGATCGCCTGGCCACCGCGGCCGAGACGAAGAAGGCGTTCGAGGGCGCCTTCGCGGGCAAGCTGGACGCGCGCTTGCGCGAGCGCGCCGAGCGCCTGCTCGAGCGCGAGCCCTGGTCGCTCCCGCGCGCGACGACCGACACCGACTCGCCGACGAAGCGACCGATGACGCCGACGCGCGTGACCACGGGCTCGTCGCGCGCGAAGCCTTGACGCCTCACCCCGGCGTCGGATCGTAGGGCCGCGTCCCCTGCTCCTCGACGTCCGCGATCGGCCCCTTCGCGAGCGCCAGGGCGAACGGGACGACCGCCTTCACGAGCCGGTCCCGCTCGCGGCCCGTCCGGTGGAGCTTCTCCTCGACGTGCCGCGCGATCGCCGCCTCGTCCACGAGCTTGCGCTCCTCGATCCCGATCACGAGCGCGCCCGCGTGGGCGGTGTCGTCCGGCTGGTCGAGCACGATCACCCGCTCGTGGAAGATCTTGAACCACGTCCTCTGGGTGTCGTAGCGCGCGGCCCGCATCGGATCGGGGATGAAGAAGAACGTGTGGAACGAGCGCAGCACCTCGCGCGCCGTCTCGTGGATGGGCACGTCGAGCTGCTCCGGGTCCCCGAGGATCGCGCGCACACGCTCCGCCATCAGCTGCGAGAACGGCGGCTCGTCGCCGGTCATCAGCAGGTAGCCCTTCTTCCCGCGCTTCTCGAGGCAGTCCATCTTCGTGTGCCGCGACGCGAAGCGCATCGCGAGGTCGTACGACTCGCCGAGCGCGCCGCCGCCGCCCTCGAGGTGGATCCGCGAGAGCCACTGATCGATCAGCCCCGCCTCGCTCTCGAACTGCCCGACCTGCAGCGGCGAGCGGTCCGCGTGCGCGTTGCCGAGCGCCATGAACATCACCTGCGCGGAGGGCAGGATCTCCAGCACGCTCGTCATGAAGTGCGGCAGCGTCCTCTTGGCCAGCCCGACGGGGATGTCGCCCATCGATCCGGTGACGTCGAGCGCGAAGATCACGCCGACCGAGTCGGGATGGGCCTCGCTGTCCCGGCTCTCGCGGAACTTCACGCCGAAGGGGCGCATGGTGGAGTGGCACTCGCGCCCGGCGAAGAGCGCGTCCTGCGCGACGTTCGCCCGCGCCTTGGTGATCTCGAGGTGCGCCGCCGCGCTGTAGCTGCCGTAGCCCATGACCGCGAGGCTACCCTCTCAGGCGGGCGTGCGCGCGAGGATCGTGAAGCGCGCGCCGCCGCCCTCGACGTTGTCCACGCTCAGCTTTCCACCGAAGCCCTCCACCAGCGAGAGGCAGACCGCGAGGCCGAGCCCCGTGCCGCTGCCGGGCGGCTTGGTCGTGACGAACGGCTCGAAGAGGCGGTCCCGGACCTCGGGCGCGATGCCCGGGCCGGTGTCGCTGACGGTCAGCACGAGCGAGCCCGGCTCGCCTCCCTCGTCGAGCGCGATCGAGATGGTCCCGTCGCCCTCGATCGCGTCGGCCGCGTTGAGGAGCAGGTTCAGGAGCACCTGCGTCCAGCGGTCCTCGCTCCCGCGCACGCGCGGCAGATCGGCGGCGACGCGGCGCTCGATCGCGATGCGGCGCAGATCCTTCTGCGGCGCGACGAGCGTGACGGCGCGGTCGATCACGGCGGCGAGGTCGGTGCTCGCGCGCGCGTCCTCTCCCTGATCGGGCTGCGCCCGCGCGAAGTCGAGCAGGTCCCGGATGATCCGGTGGATGCGCTCGGTCTCGCCCTGGATGCGCTTCAGGAACTCGGCCTGCTCCGCCGGCTCGAGCCCGCCCTCGCGCAGGAGCTCGACCAGCCCGAGGATCGAGGTGAGCGGGTTGCCGATCTCGTGCGCGATGCCCGCCGAGAGGCGCCCGACCGAGGCGAGCTTCTCGCTGCGGACCAGCGAGCTCTGCGCCGCGCGCAGATCGCGCGTGGTCTTCTCCAGCTCTGCCACCCGCGCATCGAGGGCGGCGCGCTCCCGGCGCAGGTCGCTCCCCATCGCGTTGAACGCCACCGAGAGCCGCGCCACCTCGGCGGCGCCGCCGATCGGCGCGCGCGCGTCGAGCTTGACCGCCGCGAGGCGCTCGGAGGCACGGGTGAGCGCCTCGACCGGCTGCACGATGAGCCGCGTGAGCAGGACGTAGGTGAGGAAGAGGATCGCGAGCGCGGCGAGGCTCGCGTAGAGCACGAGCAGCGCCACGAGCGAGTGCCCGGCGTCCTCGCTCGGGCTCTGGATCCACACGCGTACCTCGCCGCCGGCGATCGCGCTGGTGCCGTAGACGCCCACGCCCGTGATGCCGCGCCGCTCGACGGCGCTCCCCTCCTCGAGGACGTCGAAGCCGAGCACGCCGCCCTCGCCCACGAACTCCTCGAGCGCCCGGTCGAGCAGGAGCGGCGGCGCGCTGGTGCGAACGATCGCCCGTCCGACGTCTCCCGCGACGACGTGCGCGAGCTGCTCGCGCTCGCGCTCGAGCGCGCGGGTCGCGAGCCGGTCGGCGCTCAGGGCCGTCATCAGCACGAAGAGGCCGAGCCCGAGCACGAGCGCCAGCGTGATCTGCCCCCGCAAGCCGAGGCCGACCGTGGCCGGCTCGCGGCGAAGCTCGTCTCGCTCGCTCATGCGCCGCGCGAGGATAGCGCACGTGTGCCCTCGACATCCGGGCATCGCCGGAGCCACGCTGGCCCCTCATGTTGATCCTCGACCGACGGCGTGCCGGCGTGATGGTGCCTCTGTTCTCGCTCCGCAGCGGGACCGGCTGGGGCGTCGGCGAGTACACCGACCTGCCGCGCTTCGCCGCGTGGGCGATGCGGGGCGGCTTCTCGTGCGTGCTGACGCTGCCGCTCCTCGAGCCCTCGCCCGGACAGGACAGCCCCTACGCGTCGTGCTCGTTCTTCGCCCTCGACCCGCTCTACCTCGCGATCGACGCCCTGCCGGACTTCGCGGGCCGAGGCTCGCTGACGCCGGCCGAGGCCGCGCTGCTCGAGGACGTGGAGGGCGCGCCGCGTGTCTCGCACGACAAGGTGCGCCGCCTGAAGACGGGCGTGCTGCGGCGGGCGTTCGAGGCCTTCACGACCAGCGTCGACGCGGGCTCCGAGCGCGCCCGCGATCTCGCACGCTTCGAGGAGGAGCACGCGCACTGGCTCCCGGCGTACGCGCTCTTCCGCACGCTCAAGAACGAGCGCCCGGGCAGCTGGCGCGAGTGGCCGGCCGCGCTCCGCGACGCCGCGCCGCACGCGCTCGCCGACGCGCGCGCCACGCACGCGCGCGAGATCCGCTTCCGCACGTACCTGCAGTGGCTCGCGTTCCGTCAGCTCGAGGCGGCGCGCCGCGCCACGAACGCGCTCGGCGTCGGGCTGATCGGCGACGAGCCCTTCCTCGTCGCCGACGACGCGGCGGACGTGTGGGCGCGCCAGGCGCTCTACCGCACGGACGCGACGGTCGGCGCGCCGCCCGACGCCTTCAGCGCGGAGGGACAGGAGTGGGGCCTGCCGCCCTATCGCTGGGAGGCGCTGAAGGAAGAGAAGTACGCGCTCTTCCACGCGCGCGGCGCGCACACCGCCAAGCTCTACGACGCGATCCGCATCGACCACGTCGTCGGCCTCTATCGCACGTACCTGCGCCCGCGCGACAAGGCGCAGAAGCACCACTTCGATCCCCCGGACCAGCCGGCGCAGCTCGCGCAGGGCGAGGCGGTGCTGAAGGCGCTCGGCGCGAGCGGCACGGAGCTGATCGCGGAGGACCTGGGCGTCATCCCGGACTTCGTGCGCCTCTCCCTCGAGACGCTCGGCATCCCCGGCCACCGCGTGCTGCGCTGGGAGCAGGAGCAGGGCCGCTACCGCGAGACCAAGACGTACCCCGAGCTCTCGCTCGCGACGACCGGCACGCACGACACCGAGACGAGCGCCGACTGGTGGGACGCGCTCGGCGAGTGGGAGCGCGCCGCGTTCACCTCGCTCGACGGCATGAAGCACCTCGCGAAGAAGGACTTCGAGCGCTGGGACGACCCGGTGTGGGCCGCGCTGCTCTGGAAGACCCTGAGCGCGCCCAGCCGGCTCGCGATCTTCCCGATCCAGGACGTGCTCTCGCTGCGCGCGCGCATCAACACGCCCAACACGATGGGGCCGGCGAACTGGTCGCTGCGCCTGCCCTGGACGCTGCCCGCGCTCGAGTCGGACGCGATCGTGGGCGCACGGCTGCGGCTGCTGAAGAAGCTGAGCACCGATCAGGGCCGCGCGGGCTGATCCTCGCAAGCAACGAGGTCCCGCGGGCCGCGACTGCATGGCTCGCGGCGTTCCGGCCGACCGATGGCCTCGCCTCCGGTAGCAACGCCGCCGACGGAACGCGCTCAGGCCTTGGCCGCCGCGCGGTACCCCTCGACGGTCTTGGCGATGCCTTCGACGTAGGGCGTCTTCTTCACCGTCGGGAGTTGGGCGCGGAGCTTCCGGTCGTCGAGCAGCACGGGCGTCTCCTGCAGGTACTGCATCTCCACGAGCTCACGCATCACGGGCGAGAAGAGCCCGAGGAAGCGCACCCACGTCTTGCCCGCGATCCTCAG
>JBGAQA010000041.1:0-54809 GCA_044220955.1 Sandaracinaceae bacterium
GGGGGCCAATGGTTTCTGCCCCGCGTTGGGGCCAACGACGCGGCCCCGCCGCTTCGCGTCGGCGAGGGGCGCCCCCCTCGCGCTCCCCGATCTCGACTCGGTAACCCTGTGCCGATTGACCTCCACGCCGATCGCTGGCCTCATCGTCCTGGACGCGGAGGTCTGGCATGCGCTCTGCTCGTTCGTTCGTTCGTTCGTTCGAAGAAGCCCCCGACCGCGCTTGCTGCGAGCGTCGCCTCGCGTCGCGGTGGTCCCGTGAGCGTCGTTCGCCGAGCCTTCCCGTTCGCGCTCGCGACCCTCATCGCGTGTGCGGGTGAGCTCCCCGAGATCGCGGGCACGGCGGCGAATCTGGACGGGTTGCCGGAGGACTGGCTCACGAACGCCGTGGTCGCGCCCGAGGGCCACCCCGGCTGGACGTCGGGAGTCCTCGAGGTGACGGCCGATGGCGCCGCGACCTACGACGTGCCGATCTGGGCGCCTCCCGGTCGCGCGGGCGTGCAGCCGAACCTCGCGCTGCACTACTCGAGCCGCGCCGGTGACAGCTCCCTCGGTGTGGGCTGGAGCCTCGCGGGGCTGTCCGCGATCACGCGCTGCGGGCGGACCGTTGCGATCGATGGAAGCGCGTCGCCGGTCGCCTGGGACGAGGACGTCTACTGCCTCGAGGGCCAGCGCCTCGTGCCTGCGGATCTCGGCCCCATCCAGGGTCCGACCGGGAGGCTGAGGCCGCTGCAGAACGGGACCGAGTCCATCGAGATCATCGGCTCTTCGAGCGAGCCCACGGGGTTCGTCGTCCATCACGACAACGGTGTCGCGTACCACTACGGCCCGACGCTCGAGGGCGCTCCGCACGGGACGTCAGCGGGCATCCTGCGCGGCGCGCTGTGCGACCGGAACGGCGCAGCGGGCACGTACGGATGGCTGCTTACGCGGGTGGAGGACCTCGCCGGAAACTTCATGACCGTCGAGTACGACGCGGTGGCTCCGTCGAGCGCGTCGCCCGTCAACGCAGTCATCGCGACCTTGAACGCGGCCGGGTGCCCGCCCGTCGAGGTGATCCCGACGCTCATGACCTACACCGGACACCAGGCGGTCGACAGCCAGGTCGTGCCCGGGCAGAGGAGCGTGCGCCTCCGGTACGAGTCCACGGGATTCCGGCAGCAGCTCCGGATGGTCAGCGGCCTGAGCCTCGCGACCACACGATATCTCACGAGCGTCGAGAGCTACGGCCCCGATGGCCACCAGGCGAGGCGCTACGAGATCGGCAGCCCCGTCGGCGGTCCGACCGATCGCCGCACGATCACCACCGTCCGCGAGTGCGCGGACGCCGTGTGCCGCGAGGCGCTGGAGTTCACGTACTCGACGTCGCGCTTCGCGAGCGGCGACATCGACCTGAACGCGAGCATCGCCACACAGGCCGCGGGGCTCGGCTACGTCGATGCCTACACGCAGACGAACTGGCCTGGCAATCAGGTCGCGCACGCCGACATCGACGGCAACGGCTCCGAGGAGATCCTCGTCCCCGGCAGCGCGCTGCTCCCGAGCTCGCCTAGCTGGATCGCGCTTCGCTACGAGCCGGCGCCGAGCCCGGCGCTGGTGCCGGACTCGATCGACGTCCCCGCTGCGCGCTCTCTGATCCCGCTCGACGTCGATGCGGACGGCAGGCCGGAGATGCTCACTGCGGACACGTCCGGCGTCTCCACGCTCTCGCTCGCGCGAGTCGGGGCGATCTCCGACACGATTCCGCGCTTCCGGCGCCGGTACCACGCATCGCCGGCCGGGGCCGCCTCGTCTCTCTGCCCCGCGGGCCAGGCGATGACGCTCGGGACGGTCGACCTGCAAGCGCTCGGGTTTCCGACCGTGCTGCGGCAGTGCGCGGCCCACACACCGGTCATCGGCTCGCCCGCCCTGCTCAGGCGCTCGCTCACGTGGTTCGCCGGTCTCTCGGGCGTGCCCATCGCGAACGAAGCGGACGCGATCGTCCCGGTCGACGACGCACTGCCGTCGCCTCTCGTGGCGTTCAACACGATCAGCCTCCGCGGCGATGGCCGCACGAGCACGCTCTATCAGCACCGGGTCGACACGATCAGTCCAGCATCCTCGACCTCGTCCATCGTCGAGCTCGGCGCGGACCTCGTGCCGACCAACCTCGATCCCGCCGGGAGCTGGGTCTTCCTCGACGTCAACGGCGACGGCCTCACCGACGCGCTCGACATCCAGAATGCGAGCCACGATCCCGCGGCGCGCTGGTCGCTGCGCCTCAACATGGGCGGCTACTTCGGCCCCGCAGTCGCCGCACTGCCGGTCGCATCGAGACCCGCCGAGTACGGCTACGTCATTCCTGCAGCCGTCCGGGTGGCCGACTTCGACGCGGACGGGTTCGCCGATCTCGGAGTCATCCTTCATCAGCGCACCTTCACGGGCGACACGCCTCCGCTCGACACGCTGGACGTGTACCGATGGACCGGCGCGGGCTACGCCCTGCTCGCCTCGCGACTGCCCGGCGGCTTCGCCGCGTTCAGCCGGCCGAACACGGGCTTCATCGGCGCGCTCCCCGAGCCGATCTCCTGGCCGCTGACGGAGGTGCTTGATGCCGACGGCGACGGCGTCGCCGAGCTGATGTACGCGGTGCCGCGCGACCACTCGCTCCACCTCCGCCGGGTGTTCGAGGGTCGTCCCGGTCTGCTCGTGCGGGTGGAACGGTCGGGCCGTCAGCAAGTAGCGGTCACGTACGCGACGGCTCGCACCGCGCAAGGATCGTGCGCCCCGCTGAGCGACTCCGTGGCGTGCGGCGCGTCCGCGCTCGCGGTCGCGACGCACACGGACGAGCGCGGACTTCCCTATCGACACGAGTACGCGGGACCGCGCTTCGACGTCGCCGGCGGCGGGTGGCTCGGCTTCCTCCGGCACACCGTCATCGAGCCCTCGGCGTCGCCCTCCGAGGTTCGACGGACCGATACCTTCTACGAGGCGCCGGAGGACGATCTCGGTCCGGGGCCCGCGACCGACGCTCGCCTCGGGAGGCGCTACGTCCGTGCGCGCCGCCCTCGCGCGGTGATCCAGACCACCGGCACGATCGGGCGCGGCGGCACCGTCGACGTGAGCGCGCGCTTCATCGAGTACTCGGTCGCGCCGGGGCCTTATCCGATCGCCCAGATCAGCGCGGTCCACGTCCGGCACTGGACCGACGTGCCGGGCTGGTCACCGCCCGCCGTGGGCGATGCCGCGTACCTCACGGCGGACGATCCGCGCTCGCCGAATGCGGTGTACCTGAGCGGCTCGGCCGATCGGACGTTCCAGTACGCGAGCTACGGCTTCGGTGTTCCGAGCGGGCCGGAGGCGGTCCGCGAGGTGACGGACGGCGTGGGCACGGTCACCGTCGGCATCGAGGCGTTCATGGACGTGGACCACTGGCTGCCCGCCGTGGTCACGCGCGCGAGCCTGACGAGCGAGACGCCCGACCACTTCTTCGAGACACGCACGACCGCGTTCGAGTGGGGCTACGACGATCGTGCGAGGTGTCCCGCATCCTTGCGCGCGACCACGCGAGAGCCCGAGCCCGACGACGACAGCACCTACTACCAGCGTACCGAGCTGGGCCGCGACGAGTACTGCATGGTCACCTCGTCGAGGACGAGCGAGCTGACCGGCGCCGCGCCGCAGGAGAGCACCGTCGAGTACGACGAGGAGCGCCTCTTCCCCAGGCACCTCACGAGCGTGGCGGACGACGACACGCTGCTGGAGCACCTCGTCGGCGTCGAGCCGACGCTGGGCGTCCCGGTCATCACGGTCGACGCCAACGGCATCGCGACGCGCACCAGGTACGACGCGCTGGGCCGCGTGCGCAGCTCGGAAGGGCACGGACACAGGGTCGATATCGACTACCTCGGGATGACCAGCGGCGAGAGCGGCGACCGGATGGACATCCGCCGCATCCCGCGTGGAGGTGCGGAGGATCACACCTTCATCGACCAGTTCGGCCGCTCGCTCTCGCACACCGTGCGGGGCTTCGACGGCGTGATGGTGGCTGCCGCGAGCTACGATCCGCTCGGTCGCGTCAGCGGCGTCGCGGCGCCCTACTACGTCGGGCAGCGGCCCGGGGTGTCGCACTCCTTCACCTACGACGCGCTCGATCGCATCACGCGCGTCGACTTCAGCGATCACGGGCCGCCGATCCAGGTGAGGTACAAGGGCAACGTCGCCATCTACACGGATCGGCGCGGGCACGTGTCGTTCACGCAGTCGGACGGCGCGGGCCGGCTGCTGATGACGGTGGACGGCGCGGCGGACTCCGCATCCCACGCGACGTTCGTGAAGTACACGTACGGGCCGTTCAGCAACATCCGCGAGATGCGAGACCAGTCGGGCTTCCTGTGGACGTGGCGGCACGATCGGTACGGCCGACGGAGGCGCTCGCACGACCCCGACTCCGGCGACCGGTTCTACGGGTACGACGGCTTCGATCGGCTGGTCGAGGAGCTCGAGTCGGACGGCGGGCCGCGTCGCACGGCGTACCACTACGACCAGGTCTCGCGCGTGACGTCGATCGAGAGCGGCAACGACGGCGACACCGCGATGGTGTGGGACGACCCCGACGTCGGCCTGGGCCTGCTCGCGCGCACGGAGCGCGCGGGCAACGCCGAGCTCGATCGCGACGCGGTGGTCCGCAGCTACCTCTACGACGAGCTGGGGCGTCTCTCGACCGAGACGACGACGGTGAACGAGGCCGAGACCTACCTGCTCGGCTATCGCTACGACGACGCGGGTCGGCTCGGCTCGATCACCTACCCCGGCGCGAGCGGCGGGCCCGGCCGCGAGATCACGTACGCGTACGAGACGTACTCGGGCATGGTGGAGGAGGTGCGCGAGGGCGAGCGGAGCCTGTGGACCGCGGAGGCGTACGACGGGCAGGGCAGGCTGACGGCGGAGACGCTCGGAAACGGGACGCACACGTTCTACACGTACGGCGACGCGCACCAGGTCCCGTGGCTCGAGGACGTGCAGACGGTCGACGCGAGCGGGCGGCCGCTGATGGAGGTGGCCTACGACCACGACGAGGGCGGCAACGTCGTGTCGCGCGTGCACACGCTCGACCGGCCGGCGCGCGGCGCGGCGACGCGCTTCGACGAGCGCTACACGTACGACTCGCTCTCGCGCGTGCGGACACACCGCACGATCGGACGGCCGACCGAGTCCTTCGTGTACGACGACCTCGGGAACCTCACCTACAACGCGGGGCAGACGCAGACGTACTCGCCGAGCGCGCCGCACCAGCTCGCCACCGCAGCCGGCACGACCGCCGTTCACGACGAGCGCGGACGGATGGAGATCGGCCCCGGCTTCACCGCGACGTACACGGACTTCGATCTGCCGCAGACGATGACGTCGACCGCGGCCGGCGGGACGAGCGCCTCGTTCAGCTACGACGCGATGGGCGAGCGCGTGGTGAAGAACGAGCCGGGCGTCGCGCGCACGACGTACGTGCACGGCCTCTTCGAGCGACGTCAGGTCGGCAACGCCGCGACCGACACCGTGAACGTCAGCGTGGGCGGCAGGGTGATCGCGCAGATCACGACCGCTCCGAGCGGTACGACGACGACGAGGTACGTGCACACCGACGGGCTCGGCTCGCCCACCGCCGTGACCGACGAGGGCGGCCTCGTGAGCGAGCGCTACCGCTACGGCGTGTTCGGCGCGCGCACGAGGGTCACGGCCAACGGCGCCCCGGTCGCGGAGTCGGCGCCCGCGGAGCGCGACGGCTTTACGAGCCACGGCGTCGACCCCGAGCTCGGCGCGATCGACATGGGCGGCAGGATCTACCTCCCGTCCGTCGGCCGCTTCGCGACCCCGGACCCGCTCGTCGGCCAGCACAACCGCCAGGCCTGGAACAGCTACAGCTACGTCCTCAACAACCCCCTCACGTACACGGACCCGACGGGCCTGCAGTACGTCGACGACCTCTCGCACCCGGAGGATCTCTGGAACGCGGCGTGGGCGACCGCGGCCAGCTTCGTCGCCGGCTTGTGGGGCGGGGGAAGCAGCGGCTCGACGCAGGCGACGTCCGACCCGATGTCGGCCCGGACCGGCGGCGGAACCGGCCCATCGACGGCGGCCCCGGTCGAGCCGCGGGCACCGAGCCCGGTCCCCATCACGCTCGACTCCGGCGGCTCCGGAAGCACCCTCCAGGGCGCGGACGCCGCGATGCGATCGCCAGCGACCCAGGTCGCCGCCGTCCATCGCGAGGAGCGGCACGCGGCGGACTCCTTCGCCGACGGCGTGCTCGACGTCATCTCCGTGCCCGCTCAGAGCCCGGAGGAGGTCGTCCAGCGACTGCTCCACGCGGCGGTACCCGCGCTCGGTCCGATCGAGCAGGCGTACGCGGACTACCGAGACCCAGCCGCAGCAGAGGCGCGCGCGGACCAGCACCTCGTGAGAGCGGGCGTGATGGTCGACGCGATCGCAGCCGGCGACGTCGGGAACCCGACGCTGGTGAACACGGCCGCCGAGCTGCTGGGCACGGGCACCGTGATGGTCCTGACCGCGGCCCTCGGAGGCGCAGGTGGAGTCGAGGGAGAGCTCGCGGCCGCTGAAGGCGGGACGGCGGCGCGAGTCGGGGCGCTCCGCGACGCGATTCCGGCGGGCAGCCGTGGACGGATCACCATCGGCGTCGGCGTTGCGGAGGATGCAAGCGGGACTCGTCGGGTGCTCGTGGGCACCAGCGAGCCGCGAGGCTATCTGCGACCAGGCGTGACACTCGCGCCCGGCGAGACTCTTGCTCCCGGTCTGGGCCATGCCGAGATGGACATCGTGACCTACGCAGACCAGAACGGACTCCGGCTTCTCGAGGTGGGCGCGACCCGACCCATTTGTCCGGCGTGTGCCGCTGCGATCGAGGCGGCCGGAGCAAGAGCGATTACTCCATTGAAGGTGCCGTGATGGAGCGGTTCCGGCTCGATGCCGTGGCGCCGATTGTCGGCGAGCGTTTTCGAAGGGCCGCTTCAAGCAAGCGTCGTCAGGCCGTGTACGTCGCCTGCGAAGGCGCCGTCGCTGCGGTCTCTCTCGCCGAACCCGAAGTCAGCGCCGCTCTCGCCATCCTTCGCGGAGCCGCCACCACCGACGTCACGCTTCTTCGCAGCCGGCTGGAGAGCCTTTCTGCCGGCTTCGACGACGAGTACTTCCGCCTGGAGGAAGACGGCGGAGCGTCTCAGAGACTGCGGGCCCTCCACTGCTTCTCGAAGGCCCGGGCAGCGTCTGCTCTGGCCTTCGCGCTCGATGACAGCAAGCTCCACGAGGCGATATACGAATCGATTTCCGCACTCGAGGATCCGGCCGCGCTGGTGCGCCTGGTCGAACGCACCCTTGAGTAGCGGGTCGTTAGCCGCTGTGGACGCGTTTGCCGTCGACCTGGCGTTCGCACCGCCAGCCGGGCGATCTCCGGGCGAACCGCTTGCCGACGGGCCGTGGACCGCCGAGGCGTACGACGGGCATGGCCGGCTGACGGCGGAGACGCTCGGGAACGGGACGCACACGTTCTACACGTACGGCGACGCGCACCAGGTGCCCTGGCTCGAGGACGTGCAGACGGTCGACGCGAGCGGGCGGCCGCTGATGGAGGTGGCCTACGACCACGACCAGGGCGGCAACGTCGTCTCGCGCGTGCTCACGCTCGACCGGCCGGCGCGCGGCGCGGCGACGCGCTTCGACGAGCCCGGGTGGCACCGGGGTCACGAACGCCGCGGCCGGCACGACCGCCGTTCACGACGAGCGCGGGCGGATGGAGATCGGCCCCGGCTTCACCGCGACGTACACGGACTTCGATCTGCCGCAGACGATGACGTCGACCGCGGCCGGCGGGACGAGCGCCTCGTTCAGCTACGACGCGATGGGCGAGCGCGTGGTGAAGGACGAGCCGGGCGTCGCGCGCACGACGTACGTGCACGGCCTCTTCGAGCGACGTCAGGCGAAGCGTTCATCGAGCCCGTGAGGGCCTGGGAGCCGGGGCGGCGCCTGGCCTTCGACGTCGTGGACCGGCCTCGACGCGTCGCTCCGCTCGGTCCGGGGCGAGCTCCGGCTCGTCCCGCTGCCGGACGGCGGCACGCGCCTCGAGGGGTCCACCTGGTACACGCTCTCCCTCCGCCCCGAGCCCTACTTCCGCGTCCGGTCGGACGCCGTGATCCACCGCGTGCACCTGCGCGTGCTCGACCACGTCCGGCACCTGGCCGAAGCCGGACCGGCCGCCTCCGCTCGCGGCGATTGACCCCGCGCGCCCTCGCGCGTTAGCGTCCTGTCGCACCCGGTGGCCGTGCTGAACGCCCTGCTTCGCGCACTCTGCTTCCTCTTCCTCGCCTCCGCCGCCGCGGGGTGCGGGCCCGTCTGGTACACGGCCGAGATCATCTCCGCGGGCTCCATCGTGTCCGAGGCGGAGCACGCCGACGCGACCGAGCACGCGCCCTACGAGTACTGGATCGCGCGCGAGTACTACAACAAGGCCCAGGAAGAGGCGGGCGGCGGCAGCTACGAGGACGCCGTCCACTACGCGCAGGAGGCCCACCGTTACGCGACCGAGGCGCGCGACCACGCACGCGCGCGCATGCGCGACGACCTCGCCTCCGGCCGCGCCGGGACGCGTCACGGAGACGACGACTGATGACGGCGCGCCTCCTCCGGGTCGCCGGGCCCGCGCTCGTGCTCTTCGCCCTCGCGTGCGGCCAGGGCGCGGTCCTGCAGGGCCGGATCTCGGGAACGCGCGAGATCGTCGACCAGGCCGAGCGCAACGGCGCGCGCGTCTGTGCCCCGCGCGAGCTCGCCGTGGCTCGCGCCAACCTCGAGTTCGCCGAGCGCGAGATCGCCCAGGGCGACCCCATCCGCGCGCAGCAGCACTTCGACCTCGCGGAGCCGAACGCGCGCGCCGCGCTGCACATGACCGATCCGGAGCGCTGCCTCGAGCACGAGCCCGAGCCGCCTCCGCCGCCCGCGCCGGGCGATCGCGACGGCGACGGGATCCTCGACCCGGACGACCAGTGCCCCGACGTCCCCGAGGATCGCGACGGCTTCCAGGACGAGGACGGCTGCCCCGAGACCCAGGACTCGGACGGCGATGGCCTCGACGACGACCACGACCTGTGCCCCGCGGAGCCCGAGGACGCGGACGGCTACCAGGACGCCGACGGCTGCCCCGAGCTCGACAACGACGTCGACACCATCCTCGACACGGCCGACCACTGCCCGAACGAGCCCGAGGACCGCGACGGCCACCGCGACGACGACGGCTGCCCGGACCTCGACAACGACGGCGACGAGATCAACGACGCCATCGACCAGTGCCCGAACGAGCCCGGCCTGCCGCCCGAGCAGGGCTGCCCGCGCGTCTACCAGGACGTCGAGGTCACGAGCGAGGGCATCGTCATCCACCAGCAGGTCTTCTTCGTCACGGATCGCGCCACGATCCGCCCGGAGAGCCACGCGATCCTCGACACGGTCGCGCAGGTCATGCGCGACTTCCCGGACATCTCGATCGAGGTCCAGGGCCACACCGACAGCCGCGGCAACGACCGCCACAACATGCAGCTCTCGCAGGCGCGCGCCGACTCGGTCCGCACCTACCTGATGCAGCAGGGCATCAGCGGCGACCGCATGACCGCGCGCGGCTACGGCGAGACCATGCCGATCGAGGACAACGCGACCGACCAGGGCCGCAGCATGAACCGCCGCGTCGAGTTCCACCGCACCGACAGCCGCGCCGCGCAGTAGTCGCCGCCCGGGAGTCTGCGGCCGCGGGGTGCGGGAGCCCCGGGGGTGTGTATACTCAGGCGCCTATGCCGCGCCTCCAGGTCTACCTGCCCGACGAGCTCCACCGGAAGGCGAAGGAGCTCGGCCTGCCGGCCTCGAAGCTCCTGCAGGACGCGATCCGCGACGCGATCCGCCGCCGTGCGCTCGCGACGGAGATGGATCGGTATCTGGCCGGGCTCCGCGCCGAGGTGGGCGAGCCGACCAAGGCACAGAAGGCCCGGGCGACGGCGAAGGCGAGGCGCATCCTCGGCAAGGACCGGAAGGCGGCCATCCGCTCGACTCGCGCCGCGTGAGCACCGTCGTGCTCGACTCGGGTGGCCTCAGTGCGCTCGTCGAGCGCGACCCGGCCGCGCTCGCGCTGATCGAGGCGCTTCGTTCGGAGGGCGCCGACGCGTTCGTCGTGTCCACCGTCGTGCTTGTCGAGGCGCTGCGGGGCGATGCCCGTGACGCCACCACGAACCGCTTCTTGCGCGGCTGCGAGATCATCGAAGCCGTCCCGGAGCCACTCGCCCGGCGCGCCGCGCGCCTTCGAGCCCGCGCCCGGCGCGGATCCGCTGTGGACGCGCTGCTCGTGGCGCTCGCCGAGGGCGGCGGCGTGGTCGTGACCTCCGACCTCGAAGACCTGAGCGCGCTCGCGGCCTACGCCGATCGGGTCCGCGTCGAGCGGGTCTGAGCCAGGTCCCCTTCCTCGACCTCGCCTCCTGGGCGTGGGAGATTCCTCGGCCAATCACAGGGCGGGGGCTCCTTTGGCAGAGAAACGGTCGGGCGGTCGCAGCAAGCACATCCGGCTGACGTCGCACCCGGGTCAGGACGGTGGGCCGCCGGTCCGCATCCACTGGGGCGCGGCCGACGCGCGGGCCCGCGGGCCGATCATCGCCACGCTCAGCCACCCCGAGCACCGCAACGCCATCGGCACGCACTCGGGCGCCTACGCCGTCTACCGCGCGCTCGCCATCGCCGCCGGCTCGCTCAAGGCCGAGCACCACGCCGACCTCACGAACACCTCGCCCACGGACCGCCTCGGGCCGCACCCAGAGTGGAGCCAGCCCGAGAAGATCGTCTCGATCGACCCCTGGGGCGCGTCGGTGCAGGACGTCTTCGGCGACTGGATCCGGAAGGGCTACGACATCCGCCCGACGATCGCGATCACCAAGGCGCACCTGCGCATCCCCGAGATCGAGGAGGCCATCGAGAAGGGCCGCCTGAAGCCCGACGGCAAGCTGCTCAAGAAGAACGGCGATGCCCTCGTGACCAAGGCCGCGATCGAGCCGGTCTGGTACCTCCCCGGCATCGCGCGGCGCTTCGGGTGCACCGACGCCGAGCTGCGGCGCACGCTCTTCGAGCAGACGGGCGGCATGTTCCCCGAGCTCGTCACGCGCGGCGACCTCGACGTGTTCTTGCCCCCGATCGGCGGGCACACCGTCTACGTCTTCGGCGACCCGAGCAAGCTCGGGGATCGCAAGGTGCCGCTCACCTGCCGCGTACACGACGAGTGCAACGGCTCGGACGTGTTCGGCTCGGACATCTGCACCTGCCGCCCCTACCTCACGCACGGCATCGAGGAGTGCATCCGGGACGTGCAGGCGGGCGGCACGGGCCTCGTCGTCTACAACCGCAAGGAGGGGCGCGCGCTCGGCGAGGTGACGAAGTTCCTCGTCTACAACGCGCGCAAGCGCCAGGAGGGCGGCGACTCGGCCGCGCAGTACTTCGCGCGGACCGAGTGCGTCGCGGGCGTTCAGGACATGCGCTTCCAGGAGCTCATGCCGGATCCGCTGCACTGGCTCGGCATCACGAAGCTCGACCGCTTCGTCAGCATGAGCAACATGAAGCACGACGCGCTCGTCCGGAGCGGCATCGAGATCGGCGAGCGCGTCCGCATCCCCGACGAGCTGATCCCCGACGACGCCAAGGTGGAGATGGAGGCCAAGATGGCGGCGGGCTACTTCACCGGCGGTGAGGCCCCTCCCACCGCGAAGGATCTCGCGGACACCAAGGGGCGTAGTCTCTGACCGGACATGGGTGATCTCCGCGACAGCATGTCGGACGCGCAGGGCCCGATCGCGTTCCTGCGATCCCCGTCCACGATCCGCGCGCGCGCCCGCGAGGTGCTCGACCTCGGCCTGGCCGGCAAGCTCGATCACTTCGAGGTGAGGCTCGACGCGCTCGACCGCGTCGTCGCGCGGACGCTCGCGGTCACGCGCGCGGCATACCCGACCCTGAAGATCCCCTGCCACTCCCGCTGGAACCACTTCCGCGCCGGTGGTGTCGATCGCGTCGCGGACTTCGAGCGGCGGATCGCGCACCTGCCGATCGACGAGCAGGCGCGCGCGCGCTTCGCGCTCGCGATCACGAGCGTGCTCCTCGACGCGGGCGCCGGGCCCGAGTGGAAGTACCGCGAGCCGGGCACGGGCCAGGTGTTCGCGCGCAGCGAGGGGCTCGCGGTCGCGAGCTACCACATGTTCGTGGACGGGCTCTTCTCGTCGGACAAGAAGAGCCCGTACCGCGCCGACGCCGACGGCCTGGAGCAGCTCGACGGGATGAAGCTCGGTGCGGCCTTCCAGGCCTCGGGCAAGAACCCGATGGTGGGCCTCGAGGGACGCGCCGACCTGCTCGGCCGGCTGGGCTCGGCGATGCGCGCGACGCCGCGCTTCTTCGGCGAGGCCGGGCACGAGCCGCCGCGCGTGGGCCGGCTCTTCGACGCTTGCCTCGCGCGCGTCGAGGATGGACGCATCCCCGCGCGCAGGATCCTCTTCGTCGTGCTCGAGGGCCTCGGGCCCATCTGGCCGGGGCGCATCGAGCTGCTCGGCGTGAACCTCGGCGACGTCTGGAAGCACGGCAAGGTCGGCGGGCCGACCATCACCATGGGCCTGGTGCCCTTCCACAAGCTCTCGCAGTGGCTGACGTACTCGCTCATCGAGCCGCTCGAGCAGGCGGGCGTGCGGGTCATCCGCAGCGACGAGCTCACGGGCCTCGCGGAGTACCGCAACGGCGGCCTCTTCGTGGACGACGGCGTGCTCGTCCCGAAGCACGCGGACGTGCTGACGAAGGTGTGGGCGCCCGGCGACGAGGTGATCGTGGAGTGGCGCGCGCTCACGGTCGCGCTGCTCGACGAGGTCGGCCAGGCCGTGCGACGCGAGCTGGCGATGACGCCCCAGGAGCTCCCGCTCGCGAAGGTGCTCGAGGGCGGCACGTGGGCCGCGGGGCGCCAGGCCGCCCGGGAGAAGCGCGCCGACGGGACGCCGCCCATCACGGTCGAGAGCGACGGAACCGTGTTCTGAGGCCGCGTCGTCCCGCGGTACGCGCGTTGCTGTCGATCGGCGCATGACCCGATCCCGGCTCGGCGTGGCACACGTCGGACAGCTCCTCTCGTCCTTGATCCTGGCCTGCTCGGTCGGCGGATGCCTCGCCCACGAGCGCGACCCGGGCGACGGCGGCGGCGCAATGGCCGACGGCGGCGGCCTGGGCGACTGCGGGGGCGGGCCGGCCTGCACGGCCGGCAACCAGTGCTGGTGCGGGCGCTGCCTCACCCTCGACCTGCCGCGCCCCGTCTGCGACCCGCCGTGCGCGACCGCCGCCGCCGGTGATTGGTGCAGCGCGCCCGGGCGCACGTGCCCCCTGGCGGGCTGCGACGAGCTGGTGTGCACGGGCGGGGCCTTCGTCCGCCGGACGAGCGACGCCTGCGACGCCGGGGTGGATCCGGACATGGGCTGGTGCGAGTGCCCCGCGCCGCCGCCGGGCTGCGTCTACGACGGCTCGCCCTGCTTCTGCTCGCACCTCACGTGCGCGCCCGTGCGCTGCGGGCGCGACGTGTGCGCAGAAGGCACGTTCTGCTGCAACGCCTCGTGCAGCACGTGCACGCCGCCGGGCACCGGCTGCTTCGACATCGCGTGCGCGCCCGACTGCACGCCGATGGACGCGCACTCGAACGGCCGCTGCGCGGGCACGCCTGGCTACGCCTGGGACGGCACCGCGTGCCGTGCCCTCGCCTGCAGCTGCGTCGGCGGCGTCGTCGGGCGCGTGCGCGGCGGTGCTCGGGTACGCGTTCGGCTCGAGCGGCTGTCTGCCCATCAGCGGCTGCGACTGCGTCGGCGCCGACTGCGCGACGGTGCTCGGCCGGCCCCAGGCTGCGTGCGAGGATGCGCACGCAGGCTGCCCGATCCTGTTCCCCTGAGCCACGGCGCGCCTCGGCTGGCCCCGTGCTTGCACACGCGGCGGCATGCAGAGCGAGCAATCCGACCTCACGGTCATCGGCCAGAACGCACGGACCGAGCGGCTCTTTCGCAGCAGCGAGCTGCTGCGCGCCGAGCTCGCACCCTTCGTGCACCCGAAGGCGCTGACCGAGATGCTCGATCTCGCGGCGCAGGCCGCCGAGAAGGCGCCCGTCGAGGACGTGCTGCGCGAGATGCGCGCCACGATCGCGGGGATGCTCCTGAACCGGGTCGGGGCGTTCATGCTCGCCACGCAGGTCTCGATCGAGCAGCACGCCGAGCGCACCACCAGGCCCCCGGCCGCGCGCGCCCGAGCGGCGGCATGAGCCGCCACCCGGTGGCTACGCCAGCCGCCGTCCAGAGCCCGATCCCGAGAAACTTCCGCCCCCGACGCCGAGCCGATACCATCCGCCTCGGATGTCGACCGACGTCGTCGAGTCGCTGGGGAAGGTCCAGCTCTTCGCGGGCATTCGGCCCGAGGGGCTGAAGCGCGTCGCGTCGATCTGCTCGGAGGAGAGCTTCCGCCTCGGCGACATCGTCTTCCGCGAGGGCGAGGTCGGGGACAAGCTCTACATCATCCTCGACGGAAAGATCCGCATCTCCCGCGAGGTGAGCGGCATGGGTGAGGAAGCGCTCGCCGTGCTCGGCATCGGCCAGGCCTTCGGCGAGATGGCGCTCATCGACGACTTCCCGCGCAGCGCCGACGCGCGCGTGCACGAGCGCTGCCGGCTCCTCGTGCTCAGCAAGGACGCGCTCGAGGATCTCCTCTTCCTCGACAAGGATCTCGGCTACGAGGTGCTCTGGAACTTCGTGCGCATCCTCTCGACGCGCCTGCGCGAGACGAACGACAAGATGACGTTCCTCTCGGTCACCGGGAAATTCTGAGCTACGCTCGGGCCTTCGTCGGCGTCCCCGGAGTGACCGGGGACCTCGAGGGAATCCGGTGAGACTCCGGAGCTGCCCCGCAGCGGTGTGATGGAACGAGAGCCTGCACGTCCACTGGTCTGACCGGCCCTAGCCAGAATTGGCTATAGGCCCGGCAGACCGGGAAGGGCAGGCGAGTAGGAACCGCGACCCCGTCGCGATCGCCATCGAGCCCGAAGACCTGCCGTCGACGCCGATCGCTCGATCGGTGTATCGCGCCGCGGCCTCGTGGGAGGTCCGTGGGGAAGGTCCGACGCCATGGGTCGATCGATCGTCTGTGCTCTCTGCTTCTTCTGCGTCGCGGCGTGCGCCGCCCCTGCGTCCAGGGCCCCCGAGGCGCTCGCCGACGAGGTCGTCGACGCGCCCGGCGCCACCGGCGAGGCGTTCGGCGACCCGCGCCACGCGATCGACGGCGTGCGCGGCGGCGGCGCGCTCGCCGGCAGCACCGACGTGTACTCGCTCGACTACGCGAGTCACCCGTACCTCGTGCTCGGCTGGAGCGGCCGGCGCGTCACCAACGGCCCGGGCGCAGACCTCGTCGTGTTCGAGAACCCGTTTCGGACGATGTGGGATCCGGACGCGTACTTCATGGATCCGATCGTCGTCGCGGTGTCGCTCGACGGCGCGCGCTGGGTGGAGCTGCCCCACCGCTACCTCGCCCCGGACGCGGCGGTGTACTCGCGCCGCATCGAGGACTGGGAGGGCTTCGCGGGGGTGACGCCGGTCCTCGTGAACGACGACGTGAGCCCGATCGGCTGGTTCGATCCGCGTGCCGGTGGCGACGCGTTCGACCTCGACGAGCTGCCCACGGAGGGCGACGCGGCCGAGATCCGCGCGCAGGGCTTTCGCTACGTGCGCCTCACGAGCGCGGCGCTGGTCACGAACCCCGACACCGGCGCCGTCTATCCGCACGACCCGCTCGCGAACGGCGCCGACGTCGACGGCGTCGCGGCGCGCCACTTCGCCGACTGATCGGGCGAGGTCCGCGACGTTTTGCCAAGGGGGGGCCACCCGGGTTACTCGTCGGGGATGAACGACCCGACCCGGCTCTCGCCCATCGTTGCGTGCGCAATCGTCTCCTCGCTGCTGGCGATCGGCTGCAGCTCGCCCGACAACCCCGGCACCGACGCCGGCATGCAGAACGACGCGAGCGGGGGCACCGACGCGGCCGTCGACGCCGCGCGCGACACGGGCGGGGCCCCGATCGACACGGGCATGGCCGGGATCGACATGGGCACGCCGGCGATGGACATGGGCACGCCCGGGACCGACACGGGCGTGCTGGACGACGCGGGCGTCGACGCAGCGGCTGCGGACGATGCCGCGACGTCGGTCGACGCGGGCACCGACGCCGCGATGGTCGCGAGCGACGCGGGCACCGATGCCGCGACGGTCACGGACGCCGGCTCCGACGCCGGCAGCTCCGCTCCCCAGTTCTGCGACGTCGTCTACGCGATCGGCGGCGGCACGTGCGCGGCGCCGACGGAGACGGGGCGCTTCCACACGATCAAGACCGGCCTCGGCTCGAGCAACACCTATTACGACGTCGGCACGAACTGCTCGTCGCCGCACCGGGGCGACGGGTCCACGGCGGTCGCCTCGCCGTTCACGCCGGCGGCTTTCCCGCGCGGCTACGTCCGCCTGCGCTTCCCCGCCAGCGGCGGCGCTCCCGCGGCGGGCGCGGTGCAGCTCGTCGAGTACTACCTGCCGATCGAGTTCGTCGTGAGCTCGGTGGGCAGCACGATGGTCACGACGGACGTCGACCACAGCGCGGGCCTGCTCCGCTACGCGACCACCGGCTGCCCCGGCGGCGTCAGCGGCTGCCTCACCGGCGTGTCGGACACGACCGGCCCCACGCTCGATCGTCGCTGCGCGCCGGTCGCGTCCGGCACCCTCAGCGGCACGACGCTGACGTGGGACGCGTGCCCGGTCACGCCCCCCGCCGCGTACACGATGACCACGGGCACGCCGAGCAACGCGCAGCTCCGCTGGACGCCGGCGATGTCGCAGGACAGCGCGTCGAGCGCTGGCTGCATGACCAACGAGAGCACGTGGGGCGGCATCGGCTGCACCGGCACGTTCTGCGGCGCCGTGCCCGGCACGGGCGCCCCGACGAACGCGACCTGGGACCAGCGCCTGCCGAACCTGACGTTCAGCTCCGCCTCGTACGGCGCCGCGGGAACCACCATCACGCTCGGCGAGATGATCATCCCCGACGAGCCGAACGACGTGTACTCCGGCTCGGTCGTCACGACCGCGACGATGGTGCACGTGGAGTGCGGCGCGCTCGCGGCGCTGACCTGCGACGAGCAATAGGAGCGCTCGCGTGAGCGAGGACCCGCCGGTCGTCGCCGACCTCGGCATCCACCGGCCCATCGTCCCCGAGGGCACGCGCTGCGAGGAGCACGGGTCCGAGCCGGCGTCGTTCCGTTGCGCGAAGTGCGCGACCTACCGCTGCGAGCGCTGCCTCTGGGGAAGGCGCGCCGCGCGGGAGGTCTGTCGCGCGTGCGCCGAGGCCGGCCTGCCCGAGCCGATCGCGTGGGAGCGGCGCGGCGAGATCGGCGTCGTGCGGGGCTTCTTCGGAACGGTGCGCGAGGTGCTCTTCACGCCCGCGCGCTTCTTCCGGACGCCCGCGCTCGAGGACGACGCGGTCGGCGGCTTCGAGCACGGGATGGTCGCGTTCGGCGTCGGGCAGATCGCGGTGGTGCTGCAGGCGATCGCCACGATGCTCGTGTTCGGGAGCGCCGTCGCGCTCGCGACGCGGGCGCCCGCGCTCGTGGCGTTCTTCGGCAGCTACACCTGTGTGATCCTCGCGCTCGTCCCCACGATGATGGTGCACGTGCCGGTGACCACGCTCGTGTCGGTGGGGATGGCGTCCGCCGCGATCCACGGGACCCTGCGACTGCTCGGGGCCGCGAAGGCGCCCTTCTACGCGGGGACCGTGCGGGCGACGAGCTACTCGTTCGCGACGCACGTGCTCTTCATCGTGCCCGTCCTCGGGCCGCTGATCGCGCTCGTGTGGACGCTCGTCATCGAGATCATCGGAGTGCGCGAGCTTCACCGCACGGGCAACGGTGTGGCGTGGCTCGCCGTGCTCGGCTACCGCGTGCTCTTCGTGGGCCTCCTGGTCGGTCTCTACGTGATCCTCGGTGCGCTCGCGGTCGGGATGGCGGTCTCGGGCCGCTGAGCGCGTCAGATCACGAGCAGCCCGGCGGCCTCGCACTCGGCGACCATGTCCCCCAGGCTCGGCAGGCGATCGAGCCCGGCGCGGCGTGCGATCTCCCGCGCCGCGCCACGCAGCTCGTGCGTCGTCGGCACGTCGGACGGAACCGCGGACGTCTTCGCGCGCGCCCACGCGAGGCGGAAGGCGGCGATCGCGACGCTTCCGCTCTCGTCGAGCAGGCGCCGGTGACCCTCGCGCTCGGCGAGCACGGAGAGGAGCCACTCGATCGGCGCACCCGCGCGCTGTGCGGCACGCTCGGCCGCAGTGCCCGGCCAGGCCCGGCCGACACGATCGTGTCGCGTCCGTACGGCGGACGCCTCCGGTCGGACACGGACGTCGTGGGTGAGCAGCATGCCGGACCTCCTCCCACGTGCGTGCGGGACGAGGGGCGATCGCGTCAAGAAATCGTCACGCCCGGACCTGCGTCAGCGGTCGACGAGGCGCACCTCGGGGCCGAGCGCGGCCGCGATCGCGGCGCGCCGCTCGGCGCGCAGCGCGCCGTCGCCCACGTCGCAGAGGCGCTGCACGCGGATGTCCTCGCAGGGCTCGAGGCCCTGATCTCGCTCGTGGAAGTTGTTGTAGGTGAAGAGCGGCACGGCCTCGAGCTCCCCGATCGACGTGCGTCCTGCCTCGACGCTCACGCGGACCCGCAGCCACGCACCGTCGCGCGCGTCGGGGCGCCAGGTCGCCTCGTGTCCGATGCCGTCGTGTCCGAGGCGATAGGCGAAGCCCTGGTTCGAGACGAGGTTGCCGAGCGAGTACGCGCAGAGCGCCTCGCCACGCGGCGAGGCCAGGCGCTCGACCGGGTGCAGCACGTGCGGGCCGTGTCCGAGGATCACGTCGGCGCCGTTCTCGACGAGGAAGCGCGCGCGCTCCCGCTCCTCGCTCCGTGGCCCCTGCCAGAAGTCGTGGCTCCAGTGGATCGACACGACCACGAGGTCGGCAGCGCGGCGCGCTCGCGCGAGCGCGGCGATCACGCGCTCGTCGTCCCAGGTGGCGATCCGCGCTTGCGGCTCGTCGTGCCCCGGGCCGGCGTTGACGCGGTTGGTGACGGCGACGAACGCGACGCGGATCGTCCCGCGCGTCACCACCACGGGCGCGATCGCGGCGTCGTCGTCGTCGCCGGCGCCGGCCGTGCGGACGCCCGCCTCGCGGAGCGCTCGGAGCGTGAGCGCCGCGCCGCGCGCTCCCTGGTCCCAGGCGTGGTTGTTCGCGAGGGACACGACGTCGATGCCCGCGCGCGCGAGCGCGGCGGCCACGTCCGCGGGCGCCCCGAGCGTCGGAGGGGAGCCCGACTCCACGGGGATCTCTTCGGAGAGCGGCGACTCGAGGTTGGCGAACGCGATCAGGTCGGCGGGCGCCATCACGCGCACGGGCGCGAGCACGCGATCGAAGCCCTCCACGGCCGCGCGGCCGGCGCTCACCACGCGCGGCTGCAGCAGGACGTCTCCGCCTGCGCCGAGCGTCACCGCGCCGCCCCGGACCTGCGCGCCGCCGGGCGGCGTGAGGCACGCGACGCCGACCAGGCACGCTGCGAGGCAGGCCGCGCGCATGGGTCAGTCGAAGCGCTCGTACGACGAGCCGGCGCCCGTCGTCGACGGCGGGGGCGGCGGCGGCGCGACCGACGTGTCCGGTGGAGAGATCGTCGTGCCGATGTGCGGCGGCCGCGGCGGGCGCGATCCCGTCCCTGCGCGCCGCGGCGCGAGCGTCACCGTGGTCTGATCCGCGGCGCCCCCGAGCTCGAGCGTCGCGGGCTCGTGCCCGTCGAGGCGCAGCTCGAGCGCCGGGGGTGGTGAGGCGTCGTCGACCTGGAAGGTGATGGGCGCGGTGCCGATCAGGTTCCCCGACTGCCAGACCTCGGCGCCGGGAGGCTCGCTCGAGACGAGCACGGGATGCATCGCCGGCGCGGCCACGGTCGTCGGCATCGGCGGCGGCCGCGCCGCGAGCGTCGTCGTCGTCGCCAGAGGGCGCACGATCACCTGCGAGTCCGTGCTCGCCGCGGCGCCAGCGCCGCCGGTCGCGATCGCGATCGCCGCCACGAGCGCCGAGAGCGCGACCACCACCGCGCCTCCGATCGCCGCGTTGCGCGGGACGGGCCGTCCGGCGAGGTAGATGACCTCCGCGCTCCGCCGACCCGCGGACGCGAGCCGCTGCTCCTCGTCGACGTCGGAGAGACACGCGACCAGCTCCCTGTCGAGCTCGTCCGCGCTCCCGGGACGCGCGTTCGGATCCTTGGCGAGGGCGCGCAGCACCACGCGCTCGAGGCGCGCCGGGATCGGGCGCTCGGGCGCCGCCTTGCGTGGCGGCTCTGGCTGGTCGCGGATGTGCTTGGCCATCACGACGACGGCGTCGTCGTCGATGAAGGGCGGGTGCCCGACGAGCAGCTGGTAGAGCAGCACGCCCACCGAGTAGAGGTCGCTCCGCTGGTCGAGCGGCTTTCCCTGCGCCTGCTCGGGCGACATGTAGCGCGGCGTCCCGAACACGGTGCCGGCCTGCGTCTCGAGCTGATCCATCGGCTTTCCGTCGTCGCGGAAGACCTTGGCGATGCCGAAGTCGAGCACCTTCACGACCGGCTCCGGGTGCCCGTCGATCCGCGCCAGGTAGATGTTGTCGGGCTTGAGGTCGCGATGGATGAGGCCCTTGCTGTGCGCCTCGGACAGCGAGCGCAGGATCTGCTGCACGATCTGGATCGCCTGCCGGACGTCGAGGGTGCCCTCGCGGTCCGATCGCGCCGTCAGGAGCTCGCCCTCGAGCAGCTCCATCGCCAAGTAGAGGTGTCCGCTCGGGTCCTCGCCGAAGTCGAAGACGCGGACGGTGTTGGCGTGGAGCAGCATGCTCATCGCCTTGGCCTCGCGCTGGAAGCGGGCGACGGTCTCGCGATCGTAGGAGGCCTCTTGCTTGAGAACCTTGAGGGCGACCTGGCGCGCGAGGCCCACCTGCTCGGCCCGGTAGACGGTGCCCATCCCGCCCGTGCCGACGCGCCCGACGATCCGGAAGCGGCCGGCCATGGTCGTGCCGAGGAGCGGGTCGCTCTTGATCGCGGCGTACTCCGAGCCGCTCACGAGCCGCGTCCCGTCCGCCGGGCACGTGCCGGAGGCCTTGTTGGGATACACGGTCCCACAGGTAGGGCAGGTCAGCATCGCGCCAGGCGTCAGAGGATAACCGATCCCCGGCGGCGAGCTTGGTGGCGGTGAATCGCGAGCACTCCGGTCGTCAGGTCGGGGCGCGGGGCACGCAGCGCATCTCCCAGCCGGAGTGGTCGACCGGCGCACAGGTCCCGCCGCCGCACGTCGCGTCGGCGCAGCACGTGTCGGCGCAGAAGCCCCCGAGGCACAGGTTCTCGCGGCAGTCGCCGTCGGTCGAGCAGGGCTCGCCCTGGCCGCGTCCGCCCCACGCCAGACAGCCCGTGAGCCACTGCCCGTCGACGGGGACGTAGGCGCACGCGGGCCTCGACGAGGAGCAGTCGGCGGCGCTGCCGCAGGGGTTCACGCAGTACGCGTTGAGGATCGGCTCGCAGATGCCGCTCGCGCAGCCGAAGCCGAGGCCGCACGTCTGATCCGAGGCGGCCGCGCACTCCCAGGCGCCGCCGCCGCCCGCGGGTGTCGAGAGGGAGTACGCCACGCACGCTCGCCCCGGGCACGCGTTGCGGTTCGTGCAGAGCGTGAAGCCGAGGTCCACGCTGCTCAGCTCGGTCCGCATGACGCACGAGCGCGCGCCCGTCCCCGGCGCCCAGCAGGTCGAGCCGGCGAACGCCGTGCACTCCGTGTCGGTGCAGCACGGCGCGCCGCACACGCTCCCGCTGCCCTGGAGCGCGAGGCTCTGCCGCGTGAAGCAGCGGCCGCTCGCGCAGTCGGCGTTCGTGGCGCACGCGCCTCCGAGCGGTGTCAGCGGCTGACAGACCCACGTCATCGAGCTCGTCGTCGGCGTGCAGCGCTCGCCCCCCGCGCAGCCCGACGTGCGGCAGTCCGTGGGCGCGCCGCAGCCCGCGGTGCCCATCGTGCAGCACGTGGAGTCCGCGTTGCAGAGCTGCCCGGCGCCGCAGGGCACCAGGCGGCAGTCGCGCGGATCGATGCATCGCGGGACGGTCTCCCCGGTCGGCACGGCGCAGAGCGTCCCGACGTCGGGGCAGCGGGCGGACAGGTCGCTGGTCGTCGGATTGCAGTCGTCGTCGTAGCCGTTGCAGACCTCGGTGCCGCCGGGGTGGATGTCCCTGTCGCGATCGTTGCAGTCGCTCTGGCTCGGCATCGCGACGTTGCACGCCACGTAGCCGTCGGCGTCGCTGTCGACGTCGAGCATCTCGTCCACGAGCGTGTCGCAGTCGTCGTCCCGCTGGTTGCAGAGCTCGGCGGCGGCGCAGTCCGTCCGGCACTCGCCGCGGACGCAGAGACCACCGGTGCAGGGCGCGTCGTCGTCGACCATCCCGTTGCAGTCGTCGTCGAGACCGTTGCACGTCTCGGCGACGGGGTTCGCGCACGAGCCCACGCAGAAGCCGTCCACGCAGTGCTGCGGCGCAGGGCAGGGATCGGGGTCGGGGGGCGCGAAGTCGCAGGGCGCCGGTCCGGGGTCGCGCGAGGCGATCGCCGAGCAGCCGGCAAGCGTCGCGAGCGGCAGCGTGGCGAGCAGCGTCGCGATCGCGAGCGATGCGCGCGTCACAGCACGCTCCCGTCCCAGTGGAACGCGATCTCCAGGCCGCTACCGCCGGCACGGACGTCCCACGACTCGTACGTGTGCTCGCGCAGCACGAAGAGCAGCAGCGCCGCCGCGAAGCCGGCGAGGCTGATCGAGCCCAGCACGTCGGCGGCGAGGCCGACCGAGCTCGCGTCGGCGAGGTACTGCGTGCGCTGCGTCGCGTCGCCCGGCGCCAGCAGCGTGTAGTGCGATCCGGTGTCGAAGAGCACGAGCGAGCCGATGCCGCAGCCCACCGCCGCCAGGCCCACGAGCCCGCTCGCGGCGAAGGTGCCCCAGAACGCGTCGTCCGCCACGCCGCGCTCCCGCACGTACGTCGGCCCGCGCTCGTCCGGCTCGCCGGTCTCCTGCGGCGGGGGCTCGCGATGCTCCTGTGCGCCTTCGAGGCGGTCGATGGTGTCCTGCGTGCGCGCTCGCTCCTCGGTCTGCTCGGGCGGCGTGACCGCCAGCAGGCGACGGTAGGCGCTGATCGACTGTGCGTAGTCCCCCTGCAGCTCGTAGACCCGACCGAGGTTGAAGAGCAGGGTCGGCGCCGCCGGGTCGAGGACCAGCGCGTTCTCGAGGTCGTTCGCCGCCGCGGCGTACTCGCCGGCCCGGTAGTGGGCGCGCGCGCTCTCGAAGAGCGTCATCGCCTCCGGCGGCGGCTCGTGCGCCTGTGCCTCCGCCGTCCGGCAGACCAGAGCCGTACCGAGCGTGCAAGCCACCACGAGAGCAGCGGAAACCCGCGAGCGAAGCATGTAACCGGTCGAAGGTAGCGCGCGCGGGCGGACCCTGGAAAGGGCGAACGCGCCGTCGAGCCGACCGGATCGAAGGCCGTGTGGGCTTTGGTCCGACCCCCGAGCCGGGCTACCCTCGGCCGGCGCCGGATGCGACACGCCCTTCTCGTCTGCCTCGCGCTCGCGGCGCTGCCCTCGATCGCTCGCGCCCAGCTGCGCCGCGCCACCTCCGGGGTGTGGCTGCCGCCGTCCTCGTACGCCGCGAGCGACGACGCCTTCGCGCTCTCGCTCGATCCGGCGGCGATGGCGTTCGTCGACGACTGGACGGTCGCGTACGTGCACGCGGACGCCGCGGACTCGACCGGTCTGGGGCAGCGCGGGGACGGCGTCTACGGCGCGCTGCCGCTGATCTTCGGTCTCTCGCTCGGCGCATCGGTCGAGAGCGTGCGGCCCGCGACGGCGCCCATCGGGCAGGGGATCGAGCACACGATGCTCTCGCTCGGCCTCGCGTACGCGGCCTCGCGCTCGCTCGGCGTGGGCGTGGCGAGCCGCTTCCTGTGGTCGGGCGATCCGCACCTCTCGGGCCTCTTCACGCTCGACGTCGCCGCGTCGTGGCGGCCGATCCCTCAGCTCGCGTTCTCGTTCGTCGCCCGTGATCTGAGCGGTCCCGGGTACAACGGCGGGTGCCTGCCCATCGGCGCGACGAGCACCGGCCCCTGCAGCGTGCCGCGCTCGTTCCTGCTGGCGATCGGACTGCGGCCCGAGGGGTCGCGCGCGCTGAGCTTCGACCTCGCAGGCGCCGTCGACGAGCGTGGCCGCGTCGGCGCGCGCGTGATGGGCGAGCTCGAGGTGCCCTACCTCGGCCGTGCGCTCGCGGCCGTGGACGTGGAGAACCTCGGCGGCAACCAGGTGCTCGGTCCGCTCGGGACGATGGCGACGACGAGCCCCGACGTGCGGGTGACGGCCGGCCTCGCGATCGACTGGGGCCAGCTCGGCGTGGGCGGCGGCGTGATCGTCGGCGACGGCCTCGACGGCTCGCCCGGCTGGTACGTCACGGGACACCTCGACGGGCGCATGCGCCGCGGCATCCCCACGGGCGACGTCATCGCCGAGGTCGTGATGGAGGGGCAGGGAGCGCGAAGCATCGTCTCGACGATCGGCCGGCTCGATCGCGCTCTGCACGATCCGCGCGTGCGCGGCGTGCTCTTGCGTCCGCTCGGCAGCGGCATCGGCATGGCCTACGCGCAGGAGGTGCGCCTGCTGATCACGCAGCTCGAAGAGGCCGGCCGACCGGTGGTGTGCATGCTCGAGGACGCGAGCGGCAGCGAGCTCTACATGTGCGCGGGCGCCTCCGCGATCGTGGCCGATCCTGCCGGCGGCGTGCGCCTCTACGGGCCGAGCTTCGAGGTCCAGCACTACGGTCAGCTGCTCCGCGAGCTGGGCGTGCGCGCCGACTTCGTGCGCATCGGCCGCTACAAGAGCGCGATCGAGGAGTACCAGGACGACGCGATGAGCGGCCCGGCGCGGCAGGAGCGCGGCGTGCTGATCGACGAGCTCTACGGGCGCCTCGTGCACGACCTCGCCGACGACCTCGAGGTCGACGAGGCGCGCGTACGCGCGATCGTCGACGGCGGCCCTTACGTCACTCCGCGCGCGATCACGGCGGGCATCGTGCACTCGAGCGGCGACTCGCACGACCTCGACGACGTGCTCCGCCAGACGATGGGCGGCAGCTACGGGCGCGAGCGCAGCACGCCCGCCGAGGCCACGCGCGGCTGGGGCGAGTCCCCGCACGTCGGCGTCGTCTTCGTCGACGGCGAGATGACCGACGGAACGAACCTCGACGTGCCGCTGCTCGAGATCCACACCACCGGTGGGCGCACGGCCGTCGACGCGATCGATCGCGTGGCGGGCGATCCGAACGTCGCGGCGATGATCCTGCGGATCGACAGCCCCGGCGGCTCGGTGCTCGCCGCCGACCAGATCGTGCGGGCCATCCAGCGCGCGCGGCGTCGCATCCCGGTCATCGCGTCGATGGGCGCGGTCGCGGCGAGCGGCGGCTACTACGTGGCGAGCGCGTGCGACGAGATCTGGGCGGACCCCTCGACCATCACCGGCTCGATCGGCGTGTGGTTCGGCAAGGTCGACTTCGAGCCGATCGCCACCCGCTACGGCGTCCACACCGAGCAGATCAGCCGCAGCGCGCACGCGGGCGCGGAGTCGCTCTGGCGGCCCTTCACGCCGGACGAGCGCGCGATCCTCGCCGAGAGCGTGCGCGACTGGTACCGCGCGTTCCTGGCGCGGGTCTCGGAGGGGCGCGGCATGACCCTGACCGAGGTGCACGCCGTCGCCCAGGGCCGCGTGTGGACGGGCGACCACGCGCAGGAGATCGGCCTCGTGGACCGGCTGGGCGGCTTCGGCAGCGCGCTGCAGCGGGCGCGCGAGCTCGGGGGCCTGCCCGACTCCGCCGGGTTCACCACGACGCCCTCGCGACCGAGCGGCCTGCTCGACTACGTGCTCGCCGGCACTCCGCTCGGCACCGACACGACCGAGACCGGCTCGGCGACGACGAGCGACGGCGGTCTCGGCGACGTGCTCCGGACGCTCTCGCCCGAGGTGCTGAGCGCGATCCGGTTCGGCTACCTGATGCGCGCGATGGAGAGCGCCGAGCCGATGGCCCTCATGCCGATGACGATCGAGGCGGGAATGTGAGCCTTGGCCCGCCGGTTGCTGCGGGCGCGCGCATGAGTCGACTGGCACTCCTTGGCATGGCGGTGGTCCTCCTCGGGCTGGTGGCGGGCTGCCCGACCTCGCACGGCACGGTGCGGAGCTGCGCCGAGGCGGCGAGCGCGCCCGACGGCACGCCGTGCGAGGGGTTCACCTTCTGTCCGCCGGGCACCGCCTGCGGGCCGGCGCTGACGTGCAGCGCGGGGACGCTCGTGCGCGAGGTGCCCCGCTGCGACGGCGGCTCGCTCGACGGCGGGCCGACAGACACGGGTCCGGCGGACGCCGGTCCGCCCGACGCGGGCCCCTGCGCGCCGCACGTGCCTGCGTTCGGGACGCCCTGCCACACGACGAGCGAGTGCGACCCTGCGCGCTTCGAGATGTGCTTCGCCCCGGGCGCCTCCACCGGCTGCGGCATCTGCGTGATGGCTCACCGGACCTGCCTCACCGACGCCGACTGCGCCTCGACGGACTTCTGCGAGTCGTACGTCGAGCCCTGCGCGCGCCCCTTCTCGTGCGGCAACGGCAGCGACGTCACGAGCACGCGCTGCGCGCCGCGCTGCAGCGCGACGAGCTGCGGGACCGACGCGACGTGCGAGAGCGACGGGCGCTGTCATCCCGTCCCTTGCTTCGGAGGCGCGTACAGCTGCCCCGCGCTCACGACGTGCGTCACCTCGCCGACGAGCGACGCGCACGGATGCTCGCGCGACTCCTGCACGACCGACGCGGACTGCGGCTGCGGCGGAGCCTGCCTCACGGGCTTCTGCTACGACACGCTCGGCAGCTGCATGCCGCCCGCCGCCTGAGCGTCGTCAAGGCCCTCGGAGACGCAGGGCGCCCGCGATCGCGAGCGCGTCGTCGCGGTCGAAGACGTCGCGGCGCAGCTGCACGAAGCTCGCGGCGGTCCCGCGGCGCAGCGCCACCACGAAGACGTCGTCGTTCTCGAGCAGCACCGACTCGTCCGCCGCGAGCGAGAGCGGCGTGCGGCGGTCGGGGTGGAAGCGCGAGAGGAGCGAGCGCCACTCCTGGGCGTCCGGCGCAGGCCGCTCTCGGACGAGCACCGTGAGCGTCGCGTGCCCCGGCGCCGCGATGCCGACGTCGCAGCCACCGTCCTCGGAGCTCGTGGTCGCGTACGAGAGCGGCTCGGAGGTGTAGCGCGCCAGCGTCGCGATCGGGGCGAGGCGGCCGCAGGACGACGCCGACGCGCGCAACGACGTGTACACGCCGAGCGGCCACGCGAGCACGAGCGCTGCCGCGACCGCGACCAGGGTCACGAAGATCGAGATGCGCGGCCACGGGATCGGCTCCGCGCGCACGAGGCGGCCGGTCGAGAGCTCGATCTCCCCGACGCGCAGCAGAACCCAGCCGGTCCCGAAGAAGGTGAGGATCATGGGAGCCGCGTAGGCGACGAGGCGGCCGCTGCCCTCGATGCGCACGAACGACGTACCGCGGAGCGCGAGGCCCACGAACGCGAGCATCGCGAGCGCGAGCCCCCAGCACGCCACGCCGATCCCGAGCCGCCAGCGCATGGTCTGCGCCGCGAGCTTCGCGCGGTACGCGGCGTCGTCCCCTTCGCTCATGCGCGCGAGGCCGGCAGGAGCGCGTCGGCGGGGCGTACGTACACGGGCTCGAGGCGGGCGAGGTCGCTCGGTCCGCCACTCGCCAGGAGCGCGCAGGCCTCGCGCGCGAGGACGCCCGCCCGCACCACGTCGTCCGCGCTGCTGGCGCTGGCGGCGGCCTCACCGAGCGCGGGAACGAACGAGGGGTAGGCGCGGGCGCCGGTCCCGACGACGGTGAGCGGTCCTTCGCCGACGACGGCTCGGAGTCGAGCTGCGGTGACCTCGGGCGCGCCGTGGACGTCCTCGAGGCGGCACACGAGCCGCGATCCGTCGAGGGCCCATGCGCTCGCGAAGACCTCGCCCTTCTTCCCGTCGATGGCCACCACGCGCAGCGCGCCCGCGACGGCCGCGGCGAGCACGCGGCTCGTGCGGACGCCGACGATCGGCTTGCCGAGGCCGAGCGCGAGCCCCTTCGCCGTCGCGAGGCCGATGCGCACCCCCGTGAACGAGCCGGGCCCGAGCCCCACCGCGACGAGGTCGATCGCGCCCCGCGCGAGGCCAGCCGTCTCGAGGATCTGCGCGACGCGGGGCAGCAGCGTCTCGCCGTGCTGCGCCGAGACCCGCACGCTCGTCTCCGCGCGCACGACACCGCCGTCGACGACGCCCACGCACGCCGTCTCGGAGCTGGTGTCGATCACGAGGACGCGCACGTCCGCAACGTGCATGGCTGCCGGTGGTCCCGCAAGCCCGCGCCTCGCCGTCGGGCGCTCACTCGTCGGCGATGGCGTGCCCGCCGATGCCGGGTTTGGTGGTGCGTGAGATGCGGCGGTATCCGCGTTGCGGCGGTACGTGCCCTTCAATCCTGGGAGCGGCTCCGCTGGAGGTCGACGGAGCGCAGCAGCTCCAGCCGGGCAGCGGACGGCCGCGGGACCTGGACGGTCATCGATGCGACGACGATCGCCACGCTGGACACCAGCGGGACGGCCGCATCCCGCCAGCGACGCTCGCGAGCCGCCGCGGCGATCGACGACAACGTCAGTGCGCTCGCGATGATCCACGGCGCGCCGAATCCGATGCGGTACCTGCCGAGGACGAAGAACCCGAGGAGCGTGCACGCGGGCAGCAGGACGCCGCTGGCCAGGAGCGCACGGCGCGCGGTGGTGTTCCACGAGAGGACGAGCCCGACCCACCCGAGCGCGAGCAGTGGGGCGACGGACGGAAACACCGGCAGCGCGAGCACGGCGTTGAAGCGCCGCTCCGACGCGTAGTCGCGGTTGTCCCCGATCTCGCCGTCGGAGAGGCTGAATCGGACCTTGTTCGCCAGGACCGCGAGCCACGCCTGTGGATTGTCGAGCACGCCCTCCATCGTCCGGTGGACCCAGTAGCCTTGAACGGACCATGAGCTCGTCGCTCCGGAATCTCGAGCAGCGACCTCGCGTGCATACCGGAACAGGTCCTCCGTGCTCTCGCCATCGAAGCCCGGCGGCGCGCGCCAAGTCCCGGTCGCGCCGGGCCCGTTTCCTATGAAGAGGTCGATGCCTCCCGAGTCGCCCACGACTTGCAGATCGCCGGCTGCGAGTGCGTTGCGGATCGCGACTGGCGAGAGCACGGCGAGCAGAGCTACGAGCCCCGCGACGGCGCGCTGCGCGCGTTCTCGACGCGAGCCAGGCGCGCGGGCCACCACCCAGAGGATCCATGGCACCCAGATCAGCGCGGACGCCCGCGCCAAGGACGCGATGCCGACCGCGCCGAGCGCCACCGCCGCCCGTCGGACGCTCGGGGAGCGCTCCAGCTCGAGGTGAGCCTGCGTGGCCATCGCGATCGTCAGTCCCACGAGCGCGTCGGGCATCGGAGTGAGCTCGTAGAAGAGCGCGGGGCCGCAGAGGGTCCCCAGGAGCGCAGCGACGAAGGCGGCGCCGCCGCCGACCAGCCCGGCGGCGATTCGATAAGCAACGAGAGTCGCCCCGACACCACAGAGGGCGTTCAGGACGAAGATGGGAAGTAGCGGGTCGCCGAAGATCGCTCGCACGAGCGCGACGACGAGGAGCCAGAGCGGGCTGAGGTGCCAGGCCTCGCGCCCCGCGACGAGACCGCTGTCGCAGACCGTCGTCGCGAGGTCGAGGTAGGCCTGCTCGTCGAAGCGCGCGACCGCCCACGCTGGGTCCGCGAGCCTGCCCCAGAGGCACGCGGCTCGAACGCCGAGCGCGATCACCAGCAGCCCGGCCCCGTACTTCTGCTCCCGGCTCAGTGTGCGACGGCCCGTCAGAAAGCGCAGCTCTGGCTGCAGCGATTGCTCTGGCACGCGTACGTGCAGCTGATGCAGTCAGCTCCATCGCACACGATCTGCGACGCGGCGCACGACGCCGCGGTACAGCCCGGCGCGACGCACGCCTGATCGCACGCATCGACGGCGTCGTACTCGCGCTGGCAACGCGGCCACCGGATGGCCCAGTCGCTCGCCGGATCTCCGAACGTGGCGCCTGACGTGCACGTCTGCACCGGAAACGAGTCGGCCATGCATTGCACGAAGGCCGCCGACGCCAGCGCGCAGTCGGCCGCGTCGCCGCTGCCGTTGTGCACGCAATTGGTCACGCAGTCGCCCATCGTGCCCATGCTCGCGCCGAAGATGTAGAGGCCGAAGTAGCCGGGGCCCCAGCGCTCGCCCTGCAGACAGGACGTCGAGAGGACCCGCGCGCAGAGCGCGGTGCACGCCGTCTGGAGCGGCCCGGGATCCTGCGTGGCGCAGACCCACGCGTCGTCGCCGGCCCCATGGCCCGCGTCGCGCGTCGCAGCGTCCGGGCCGGTGCCGGTCGTTCTCGACGAGCATGCGATCGAGGCGGCACCGACCGCGAGGAGAACCATCAGCGCTCTCTGTGTACTGTTCACGCGAACTCCTCGCCTCTCGGCCGCGAGCGGAAGTTACTCTCGTCGTCGCCTCCGCAGCGGGAGTTTCCTCTCTCCCCCGTGTTCCTCGCCCCGGAGTCAGAGCGCGCTTCGGTCGCCACCTACGCGGATCTCGGGCTCGTGAGCCACGTGCTCCACTGGCCGTCTGCCGCGCTGGTGCACCGATCGAGCGTCACGGGCTGCGCTCTCGGAGCCAACGCGGAGGCGGTATCCTCCACCCCGAGGGGGGACGCACATGACGATCGACGTCAGGGGTAAGACGCTCGTGCTCACGGGGACGCTCGCGAGGATGACGCGCGAGCAGGCGGCCGAGCGGCTCACGGCGCTCGGCGCGAAGGTCGCGGGCTCGATAGGCAAGACGACCGATCTCGTCATCGCAGGCGAGAAGGCGGGGAGCAAGCTCGACAAGGCCAAGGAGCTCGGGATCACGGTCGTCGGCGAGGCGGAGCTACTCGCGATCCTCGGGGAAGCACCAACGCCGGCCGCGACGCCGAGCACCGAAGCATCGACGCTGCCGCTGAAGCCAGCGACGAAGCGAGAAAAGAAGGCCAAGGCTGCTTCCGCCGCTGCGATCGAGATCGCCGGCCTACCACCGCTGATCCGGGACTGGTTCGCCGCGTCGTTCCCCGAGGATCGCGATCTCTCCGCGTACGAGGCGCTCCTCGGCGTGACGGCGCCCGCGGATCTGCGCCGCTTCGGACCGCCCGACCCGCCCGAGGGCAGCATCTATCTCCCGGCGGCTGGCGCGCTGCGCCCCACCGACAACGTCGTCGAGCTCGGATGTCGCGAAGACTCGGCGACCGCACTCCTTCAGCTCCTCTCGGCGTGCTTCTACGTGGGCGAGGGTCAGGGCGACGGCGACTGCCTCTTCGTCCACGTCCCGTCGAAGGAAGGTGCGACGGCGCAGCTCGTCAACTGGTCGCACGAGGAGAGCCTCTTCGTCGGCCCGCTCTCGATGGACCTCCCGAGCGGCCTCTTCTTCGACGACCTCTACGCCAAGTGGCGTGACGAGGCGCTCGACGAGAAGGAAGTCGTGAAGGGCCTGCGCGCGCTCGGCGGGCGGCTCTCCTTCCACTTCCCGTTCAGCTACTGGACCGAGCAGCTGGAGGCCGACGGGAGCGAGGCCATCCAGGCGGCCACCACCAAGATGTCGGGCGCGAAGCCGACCGTGGACTTCGGCACGGCGAGCCTCGCCAACTACGTGAACCGCAGCGCGTGGATCACGCAGCTCTTCTCGGGAGGGCAGGCGTACGGCGTGAACCTCGTCGGGCTGAAGGATGCCGAGAAGGCGCTCGTGAACCCGCTGTTCGCGCACTACCCTCCGTCGGCGCTCTACTGGATGCTCGCGGGCTGGGCGCTCGGCGACGACGACCTCACGAAGGCGGCGCTCGCGCGCAGCGAGGGCACGCGATCCCGCGCCGTGCGCGACGGAGCCGCGTTCGTGCGCGAGCTGCTCGCCGGGCGGAAGGACGCGGGTCGCTTCGAGGCCGCGGCGCTCCGCGAGTCGGTGCGCAGCTCGTTCGAGCGCGAGCGCCTGGCGCGCGAGAAGGTCGCGGCCGCGAAGGCCGCCGAGGAAGCCGCGATCGCGGCGGCGCGCGCGCACGTCGTGAAGCTCGCCTACCGCGGACCCGCGATCCTCTCGGAGTATCCGGAGGGCGCGGGCCCCGACGCCGTCGTCGCGGCGAATCCGCTCTGGCACGTGCGGGGGCCCTCGGGGCTCTGCTTCTGTCTCCTCACCGTGCCCGAGGGCGGGTACTCCGCGGCGGCGGGCGACGAGCGGGGCGTGCACCCGGTCGCGCCGCCCGTCGTCGCGAAGGGTTTCCCGTTCGACTTCCGGACCGACGGGAAGGCCGTCCTGACGACGATCGCGGGCCGCCTGGTCGAGATCGATCTCGTGGCCCACACGTCGCGCGTGCTGCTCGAGGGTGAGCTCGCCGGCGTCTCCAAGACGCGCGCGGGATTCGTGGTCGGCACCGGTAAGGGCATCGCGTTCCACGCGTACGAGCCCGGCGGTACTCCGCGCGAGCTCGGACGCATCGTGCTGCCCGAGGGCAAGCTCATGAGCGTCGCAGAGGGCGAGAGCGTCGTCGTCTACGAGGTCAAGATGCACGGCGTCGCCGCGTACGCAGTCGACCCGCCGCGTGCGTGGGTCCTCGGGATCAGCGGGCAGGCCGCGTTCGACTCGGTCGTGCGGATGCCCGACGGCACGACGCGCATCGAGTCGAGCCGCACGAAGATGAGCTTCGAGCTCGTGGGCGCGGACGAAGGCATCGCTGAAGCGAAGGCGAAGTGGCCCGATGGCGAGCCAGGGCTCGAGAAAGCGCCGACGCGGTCGTTCGGGAGCTGATTTGGCCTCGCGCCGGAGGTTCCGGCGTCTTCGGTGCGAGGGAGCCCCGTCCGGCTCGATACGCGGCAGCGTGGGCTCGTCCTCGCGCACGCCGCAGCACGGGCGGCCGCGGGCTCGGCTGCTCCACGATCGGCACCCAGGCGGACAGAGGGCGAGGTGGCGGACGGGACCGGTGCGAGGGGCGTGCCCGTGGTCTTTCGCCCCAGGGGGGCCTTCTGCCTCGCACCGCGCCGTCGAAGGGACGCAGATCTTCGGGAATCCTCGGGTGATCACGCTTGGCATGCATCCGGCTCTAGGCGGGCTCGATGGTTCCGCCGCCGCCCTCCGCCTCGAGCCCTCCGCCTTCGCGCTCGCTCCCCCCACCCCCCTCGACTCCGCGCGGGCCCGAGTCGCGCCTCGCCAAGCTGCGCGCCGACGCCCTCTCGGGCTTCCTCGTCTTCCTCATCGCGCTGCCCCTCTCGCTGGGCATCTCGCTGGCGAGCGGCTTTCCGCCTGTCGCGGGCCTGCTGACCGCGATGGTGGGCGGCCTGCTCGTCTCGCTCGTCATGGGCGCGCCGCTCACGATCAAGGGCCCGGCCGCCGGGCTCATCGTGATCGCGCTCGGGGCGGTCACCGATCTCGGGGGCGGCGACGCGACGCTCGGCTATCGACGCGCGCTCGCGTGCATCGTGGTCGCGGGGGCGCTGCAGGCGGGCCTCGGCCTGATGAAGGCGGGTCGGATCGCCGACTTCTTCCCGTCGTCGGTGGTGCACGGGATGCTCGCCGCCATCGGCGTCATCATCTGCGCCAAGCAGGTCCACGTGATGCTGGGCGTCACCCCGCACGGGCACGAGCCCATCGAGCTCTTGCTGGAGATCCCGTCGAGCCTCGCGCAGCTGAACCCCGAGGTGCTCCTCGTCGGCGCCGTCAGCCTCGTGATCCTGTTCCTGATGCCGATGATCGCGCACCCGCTCGCGCGCAAGATCCCCGCGCCGATGGTGGTGCTCTGCGTGGCCGTGCCCCTCGGGCTCTACTTCGACTTCAGCCACGAGCACACCTACACGCTGGCCGTCACGCACACGAGCTATGCGATCACGCCGCGCTATCTCGTGACGCTGCCGGACCACCTGATCTCGGCCATCACGCTGCCGGACTTCTCCGTGCTCACGTCGACGACGTCCATCCGCTACGTCGTGATGTTCGCGCTCGTCGGCTCGATCGAGTCGCTGCTCTCGGCGCGCGCCATCGACCAGCTCGACAAGGAGCGGCACAAGTCCGACTACGATCGCGACCTTCTCGCGGTGGGCCTCGGGAACGTGGTCGCCGGACTCATCGGCGGGCTGCCGATGATCGCCGAGATCGTCCGCAGCAAGGCCAACCTCGATGCGGGCGCGCGCTCGCGCTGGTCGAACTTCTTTCACGGCGCGTTCTTGCTGGTGTTCGTGGCGTTCCTGCCCAACCTCATCCACCGCATCCCGCTCGCGGCCCTCGCGGCGATGCTCGTCTACACCGGGACGCGCCTCGCGTCGCCCTCGGAGTTCATCAAGACGTTCCAGATCGGCCGCGAGCAGCTCGCGGTGTTCGTCGTGACGATGATCGGCTGCATCGGCGTCGATCTCCTCGTCGGCGTCGCGCTCGGGATCGTCACCAAGCTCACCATCCAGCTCGTGCTCGGGTCTCGCTTCGCCACGCTCGCGAAGGCCGCCATCGAGGAGACCACCGACGGGGCGGTCACCACGCTCACCGTGAGGTCCAACGCGACGTTCACCAACTACCTGTCGATCAAGGCGCGCATCTACGCGGCCGCCGCCCGGGGGTCGGTCATCGTCGACCTGTCCGGTGCCGCCTTCGTCGATCACACGACGCTCGAGCGACTGCACGACCTCGAGGGAGAGCTGAGCCACGAGGGCAAGTCGCTGACGGTGCGCGGGACGGAGCAGCTGACGCCGCTGAGCCAGCACCCGATGGCGGCGCGCCGCAGTGTCATGCCCCCGGCCCCCCGGTAGCGGCGACGCCGCCGAGCAGATCGTTTCCTCGGCTCATGCGTCTCTCCTCGTTCCCGAGGAGAGACGCATGACGACGAGCACTGGCCGGACCCTGTTTCTCTGCACCATTCTGCTGTCCGGCTGCAGCGGGGCCGTCCACCACGCGGACGAGCCCACGCTCGCTTCGCAGGCCCGGCCCATCTCCGAGTCGGCGCCGGCGCACGGGGAGCTGGCGTCGGCCTGCGACCGAACGGTCTGGTCGTTCGCGCCGACGACCGCCGGGCTCTATCGTTTCGAGGCACGCAGCGCCGTCCCCCTCTCCATCCGCCTCTTCTCGATGAGCCCCGACCTCTACCTCGACACGGGCCGCACCGAAGCGGACGCGGCGAGCGTGGAAGCGAGCCTCGAGCCGGGCGAGTCGTACGCGATCACGCTCGAGGGCACGGACTGCCGTCCGACGAGCTACGACATCACGGTCGCCCTCTCACCGGCCGACGTGAGCACCTATCGTCGCGACGCGCTCTGACGAGGACGCGCACGGCCGTGTCGTGTTCGGCCGGACGTGGCGGCCCAGGCCCTCTCACTCGCTGACGATGTCGTGCACCCGAGGGGCCGGCGTGCGCGCGGGATCGATCGCGTCGATGCGCGGGGGCTCCCAGCCGGGCACCCAGCCGTCGAGGGGCAGGCCCGCGTGTACCTCGAGCTCGCCGAAGCCCAGGCCCGCCTCGCGGTCGTAGCGCACGTCGCCGGCCACCGTGGGCTCGCCCTCGCGCGCCAGGAGATAGGGCGCCCGGGAGAAGCGGAGGAACGCGGCGGTGTCCTCGCTCGTCGCGGCGAGCTCGCGCAGGAGCGAGAGCGGTGTGCGCGTCTCGTCGAAGAACGCGATCGACTCGGTGCTGGAGCGCTCGATCGGCGTGCGCTCGGCGCTCGTCTCCGCCGGCGGCGAGAACCGGCACCCGGACACGTCCTCCAGCTCGCCCGCGAGCGACACTGCGAGCCGGCGTGTCACGAGATCGTCGCCCTCGATCTCGATCCCGAGCGCCGACCAGCAGAGCGGGTTGGCCGGCGACGGCGTCATCGCCACGTCGAGCACGATGGCTCGAGGAAACGCGGCGGCGAGCGCGCCGCGAACGTGGATCTCCGCCTCGACGTGCACGGCGAAGAAGATCAGCTCGATCGCGACGGCGCCGAACACGGCGAGCGCCGGCCGCCCGAGGGGACCGAGCCCGCGCGAGGCGAGCGCGACGAGCGCCGTCACGAGCACGACGAGCGCCAGGCCGAGCCAGGTCACGAAGGGCACGGTGGCCGAGAGCACGAGGCCGAGCGCAGCGATCGCGCCGAGCGTGATGCGCGCGGCCCGCGTCTGCGCGGCGAAGGCCAGCGGCACCGCGAGGACCGCCCAGAGCAGCGGCTCGAGGATGAAGATCGAGTCGCCGTAGTGCCAGCGCGACTCGAGGGGCCAGAGCGGGTGCACGCCGTACGAGTTGCCGAAGTCCATCGCGGTGTGGAGCAGCGCCATCGCGGTCGCGAGCCCGACGAAGAGCGGCAACAGCGTGCGCGGGATGCCGCCGCGCTGCCGCGCCCAGAGCCACGCGAGGCCGACGGCCATCGCCCCGAGGACGGGAGCGAGCAGGACCGTGTGCGTGTGCCCACGGTGGTGCAGGAGGTAGCCGAGGGGTGAGCGGATCGCGGGCGCGAGCAGGATGTCGGCGTCCGGCGCGTTGCTCGCCAGCACGGACGTCAGCCAGAGCGCGCCGCGCAGCGCCGGCACGCGCTCGTCCGGATGGCGCATGGCGCGCACGCGCACGACGAGCTCGGCGACGGCGGCTCCCGCCAGCGTATGCGTGACGTTGTCCAAGTCGCGCGAGCTACGCCTTCGCGCGCTCGCCGAAGATCACCGCGACCGAGAGGCTCGAGGCGCGTCGCAGGTGCGAGAGCGTGTGCGGCTCGGCCGTGTGGCCGACCGTGGCGGCGGCCTTCTTGAGCGCGCCGTGCGCCGCGTCGAGATCCTTGAAGATCCAGCCCGGAACGCCGGTGATGCCTCGCGCGGCCTGGAAGTCGGGGCTCCGGCTCGCCGGGACGAGCACGCAGAGCTCGGCCGCGGCCGCCTCGTCGTCGCTCGCCTTCCCTTCCGGCTCGTCGTAGAGGCGCGCCAGGAGGTCGACGACGCCCTCGTCGGCCGGCTCGCGCACGAGGATGCTGCCGTCGAGCGTCAGCTCGTAGAAGCGGCCGGCGATGCGCTCGGTGATGCTCGCGACCTGCATGGCGGCCAGGACCTTGCAGATCTCCTCGTCGTTCAGCCCCGCACCTTCCACGAGCCCGAGCCGCTGCCGTATCGACATGGCCTCACGATGCCACACATCGAGACTCACAGCTCGATGGCCGAGATGCGCCGGTTCTGCGCGCGGCCTTCCTCGGTGTCGTTCGACGCGACCGGCTGCGTGTCGCCGTAGCCGACGGCCTCGACCCGGCTGCCGTCGATTCCGTGGGACACGATGTAGCTCCGGACGGCCTGTGCGCGCGCCTCGGAGAGCGCCTGGTTTCGCCGCGGGTCGCCGACGTTGTCGGTGTGGCCGGCGATCCGGATCCGCACGCTCGGCCGGTGCGTCATGTACTCGACGACGCGATCGATCCGCGGGTTGGACTCCGGGTCGATGGTGGCGCTCCCGGTCTCGAAGAGGATGCCCTCGAGCACCAGACCCTCCTCGGGCGGCGGCGCAGGCGGCGGAGCATCGGGCGTCGCCGCGACCGGCGGCGGCGCGGGCCGGGGCGGCGGAGCCCACGGGCGGTAGCGCAGCGTGAGCCGGATGTCCTGGTGCGGCCCGGCGGGCACGTCGACGTGCGCGACCGTGCTGCGCCGGCCGAGGCTCAGGTACTCGAGATCGTAGCGCTGCCCCGCGGGGACGAGGACCTCGGCGTAGCCCTGCGAGTCGGTCTCGTCCGTGTAGTACTCGTGGCCGTCCGGCCCGGTCAGCTTGATCACGATGCCGGGCAGCGGCCCGTTCTCCGGGTGCACCACGAAGAGGCGCATCGCGGCCTCGGTCGCCGTGGACGTGATCTGCGACGCGTGATCGCCGTGGGCCTGCTCCGCGTCGTCGGAGCTCGAGAGGTGGAATTCCCCGTCCGCTCCCGCGGCATCACCGCTCGCGTCGGAGGTCGTCGTCGCGCTCGCCGTGTCGTCGCCCCCTGCGCTCGTCGCGCCCCCGGACGTCCCGGTCGCGCCTCCCGACGAGCTCCCGCCGCCGCAGGCGGTGGCGAGGGCGAGGGCGAGGGCGAGGGCGGAGGGCGGAGTCTTCGTCATGGGCATTCGAGACTACCAGGGCTGGCGTCCGGACGAGAGGCTTCGGTGGTGCCGCGCCGAGCGATCCGGATCGTCCGGCGCCGCCCCACGGGTGTACGCTGGCGCCAGATGCGTCCGATCGAGAGCGGCCTGCGCGAGATCTACCGCCGCGAGCTCCTCCCGGCGCCCGCGCGCTGGTGGCTGGCCGCCGACGGGATGCACGCGTGGTACGCGATGCTCCGGCGCGGGCTCGAGGCGCCGCTCGGCGGCCGCGAGGCCGCGGAGCGCGAGATCGCCAAGGCGGCCGGCAAGGCGTACACCCGCCGCTGGGGGCTCCTGCGCGCGCGCTTCCCCGCGCTGCCCGACGACGTCGACGCGCCCGCGCGCGTCCTCGGCGCGCTCTCGTTCACGTCGCTGCGGCCGAAGGGGGCGTGGGTCTTCCGCGCGCTCGGCAAGCCACCGCTCCGCAAGCGCGATCAGCTGCGGGTCGAGGGCGAGCTGCGCACGATCCCGATCGAGGAGCGCTGGCGCGAGGTCACCACGCACCTCGGCGAGGTGCTGATCGAGCTGACGCGCACGCTGCCTTCGGTGATCCCGGGGGCGAACGCGGTGCTCGGCCAGGTCTGTTTCGAGGGCGGCCGGCGCGCCGGCGAGCACGCGAGGAAGGTGTTCGGCCTGCCCGACACCCCCGAGAGCGCGATCGAGGTGCTCCGCATGAGCGAGTACGTCTTCCGCGTGAACCCCGAGCACTGGCACGAGGCCGACGCCGCCGCGCACACGGGCATGCTCGAGGGGACCGCCTGCCCGTGGTTCACGGCGCCCGGCTGGTCGATGATGCACTGCGGGATCTTCGGCCAATTCCAGTCCGGGATCTCGTCGGTCTTCGGCCTGCGCTACCAGCTCACGCAGACGATCCCCAAGCACGGCGGCGCGACGTGCAGGATCGACCTCCGACCGATCAAGAAGAAGGACGGGACCGCGATCGCGACCTGAGGGTCCGGCCCGACGCCAGTCGCCCCGCGACCGGTCGGTGGTAGCGTTCGCGCGATGAGCACGGCGAGCTTGCCCGAGCCCGGAGAACTGATCGACGGAAAGGTCGAGGTGATCCGCCTGCTCGGCCAAGGGGGCATGGGCGCCGTCTATGCGGCGCAGCATCGCGGGACCGGCCGCCCTGTCGCGGTCAAGGTGCTGCGCAGCGAGATCGCGGGCGACGTCGACGCGTGCGCGCGCTTCGTCCAGGAGGCCCTCGCCTGCGGGCGTATCCGACACCCGAACGTGATCGACGTGCTGGACGCGGCGAGCACCGGCGGGCGCCCCTACCTGGTGATGGAGCTGCTCGAAGGCGAGACCCTCGCGCAGCGCGTCGCGCGTACGGGCCCGCTCCCCGTGAACGAGGCACTCGACATCCTCGAGCACGTCATCGCGGGCGTCGAGGCCGCGCATGCGTCCGGGATCGTCCACCGCGACCTCAAGCCCGAGAACGTGTTCCTCGCCCAAATGCCCTGGGGCTCCACGGTCGTGAAGGTGCTCGACTTCGGGATCTCGAAGATGGTCGGCGTCGACTCCCTGGCGCAGACCGGACTCGCGCTCACGGGTGTCGGAACCGTCCTCGGCACGCCCTACTACATGTCGCCCGAGCAAGCGCGAGGTGCGCGGGACCTGGACGCACGCACCGACGTGTACGCTCTCGGCGCGATCGCCTACTACGTGCTGACGGGTCGCCCGCCCTTCCTCGCCGACAGCTACAACGGGCTCCTCGCGCAGATCCTCCTCGACGATCCCGCGCCGATCACCACGCTCCGCCCCGACGTGCCGCCCCGCGTCGCGGATCTCGTCGCGCGCGCGCTCACCAAGAAGCCCGACGACCGGATCGCGAGCGTGGCAGCCCTGCGCGAGCGGGTCGCGAGCCTGACGCGCGTCGTCGAGCATGCCGTCGTGCTGCACACGGATCTCGTCGATTTCGGTGACGTCGTCCTCGGGGAGTCCGTCGATCGCGCCGCCGAAGTCCTGGAGCACTGGGACCGCACGCATCAGCGCGCGGTCGCGCGCCACGGCGGGACCGTGCGCATCGTGGCCGGGGAGGAGTTCATCGTGACGTTCGCGTCGGTCGAGGACGCGCTGCGCGCGTGGCTCGAGATCGTGTCGACGGAGCATCCCGAGCACCTGCGCGCCGCCCTCCGCGCGCGAGCCGGCGTCGCACGCGGAGAGCTTCGCCTCGTGCGGCGCGCGGTCTTCGGCGAGTCGCTCTATCGCGCAGTGCGCCTCACGCTCCGCGCCCGCACCGGAGAGATCGCGATCGATCGCGCCCTCGCCGACACGATCTCGCCGCCTCTCCGAGCGATGATCGAGTCCGGCGACGCGGCGGCACCCGCAGACGCGCCCGCGATCTCGCGCATGGACACCGCGGACGCCGTCGTGCTCCGCCCGTCCGCATGATCGCGTACGACCCGGCGCGCTTCTCGGCCGCGCTCCTCGCGTCGGACGCCGCCGCCGGCACGAGCTTGGTCCCGCTCGACGGCGAGGACGCGCTGGCGTTCGCCATCGATGCAGTGCTCGAGCCGATACGCGCACGGGACCCGAGCACGCCTGCGAACGAGACGTTGATGCGCGAGGTGCTCGAGAGATCTGCCGAGCGGGGGGATCTCTTCGCGATCGTGCTCCGAGAGGGCGTGCGCGCGGGCTTCGTGTGGACGAGCGCGAACGGTCCGCCGGAGCACACCGAGATCTACTTGAACGAGCTGTCCCTCGTCGCGCCGGCGCGAGGCACGGGGCTCGGGACGGCGCTCCTGGCGTCGCTCGAGCGCGCGGCCCGGGCGGCAGGCGTGCGCGCGATCGACCTCGACTTCATGGCCGACAACGAGCGCGTGCGATCGCTCTACGTGCGCAGCGGCTACACCCAGGTCGGTGTCGAGGCGATCGGCCCCCTCGGCGAGCCGCGCGGCGTCACGCGCGACATATCGGCAGCCCGCGAGAGCGAGCGCGAGACGCTCTTGGCACGCGCGGTCACGAGCGGCGCGTTCCGCTCGTTCGCGCGTCCGCACTGGACACAGGCCGAGGTCCAGGCCGCGATCGATCGAGCGTATGCGGCCCAGACGGTGCTCGTCGCGCGGGAGGGTGGCGAGGTGGCGGGCGCGGCGTTCTGGCGGCTCGCGCCCTCGATCACGTACGGCGACGTACTCTGCGTGCTGGACGTCCTCGATGCGCCGGCCGCGCTGGCGCCCGAGCTCGTGGACGCCGTGTGCAGCGCGGTGGGGCCGGGCGGAGCGGCACGCGTGTTGGTGACGATCCCCGAGCCCTCGGCAGGCGTGCTCGCGGAGCTCGCGCCGGTCGGCCTCCGCCCCCATCGCTACAAGCTCGCCAAGCGCCTCGTCCACGGTCCGCCACCGGTGATCGGAGAGGCTCTGGGCTCCAGCTCAGCGTGAGCGAGGATCGAAGCGGTCGCGCAGCTCGTCGCCGGCGAGGTTCAGCGCAAGCACGGTGAGCGCCAGCGCGCCACCCGAGACGAGCGCGACGTGCGGGAAGCGCAGGATCACCGACGCGCCCTGATCGAGCAGGGCTCCCCACGAGGTCGAGAGGCCCGGGCCGAGGCCGAGGAACGAGAGGGTCGACTCCGCGAGCACGGCCGCGCCGAGCGCGCTCGTGGCCGACACGACGAGGGGCCCGGCGAGGTTCGGCAGCACGTGTCGGAGGACGACGCGCGCTTCGCTCGCCCCGAGCGCGCGGGCCGCGAGGACGAAGTCGCGCTCGCGCAGGGAGAGCGCCTGCGCACGCGCGAGGCGCGCGTGGGGCGCCCAGCCGTTCGCCGCGAGCGCTAGGATCACCACGACGACGCTCGGCCGCGCGATCAGCGCGACGACGGCGACGTGCAGCACGATCGAGGGGAAGCTCTGCACCAGGTCGGCGAGCGCCATCACGCCGCGGTCGATCCACCCGCCGCGCGTCCCGGCCAGCGCGCCCAGCGGGGCACCGACGGTGAGCGAGAGGCCGACGGAGCCGAGCGCCACGAGGGCGGCGAGGCGCGCTCCGTGGAGCAAGACGCTGACGATGTCGATCCCGTTGTCGGCCGTCCCGAGCCAGTGCGCCGCCGAGGGGAGCTCGAACGCATGCCGCAGATCGATCGCCGAGGGCGCGCGCGGCGCGATCCACGGACCGACGAGCGCGACGGCGAAGAACGCGAGCGCGAGGAGCGAGCCGGCGTGGGCCGCGAGGCGCCGGGACTTCGCGGGTCGCGCGCTCATCGCAGCCTCACGCGCGGGTCGAGGCCCGCGAGCACGAGGTCGAGCGCGAGCTGCACCGTGACGTAGAGCAGCGCCACGACGAGCACCGTTCCCTGCAGCACCGGGATGTCGCGCGCCGCGAAGGCGTCGAGCATCAGCGTGCCGAGCCCGCGCCGCTCGAAGATCTTCTCCGCGACCACGGCGCCGCCGAGGAGCGCGCCCAGCTGCGAGGCCGAGACCGTCACGACGGGCAGGAGCGCGTTGCGCAGCCCGTGGGCGAGCGCCGCCCGCGTCCGCGAGAGCCCGCGCGCGCGCGCGGCCGTCACGAAGGGCTCGGAGAGCGCCTCGATCATCGCGCCGCGTGTCTGGCGCGTCAGCGCGGCCGCGAGCGCCGCACCGATCGTCACCGAGGGCAGCACGAGCGCGAGCAGGCCCCCCTCGTCGTCGCCCGGCATCGGCAGCACCCGCAGCTCGACCGCGAAGAGGAGCACGAGCAGCGGGCCGAGCCAGATCGTGGGCAGCGCCACGCCCGAGAGCGCCACGACGCGCGCGACGCGGTCCGGCGCGCGGCCCCGCGAGAGGGCTGCCGTGACCCCGAGCGGGATCGCGAGGCACCACGCGAGCACGATCGAGACGAGCGCGAGCGCGAGCGTGTCGGGGAACACCTCCGCGATGTGCGAGGCCACGGTCTCGTCCGGAGAGCGGAACGAGCGGCCGAGCGAGCCGTCGGCGACGTCGGCCGCGTAGAGCCGGAGCTGCTCGCCGAGCCCCGCGTCGAGGTGCAGGCGCGCGCGCATCGCCGCGAGGTCCGCCTCGGTCGCCGCGTCGCCCAGGATGAGCCGCGCAGGGTCACCGGGCAGCGCTCGCACGAGCGCGAACACGAGCAGCACGACGGCCACGACCGTCGCGAGCGCCCGCAGCGTGCGGAGTGCGAGGTAGCGCGCCATCGCGCCGCGATACTACCCGTCGCCGGCTATTGCGGCGCGAGGCAGAAGCGCCCGTCGGGGCGGTTCAGGTCGGAGACGGCGAATCGGTGCGCGATCACCGGACCGGGCAGGCCCGTCGCGCCGCCGTCGCCGTCCGCGACCACGCCGCCGTCGCCGCGCAGCTCGCCGGTGTCGTTGCCGACGCAGCGGTAGCCCTTGTCCGTGCGGCAGTCACCGTCGCTCGAGCAGCGGCGCATGCACACGTTGCGCGAGAGGCGCGGCGTGTCCGGCTCGAAGCGCACGCAGACCGCGTCGTCGGGGCACGTGTCGGGGGAGCAGTCGAAGACCGTGCAGTAGCCGCCGGGCTGGGTGATGTCGCAGACGCGGTCGCCGTTGATCGAGCAGTTCGTCTGGCTGTAGCAGCCGTCGCCGATGCGAGGCGCGCAGGCCAAGAGCACCAGGCTCGCGAGCGGGAGGACGAAGCGACGGAGCGACAAGGCGGCGGACCCTAGATCGGCCGCCGATCCCGCGCCAGCCGGCGCCACGAACTTGCCGCCTGCGTCCGAGACGCGTAGCCCCTCGGCATGGACGAGCGGGAGCGCCTCGCGGGCAGCGTGCTGATGGTCGGTTTCCCGGGCCGGACGCTCTCGCCGCTCGTCCGGGACTGGCTCGGGGAGGACGCGCTCGGCGGCGTCATCCTCTTCAAGCGAAACCTCGGAGCCCTCGCCGAGGTGACGACGCTCGGACGGGCGATCGCGGCCGCCGCGGCGCGCACGCTCGTCGCCATCGACCAGGAGGGTGGCCGCGTCGCGCGGCTCGGCGCTCCGGTCGTGAAGCTCCCGCCCGCGCGTCGCTTCGGGGCGATCGACGACCCGGCCCTCACCGAGCGTGCCGGCGCGCTCCTCGGCGCGCAGCTGCGCGCGCTCGGGATCAACGTGGACTTCGCGCCCATCCTCGACGTCGACACGAACCCGGCGAACCCGATCATCGGCGACCGCGCCTTCGGCGCGACGCCCGATACCGTCGTCCGTCACGCGCGCGCGTTCGCCCGGGGGCTCGGGTCGGCGGGGGTGATCGCGTGCGGCAAGCACTTCCCGGGGCACGGGGACACCGATCTCGACAGCCACCTCGCGCTGCCGCGCATCGCGCACGACCGGGCGCGCCTGTCGGCGATCGAGCTCGCGCCGTTTCGGTCGCTCGCGGCCGAGCTCCCGACGATCATGACGGCGCACGTCGTGTTCGACGCGATCGACCGCACGCTGCCCGCGACGCTCTGCCGCGCCGTGATCGAGGGGGTGCTCCGCGAGGAGCTCGGCTACCGAGGCGTGATCGTCAGCGACGACCTCGAGATGCGCGCGGTGCGTGACCACTGGGGCGTCGGAGGCGCCGCCGTGCGGGCGATCGAGGCCGGCTGCGATCTGCTGCTGGTCTGCGAGCACGAGGCGAGCGTGGTCGCGGCGCGGGACGCGCTCGCGGCGCGGGCCGCGCAGGACGAGGCGTTCACGGCGCGCCTGCGGGAGGCTTCCGGACGGGTCCGCGCGCTGCGCGACGGGATCGCGCCGGGCGTGATCGACGAAGGGCGCGTGGACGCGTCGGCCTCGGCGTCGATCGAGGCCGAGATCGCGGCGCGGTAGTCGGTCTCACCGCAGGCGGACGCGCGCGAGCGCCGCGTCGGAGAGGCCGAGCGCGCTGGTGAAGATCAGGCAGCGCGCCTCGAGGTTCTTCGCCCCGGCCGTCTCGAGCACGGCGACGCACGCGCCGAGCAGGCGCTCGCGATCGCTCGCGCTCCGGAGGAGATCGGCGCGCGCGGCGAGGAAGCGGCGCCGCTCGGCGTCGCTCGGAAACGGCATGGCCGCTTCGACCGCGGCCATCGCGCGCTGCACCTCCGCCGCCGCCGGCCCCGATCCATGCCGGTCGAGGAGCGCGCGCTCCGACTCGGAGAGCGCGCCGTCGTCGAGCACGGCCGCCGCGAGCAGCTCGAGCGAGGCGCGGCGCTCGCCGTCGGTGCAGCCGCGGAGCAGCTCGCCGATGCCGTCGGGGTCGCTCTCGGCCGAGTCGATGTACGCGAGCAGCGCGGAGGCGATGTCCATCCGGCGAGGATGCCCAGCGTCGCGCCCGGCGTCGAGGGGCGGCCGAGCGGGGGCGGCGGCGCTTCGCGACCAGCGCGGCGAGCATCGCGAGCGCGGTGAGCGGCGCGGCGGGGCCATCGCCAGGTGCGCTGCACGCGCACGCGCTCGAGGTCGAGGGGGGCGGCTGCGCGCTCGGGTCCGGCTCGCAGTGGAAGCCGCCGTGGTGCATCGCGCCGGGCTGCGTCGGGTTCATCACCACCTGCTCGCCGGGCCCACACGGGCCGATCGCGTCCGCGCGCGCGGGCGGCGCTGCCGAGAGCGCGAGCCCGAGCCCCACGACGCCCCAGGCCATCGCCGTCGTCTTCATCGCGTCCCTCACTCCTCGCGCGCTCGATCGAGGTCGAGCTCGTACTTCTCGGCCCAGCGGTAGATCTGCTTGCGCTCCTTGCCGAAGAAGGCCGCGATGCGGCTCACGTTGCCCCCGAAGTGAGCGATCACCGCGCGCAGCTCGTCGGCGGTCGGGACCGCGCTCGGGCGGATCTCGAGGAGCTTCTGCAGGGGCGAGGCCGGTGCCGACGTGCGTCCCGTCTCCGTCGCGCCCGTGGAGCGGAAGGTCGGCCCGAGGTGCGCCAGCTCGATGCGCCGCTCGCTCACGCGCGTCGCGGCCGACCGGATCACCTGCTCGAGGCCGCGCACGTTGAAGGTCCACGGGTGCAGCATCAGCGCCTCCGCGGCGTCGGGGGAGAAGCTCCGGCTCACCGCCTCTTCGAGGCGCTCCGAGCGCAGGTCGAGCGCGCGCTTGAGGAAGTGCGCGGCGAGCGAGAGCACGTCGTCGCGTCGCTGCCGCAACGACGGAACGGACACGACGTGCCCGGCCAGGCGCGCCAGGAGGTCGGTGCGGAAGCGATCCTCCGACGCCGCCTGCACCAGGGCCACGTTCGTCGCCGCGACCACGCGGACGTCGACCTTCCGCGCGCTCGTCTCCCCCACCCGCCGGACCTCACCCGTCGCGAGCGCGCGCAGGAGCTTGGCCTGCAGCGCGAGCGGCATCTCGCCGATCTCGTCGAGCAGGAGCGTCCCGCCGTCGGCCGCGCCGAACAGGCCCACGCTCTCGCCCACCGCGCCCGTGAAGGCCCCGCGGACGTAGCCGAAGAGCTCCCCCTCGGCGAGGTTCTCGGGGATCGCCGCGCAGTTCACCGGGACGAACTTGCCCGCGCGCGCCGAGACCCGGTGGATCTCCGACGCGATCAGCTCCTTGCCGGTGCCGGTCTCGCCCAGGAGCAGCACGGGGACGTCCCCTCTCGCCGCGCGGATCACGTCCTCGCGGAGCGCGCGGATGGCGCGGCCGTCGCCGACGAGGCTCGGCAGAGCGTCGGGCGACTCGAGCGCCCGTCGCACGTCGTCGCCCGCGAGCGCCTGCGCGACCAGCAGGTGGTCGCCCACGCGGATCACGTCTTGATCCGCGAGGGGCGCGCTCTCGATCCGCTCGCCGTTGAGGTACGTCCCGTTGCGGCTGCCGAGATCGCGCACGAACGCGCCCTCGTCACGCAGCTCGAGCGCGGCGTGCGCGCGAGAGATGCGGGGGTCGTTCAGCGCGAGCCCGGGGCTCTGACGCCCGACGATCAGCGCCTCGTCGGTCAGGACGCGAGGCAGTCCGACGATCGCCGGGTCGGAGGCGTAGGCGACGACGACGCGCACGAACTCCGGGACGACCACCTCGTCGGCGGAGCGCCCCTGCGTTCGCGTCACGTCGTTCGAGGCCCCCGAAGCCATGCGCGGGAGGGTAACACTCCACGTTCGCAGCGGGACCGCGCGCGACGAAGAGCCACGCGGGCCGGGCGGCCCTGCGACGGCGCGCGCGAAGTCCTCGATGACCCACGGGCCGCGTCGAGTGCGTCGCCGGGACCGTCGCGGCCCCCCGCCGGGATGTCGCGGCCGGTCTCGCTCAGCGCGCGTCGCCGACGCGCGACTCCTTGGCGTGGAGCAGGAGCGAGCGCACGAAGAACACGGCCGTCGCGAGGATCACGGCGGCCTGTACGAGCAAGACCTCGCGCGTCACGAGGATCGCGACGGTCCCGACGAGGTAGGCGAGCACGCAGGGCCACACGCGCGGCAGGATGAGGAACTCGCCCAGCAGCGCCACGCCCGCGGAGGCCACCCACGAGAACGCCGAGCGCTGGTACGCGGGCAGGTCCAAGTACACGCCCAGGACGGTGCACGCGAACGTCGTGAGCAGGGCGATCGCGAGGAAGATGGCCAGGCGGCGGGTGGTGGCGTTCGCGTTGATCTGTCGCCGCGCGGCGACGGCGAGCACCGAGTAGGCGCCGATCGGGATGAGCCAGATCATCATCGCCACGCCGCCGGAGATGCTCACCGGATCGGGTCCGATCACGAGCCACGCGACCACGAGGACGCAGAGCGCGACGATCGTGCTGACGATGCCGACCATCGCCTGGAGCGAGAGCGAGGAGTCGGCCTCGCGCCGTGCGCGCTCGCGCTCCTCGGCGGCGGCACGCTCGACGGCGAGCGCGGCTTCGAGCGCCGCGAGGCGCGCCTCGAGGCCCTCCGGCGCGTGGCTCATCTCCTGGAGCAGCGTCCGCGCGCCGACCGGGCTGCGCAGCACGATCTCGCGCTCGACGAGGTGCTCGAGGCAGCGATCGAGCTCTCCGCGCGACTCGCTGCTCGCGCTCGCCCGCAGCGTCGAGCTGAGCGCGAAGCGGGCCTCGATGAGGGCCCGGAACGCGGCGGGGGCCGCCGGGCCCTCCGAGCCGATGATCCCCTCGGCGCGCGCGAGCGCCGCGAGCCCTTCCTGGTGCACGCGCTCGGCCTCGCGCGTGACGAGGTAGCGCGCGAGGCCCTCGCGGAAGGCCTCCGCGCTCTCCAGCCGGTCTTCGGGATCGCTCTCCATGGCGCTGCGCACGAGCTGCACGAGCTCGCGCGGGGCCTCGTCGGGGAACGAGAGGGGCTCGCCCACGAGGGCGGCGACGAGCGCGGCCAGGGCGTTGGGCGCGTCGTGCGGCGGCTTGCCGGTGAGCACCTCGTGGAGGGTCGCGCCCAGCAGGTAGACGTCCGTGTGCGGACCCACGAGCCGCGGGTCGCCGCGCGCCATCTCCGGCGCGAGATAGCCCGGTGTGCCCACGATCCCGTGCGGCTCCGACGCCCGCTCCTCCAGCTTCACCGCGACGCCCCAGTCGAGCAGGTACACCTCGCCGAAGCGACCGATCATCACGTTCTGCGGCTTCACGTCGCGATGCACGACGCCGCGGTCGTGCGCGAACTCGAGCGCACGCGTCACCTGGGTCAGGATCTCGATGTGCGCTCGGAGGCGGTCGCCGTGGCCCGCGAGGAGCGGACGCCAGCCCTCGTGGGCCTCGTCCTGGATCAGGGTGCGCCACGCGACGCCCTCGACGCGCTTCATGACGAGCACCGGGGCGCCCTCGCCGTCGACGCCCAGCGCGTGGACCGGCACCACGTTGGGATGCTCGAGGCCCCCGGTGATGCGCGCCTCCCGGACGAGCGCCCGTATCGCGCGCTCGACCTTGCCGCTCGTCTTGACGGCGACCTCGCGCTCGAGGGAGCGCTGCAGCGCCAGCCGCACGACGCCCATGCCGCCCCGGCCGAGCACGCCGCGCGTCACGAAGTCGGTGCTCGCGGGCGGCAGGCCCTCGGTGGCTTCGTCCACGGGCTCCGCCGCGAGGGCGATCGCGGGCAAGCGCGCCGGCCCGGTCTCGGTCTCGTCCCGTCTCGGGAGCGTCGCGGCGGCGTCCCCCAGCATCGTCTCGGCGACGCCGCGCCGGAGCAGCGTGTCGTGGATCGCGGTGCGCGCCTCGTCCGGCGTCATCGGCGGCGCGCGATCCGTCGTGCGCTGCGCGCGCTCCACCCGCGCGGTTGCGTGGCCCCCCATGGCGATCGTCGGCCCCATCCTCACTCCGCCCCCTGCGCGCGTCAACGGCGACGACCCACCCGCGTGGGTGCCGAGCGGCGTGCCCACGATCCTTCGCGCTCCGCGTCGCGCCGCGTGCCGGCCGGTCGCGTCGCGCGAGGCGTGTGCGCGACACCGTGCGCGCCCCGCACGCGCCTGCGGCCGCTCAGGGGCTCACCCACGCGTCGAGCGTGAAGTCGCCGTACTGGATCGACGCGAACGAGTCGACGACGAGGTAGTACGTCCCCGCGGCTGTGGCCGTGACGTGGAGCGTCTCGGGCTCGCCGCCGCCGCCGGTCTCGACGCCGCCGATGCAGCGGGAGGCCGTCGCGTCGCACGCCGACGCGTCGCCCGGGCCGAGGAGATACAGGGCGAGGTTGGCCGTCGCGGGCGTCGCCACGACATCGAGCGACTGTCCGGCACGCAGCGTGAGCGCGTACACGACGTCCGGACCGTCGAGGAACACGTCGACGCACGCCCCGGTGCCGCCGCGCGTGGCGTAGTCGTTCGCCGCGCCGCGGGTCGTGCCGGTCGAGCGTGCGGGCGCCGCGGCGCTCGTGCCGACGGCGAGCGGGAGCGCCGCCCTGCACCCGTCGTTCGCCGGGACGGCCGCGCACTCGTCCAGCGCCGTGCAGATCTCGCCCGCTCCACACCCCCCGACGGGCGCGCCCGGGAGATCGCAGTCGGTGTCGTGCGCGCCGCAGCCGCAGTCGCAGGTGACGCCGTCCTCGTAGCGCGCGCCCGCGCACGTCCACGCGGCGGGGTAGCGCGGCGCGCACAGCCCGGCGCCGGTGTCGCCGACGAAGTGCACGCAGTGCTCGAGCGCGGCGAGGTCGCACTCCGCGTCCATCGTGCAGCGCGGGCGGCACACGCCGTCGTTGCGCGCGAGGAAGTCGCAGATGCCGTCGAAGTACGACGTCCCGACCGGCGCGCAGTACGAGGCCGTGGACGGGCAGATCTCGCCGAGGCCCACCGTCGAGCGGATCAACGGCGACGGCTCGCAGTACTCGCGCAGCATGTAGTCGAGCGCGCAGACGCCGCGGACGCACTCGACGCCGGCCGCGCGGCTGCAGCTCGCCGCGCAGAACGTCGCGCCGATCGGACCGTCGCGGCGGAGCTCGCAGAGCTCGTCCGCGGCGCAGTCGGCAGGCGCGCGCGCGCCGTCGCAGTCGGGGTCGAAGAGCCCGCAATTGCAGTCGCAGCGCGTGCCGTCCGCATAGCGCGCGTCGGGGCACGTCCAGCCGGGTGGTGCGAAGCGTCCGCTCGCGGCCACGCTCGCGAGCTCGATGCAGAGCCCGTCCGGGACCGGGGTCGAGACGAGCGTGTCGCCCCCGATGGTGACCTCGATCATGCGGAGGTCGGTGAGCGTCGCGTCGAGCACCAGCTCGAAGGGATCGCGGTTCAACGTCAGCACGCCCGACTCGGCGAAGAAGCCGTGGTCGCGCGCGAGGCCGCTGAAGGCCATCACGCAGTGCGCGCACGTCGAGCGATTCGCGTCGCGCGAGCCGTCGATCGTGAACGTGCCGGTGTACGTCGTGTCGCCGTAGCGCTCGAAGGTCAGGTAGAGCGCGTGCCGCTGTCCCGCGATCGGATCGACGAAGGGCGCGAAGTAGCTGACCGAGACGTCGTCGAAGCTCTCGAGCTGCCACGCCCCGAGCGTGCCGCGCACGCAGCCGCCGCCCGCGGCATCGGCTCCGGCGTCGAGCGCCGCGTCGATCGAGGCGCCGTCCGCTCCTGCGTCCGCGGCCGGTGCCGGCGCGCCACCTCCGCACCCCGCCAAGACGAGCATTACGAGCAGCAGCGCTGCGAGCTCCCGACATCCGGCCACTCGAACCTCCTTCGCGCCGGCTCAGGTTGGCGCGGCTGCGCCAAAGGAGCACGTGGCGTGCCCCACGCTCGGGGCCGAGGGCGGCGCGCCCTCGCCCGATCGGATACGCTGGCCCGCGCATGGACCTCAAGGACCTCACTCGTGACGAGCAGCTGGCCCTCGGCGGGCTCGTTCGCCTCATGATCCGCGCGGACGGCGTGTTCACCCAGGAAGAAGAAGAGCGCGTCACCGCCATCGGCGAGGAGCTCGGCGGCGGTGCGCTGCTCTGGCGCATCGTGTCCGACTCCGCGCAGGCCTTCCGGAGCGACGCCGACGTCCGGCGCGCGGGGGCCGCCGTCCGGCGCAGCGACGCGCGCGAGCTGGTGCTCGGGGTCCTGACGAGCGTCGCCGTCGCCGACACCGTGACCCCCGGCGAGCAGGGCCTGATCGACGCCCTTCGCGCCGCGTGGCTCGCGGCGGACGGTCGCTGACGTGCGCGGAGACGAGCCCGCACGCACCGGTTCGGACGCGCCGGTCGCCACCCCGCTCTGGATCCTCCTCGTCGCCGGCGGGGCGTTCCTGGCGCTCAGCCTGTTCGGGTGCCTCGCGACGGGCGTCGCGGCGGCGATGCTGGGTGAGGGCGACGCGGTGAGCGTCTCGTACCTCTCCGTTCCGCTGGCTCTCGGCGGCCTGGTCGGCGCGGTCGCGGCCGCCGCCGTCCACAAGCAGCAGCCCGCCATCGCCACCGGCGTTCCGGTCGGCTGCGGCTGCGCCACGATGGTGGTCGGCGTCGTCGGGCTCGTCGTGTTCTACCAGCTGATCTGGCCGAGCCTCTGACGCGCGCGCGTGACTCCGATCCCGATGGCGGGTCGCCGTTCAGGATTCAATTGAGCCAGCGGGGCTTGCCGTCCTGCTCGCCGCCGCCACCGCCGCCCTCGATCACCGTGAGGCTCGGTCGGCCGGCGCGCTTCTTCGGCGGCGGGCCGGCCTTGCCGGGGCGACGCGGCGCGCGCTCGTAGCGTCCGAAGAGCACGCCCGCGCCGATGCCGCCGATCGCCTCCACGAGCCCCGACACGTTGTGCGCCCACGCGGCCTGCAGCGCCGAGAGCACGATCATCGCGCCTACCATGGTCCACGCGGACACGGGGGGGAGCGCCGCGACCCAGAGGCCGACGCGCGCGTTCGGCCGAAGGACGGGCAGCGCGCCGAGCCACGCGTAGAAGATCGGAGAAGGGCCGGCCGTCACTCCGAACAGCGAGGGCACGATCGCGCCGCCGGCGATCAAGAGGACCGCCGCGCCGACGATGCCGGCGCCGATCAGCCGGAGCAGCGAGGCGCGCCCGTTCTCGAGCTCGAACGTCGAGAGCGCCCAGTAGAGGACGAAGATCGTCACGAGGTGCCAGACGACGTCGCTCGGCTGCGCCACGTTCGCGAAGAGCCAGTACGTCGCCCATTCCCAAGCGAGCTCCACGTGCAGGCCCGGCACGAGCGCCGCCCACGTCGTGAGCGGGATGCCGAGCAGGCCCTCGGCGGCGGTCTGCCCGAGGAAGCAGACGACCAGCACGACGATCAGCGTGCGCACCGTCGGCGTGATCGTCGGGAATTGCGAGGGCATCGCCTGGATCGTACGGCCTGGGGGCCGTCCCGCAACAGCTCGATCGATGCGCTTGACCGCGCGGCCCGCGGTCCGCAGGTTGCGCCGCGTGAGCGCCCCCGAGCCCTACGTGCCGATCGACACCCCCGTCGCCGTGCTCTCGGACGTCCACGGCAACGCACGCGCGCTCCGGGCCGTCCTCGACGAGCTCGCGCGCCGCGGCGTCGGTCGAATCTACGTCCTCGGAGATCATCTCGTCGGTGGCGACGCGCCGCTCGACACCTGGAAGATGCTGATGGACGCACGCGCCAAGCTCGCGCGGGGGCTCGGCGACACGGCGCTCGCCTCGCTGGTCCCGGAGAAGCTCGCGCCCGAGACCGACGACGAGCGCGCGCGCGCGGAGCGCTTCGTGCGCACGCGCAAGGAGGTCGGCGAGCTCGTGCTCCGGCACCTGCTCGCGCTCCCGTACGCGCTCCGTGTGCCGCTCGCGGACGGCCGCGAGCTCCTGGTCTCGCACGGCTCGCCGGCCGACCCGACCGTCGAGATCACGCACGACCTCGACGACGAGGAGATGCTCTCGCTCGTGGCCAGCGACCCGGCCGACATCGTCGCGACCAGCGGGGGCCACGTCTCGTTCGTCCGCGATCTCGGCGAGATCCGGGTCGTGGGCGTCGGATCGGTCGGCGACTCGCCCGAGCGCGACCACGCGCACTTCGTGCTGATCACGCCGGGCTACGACGGAACGGTCATCGAGCAGGCACACGTCGAGATCGGCTGATCCCACCGACGGGAGGGAAGGTCGGGGCGAGCCGTGCAGGGCCGTTGATCCCGGTTGACCGGGCCGCCGATGCTCGCCGATGCTTCGGCCCGGAGGCGTCGCATGTCTGGAGGCTTGGGGCTCAGCGGGATCGACACGAAGAACAAGGTGCTGCGCTGCCCGCGCGATCACCAGGTGATGGAAGAGGTGAACAAGAACGCCTCGTTCATCGACATCTGCAACAAGTGCGGCGGCATGTTCTTCGACCAGGGCGAGATGTTCGGCGCCTGCGGCCTCAAGGCCGACCCTTCGTACTGGGATCGCCCGGAGACGGGCGGCGTGATGAAGGAGAGCCCGCTGCACTGCTCGCGCTGCGACGGGCACATGCTCGCGCAGGACGTGGCCAAGGGCGGCGTGCACGTCGAGATCGATCGCTGCGCGCACTGCGGCGGCATCTGGCTCGACGAGGGCGAGATCGAGAAGATCATGGAGATCTCGGAGCACATGGCCCCGCACGTCGAGGCCGAGCGCGACAAGGCCAAGGCCGATCTCGCGAAGCTCGGCGACGACCCGCTCGGGACGTCGACGGGCGTCATCGCGAGCTTCCTCAACATGTTCGGCGTCGCGAAGAAGAAGAAGTAACGGGTGCGCGGGCGGGCCCCCGAGCTCGGCGCGGTGTCCGCGCTGGTCTTCGTCGGGCTCGCAGCGGGCAGCGCCGCGGGCGCGCACCCCTTCGACGTGGGCGAGCTCGCCGCGGCGGCGATCCGGCTGGGCGGCTCCCACGCGCCCGGGCAGCCGCTGCACGCGTTGCTCGGTCATGCGATCGGGTGGGTCCCGCTCGGCAGCTACGTCGCCCGGCTCTCCTGGCTCTCGGCGCTGGGCGCGGCGATCGCCTCCTCCGCGGCGGGCCGGACGGTGCTCGCGCTCGCGGACCGGCACGACGCGCCCGCGCGGATCGCGGCGACGCTCGCGGCGGCCTCGATCGTCCTGACGCCGGCGGTCCTGCGCAGCGCGATGCGGCCCGAGGTGTACGCGCCGGCGCTCGCGTGCGTGCTCGCCGGCGCGTGGGCGCTGGCCGAGCGCGCGCGAGGCTTCGCGCACGGCCTGCGCGTGGCCGCCATCCTCGCCGGGCTCGCCTTCGCGCTGCACCCGCCTCACGCGCTCGCGCTGGCGGGCGTCGCGATCGCGGCGTGCGC
>JBGAQA010000042.1:0-54629 GCA_044220955.1 Sandaracinaceae bacterium
TTGGGCTCGCTCGCGTCGACCCGAAGCGCGGGCGAGACCGCGCCGGTGCCGTCCGCGATCACGACGTACACGCCCGGCGACGGATACGTCTCCCAGCCGACCGCGAACGCGCGGCCGTCCCAGGCGATGCGCGGCAGGCGGTTCTCGCCGCCGCCGATGCCGGTGCTCACCGTGAAGGGGCCCGACGCGATGCGACCGTCACGATCGAGCAGCGTGAGCTGCACGCGGCCGTCCGCGCTCGCGGTCGCCAGGCCCGCCTGCACGCCGGCGGCGACGAGGTCCGGCGGCGAGTACGAGTCGATCGCCGAGAGGTCGTTGGGCGTCCCGAGCGCGCTGGCGGTCACGACCACCGACGCGAAGGGACCGCGGCGCAGGCCGCTGCCCGTCCCCCACGCGACGAGGAACCTGCCGTCGACGAACGCCGCGGCGGGACCCTCCGAGTTCGAGTCGAGGCCGAAGCTCGTCGGCGCTCCGCTCGAGACCGACGCTCCCGTCACCTCGTCGAAGATCGCGTACGCGAGCCGCTCCGCGATGCCGCCCGCGCGCGAGGCCCACGCGACCAGCACCCGTCCGTCGCCGTACGCGATGCGATGGTCGCTCCCCTCTCCCGCGAGGTCGGCGGTCCACGTCGGCGCTCCGTGCGCGTCGAGGCGCGCGAGGTGGCCCTCCGCGTGCGCGGACTGCGTGTAGGTGGTGTACGAGACGAGCGGGCCCGCGCTCGTCGCGCAGACGCCGCTCGGATAGCCCGTGACGCGAGTCGTGACGCGCGAGGCGGCGCCATCGCCCGCGACCGTGAACAGATCGAAGGGCGCGCCCTCGTCGCCCGCGTACGCGATCCAGCGCGAGGCGCCCTCGCTCGAGAGCGTCGTGCGATCGCCGTACGCCCACGGTCCGTGCTCGCTCGCGTCGTGGCGGCCCACCACCTCGAGGCCGTAGGGACACGCGCTCGGCCCGCGACTCGCGGCAACGCTCGGGGCCGTGATGATCGCGACGCCGGGCCACGCGGGCGCGCCGAGCAGACCGGCGGAGCGGCCGGAAGAGGGCGACCGTGGTCCGGTCCCCCGCGCGCGGGTCCACGGGCTCGCGCCCAGCTCGGTCCCGGCGGCGTCGACGAGCACCACCTGGACCTCGACCGAGGTGCCGGCCGGCAGCGCGATCGGGTCGGGGTCGCAGAGCATGTCGCCCGCGTAGAGCGAGTCGAGCCCGGCGGCGAGCTCGCTCACCACCGTGCCCATCGAGCGGACGCGCAGCTCGACCACGTCCGTCGGCAGCACGCCCGCCGGCAAGGACAGCTCCGTCGAGACCGCCGTGGCCGGCCCGCAGTCGCCGCCGCCGTGGGCGAAGTGCAGTCGCGCCGTCGTGATCGCCGGCGCGATCGCGCGCGTCGTCGCGACGCCGCTGCCCGTGTGGAAGGCCGAGACCGGGTACCACACGCCGCGCGCCGTGCCGTGCGCGCCGAGTCGCTCGAGATCGGACAGACGCGTCCCGCTCGCGTCGAAGGCGAAGACCTGCTCGAGCACGTAGTCCGCGTCCGCCGAGAGCCGCGCGCGGGGTCGCAGATCCAGCCGGGCGCCCACGACCTGCACGTCGAGCGGGACCAGCGCCCCGGCCGCGTCGCGCAGCCGGTACTCGGCGCCCACCGCGGCCCGGGTGCTCGCCGGGAAGCCGTCGAGCATCACGCGCACGACTGCGTCGATCGGGAAGTCGACGCTACGATCCGCGGGCACGATCCGCCGCTCGAGGTGCGGCTCCACGCACGAGCACGCCCGCGCGCGGCCGGGCGTTCCGGCCAAGAGGCCCATCCACGTCGCGACCAGGAGCACTTCCATTCGCCGCATGACCCCTTAGATACTGACTCGACGCGCGGGTTCCTTCCCTGAGATAAATGGCGGCGAAATGGCCAAGACCCCGATCGAGCAGATCGCCGCCCTCCTGGGCTCCGAGGCGCCCGAGAAGCAGATCGCGGCCGCGATCGTGCTCGGCGAGCTCGGCGCCAAGACGCCCGAGGTGGTCAAGGGGCTGATCTCGCTGCTCGAGACCGAGAGCCCGCCCCTGCAGCGGCCTGCGCTGACGGCCCTGGTCAAGATCGGCAGCGCGCGCGTGTCCGCCTCCATCTTCCCGCTCCTGGCGAGCAAGGACGCCGACGTACGTGCGCTCGCGATCGACGCGCTCGTCGCCTGTGGGGACGACGTCGTCCCGAAGGTGAAGGAGCGGATGGCCGTTGCCGAGGGCGTCGAGCGCAAGGCGCTCGACGGCATCCTCGCGCGCTTCGGCGACCGCAAGGACGCCGTGACGGCGCTGCTCGCCGGGCTCGAGAGCACGGAGTCGGACGTCGCGCGCAACGTGGCCTTCGAGGTGCGCCCGCGCGTGAAGGACGCCGACGGCAAGATGCGGCGGCTCTGGCTGAACGAGGTGCTCCGCATCCTCGAGAAGATGCGCAAGAGCCCGCCACCGTCGCCGATCCCGATGGCCACCGCGGTGAAGATCCTGGGCTACCTCGAGGATCCGAAGGGCACGGACCCTCTGCTCGAGCTCGCGCGGGACGCCCGCGCGCCCTTCGCGGTCCGCCAGGAGGCGTTGATCGCGCTCCGCTTCGCGCTCGCCGACGAGGATCGCGCGGGCGAGATCGTCGACACGATGGTGGCCGCGGCCGAGAGCGACGACCGCATGCTCGCGCAGGCCGCCCTGATGGGCCTCGTCGCGGTGGAGCTGCCGGCCAAGCACGCGGGGCGCATCGTGCGGCTCGCCGCGCATCCCGACCCCGAGCGGGCGCGCATCGCGATCGAGAAGCTCTCGCGGCAGCCCGGCGAGGCGGTGACGAAGGCGTTGGTCGACGTCGTCTCCAAGGCGGACCGGCGGCGCGCCGAGATGGCCATGAAGGCGCTCGAGCCGCGCGAGGGCGCGGGCGTCTTGCTCGCGCAGGCCATGATCGAGGCGACGGACGCGGACCGCGCGAACATCCTGCGCCAGGCGCTCAAGCCCTTCGCGCGCGCGCTGCCGCCGCCGACCCGGAAGAAGCTCGTCCTCGCCGCGCTCGAGCGGATGGGCGAGGGCGAGGGCTGGCAGGCGCACGCGGACGTCGCGCGCGAGGCGGACGGGAAGGCGCTCGCCGAGGGGCTGCGCGAGCTCGCGCAGAAGCTCGGTCGCAGCAAGAAGGACGGCCCGCTCAAGAGCGTGCTCACGCTGCTGGCCCGGAGCGAGCACGGCACGTCCGACGATCGCTATCGGCTGGCGAGCATCCTGCTCAAGGACGGTCACAAGGACACGCGGCCCGCGGCGCGCGCGTCGGACGAGGCGCTCGCGCTGCTCGAGGGCCTCTCGGGATCGTCGTTCGACGTGGCGGCGGCGCTGCGCAAGGACCGCTCGCTCGAGCTCGACGACCTCTACTACGTCGGCTTCCACTTCGCCGAGGAGAACCACCCGCTCGGTCAGGAGCTGCTCGCCGAGGTGGTCAAGAAGGCGGGCCGTACCAAGATCGGCAAGATGGCCAAGAACAAGCTCGGCATCAGCGCCGAAGCCTAGGAGACGGTCCATGCGTGTACGCATCCTCGCGGCCCTCGCGCTCGCGTCGCTCGGTGGATGCAGCGGTGCCGCCGTCGCGCCCGACGCCGCCACCGACGACGCTGCGCTGGACGACGCCGCGCGCGAAGACGCCCCGAGCGACGACGCGGACCTGCCGCGCGACGCGTGGCGCAGGCCGCGCGACATGGGCACCGACGCGCCCAACGGGCGCACCGCGATCTGCGATCCGAGCGCCGCGCCGCCGGGCCCCTATCCCGCCGCGGACGCGTTTCCCGCACCGCACGGCCCCGGGCTCGGTCATCCCGACACGAGCGCCCACCCCGTCGGCACCAACTGCGCGTTCCTCGACGGTGGTCCCACGGACACCGCGGACCACCACAACATCGGCGTCATGTACGACGGATACCTCCTGCTCCCGTGGGCGCCGGAGTGGGGCGCGGGGGGCCTCAGCTTCTTCGACGTCAGCGATCCCTGCGCGCCGAGCCTCGTGGGCACCGGCCTCTCGGCGACGATGCGCGAGACGCACGCGATCGGCTTCTCGCACTTCCGCGGCCGGTTCGCGGTGGTCGATCAGATGACGGCGCCCTTCCGGGGTGGCGGGATCCAGTTCTGGGACGTCGCCGACCCGACGGCGCCGCGCGCGATCGCCGACCTCGAGCTGCCGCACTTCGGCTACCCGGATGCCTACGCGCGCCCGACGCTGAGCGCGTTCTGGCAGGTGCCCTACGTGTTCGTGGGCGCGGCCGACACGGGCGTGCACGTCGTCGATGCTTCCGATCCCGCGCACCCGGCGCTCGTCACCACGATCGCCATCGATCCGGTCCTGCGCGTCGGGCAGGTGCAGGCGATCGGCAACCTGCTCGTGATCACGGCCGCAGAGGGCCCTCGCACGGCGCTCTTCGACATCTCGGACCCCGAGCGCCCGCAGCCCGTGCCGGGCGGCGACTTCGACGCGGTCGACGCGGCGGGCGAGGCCCGCGACGCCTACTTCAGCTCGGCGACCGGCGGATACGTCTTCTACGCACGCAAGGAGGGCGGCGGCGGTCTCATCGTGATGGACATCCACGACCCGACGCGCCCGGCATACGCCGCCGACCGCGTGAGCGACGGCAACGGGGGCTACGTGTTCGTCCACGAGGGCTTCGCGTTCGTCGGTGAGTCGAACCTCGCGCGCGTCTACGACGTGAGCGATCTCTTCGACGCCGACCCCGAGCGCGTGATCCCGGCGCCGGTGCTGGAGCTGGACCTCGAGGGCGACCTCGACATGGCCGTGCCCGTCGGCGGGATGACGCTGCTCTCGGTGGACGAGCACGCCATGCCCGATCAGGGCAGCGCGCTCGTGCCGTGGTCGGCGGCGGCCGACACGACCCCGCCGGTCGAGACGTGGGTGTGGCCGGCGCCGGTGGGCTCGCCGCTCGAGGCGCCGCTGCCCGTGACGTCGCGCTTCGGCGTCACCTTCTCCGAGATGATCCAGGTCGAGAGCGCGTGGGACGGATCGGTCCGCCTCTACCGCGCGGATGCCGCGAGCCCCGACGCCGGACGCGTGGCCGGGATCGTCAGCGCGCAGGAGGGGATCGTGTCGTTCGTGCCGATCTGCCCGCTCGAGGCGGGCGTCGAGTACGTGCTCGAGCTGCCGGCGGGCGGCCTCCGCGACGCGAGCGGCAACGCGCTCGTCGCGACGATCACGCACCGGTTCCGCACGTGAGCACCGGCGTCCGGACGCTCGCGCTGGTGCTCGCGGCGAGCGCGTGCGGCACCCCCGCGACGCCGGGGACGGATGCAGGGCTCGATGCCGGAGCGCCCGACGCGCCGCGGCCGGATGCGTTCGTTCCGTCGCCGGACGACGCCGGGACGGACGCGGCGGAGCTGCTCGCGGCCATCGCCGAGGACGTCGTCGGCTACGTCGGCGAGGACGTGGTGCTCGACGCGTCGGCGTCGACGGGCGCGGCCACGTACGAGTGGTGGCCCGGGGACGGCCGCCGCCTCCCACGCGGCGCAGATCCGGTCGCGCACGTCACGTTCACGGATCCGGGTCACTACAGCGCGTCGCTCCTCGTGTACGACGGGGCGTCGATGCGCCGCACGGCGTCGGTGCTGGTGACGATCGTGCGGCGCCCGGTCTTCGTGCCCCGCGCCTCGTCCAGCGTCGCGGCGCTCGGGACGACGCTCGCGATCGTGAGCCCGGACTCCGACGAGCTCACGACGTACGAGGTCGGCGCCGACGGAACGCTCGTCACGCCGCACCGTGTCACCGTGTGCGATCGCCCGCGCACGGTGACCGCGGTCTCGGCCGATCGCTTCGCCGTGGCCTGCCAGGAGGATGCCCGGCTCGCGATCGTCCCGCGCGCCGGCGGCGCGCCCACGTTCGTCACGCTGCCCCGCGCGTCGCGCCCGTACGGCGTGATCGCGCTCGACGCCGACCGCGTCGTCGTGTCCCTCGAGGCCACGGGCGAGCTCGCCCTGGTCTCGACGGCGAGCGCGACCCTCGTGCGCACCCTCGCCGCGATCGCGGACGCGCGTGCGCTCGCGCTCCTTCCGGACGGTCGCGTCGTCGTCAGCCGCCTCCGATCACCGGACTCGGGCGGCGAGCTCGCGGTGATCGACGTCGCGACGGGAGCGCGCACGCCGATCACGCTCGCGGTCGATCCGCAGATCGCGTCCGACACCGAGATCGGCGGGGTGCCGACCTACCTCGCGTCGATCGCCGTCTCGCCCGACGGGACGCGGATCGCGGTCGCGGGCATGCAGGTGTCGCTGCAGGAGGGTGGCTTCCGTTCTGGACGGCCGCTCCGCTTCGACACGGCGCTGCGCGCGATGGTCGCGAGCATCGACACGGCCACGCTCACCGAGGACTTCGCGCGGCGCCGGCAGCTCGACAACCGCGGCTTCGCGAGCGCCGCCGCGTTCTCGCCGCTCGGGGACTTCCTCTACGTCGCCACGCGCGGCAACCGCACCGTCGAGCGCATCGACGTCCTGCGGGACGTCGCCAGCGGGTCGGTTCAGGACGTCGGGCTCGCGCTCGAGGGACTCGCGCTCGTCGGCGGCACGCGCTTCGCCGTGGACGCCTTCCGCTCGCGCGAGGTCGTGCTCGTCGAGGACGCCCCGCACACCGGGCTCGCGACCGGCGCGCGCGCCGCGATCACCGCCCGCGAGCCGCTCGCTGCCGACGTGGCGCGCGGCGGCGTGCTCTTCGACGACAGCGCGGACACCCGCATCGCCGCCGACGGCTACATGGCGTGCGCGCACTGCCACCTCGAAGGTCACGACGATCACCGCGTCTGGGACTTCAGCGATCGCGGCGAGGGCCTGCGCAACACGATCGAGCTCGTCGGCCGCGCGGGCGCCGCGCCGATCCACTGGAGCGCGAACTTCGACGAGGTGCAGGACTTCGAGAGCGACGTCCGCAACGCGTTCGGCGGCCGCGGCCTGCTCGCGGACGCCGACTGGGCCACGCACATGACGACGCTGGGTCCCTCGCGCGCGGGGCTCTCCGCCGACCTCGACGCGCTCGCCGCGTACGTGCGCTCGCTCTCCACGTTCCCCCCGAGCCCGCACCGGGCGGCCGACGGATCGCTGCCGCCCGCCGCCGTGCGCGGCCGGGCGATCTTCGAGCGTGCGGATGTCGGGTGCACGACGTGCCACGCGGGGGCGGATCTCACCGACAGCGCGTTCGTCTCGCCCGGCGTCCCGCGGCTCCACGACGTGGGCACGCTCGGCGCCGGCTCGGGGCATCGTCTCGGTGCCGCGCTCACCGGCCTCGACACCCCGACGCTCCACGGCGTCTGGGGCACGGCGCCCTATCTGCACGACGGAAGCGCGGCGACTCTCCGCGAGGTCCTGGTCGAGCGAAACGCCGGCGACCGGCACGGTGCGACGAGCCTGCTGAGCGCGAGCGCGATCGACGACCTCGTCGCCTACCTGCTCTGCCTCGACGGCCGCACCGACTGACCGGAACCCCGCGGGGTCACTCCACACCCACTCAACCCAGCGAAATCGTGACGCTCTGGCGGCAAGGTGCGCGATCCGTCCTCGTGGCGTGGCGAGCGCGCCCGCCCGGCCGGCGTCCTCCGGCGTCCGATCTTACGCACGCGAAACACAGGCCGCGTCGGTTGCGCTAGATCATCCCCCCGAGCCCCGGGGCAGCAGACGCATGTCCTCGCCTACGCGCGCCGGTGATCAGATCGAGGGACGCTACGAGCTGCTCCAGTCGCTCGGGATGGGCGCGCAGGCGACCGTCTGGCGCGCTCGCGATCTGCACCTCGAGCGAGAGGTCGCGATCAAGATCCTCAAGGGCGGGGCCCGGAGCACCATCACCGATCCCGCGCGCTTCCGCCGCGAGGCTGCGATGCTCGCCCGCCTGCGCAGCGCGCACCTCGCCACGGTGTTCGCGTTCGGCTTCCACGAGGGGGCGCCCTACTTCGCGATGGAGCTGATCGAGGGCCGCGGCCTCTTCGACCTCTGGCAGTCGCACGCGCGAGAGGGCATCCCCATGCCGCTCGCGAGGACGATCGAGATCGTGGCGACGGCGGCGCGCGCTCTCTCGGTCGCACACGCGCAAGGGATCGTCCACCGCGACGTGAAGCCGGAGAACATCCTCGTCGAGAGCGACACGGGGCGCGTCGTGCTCGTCGACTTCGGCGTCGCCCGCGGCCAGACCGAGGCGAGCGATGGCCGGATCTACGGCACGATCGAGTACCTCTCACCCGAGGTGCTCCTCGGCGAGGACGCGAGCCCATGGAGCGACCAGTACGCGCTCGCGGTGGTCGCCTACGAGCTGCTCGCGGGCGCGCTGCCGTATGCGCCCGGGGGCACCTGGCGCGAGGCAAGGCAGCGACCGCTGGAGCTGCCCCCGCCCTCACGGCTCCGCTCGGAGCTCGCGCCCATCGACTCGGTGATCCTCCACGCCCTCTCGCCTGCACCCACGGCTCGGTACGCCACCTGCCTCGCCTTCGGGGGTGCGCTCGCGGAAGCGGCCGCGTCGACGCGCGCGAGCAGCGTCCCGCCGGAGGGAGAGGCCGTCGTGATCGGCCGCGCTCCGGGCGCGCTCCGCGTGCTGGTCGTGGACGACGATCCGCTCTTCGTGAAGCTCGTGACGCGCTGCTTGCAAGTCGCTCTGGTCGGCATCCCGCTCGCCGTGTCGAGGACGACCGATCCCCTCGCCGCCGTCGAGAAGTGCCGGAGACGGATGCCGGACCTGGTGGTGCTCGACTACTCGATGCCGGGGATGGACGGCGTGGAGCTTCTCGGCGCGCTCCGGACGCTGCCGGACGCGGATCGGCTCCGCGCAATCGTCGTGAGCGCGACGACGGACGAGCGTGCGCGAGGCCGCTTCGCGATGCTCGGCGTGCGGGCGTTCGCGAACAAGCCGATCGAGTTCGGTCCGCTCGTGCAGCTGCTGCACAGCGTCGCGCGGCAGAACGGCTGGATGGGGCGGGCGGACGACGCGCCACCTTGAAGGGCGGTCGCGCGCCCGTCCCGCCGCCCGCATCCCCGGAAGGACCCCACGAGCCGCCTCACGCTCCGAGCTCGAGCCGCCCGCGCGACGCGGTCAACGACAGGCCCCGAGGATCCGCACCGTCGCGCCGTCCCGCATGGCGAGCGCGCACGCTTCGCCGTAGAGGTCGAACGTTCCGCTCGCGCCGAGCGTCCAGCCCTCGGTCCGGCTCTCGTCTCGCTCGATCCGGGTCTCACCGACCACGAGCACCGCTGCCTCGCCGTCCACGCGGCCGTCGGGGAAGAAGGAGCAGCGCGACACCCTCGTCGCGATGTCGCCGAACGCCGCACGCAGATCGTCGGGGTTGCGCACGTCGTAGTAGGGCTCGCTCGCGTCCGTCCGGCGGCGCCCGCCGGCCCTCGCCATCGCGCGGAGCGCCTCGACCAGGTAGCTCTCGCTCACGTCCATCGCGATCACGTACGTCGGGACACCCATCGCGAGCGCCTGGCCGATCGCGGCCTCCGTGCGAGGGGTGTCGAGACACGCGTGTGGGTCGACGCCGCTCTCCGCGCAGGTCTCCGGCGCCTGGCCGAACCAGGGCTCCGCGCGGTCGGCGGGGTCGCAGTTCGGGCCCCCGTCGGTCGCGAGCACGATCGACTGCGGCACGCCCGAGCGCGCTCGCGCGGCGAGGGCACGCGCCGCCAGCTGGATCGCCTCCGTCGTCGGCGTCCCGCCCGAGGGACCGTGCGACTCGAGCGCCCCGAGGATCGCCGCCCCGCCGCCGATCCCGATCCCCACGTCGAGCGACGCGCCCACGTCGCATACCGTGCCCGCGCTGAGGGTCGCGTCGGGCGTCGGGAAGATGGCGGCGCCGAACGCGACGCTCGCGTCGAACGCGGGAAGCGCCAGCCCGAGCGCGAAGTGAAGCGCGTCCCAGCGTGTCGTCGCCGAGCTCGCGAGCGCGCGCGTCATCGAGCCCGAGCGATCGAGCACCAGGAGAACCTCGGCGTGCGCCGGCAGCAGGGAGACGTCGGGCGCGCAGATCGGGCCCGCGTCGCTGCGCGCGCCCGTGTCGGCAGGGTCGTGGGCCGGGACCTCGAGGCCGGTGCGCGCGCCGCAGCCGAGGGCGAGTGCGCCTGCGAGCATCGCGCCGGCGAGGATGCGGAACACCGGCGCAGCTTCGGGGAAAGCCGACCGCCGATCAAGCGCGCGCGTCCGCCGTGCTCGCGCCCGTCGCGCGGTCGCGCCGCTCCTGCCACGTCGCGATCGCGAGCCCGATGGCTCCGGCGATCATCACCAGGTCGATCCACACGCCCAGCCGGAGGGCGCCCACGAGCGCGTAGAACCCCGAGGCGCCGATGAGCAGGGTGGGCCACGCGCGGCCCGCCGGTCGGACCCCGAGGAGCGCGAGTCCGAGCATCATCGACAGAGTCGGGCAGGGCACGAGGCCCAGAGGCGCCGCGACGAGGTAGGCGGAGGGCGACGCGTCCAGGAAGTGCGGGTAGATCCAGCCGAAGCCCGCGAGCAGGGCCCCGAGCCAGCGCGGCCAGCCGACGCGCAGTGCGATCGGCGTGCGATCGCTCCGCGCGGCGACGGCCGCAAGCCCTGCGCCCAGCAGCGCAAAGACTGCGCCGTTGAACGGGTTGCCGTACGCCCAAGCGAGCCCGCTGACGGAGAGCGGAAGGGCGCTCGACGCCAGTCCGGTCGCCCGCCCCGAGGGTCGCGCGCCGTTGAGCATCGCGCCCGCCGCAATCGCCACGAGCGCGTGCCACGCGAGCGCGAGGAACCACGCATCGTTGGCGATGTGCCCGAGGCCCGCGAGGATCTCCGTCGGCGTCGGCATGACGAGCTCGGTCCGCGCCGGAGCAACGCTCGTGCCGCCGCAGCCAGGACGATCGCTGGTAGAGTCCGCGAACGATGAAGATCGAGTGCGACTACCTCGTGCTGGGCAGCGGCGTCGCGGGGCTGACGCTCGCGCTGGAGGCCGCGCGGCATGGCGCCGTGGCCGTCGTCACCAAGCGCGGGCTCGTGGACTCGAACACGAGCTGGGCGCAGGGCGGGATCGCCGCCGTGATGGATCCGGGCGACAGCTTCGCCGCGCACACGAGCGACACGCTGAACGCGGGCTACGGCCTCAACAAGCGCGCGGCGGTGGAGATGGTGGTCGAGGGCGGGCCGGCCGGGATCCGCCGCCTGATCGAGCTCGGTGCGGGGTTCGACACGCGACACGACACGGAGCCCGGCGTCGTCGTCGATGGCCGCGCGGTCGAGCCCCCGCTCGACCTGACGCGCGAGGCGGCACACACCGCGCGCCGCGTCGTCCACGCCGGCGACGTCACGGGTCGCGAGGTCTCGCGCGTGCTCGTGGAGGCGGTGCGCGCGAACGCGAACATCCGCGTGTACGAGCACCACATGGCGATCGACCTCGTCGAGCTGAGCAAGCTCGGCGGGCCGCACCAGGTCGCGGGCGCGTACGTGCTCGACACGACGAAGGGGGAGATCCACACGTTCGTCGCGCGCGCGACCGTGCTCGCGACGGGCGGGGCGGGGAAGGTCTACCTGTACACGACCAACCCCGACGTCGCGACGGGCGACGGCGTCGCGATGGCCTACCGTGCAGGCGCGCTCGTCGCGAACATGGAGTTCTTCCAGTTCCACCCGACGTGCTTGTTCCACCCCCAGGCCAAGAGCTTCCTCATCAGCGAGGCGCTGCGCGGGGAAGGCGGGGTGCTGCGGCTGGCCGACGGCGAGGCGTTCATGGCGCGGCACCATCCGCTCAAGGATCTCGCGCCGCGCGACGTGGTCGCGCGCACGATCGACTTCGAGATGAAGCGAACGGGCGCCGACTGCGTGTACCTGGACATGTCGGCGCGTCCGGCCGCGTACCTGAAGGACCGCTTTCCGACCATCTACGCCGAGTGCCTGCGCTTCGGGATCGACCTCACTTCGCAGCCGATCCCGATCGTGCCGGCGGCGCACTACATGTGCGGCGGCGTCGTGGTGGACCTCGAGGGTCGCACGAACATCCCCGGCCTCTGGGGTGTCGGCGAGGTCACTTGTTCGGGCCTGCACGGGGCGAACCGCCTCGCGTCCAACTCGCTGCTCGAGGGGCTCGTGTACGGCGCGCGAGCGGCCGAGTCGCTGCGCAAGGTGAGCCGCACGAGCGTCTTTCCCGACGTCCCGGACTGGGACTCGGGCGAGGCGGTGCCGAGCGACGAGGGGGTCGTCATCAGCCAGAACTGGGACGAGCTGCGTCGCTTCATGTGGAACTACGTCGGGATCGTGCGGAGCGACAAGCGGCTGCGCCGCGCGGCTCGGCGCGTCGCGCTGCTCAAGGACGAGATCCGCGAGTACTACTGGAAGCACAGCGTCACGAGCGACCTGCTCGAGCTCCGCAACATCGCGGACGTGGCCGAGATGATCATCGGCTGCGCGAGCGTGCGGCGCGAGAGCCGCGGGCTGCACTACAACATCGACTACCTCGAGACGGATCCGAAGCTCGCGCGCGACACGCTGATCGTCTGCGGGGAGCCGCCGCATCTGGCCAAGGAGTGAGCGCGGATCCGTGACCCGCGCGTGCCGCTCGCGCACAATGGGCCTCGATGCGCGTGCTCGTGGTCGACGACGACGAAGAGACGCGTGAGCTCGTCGGTGCTGCGCTCGCGCGCGAGGGCTACGAGCTCGCGCTGGTGGCCACGGCGGGCGCTGCGATGGAGCGGGCGCGCGCCTCGCGCTTCGACGTGGTCGTCCTCGACGTGATGCTCGCCGGCGAGTCCGGCCTCGATCTCTGCGCCAGGCTCCGCGAGGGTGGCGTCGAGACGCCCATCCTCTTCCTGAGCGCCCGGGGCGCGGTGGACGCTCGCATCGAGGGGCTCGAGGCCGGAGGGGACGACTACCTCCCCAAGCCGTTCGCGCTCAAGGAGCTCTGCGCGCGCGTGCGGGCGCTCGGCCGGCGCGGCCCGGGACTGCGTCCCGACCGGCTCGTGCTGGGCAAGCTGGTGCTCGACTTCGGAGCGCGGAGCGCCTCGTCGTCTGGCGTGAGCGTCCCGATCACGGCCCGCGAGTGGGAGCTCTTGCGGGTGCTCGCGGACGCGCGCGGTCGGGTCGTGCCCTTCGAGGACGTGCTCGATCGCGCCTGGGGTGAGGTGTCGGAGCGCTCGCGTGCGAGCCTCGACGTGATCGTCGCGCGGCTGCGCAAGAAGCTCGCGCCCATCCGCACGGTGCGCGGCGTCGGCTACGTGCTCGAGCTGGAACGCGAAGGGCGAGCGTGAGCGCTCGCGAGTCCATCGCGCGGAGGGTCTCGCGCACGTACCTGATCGGGCTCGTGCTGGCGGCCACGAGCATCGTGGGCGTGAGCGCGGTCGTGGGTACCGGCGTCGTGATCGTGCGCGACGACGCCGACGCGATCGCGCTCGGGCGAGTGCTCGTCACCGAGCTCGACGATCACGAGGACGAGCACGACCGCGTGGTGCGGCACGAGCTCGCGGAGCAGCACTGGTTCGCGCGCCGCATCGAGGTGTGGAGCGGGTCCGACCGCATCGGCGGCGAGGAGCGAGAGGGCACCCTGGCTCGCTTCGCCGAGCGCCCGAGCGGGAGCTGCGAGCTGGCGTCGGTCGAACCGGCGTACGAGCGGGTCTGCGTCGTCCACGCGAGCAGCGGCGAGGCGGTGATCGTGGCCTCGGAGCTCGCGCCGATGCTCGGCTCCATGCTGCCGATGCTGGCATCGCTCGCGCTCGTCGCGCTGGCCGCCACGCTGCTCTTCGGCATCCTCGGCCGTCGGGCCGTCGGCCGCAGTCTCGAGCCGCTCGCGCGCTTCGAGGCCGCGATCGCCGCCGTTCCGGCGCGGGCCGGCTCGCGCGGCGTGACGGCGGCGTGGGGCTCGACCGAGCTCGACTCGCTCGCCGCCACCTTCAACGCGATGCTCTCGCGCATCGACGCGGCGGCCGTGCGCGAGCAGCGCTTCGTCGCCGACGCCGCCCACGAGCTTCGCACGCCGCTCACGCGCCTGCGCGCACAGCTGGAGCTGGCGCGCGCCGAGAGCGCCGAGGGCAAGCCGGTCGATGCGCGCCTCGCGGCGTCGGTTCGAACCGCGATCGAGCTCGCGAGCACGACGGAGGCGCTGCTCGCGCTGGCGCGGGACGCGATCGGCAAGACCGAGCCCGTCGAGCTCGCCGAGGTGGTCGAGACGTGCGTGGCGCGCCTCGGCGACGAAGAGCGGGCGCGCGTCCGCTTCGTCGGGACCGACGGTGTGAGCGTGATCGCCGACGGCGTCGAGCCACTCCTCGTGCTCGCCGCCGGGAACCTCATCGACAACGCGCTCAAGTACGGGACCGGGCCGGTCGACGTCACGATCGGCGCCGAGGGCGACGTGGTGGCGGTCGTCGTCGCCGACGTCGGCCCCGGAATCGCGGAGGACGACCTCGCGCGCGTCGCCGAGCCCTTCGTGCGTGGCGCGTCCTCGGGCGCGGTGCGCGGGGCGGGCCTCGGCCTCGCGCTGGTCGACCACGTCGCGCGCTTGCACCACGGGAGCCTCTCGCTCGCCAACCAGAGGCCGCGAGGGCTCTGCGCGCGTCTCGCCCTCCAGCGCTGGCAGGCGGCGGCCTGAGGGCTGGCCGTTCAAGAGCCGTTAAGGCGCACGTCGTACGCCTGCGGCGTGACCCGATGCATGCTCGCGCTGCTCGCGCTCGGGCTGGCCGCGCCGCGCGTCGCGTCCGCGCAGGGTGGGTCCGCGCCCGGAGCGATGCCCCTGACGATCGCCGAGGCGCTCGCGCGGGCTGACGAGCACGCGCCCGACGTCGCGATCGCCGCGGCTCAGGCGGCGGTGGCCCACCGCGACGTGGGTGTCGCCGGGATCCTGCCGACCCCACGCATCGGTGGCGGCCTCTCGGTCGACTACGCGGGTGTGCTCGACCTCTACGTGCTCTTGCCGATCTTCGGGCAGCTCGACACGGCGTCGGACGCCGCGCGCGCTCGCGCGCGGGTCGCCGACGAGTCGATCGACGTCGCGCGGCTCGACGCGCGGCTCGCCGTCGCGCTGGCGTGGACCGACCTCTGGCTCGCCGAGCAGAGCGCCGCGCTCGCGCTCGGCGAGCAGACGCGCCGCCAGCAGCTCGCGGAGGCGGCCGCAGCCCGCCTCGACGAGGGGACGGTCGCCCGCATCGATCTCGTCCGTGCCTCGGCCGAGGCGGTCCGTGCCTCCGCCGACGCGAGCGCCGCGGCGAGCGCGACCCGGGGCGCGTCCGCGCGCCTGGCGGGCACTCTGGGCGAAGATCCGACGGCGGTGTCGCTCGCGACACGCGGCGAGCCGCTCGGGGCGAGCGCCGCACCGATCGATCTGGCCGCGATGCTCGACGCGCACCCGCTGGCCGTGCGCGCGGCCGTGGGCGTCGACGCGGCGCAGGCCGCCACCGAGCACGAACATCGCTCGCGCTGGCCCCGCCTCGGCGTCCAGGTCTCCGACTGGATCCACCGGAGCAACGACCAGCACGACGTGCGCCTCATGCTCACGATGGAGCTCGCGCTCTTCGACGAGCCTCGGATCGAGCGCGCGGAGAGCGCGCGCGAGCAGGCGCACGTGGAACAGGACGCGGTGCGCGGGCGCCTGCGCGCGGCCGCGCTCGCTGCGCGCGAGGACTACCTCGGCGTCGCCGAGCGATGTCGCGCGCAGAGCGAGAGCGTGGTGCCGATGGCGCGCGAGGCAGCGGATCTCGCGCGCGAGGGCTACGAGGAAGGCAGCGTGGATCTCACGACGACGCTCGCCGCCGCGCAGGCGCTCGCGGACGCCGAGCGCTCGCTCGCCGCGTGCCTCGCGGACCGTGCGCGCGCCGCGGCGCGACTCGACCACGCGGAAGGACGGGCCGATGACTGGCAGTGAGTGGCGCAGCGGTGCGCTCTGGTTCGTCGTGCTCGCGAGCGCGTGCGGGGGTCCCGGCGCGGAGGCGGAGGGCGAGCCCGAGGTCGAGGTCCCTCCGGCCCCGACCTGCGCCATCGAGCACGCCCAGCTCGGCGACCGGCGCACACTGCACGGCGTGATCGACACGCCGCCCGACGCGCGCGCGTCGGTCGCCGCCCAGGTCGCGGGTCGCATCCAGCGGGTCCTCGTCCGCGAGGGCGACGTCGTCGAGACGGGCGCGCTGCTCGCCGAGATCGAGGCAGGCCCGTCGTCCGACGCCCGGTCCCAGGCGCGCGCGCAGCTCGCGGAGGCCGAGACGCTCGTGGCGACGCAGCGCGCCGCGCGCGATCACCTGGCGCGCCTGGTCGAGCGCGGCATCGCGCCGCGCGCACAGCTCGAGGAGGCGGACGGCCACCTCGCGGCGCTCCAGCAGGCGGCGGTGGCGGCCCGTGCCGTCTCGAGCGAGGCAGCGCGCGGCCTGTCGCGGACCCGCGTCACGAGCCCGATCGCGGGCACGGTGCTGCGCCTCGCGCGACACCCTGGCGAGACGGTCGATGGCACGCCGGCGACCCCGATCGTGGAGGTGGCCGACACGCGCTCGCTCGAGCTCGTGGCCAGCGCGGCCGCGCGCGACCTGCTCGTCATCGCGCGTGACCAGGCGGCTCGCGTGACGATCGACGGGCTCTCCGACGCCGTCGACGGGACGGTGCGCTCCGTCTCGCCGCTCCTCGACCCGACGACCGGGACGGGGACCGTCCGCATCGCGCTGACCGGGCTCGGTCGCTCGCTGCCCCTGGGCCTCGCCGCCGAAGCGGTGATCGAGACGGGCATGCACGATGCGCTCGTCGTCCCCGAGGACGCCGTGCGCAGCAGCGCCGCCGGTACGACGGAGCTGCTCGTGTGTGAGGACGGCGTGGCCCACCCGCTCGCCGTCACCGTCGGCCAGCGGGTCGACGGTCGCGCCGAGATCATCAGCGAGATCGACGAGAGCGCGCGCGTGGTCGCGCGCGCGATCGGGCGCGAGGACGACGCTGCCTGCGAGCCGGCCCCGTGAGCCTCGGTGCCTTCGTCCTGCGGCACCGCGCGGTGGTCGCGCTCGCGACGCTCACGCTGGTGCTCGGCGGCGTGCTCGCGGCGACCTCGCTGCCGAGCGGCGTGTACCCCGAGGTCGACTTCCCGCGCATCGTGGTCGTGGCGCACGCGGGTGATCTTCCGGCGGACGTCGCGGTGACCTCGCTCGCGCGGCCCCTCGAGGAGACGCTCGCGACGGTCATCGGCGTGGTCCGCGTGCGCTCGCGCTCGGTTCGGGGTGCGTCGGAGGTGTCCCTCACGTTCGCGTCGGGCAGCGACATGGAGGCGGCGCTCCAGCACGTCGAGAGTGCGGTGACGCGCGCGCGCGGCGCACTGCCGCCGGGCACCGAGCTCGAGGTCGAGCGCCTCACGCCCACGGCGTTTCCGGTCGTCACGTTCAACCTCGCGGGGCCCATCGATACCCGTGCGCTGCGGGAGCTCGGCGAGCTGGTGGTGCGTCCAGCGCTCTCTCGCGTGCCCGGTGTGGGCTTGGTCCGCGTGCACGGCGGCGACGTCCGCGAGGTGGAGGTCGTGCTCGATCCGCTCGCCGCCTCCTCCGCCGGTGTCGGTCCTCTCGACGTCGCGGCGCGTCTGCGTGCCGAGACGGCGCTCGGGCCCGGAGGACGGCTCGAGCTCGACCGCGCCCGCCTGCCGCTGCTCGTGTCGGGAGACGCGCGCGATCTCGACGAGCTGCGCGCGCTCCCCGTCGCGACGTCGCTCGACGGAGCGCCGCTCGCGCTGAGCGCCGTGGCCCGCGTCGAGGAGGGTGCAGCGGATCGCACCTCGCGCGTCAGCGGTCCGCGTGGGGCCACGGTCGTCGTCAGCGTCTCGCGCTCTCCGGGCGCGGGCACGCCGGAGGTCGTGCGTGCCGTCGAGGAGGTCGCGCGCGGCCTCGCGCTGCCCGACGGAGTGACGCTCGAGCCCGTCTACGATCAGGCGGATCTGGTCGAGGAGAGCCTGGCCTCGGTCCGCGAGGCGATCCTCGTCGGGATCGCGCTCTGCCTCGTCGTGCTCGGCCTCTCGCTCCGCGACCTGCGGGCGGGCGTCATCGCCGCCGCGACGGTCCCCATCGTGCTCGCGGCGACCCTCCTCGTGATGCGCGCGCTCGGCGCGACCCTGAACTTGATGTCGCTCGGCGGCATGGCCATCGCGGTCGGGCTCGTCATCGACGACGCCATCATCGTGCTCGAGGCGATCGCACGCCGGCTCGAGCACGGCGAGCCGCCGGAGCAGGCTGCCGCGGGCGGTGTGAGCGACATCGGCCCGGCGGTCGTCGGTACGACCCTGACGACGGTCATCGTGCTGGTGCCTCTCGCGTTCGTCGCGGGTCTCGTCGGCGAGTTCTTCACGGCCCTGGCGATCCCGCTCTCGGCCGCGGTGCTGCTCTCGCTCGTCGTCTCCTTGACGTCGCTGCCGATCGCGGCGGCGCGCTGGCTCGCCGCCCACCCGCAGGTCCCCGGGACGCCGCGGCTCGAGGTGCTCTATCGCCGCATCGCCGGCTGGGGCGCGCGTCGCGCCTGGGTCGGGCCGCTGCTCGTGGTGCTCACGCTCGCGCTCGGAGTCTTCCTGGCGCGAGCGACGCCGTCCGGGTTCTTGCCTTCCCTCGACGAGGGCTCGTTCGTGCTCGACTACTTCATGCCGCCAGGGACCTCGCTCGAGGAGACCGATCGCGTCGCGCGTCGGGTCGAGGCGATCCTGCGCGAGACGGCCGAGGTCGAGAGCTACACGAGGCGCACCGGCATCGAGCTCGGGCCGGCCGCAGCCACGGCCGAGAACGGCGGCGACATGATGGTGCGCCTGGTGGCGCGCTCGCAGCGCGAGCGCTCCTCGGAAGACGTCGAGGACGAGATCCGTGTTCGCATCGAGACGGAGGTTCCCGAGCTGCGCATCGAGCTCATCGCCGTCCTCGAGGACGTGCTGAACGACCTCTCCGACGCGCCGCACCCGATCGAGATCAAGGTGTTCGGTGACGACCAGGCGCAGATCGAGGCGACCGCGCACGCGATCGGCGAGCGGCTCGCCCCGATCGAGGGTCTCGCCGACCTCTTCGACGGGATCGAGGGCGCTTCGCCCGTGCGCGTCGCTCGGGTGGACGCCGACGCGACGTCGCGCGCGCACCTGAGCGCCCAGGACGTGCTCGACCGCGTCGGCGCGGGTCTGCTCGGCGCTTCCGGTGGAACGATGCCGTTCCGCGACCGGCGCCTGCCGATTCGCGTGCGCTACCCCGACGCGCTCCGCTTCGATCCGAGCCGCGTGCTCGAGATGCCTCTGGTCGTGCCGGGCGTCGCGGGGAGCGTCGCGCCCACGATCCCGCTCGGCAGCATGGTGCACTTCGAAGACGCACCCGTGCCGGTGCAGCTCTCGCGCGAGGCGCTCCGCCCGGTCGTGCTCGTCTCGAGCGACACCGAAGGGCGCGACCTCGGCTCGATCGCGGCGGACGTGCGAGCCGCGCTCGAGGGGATCGCGCCGCCCGCGGGCGGCAGCATCGACGTCGGCGGGCAGGCCGCCGCGCAGGAGCGCTCGTTCCGCGACCTCGGCGTGGTGCTCGGCTTCGGCCTGCTGCTCACGCTGGTGGCGCTGGTCGCGCAGTTCCGGCGCGTCCGGCCGGCGGTCGCGGTGTTGCTCACGACGCCCTTCGCTCTCACCGGCGCGCTCGCGCTCCTGCTGCTCACGGGCACGCCGCTCGACGTGTCGGCGATGATGGGCATGGTGCTCCTCGTCGGTCTCGAGGTGAAGGCGGGCATCCTCCTGCTCGAGGTGGCCGAGGAGCACGCCGCCGAGGGGATGAAGTACGTCGACGCGCTCGAGCGCGCCTGCGCCCGCCGCATCCGCCCGATCATGATGACCGCGACCGCCACGCTCGCCGGCGTGCTCCCACTGGCGCTCGAGCAGGGACCGGGCGCCGAGATGCAGCGTCCGCTCGCGATCGCGGTCCTCGGCGGCATCGGCCTCTCGAAGTTCGTCACCCTCGTGGCGCTGCCCGCGCTCGCGGCCGCGCTCGATGGTGGCAGACGAGCGAAGCCTGCCTCGGATATCGTCCCGCCCGCATGACGCAATCGGCGGGGGCCCTCTCGTGACCAAGACGAAGATCGCGATCCTCGGCGGCGGGCTCGGATCGATCGCCGCCGCGTACGAGCTCACCTGCACCGCGGAGCTGCGCGAGCGCTTCGAGGTGACCGTCTACCAGCAGGGCTGGCGCCTGGGCGGCAAGGGCGCGAGCGGGCGCAACGCTGCGATGAACCAGCGCATCGAGGAGCACGGGCTGCACGCGTTCCTCGGTTTCTACGAGAACGCCTTCGCGCTGATGCGCGATGCGTACGACGACTTCGCGGTGCTCAAGCCGAACGCACGCTGGAGGAGCTGGCGCGACGCGTTCGAGCCGCAGCGACAGGTGACGGTCGAGGAGTGGGTGCCGGAGCACGCGCGCTGGTCGAGCTGGACGATCGCGCTGCCGAAGCTGCCGGGAGAGCCCGGCGACGGGGTGCCCGTGCCGCTGGTCGAGCGTCTGCTCGCCTCGGTCGTCGGGATCCTGCTCGAGTTCCTGGAGAGGCTCCTCCTGCGGGAGCCGGCGAAGTTCGCGCACGTCGTGCTCGACGTGCTGAAGAGCGCACTGGCGAGCGGGAACCTGCTGACGAGCGACGTCCGCGGGTTCCTCGACGATCTCGCGAGCGGGCTCGAGACGCACGAGGACGACGACACGTTCGACGACGACGTCCGCCGCGCGATCCTCGGAGCGCTGCTCGCCGTCGCGATCCTGCGTGGGCTGATCGACGACGTACTGCCGCGGGGCGAGCTCGCCGGCTTCGCGTACATCGATCAGTGGGACTTCAAGGCGTGGCTGATTCGCAACGGGGCGAGCCCGCGCGTCGCGTTCTGGGGCCCGGTGCGGGCGCTCTACGACCTCGGCTTCGCGTACGAGGACGGGCGCGGCGACGAGAGCGACGCGCGCGCCGCGGCGGGTGTCTCGCTGCGCATCCTCATGCTGCTCGGCCTCGGCTACAAGGACGCGCCGCTGTGGAAGATGAAGGCGGGGATGGGGGACACCGTCTTCGGTCCCTTGTATCTGGTGCTCAAGAGCCGCGGCGTGAAGTTCGAGTTCTTCCACCGCGTCACGAACCTCGGCCTCTCCGCCACCTCGAGCCTCGTCTCGACGATCACCCTGAGCGAGCAGGTGAAGCTCGCGGCGCCGCCCTACCAGGCGCTCGAGTGGATCCACGACCTGCCGTGCTGGCCGAGCCAGCCGCGCTGGGGCGAGATCCAGAACGGGGCGGCCATCGCGGCGGCGCTCGCCGCCGACGAGCTGACGCTCGAGAGCGCCTGGTGCAGCCAGAGCGTCGGGACCAAGACGCTGAGGCTCGGGGTGGACTTCGACCGCGTCGTGCTCGGCATCTCCATCGCGGCGCTGCCGGACGTCGCGCCGGAGCTGATCGCCGCGAGCGACGCGTGGCGCAAGGCGATCGCGAGCTCTCGCACCGTGCAGACCCAGGCGCTGCAGCTCTGGCTCGACCGCAAGACGTCCGAGCTCGGTTGGACCGACGGGCTCACGATCCTCACCGGGTACGTGGAGCCCTTCGACACGTGGGGCGACCTCACGCACCTGATCCCCGAGGAGGACTGGCCCGCCGCGGGTCGCCCCAAGAGCCTCGCGTACTTCTGCAACGTGATGCAGGACGCGCATCCGATCGCGCCGTACACCGACCCCACGTTCCCCAAGGCGCAGAAGGCGCGCGTGTACCAGAACGGCAGGCACTTCCTCGAGACGGCGATCGGCACCCTCTGGCCGAAGGCGGTCTCGCCTCCCGGCTCGCAATCGCTCGACGGGTCGCTCCTCCACGACGCGAGCGGCGCCGTCGGCCTCGATCGCCTCAAGGCGCAGTATTGGCGCGCGAACGTCGACCCGACCGAGCGCTACGTGCTCTCGCCCCCGGGCAGCATCGCGCTGCGCATCAAGCCGGGCAGCACGGGTTTCCTCAACCTCGTCGTCGCGGGCGACTGGGTCTGCACGTCGCTCAACGGCGGCTGCGCCGAAGCGGCGATCGAGGGAGGCCTGCGCGCCGCGCATGCGCTCATCGGCTACGCGCCGCGCCCCTTCACGGACCGCCACGTGCAGGACGACAGCACCCTCGCCACCGGCGACTGACCGGGCTCGAGACTGACCGGGGTCACTCCACACCGCTCCAACCCAGCGAGATCGTTCCGATCGGGCGGGTAGGTGCGTGATTCGCAGGAGACGCCGTCATTCGTGGGGTTTCCGACGAATCGCGCACTTGGCCGCAGGAGCGCTTTCGTTTCGCCGACTTGAGGACCCCTGGAGTGACCCCCGGGCAGAACCCCCGGTCAGAAGCGGGAGGGCTTCTTCGTGCAGAACCACTCGCCCACGATGTCCAGGCGCTCGCCCGAGATCGCGCGCGCACAGTCCATGCCGCTCATGACGGCGGCCTCGACGCAGGTCGCGTTGATGCCCGTGCGCAGCCACGCGCCCGCGAGGAAGAGGTTCTCGAAGCCGGACTCGTCCGCCTTCAGGCGGAGCTTGCTCGTGCCCGGGAGCGATGCCTCGACGCACTCGGTGGGATCCACGTTCGGCCTTATCCACTGGAAGTCGACCCTCGCCGCGCCGCTCGCCCCGGTCGGGTCGAAGAGCGCGCTCCAGTCGAGCCCCGCAGGGTTCGCCGGGTCCCTCGCGGCCGGCCACATGTAGCCGACGTGCTGCTTCAGCCAGTCGATCGCGCTCGCTCTCACCTCGTCGTACGCGGCCTGGGGGACCGCGAGGTCCGTCCGCGGCTTCACCGTCAGCCCGTTCTTCCACGGGCCACAGAAGTAGAAGACGCCTTTGGGCCCGGAAGCGGGCCACTGCTCCTTCGGCAGCACGTGGCTGCAGTCGGCCCACACGCTGTAGGGCTCGGGTGCGGCGTTCATCGCTGGCGGGCTCGCCTCGATCGCGCGCCAGCCGAGGCCTCGCAGATCGTCGTTCGTCCAGATCTGGAACGACTGCGTCGGGACGATCGCGAGGCCCTTCACCATCGCGCCGAAGCGCGGGCTCTCGGGGATCAGCTCGTCGCACATGCCGACGTCGCTCGCGTTGAGCGGCTTGAACGCCGCGAGCGCGATCCCGAGCACCACCTGGTCGAAGTCGACGCCGAGCTCGATGGTCTCGGTCCCGACGGGCGGCACCGGGCACCAGTTCGACTCGAGCGAGCTCCTCTTGGCGTCCAGCTGCGCCTTGATCGACGCGCCGTTCTGGATCTGCCCCCAGAACGGCTCGCTCGGCCAGCACGTCACACCATCGACGCGGTACACCGGGTCGTACGTCGGCCCGACGAGATCCACCTGGCGGTCGAAGTGCACGCGCGCGATCCAGCGCTTGTCGGGCGAGAGCTCGAGGCGAGTGACCTTCTTGAAGAACTCGAACTTCACGCCCTGCTGGGCGAGCACCTCGTAGATCGGCGCGACCACGACCTCGCCCATTCCCGCCTGCATCTCGAAGAAGCACGCCTCCTTGTAGGTGAACACGATCCGCATGAGGATGCGCACGGCCGTCCCCGCACCGAGGCCTGGCTTGGCGATGTCGCCCTCGTCGTACGCGAACGGAAGGTCGTAGAGCGCGCGCAGGTAGGGCGACTTCTTCACCACCCAGTCGTTGCATCCGTTGTCGAGCAGCCACTGCCGGAACTCGAGGTGGTCGATCACGTCGAGGTCGAGCTCGAGGTCGGGCTGCACGATGCCGTACCTGGGGTCGAGCACGCCGAGCATCGTCGTCATCGCGATGTCGAGGATCGAGAAGTAGCGGCGGAACTCCGGATCACCGAGGCGCTGCGTGGCCTGCGCCTGCACGAGCGAGCGCACCTTCTCGGAGAGCGTACGGAAGGACGCCAGCGCCGGGACGAACTGCGCGAGCGGCTGGTCGGCGAGGTCGCAGATCACCTCGAGCGCGGCCAGCAGGGCGCTGATCTCGGCGAGCAGGATCGCGTCCCTGATCTTGTCGAGCAAGCCGCCCCCGCTCGCGTGCGAGACGAGCTTCTCGAGGAACGTGCGCAGGACGGACGCCAGCTCGGAGAGCACCGCTTGTGGGCTGGGGAGCACTCGGCCGTCGCCCGGCACGTCGGTGTTCGTCGGCCACACGAGCGGCCAGTAGCCGAGCGGTCCCGTGTCGGCGGGGCCGGCGCCCGTCGGCGGGTACCAGGTCTCGCCGATGGGCGTGTACGAGCACGGCGCGAAGCCGTCCCGCCAGGTCACCAGCCGATCGTCGGGGCGCGACGGCTTGCGCGCGTACACCTCCTGGATCGTCCGGAACGCGTTCTCGTAGAAGCCGAACCAGAGGTGCAGGCCGTGCTCCTCGATGCGCTCGCCCTCGTTCGCGTTCCGCGAGCGTCCGCTCGCGCCCTTGCCGCCGAGGCGCCAGCCCATCTGGTAGAGCGTCACGTCGAACTTCTCGCGCAGCTCCGGTGTCCGCGAGAGGTAGTGCGCCGTGACGAGCGAGCCGACGCCGCCGCCGAGGATGACGATCTTGCGCTTCGTCATCGCGTCACGGAGCCGACCAGACCCGCGTGCCCGCGGGCACCGAGAAGTCCATGTCGATGTAGAGCCCGAACTGTACCGGGAACACAGGACCGGCGCCCGAGAGGCCGAGGTCACCCGCGACGTCGTGGCTGCCGTACTTCGGGACCTCGATCTCGAAGTCACCCTTGAGCTTGCCCGCGCCGCGGATCGCCGTGAGCGTCATCGGCGCCGTGCAGATCTCCTGGTAGCTCGCGTTCGCCGCGTTGGTCGTGTCGGGCAGCTGCTTGAGGTTCACGACCGGGAACGAGCGGTGCAGGATCTGGTTCGCGAGGTCGATCCCGACCTCGAGCAGCTCGCCCGGCGACCAGCCGGTCAGGAGCGACGTGATGGCGTCGATCGCATCGTCGAACGCCTCGACCGCGTCCTCGATCGGGTGGTCGGGGCCGATGCGCCGGACCGTGTAGAGCGGCTTCCACTCGATCAGGGTCTTGGGCGTCAGCTTCTGGAAGACCTGCGCGCGCGCCTCGAACACGTCGAGCGGGCCCGGCAAGGTGGGCACGTAGAACTGCCCGAGCCCCTTGAGGAACCCGAAGAGCTCGCGGCCTGCGATGCAGCCCATCGGGTCGCCGATGAGGACGTAGGGCATCCAGTTCACGAGCTTGGCGTCCGTGCCGCCGCCAGGCTGCGTGACCTTCATGATCAGCGGCATCGAGGGCGCGCTCTCGTAGTCGTCGACGAACCCCGAGGGGTACGCGGGGCTCGCGGAGCGCAGCTGAGGTGCGCGCAAGAAGAAGAACACGGCCGTGTCGCCGAGCGGCGTGAAGTGCACCTTGCCGGGCGCGGCCTTGTTGAGGAACGAGTCGAGCGAGGCCTGCATCCTGACCTTGTCGCACTTGACGGTGAACGCGTAGAGCGTCGCGCCCGTCGTGAGGCAGGGCGGGTCGTAGACCTGGGTACCGTGTCCGTAGCGACTGATGATCGCGGGCATCTCGTCTCCTTGAGGGTCGTTCGGGCTAGCGCAGGCGGATGGTGTAGTCGGCGTCGCGCGGCGAGAGCGCGTCGACCGTGATCTCGTAGTCGGCGCCGTAGTGCCGGCAGAGCCCCTCGATGGTGCCGATCGGGTAGTACTCGGCGAGGCCCGGGAAGTCGCGGTACGTCAGCCGGACGCCGCCCTCGTGGCTCGCGCCGCGCACCTTCGCCGTGCCCTTGAGGATGGCTCCGTAGAGCCGCTCGGCCTGGAGCAGCGTCGAGCGCACGTCGCCGGCGAAGCTCAGCATCACGCGGCCGACCATGCTCTCCGCGAGCCGCTCGAAGTCACGCACCGACACGCGACGCATCGCCTCCACGTTGGAGACGCGCGGGTGCATGCGCGTCGCGATCTCGTGGATGAGCGAGTAGTAGTCGGCGACCGGGTAGTCACCGAAGGTGCGGTAGTTGCGGAGCAGTCGGGCCGGGAGCACCTGGGGCCCGATTCCAGCGGTCTTGCCGAGGTCGAGGATGCGCTCGAAGAACATGCCCTTCAGCGTGTCGATGCTCGTCGCGTCGGCGATGCGCTCTTCGAGCACGAACGACTGCGTGAGCGTCGAGGTCGGGAGCACCCGAAACGACTTCCCCATGTCCGGCGGCACGTTACCGGAACGCGGGCGGGGTGGGAACGAGGAGGCGCGCCCGGCCGCGAATCCATCGGGCGTGAAGGTGGTGGAATCCGTCCCGGGCCGACCGGGCCGGGATGGCCACGTGCGACATGGCCGCCTGCGCTCGCCGGCCGACCTCGATCGCGCGCCGCGCTGGTCAGCTCGCGGCCAGCGCCTCGAGCAGCGCGCGCGTCGCAGCGTCCGCCGGGAAGTACGCCTCGATGCTCAGCTCCTCGGCCGTCACGTCGAGCGGCGTGCCGAGGGTGGTGAGCATCGTGAAGAAGCGCGCCTCGACTCCGTCGCGGTGCCCGGCGGCAGGAGCATCGGCAAGAAGCGCGTCGCCGCCGCGTTCATCCGCAGGATGTCCCACCCACGATCGACGACGATCGCCGGATAGGGCTCGAGCTTGGCGAGCAAGAGGCCGATCGCACCGTCGAGCTCGCGCATGGCGTCGTCGTCGAGGCGCGACTCGTGGTAGGCGGGCGCGAACCCGGCTGCGTCGAGCAGCAGGTTGCGATCGCGGAGCGCCAGCTCGAGCGCGCTCGCCAGGACGAGCACCATCTCGCGGCTCGGCGCGGCTCGGCCCGTCTCGAGGTACGAGAGGTGTCGCGTCGAGACCTCGGCCGTCGCGCCCAGACGCTCCTGGCTCATCCCTCGCGCGACACGGTGGCTGCGGAGAAGGGGACCGAACCTGCATTCCGGTCGGACGATCTGCATCCCGAGAGAGTACGCGCCGCGATCCGGGAGGTCATGACCTCGGAGGTCATGGAGCGCGCGCACCCAGACGTCATGGTCGACGCAACCGGTCGATCACGGCCGTCACCAGGAGGACCCATGACCCGCACCCTCGCGCTCGCCCTCACCGTGCTCGTCTCGTTCGTCGCCTTCACGATCTACTGCGGCGAGGCGGAGGGGCCGATCGGCTTCGTGTCGCTCGCCCTCGGCCGCGCCTGGGGCATGCAGATGCTGCTCGACGTCGGGATCTCGCTGGGCATCGCCTCGTTCTGGATCCTGCCCGACGCCCGCGAGCACGGGATCAACCCCTGGCCCTATCTCGTCGCGTGCCTCGGGCTCGGCTCGACCGCCGCGCTGGGCTATGTCGTCCATCGCGAGCTGCGCGAGGCGACGTCGCGCGCGTCGGGCACACGGCCGAGCCGCTGAGCCGGCGGATCGTGCCCGAGTCGACGTACCCTCGTCGGGGCCTCGAGCTCTCGGGAAGGCGGCGGACTACTGCGGAGCCGACGACGCGCTGCCGCCCTCGCCCTCGTGGACCTCGGGCGGGATGTGGACGGCCATCCAGATCAGCACGGTGATGAACACCAGGAACGGCACGATGCCGAGCATCGCGCCCAGCACGGAGGGCGAGAGCGCCGAGCGCATCTCCTGCTCCGTCGTGCCCGCTCCGAGGTTCGGGGCCTCCATGTTCGCGCCGATTCGCTGGCCCAGGAAGGCGAGGCCGGCGGTGGCGAGAATGACGACGATGACGATGATGGCTAAAACCATGGATGCGCTCCGCGGAGGCGGACAATAACCAGACTGCCCGCCTTTCGCCAAGCCCCGTGTGCTCGGCCGGCGGCGCGCGCCCCACGACGCGTCAGTGCGCGAGCGCCCGGCACTCGCGGACGTGGGCGCCCTGACCCTGCTCGACGCAGGATCGGTACGCCTCGCGGGCGCCGGTGCGATCTCCCAGCGATTCCCGCGCCGCGCCCAGCACCAGCCACGCGAGCGAGCTCGTCGCATCGACCTGCGTCGCGCGGGCTGCGTAGTCGCGCGCTTGCTCCAGGTCGGGGCGCCGCCCGCGGTTGAGGAGCAGGAAGGAGAGCTGCGCGAGCGCCTCGGCGCCCGTGGGGTTCAGCGCGATCGCGCGCTCGTAGAGCGGGATCGCCGTGGACGGCCTGCGACGGGCCGCGTCGGCCTCGGCGAGCACCGACTCGTACGTCTCCCCGGCGACCGCAGGCTCCTCGGCCGGCACCTCCTCGGGCGGCGGCAAGGCGGCGACCTCCTCCGCCTCCGCGATCGCGACCTCCTCGGCCTCCTCGGGCGGCAGCGCGAGGGCCTCGTCCGGCGGCGTCTCACCCTCGGCCACCGCGACGGTGGTGGTGTCGGGCGGCGCCACCGTGGTCTCGGGCGGGGGTGTGACCGTGGTCTCGGGCGGCGGCGTGGGCACAGCGGTCGTCGTCGTCGTGCTCGGCAGGTCGCGCGTCGCGTGCCCCACCTGGTGCGGCGTCGGCAGGACCATCTGCTGATAGTAGACGTAGCCACCGATCAGGACGCCGAAGCCGAGCACGATGCCGATCGTCGCGTACATCGCCTGGCGCGACTGCTTCGGAAGCTCGTCGACGGGGCCGAGGTCGCTGAAGTCGTCGTGCCCCGGGGCCGCGTCGACCTTCTGGCTCTTGCGGAAGAAGTCGTCCGTGACGGCGGCGGACTCGCCCGTCCCGAGGGCCCGGATCTCGCCCGACGTCGAGGTCGGCGACTTCTTCTGGCGGCGCTCGTCGCGGCGGCTCTTGCGGTTGTCGACCGGCGCAGCGGGCGCCGCGGCCGGCGGAGGCTTGCTCGCCGCCGTGGCGCTCTCGGAGACGATCACCTTCGGCAGCTCACCCGGAAGGGGCTTGCTCGAAGCCGGCGCGGACGCCGGAGCGTCCGCCCCGTCAGACGCGTCGTCGTCGTCGTCGTCGTCGTCGCGCTCTTCGGTTCGCAGCCGCGGGGCGGTCGAGTCTTCGCGCGTCTCGGCGTGGCCGGCATCGCCCGTCACGTCGTCGTTCACGGCGATGGCGGTGGAGACGCCGGTGCGCTTCGCCGGGAACTGGATGACGTTGCTGTCCTTCTTCGCCTCGGCCTCGACGCTGGCGGGTGCCTCGACCAGGGCAGGCTTCGCCTCGACGACGGCCTTCGGCGCCTCCGACTTCTGGCCCTCGCGCTCCCCTCCGCGGTTCTTCTTCCGGTTCTTCTTGCTCATTGCATCCTCGGAATCGCCGGGCCCGCTCTCCTCGCCGGCCGGCTCGCTCGGGGTCTCGGTCCTGTCCACCGGCACGAAGCCGGGCCCGATGAGGGTCCGCTTCGAGTCGGGCGGCATGTCAGTCGAAGCAGCGGGTGCCAGTGCATTGATCGTGCCCTCCGCGGGCGCGGCGGGGGCCGCGGCCGGCGGAGCGGCCAGAGCCCCGGCGGACTCAGGCGCCGCAGCCTGGATCGCCGCGAAGGACGTGTCGATCTCGGGCTCGGGCTGCGCATCCGGCGGCAGCGCGGCCGGGACGACCGAGGCACGCGTCGGCACACGTGTGCCGAGATCGTCAGGATTCGCACGATCGTCCGACGGCAGATCGCCAGTGGCCGCGGGGACCAGCCCGGTCTCGAGGTGTGCGTCGTCCTCGCTCGTGCTCAGGGCGTCCTCGACCTCGCCGCTCGGTGCCGCGCCCGGCGGTCGCAGCGTCCGCGAGCGTCCCGTCGGCTGGATCACGCCCTCGAAGAAGAGCTTGCTCAGCGTGCTGAGCGTCTGCAGGTCGTCGCCCTCGACGAGATCGATGACCTCCTCGATCGAGCGGTGGCCGTCGAGCCCCCGGAGCACCGCGTTGATCTCGTCCGGCAGCTCCGCCAGCCGCTGGGAGAGCTCGTCCTCGTTGATCTCCATCACGCTGGAGATGGGTGGGATCTGCTCGAGCAGCCGGCCCCACTCGTCCAGGCGCCGCATCCCCTCCATCAAGAGGCCCTGCGTCGGCGTGCGGATCTGCTGCTCGGTCTTCACCGGGCGGAAGTCGATCTCGAAGTCGCCCTCGCTGAAGAGCAGCACGCGGTAGAGCGCGCGCTCGCCGTGCAGCGTGCCGAGCTCGGCGTCGAGGATCTGCCCGTCGCGGAACGTCATGAGACCGGTACGCTGACCCGAGTGCACCTCGAGCACGCCGGACTTGCGGCTGATCTCGATCGTCTGCAGCAGATCGACCAGGCCCATGTCCGCGAGCGATCCGGTGAAGCGCGTCTTGCTGAGCGACTGGCGGCCCCCGCTGCGCGCGAAGGTGTCGCGCTCGAAGCGCGAGAGCGCGATGTTGATCCGCGCGACGATCTCTTTGATGTAGATCGGCTTGGTGAGGTAGTCCTCCACGCCGAGCTGCAGCCCACGGACCTTGCTCTCGACCGCCGGGTCGCTCGACAGGAACATGATCGGGATCGAGCCCCAGTCGGGGTTGCGGCGCACGCTCTCGACCAGCGCGAAGCCGTCGAGCCCAGGCAGTCGGGTGTCGGAGAGGATGAGGTCGGGCGTCGACGACGCGATCATCGAGAGCGCGGTGGTGCCGTCGCCCGCGGTCGCGAGGTTGTAGCCCGCCTTGCGGAGACTGACCTCCAGCACGCGCAGGCTGCGCGGATCCGCGTCGACCAAGAGCAGGCTCTTCCGCGCCAAGAACGCTCCCCTTCCGAGGCCCCCGAGGGACGTGGTCTCGAGCCGCGTCGAGATCACGAATGGAAGGCGAAGTGTGCGGCGCCGGGGTTTGGAGCGTCAAGCTCGCGGCCACCTTTGGCCCAGCGTCCCGCCTTGACCCCCCTCGGCAAGGATCGGTATCGTGCGCATCTCTACGAGGACCTTGCGATGACCCGAACCGCGGCCCGTGCTCTCTCGCTCCTGGCTCTCACCTCTCTACCGCTGCTCGGCTGCGGCGAGGAGGGTGGCCCGATGGACGTCTACAACCTCGAGCCTCGCCACGGGCAGACCTCCGGCGAGCAGGCCGTCCGGATCACGGGCGCGAACTTCCGCCAGGACATCGGCTACGCGGTGTACTTCGGCTCCGAGCGCGCGACGCAGGTCACGATCATGGACACGAGCACGCTGCTCGTCGCGACGCCGCAGCACGACCTCGGCACGGTGGACGTGGTCGTCGCCTCGGAGGCCGGCCCGGCGTTCCGCATCCACGAAGCGTTCGCGTTCGACGACACCGGCGGTACCGCCGCGGATCACGCGGGATCGTCGGCCGGCGGCGCCGAGCGCTATTGATCGGCCCGGCTACTCGGCGGCCAGCTCGTCGTCGCCGGTGAGCGTCGGGAGCATCGCGGTCGCCTCGCTGCGCGCGCGGCGCTTCCGAGTCGGGCGCGCCGCCTCGGTCGGGCGCGGGCTCAGCGCATCGAGCTTCTCTGCGAGCGCGGCGTCGTCCTCGGCGAGCACGCGGACGTAGGCCAGCGCGCGCCGCGCGAGCTTGCCGAGCTCCACCGTGCGCTCCCCGAGATCGCGGCGCGAGCGCTCGAGGTCCCGCTCGGCGGCTTCGACGACGAGCTGCGCGTCGCGAGCCCTCCGCGCCGCGCCGACCAGGATGGCGCGATCGACGCCCGGGAAGCCCACGCCAGCGAGCGGACCCTCGAAGAGCCCGATCAAGGCGTGCTCGAACGAAGGGATCGGATCGCGCTCGGGCTCGGCCGGCGGGGTCTGCGTCGTCTTCTTCATCTCCGTCATGCGAGGCTCCTCGTTCGTGGGGATCGACTGAGTTGACTGAACGTATGACCAGTATCACGCCGCAAAGCGGCCGCGCAAGGAAGCGGCGTGCTACTCCGCCCGCATGCGAGCTCGCCTGCCCGCCGTGATCGCCCTCGCGAGCGCCTCGTTCGTCGTCGGAGTGCTCGTCTCGGCGCCCTCGCGCGCGCAGGACGACGCGGGCGCGCCGCCGACCGCCGTGCCGGCGTGCAACGAGCAGCAGCCGCAGGACTTCCTCGTCCGTGGCAACTGGCAGACCAAGGCCCGCATGCCCGTGGAGGAGCAGCGCGCGCGCCGCGCCGTGGCCGCGCACGCGGTCCGCTACCGCACGGAGCACTACGGCTTCTTCGAGGGCTTCGGCCAGAGCGACTGGAACCCCCACCCGCCGAGCTTCTACGCGCGCTGGATCACGGTGTTCGGCCTCCGTGTGCGCCTGAACGAGCGCATCCTGCCAGCCGTCCGCTGCGCCGAGGCGGCGATCGCGTCGGCGTGCACCGCGACGCCTTACTCACCCCACCGTCTGTCGGGCCTGCGCGATCGGAACACGTATCACAACGGCGAGGTCAGCAACCACGTGTACGGCATCGCGATCGACATCGATCCCGACACCAACACGTGCTGTCACTGCGTCGCCGAGTGGGCCGAGCATCCGCTCTGCCAGCGCGAGGTCAGTTCGATCTTCGAGCGCATGTCGATGCCCGAGTGCTGGGTCACGCAGTTCGAGCGCTTCGGCTTCTACTGGCTCGGGCACGACCAGCTCGAGGACACGATGCACTTCGAGTTCCTGGGCGATCCCGATCGCATCCTCGCGACTCCCTGATCGACAGCCACCCCCTTCGCTCATCGCGCGGGCGCGACGAAGGGCCGCAGCGCGTGCGCGATCTCGGCCGACTGCGCCTCGGGGTCGGGCGGGTTGAACCAGCGGAACGGGTGCAGCCAGGTGCTCGGGTCGCGCAGCGCGAGCCCGCCGGCCGAGCACTCGACGAGCAGCGCCGCGATGCCCTGCGCGTGGAAGTGGTCGAGCTCCATGCCGTATGCGAACGAGCCCGGCACCCAGCGTGACGATGCGTGGACCCGGTAGCGCTCACCGAGGCCGTGGTTCACCTCGCGCGCCAGCGCGGTCAGCGCCTCGTAGTCGTCGGGGCGCTTCCAGCGGCCGCCGAAGGGCAGCAGCAGCTTCCTACCGAAGCTGTGCAGCGAGACGGCCCGATCGATCTTGCCACGCTCCACGTCGAGCACGTCGAGCGTCGCGCGCGTCTCGGGCTCCGAGCCGGGCGCGGGGCCCGGCCCGCCGAGGAAGGGCAAGAGCGAGGGCCACGCGTGCCGCGCCCGGAAGTGCGTCGCGAAGTTGCGGTTGAGGTCCACGCCGCGCGCGTTGGCGCGCGTGAAGCGCCGGCGCCCTGCGCGCAGCTCCCGCTCGACCTTGGCGTAGCCGTCCGGGTTCAGCAGCGGCAGCATCACCAGGCGTCGCTCGCGCGGCGGGTCGGCGAGCCACGCGTCGAGCAGCGCGAGCGCGGTCTCGACGCCGATCCACTCCATCGCGTGAAGGCCCGCGATCACCAGCGTCACGCGCGGCGCCTCGGCCGGTCCGGCGTCGATCCGGATCAGGGGGCGGCCCTCGTGCGATCGACCGACCTCGCGACGCCGCGCTCCCGTGATGGCCGCGACCGCGCTCGCGAGCTCGTCGAGCCCGCGGTAGCGGCCCACGCGAGCGAGGTCGACGTCCTCTGCCAGCGCGCGCACGCGTCAGTCCACGATGCGGGCGTGCTGGATGAAGTCGAGGTCGGGGAACTGCGCGCGTAGGTAAGCGTTGCCCTCGGCCTGGATCCGCGCCTGATCGGGGCCGAGCCCGGAGGGCGCGCCCTCGCCGTAGCGACTCTCGAGCGCGTCGACGGCCGTCATGTCGCGCACGCGACCGAAGGGCGAGAACCCCGTCGCATCGAGGCTCGAGTTGTCGCCGAAGTTGATGAAGAACTGGGTGGTGCGCGTGTCGGGCCCCGCCGTCGCGAACGACACGTAGCCGCGCGTGTTGTGCTGCACGACGGGATCGTCGGGGATGCTCGCGTCCTGCCACACGCGGCTCACGTCGGGCCGGCCGTGGATACCGCATTGGGCCATGAACCCGGAGATCACCCGGAAGAACGCGACGTCGTCGTAGTAACCGGCGCGCACGAGGTTGTAGAAGCGGTCGGCCCCGTGCGGTGACCACGCGCGGTGAACGTCGATCGTGATCGGCCCGGCCGTGGTGTCGAGCTCGACGGCGAAGCGGGCCGGCGCGCGCGCGTCGAGCGAGCTCGGCACCATGAGGTCGCCGGGGCCCGCGTCTCGCGCCTCGTGCGAGCGAGGCGAGGAGCTCGACTCTCTCGAGCTCGCCAGGAACCACAGCAGCGCCATGCCGGCGAGCAGGAGCGCGCCGATGCGGAGCATGCGGCTCCCGGCCTCCGGGCGCGCAGCCTGGACGGGCGCTCGCGAGGCCGCGGCGCTCGGGCCCTTCTTTCGCTTCTTGTTCTTCGTCACGGGCCGAATCTGGGCCGGAGATCGCCGACGTGCACGGCCCGGCGGCGTTGCCCGCTACCCGCGGAGCCCGCCGCCGTGATAGTTCGTCTGCATGCGGGCCCTCGTCCTCGCCCTCGTCCTCGCGCTCCCGCTCGCCGCGCACGCGCAGGGGACCGACACCGCCGCCGTGGAGGCGTCGGACGCGTATGCGCCGCCCCGTGGGGACCGGCCGACGAGCGGGGACGCGTCGCTCCTGTCGGGCCGCACGCTCGGGGTGGGCAACGTGATGATCGCGGCGATGGCCGGCTGGCCGGGCGCCTACGTGCACCTCGAGCTCGCGCCGACCTCGCTCTTCAACCTCGGCATCCGCGGCGGCTTCCTCTGGGGCTCGCCGCTCATGGGCCTGACGGTCGGGCTCGGCGGTGAGCTGGCGGTCCCGATGCGGCTGCGCATCTGGGGCGAGCACCAGACGGACCTCGCGATCGTGCTCGAGCCGATGTTCGCGGTCGGCCCCGGGCCGCTCTACGGCGAGAGCGGGTTCCCCGGCTCGTTCTCCTACGGCACCCGGCTCGACGCCGGAGCGCGCCTCGGCTGGGAGGCCGACCCACGCTTCACGCTCTTCGGCGGTGTCATGGCGGGCGGCGGCCTGAGCGAGGTGCCGCACGCCGGCAGCTCGGTCCAGCCGCTCGGGGTCGTCTACGGGACTCTCGGGGCCGAGATCCTCACCTCGCGCGACTTCATGCTCCTGGTCCGGATCGACGGGGGCTACGGTCTGGCGCCGGAGCGCTCGGGTCTGGCGTACTTCGCCGACCGAGCCTTCCTGCGGGTCGTGTTCGGCGGCGCGTTCCTGCTCTGAACGGAGCCGCCATCCCTGGCTTTTTGGCGCGCACGGCCGCGGCAGAGTAGCCTCCTGTCTCGATGGCCGAAGACCAGCTCTTCGCGCGGTTCGGTAAGACGTGCGAGGCAGGCGAGGTGCTCTTCCGCGAGGGGGAGCCTGGTGAGCACATGCTCGTCTTGCAGGCGGGTACCGTGCGAATCACCAAGAGCGGGCGCACGGGCGAGAAGACGCTCGCGGTGCTCGGGCCGGGCGAGTTCTTCGGCGAGATGTCCATCCTCAACGCGAAGCCACGCAACGCGACGGCGACGGTCGAGACGCGCGCGAAGGTGCTCGTCATCGACGCGCGGACCTTCGAGCAGATGGTGATCGGCAACGCGGAGATCGCCGTGCGGCTCATCAAGAAGCTCGCCCGGCGCCTCGACTCGGCCAACGAGCTGATCGACGTGCTCATGCACCGCGACCCGAAAGCGCGCGTGATCCTCGGGCTCTCGCGCCAGGCCGACATGATCGGGCGTCCGCGCGAGGACGGGGGCGTCGTCGTGCCCATCACGAAGGAGGACCTCGCGGAGGAGGTCGGGCTCGCCGTCGAGGAGGTCGACGAGGTGATCGCGCGCCTCGTGCGTCTGCGCATCGTCCAGGAAGAGAAGGGCGGCCTCGTCGTCAGCGAGATGTCGCGGCTCGACGAGTTCCTCGAGTTCCTCGAGATGCGCGAGAAGTTCGGGGACTGACGATGACGTCCGCCGAGGCCAGCCTCTGATGGAGCTCCGTGTCCTCGGCTGTCATGGCGGCGAGACGCCGAAGCACAAGACCTCGAGCTTCCTGCTCGACGGTCGCGTGGGGGTCGACGCCGGCGCGGTGACGAGCATGCTGACGCTCGAGGAGCAGCACGCGATCGAGGCCGTCCTCGTCAGCCACGCGCACCTCGACCACGTCCGCGACCTGGCGACGCTCGCGGACAACCGCTGCCAGCAGGGCGGGCCCACGCTCGAGATCGCGGCGATCCCCGAGACGATCGCCGTCCTCAAGAAGCACTTCTTCAACGACCTGCTCTGGCCGGACTTCTCCAAGATCGAGACCAAGCTCGGGCCCACGATCGCCTTTCGCGAGCTCACGCCGGAGAAGACCGTGTCGGTCGCGGGGATGAAGGTCACGCCGGTCCTCGTCACGCACACGATCGACGCGTGTGGTTTCGTGATCGAGAACGGCCATGGCGGCGCGATCGGCTACTCGGGGGACACCGGTCCGACCGAACGCTTCTGGGAGGTGCTCGGCGCGCATCCCAACCTGCGCGGCCTGCTCATGGAGATCTCGTTCCCGAACGACCGTCAGTGGCTCGCGAAGGCCTCCGGTCACCACACGCCCGAGACGCTCGCCAGGGATCTCGACAAGCTGCACGATCACCGCGGCCTGCCGACGCTCCTCTATCACATCAAGCCCGTCTTCGAGCAGGCCGTGGAGCGTGAGGTCGCCAAGATCCGCGACAAGAGCCTGGAGATCTGCCGCCTCGGTGACTCGTTCATCCTGTAGACGGGAGTGCTCGCGGACGGAGGGCGCAGCCCGCCGACGGAAGGGGCCGAGCGCGAGCGGCTCGCATTCGGAAATGTTCGAACGACGCGGCGCGTAGAGAGCGCGATGACCACGGCGGAGCTCATGGACGTCGCGCCCGACCTCGAGGACCGAGAGACCGACACGCGCGGGCCGCGCGTCTTGCCGCGCCCGACGGCCAGCGCGGTGGTCACGCGCGTCCTGGTGGTCGCGGCCGTCTTGCTCTGGTTCGGCGTGCGACGCCTCTGGGGCGCGCTCACCGAGACGCTCGACGGCCCCGCGGCGCTGCGCATGGCGTTCGAGCGGCTCGGGCCGATCTACGTGAAGCTCGGCCAGCTCGTCGCGTCGGGCGAGGCGCTCTTCCCCAAGCCCTACTCCGAGGAGTTCCGGACCCTGCTCGATCGTGTGCCACCGATCCCCTTCGAGGAGGTGGCGCGCGTGGTGCGCGAGGATCTCGGCCGCCCTCTCGAGGACGCGTTCGCGGAGGTCGACAGGGCGCCACTGGCCGCCGCGAGCATCGCGCAGGTCCACAGCGCGAGGCTCCACGACGGGACCGAGGTGGTCGTGAAGGTGCAGCGACCGGGCATCGCCGAGCTGGCCGCAGCCGACGTCGCGATCCTGCGCGGCGTCGCGCGCTTCGCGGAGTGGGCGTCCGACCTCGCGCACGGCTCGAACGTGGTCGCGTTCGTGGACGACTTCGAGAAGAACCTCGAGCGCGAGCTCGACTTCCGCCTCGAGGCCCAGCGCATGCGCGACTTCATGGAGGTCATGCGCGAGATGGGCAACGACGTGACCGCTGCGCCCCGCGTCCACGATGCGCTCACGCGGGCGCGCGTGCTCACGATGGAGCGCTTCCGAGGCTGGCGCATCGACGACGTGCCCGCGGTGCGCGCCAGCGGCTACGACGTGGAGGAGCGCCTGCTCCAGGGCATCCGCGCGTGGTTCCAGCCGCTGATCTTGCGCGGGTTCTTCCACGGCGACGTGCACGCCGGGAACTTCATGCTCCTCGAGGACGGCCGCATCGGCTTCCTCGACTTCGGTATCGTGGGCGACCTCGAGCACATGGACCGCAAGGGTGTCATCGAGTTCGTCGCCGGGTTCCAGCAGCGCGACTTCGAGCGCGTCGCGGGCGCGATGGTCGCGATGCGCACGGCGTGCGGCGACGTGCCGGTGGACGCGGCCGCGCTCGGGCGCGACCTGAGCGCGGCATTCGCCAGCACGACGCCGGACGAGTTCGATCTCAAGGACTTCGTACCGGGGATGATCGGCGCGGCCCGCAAGCACGGCTTGCGCATGCCGCGCGATCTCGTGCTCGTGACCAAGCAGCTCGTCTACCTCGACCGCATCACGCGGACCTACGGCGGCGCGCGCACCAACGTGCTGACCGACGAGCGGCTGACGAACCTGATCACCCAGGACGTGCTCGCGGCGCTCTTCGCCCGCTGACGAGGCGAGCCGTGCCGCGTCACCGTGCCCAGAGCTCGAGCTGCGCGCGTCCGCCGCCGGGGAGGTTCGCGTAGTGGAAGTCCACGCGGCGGATCACCCGCGCCGCGCCGGGCAGGTCGATCTCGCGCGTCGCCGTGTCCTCGGCGAAGACGAAGCGCGTGCCCGGCGAGAACGTCTGGCTGTCGCCGAACGTGACCGTGACGTCGAAGAGCTCCAGGGCGCTGTGCTCCACGCGCAGCGCGATCTGCCGGAACGTACCGGACACCGCGGTCACCACGATCGTGTCGTGGTCGGCGCCGCCCTGCACCCAGCGCTCGCCCAGGCGCGTCCAGCCGCTCATCGCCGGAGCCGCGCGGTCGCGGACGTCGTCGCGCCTCTCCTCGCGGCGCTCTTCGCGCCTGGCGCGTCCCGGCTGGGCCGCGGACGAGAACGGGACGATGGCGACGAGCACGAGCGCGACGAGTGCGAAGAACCGGGTCATGGTGAGCCCTCCCTCGCGTCGAGCTTACGACGAGCAGCCCACGAATCGAAGGGGGTGGCTCGGCTCACCCGGAGCTCCGTTGCCGATGGATGCAGATCGATGCATTCTGCACGCATGCCCAAGGACGCCGCCGTGACAGTGCGCCTGCCGATCGCGCTGAAGCGTCGGCTCGAGCTCCGTGCACGCGCCCATCGCCGATCGACGTCCGCGCAGATGGTCCACGATCTCGACGCGATGCTCTCGGTCGAGCCGGCCGTCGCGCCGAGCGTGGTCCCCGTGCTCGGACGATTCGCCGGCAGCTCCCTGCCGAGCGACACGGACGTCCGCGACGTCCGGCAGCGCCTCTGGTCACGGCTCGCGGCGCCGCGGGGCTGAGCATGACGTCGTACGTCCTCGACACGCACAGCTGCCTGTTCGCGCTCGGGGCTCCGCGGAAGCTCGGCAGGAGTGCGGCCACGGCGTTGCGCCAGCTCGACCGCGGCAAAGCGACTGCGTGGATTCCGGCCCCGGTCGTCGCCGAGATCGTGATGCTCCGCCAGCTCGGTCGCACGGAGATCGGGCTGCCACAGCTCGAGGCGGCGATCGCGGACGCACCGGCGCTCCGTTTTCTCTCGCTCGATCTGAGCCAGCTCCACGAGTTCGCCGCTCTCGCGTCGATTCGCGATCCGTTCGACCGCATGATCGTGAGCGCGGCACGCGTGACGAGGTCCAAGCTCATCACCAAGGACGGGCTGCTCGCCGAGTCGGGCCTGATCGAGACCGTGTGGGATTGAGCAGTGAAGAGCTGTCCCGAATTCGGGACGGCTCTTCTCGCGTTGCGATACGAAGGGGCCCCCAGCTTGGGCTCGAGGATCTGCGTGCGCGGGGTGTCGTCCGCTGAAGGCAACGGTTCGGCGCCGTGTCGTCTCACCGGTGTCGCCGTGGCACGCTCCGGTGAACAGACCAGGCTGCGACCGAACATGATCCCCGTCGACCCGAACGAGCTGCTCGCCCCCGGCCGCTCGCGCGAGACGCGCATCCGGCGCGACGCGTGCGGGCGCTGGTGGAACGGCGAGGACGCGATCACGCACCCGGGGCTCGTGCGCGCGTTCGACGCCTGGATCGAGCTCACGAGCGAGGGCCGCTACGTCCTCTCGAACGACATCAACTGGGCGTACGTCACGATCGAGGGCGCGCCGATCGACGTGCGCGCGTGCCGCCTCGCGCCGGAGGGCTGCACGCTGGTGCTCTCGGACGGGCGGGAGGAGCCGCTCGCGCTCCGCACCCTGCGCGAGTCGGAGGACGGCGTGCTCTACTGCACGGTCCGCGGCGGCACGATGCCCGCGCGCTTCGACGCGCACGCGGCCGTGCAGCTCTCCGACGCGCTCGTCGAGACGCCGGAGGGCCCTGCGCTCGCGATCGGCGGCGAGGCGTTCGTGCCCCCGCGCACGCGCGACCCGCTCGTGCCCGCTCACTGAGCCGTCGATCCCTCGGGCAGCGCCGTGGTCGTCGCGAACGCCGCCTCGGGCGAGACGGGCACGCTCGGCGGCGAGTGCAGGATCGCCACGATCGCGTGCATCGGCGCGATGCCGACGACCGTGCCGATCCGCACCTCCACGAAGTCGTCGAGGGGGCGGACGACCTCGGCCGGGATGATCCCACCGGCGTGCGCGAGCAGCACCCACGCGTCGGGCGCGAGCGCGGGCGTGCTGAGCGCCGCCTCGCGAACCCAGATCTCGCGGCCGTCGTTGGTGCGCACGAGCATGTGGCCCTCGATCGGGCCCTCGAGCGTCTCGCCGATCGTGTCGGCCTGCTCGCCCGCGATCGCGACACGGCGTGTCTCGCGCATCGGCAGCGTGGGCGGAGTGCCCGCGCACGCGCTCAGGCAGAGGGCGAGCGAGGCGATGGTGAGCGCGGTGCGGTGCATGGATCCGCGAGCGTACTCGATCACTCCATCCGCGCGTGACCGGTCAGCGCCGTCGAGAGGAACGTGCCGATGCGCGCGTGCGTCTCGGCGATCGGGTTGTCGTAGTGCACCGGCATGGGGAGGCGCACGTAGGGCGGCTCGATCGGGAGCGCGTAGCTCGCGTCGGCGCCCAGCACCTCCGGCAGGCCGTGGCTCGCCGGGTCGACGCGGACGACGAGCGCGGTCGGGCTGCCGCTCGCGAGGAGCAGGTTCGCGCTCGCGGGCAGCGTGATCGGCGCGACCGGCGCGCTCGCGAACGTGCCGACGCCCGGCAGGCCCGCGACCGAGAACACCGACTCGGACGCCGGCGGCGAGGCGATCTCGTCGTTGGACGCGGTGATCCAAACCCCGTCGGGCCGGGGACCGGGAAAGAGCGGCTCCGCGTAGAAGTGCGGCGCGAGCGCGAGCGGGTCGATGGGCTCGAGGGCCCAGCGAAACAGATCGACGATCGGCTCGCCGACGCACGCGTGCTCCGTCTCGTCGAAGCGGCCCTCGATCCGGAGCAGGCCCGCGAGCGTGACGGCGGTGAGGTTGCGGAACGCGACGCCCTCGCAGAGCGTCTCGACGATGGAGCCGGGCGGGACCAGGAGGACCGCGGCGCGCACGTCGGGCTCGGCGGCGACGACCGAGGCGCCGACGACGCTGCCCATCGAGATGCCGAGGTAGGCGACGTGATCTCGGTCGAGGGAGAGCCCGCCGAGGAGCGGGTCGTGCGTGAGCGGCGTGAGGTCACCGTCGCGCAGGTAGCGGACCGAGCTCATCACGTCGGCGGCGAACTGCATGAACGCGCCGAGCGGATAGGCCGGGTAGAGCTCCATGCCGGAGGGCGGACCCTCGATCCCGAACGTGCGCGCCGAGACGCTCGCCATGGACGACTCGGAGAGGCCGTCCTCGCCCGCCGAGCCGCGCACGTCGTGCAGCACGTCCGTCGCGCTCGCGGCGCGCCCGCCGTGCTGGTACGCGTCGATGCCGAAGGTCGCGTAGCCGGCGCGCGCGGCAGTGTTGCTCATCGTGAGCGCGGTGACCCGCGAGGCGTTGAAGCCGTGGTGGACGAAGAGGACGGGATGGCCCGTCACCGGCGGCGAGCCGAGCGGCAGCACCAGCACGAAGGGCACGTCCTCGACGGGCCCGGCCATCGGCATCCCCGAGGCGTCGGTGAGCAGCGTCCCGACCTCGGTCCCCGACCCCGTGAGCACGCGCGGCGCCGAGAGGTGGCCGAGCACGACCATCCCGACCGCGTCGTGCACCATCGCGTGCGGGCCCGCGGCGCCGGGCAGCGATGCGACGTCCACCCCGGGGCGATCCTCGGCGGGGACGCCGAAGAGATCGTCGAGCGTGCCGTCGCCTGCGCGGTAGATGCGGTCGAGCGTCGCCGTCGGCAGCGGCGTCGCGTGCAGCGCCTCGCGCATCGCCGCCAGCTCCACGCCGGTCGAGCCCGTGGTGAACGCCGTCGCGCCCACGATCGAGGCGCGCGGGACGCCGGCCGCGACGAGCGCGTCGATCGCTGCGCCCGTGGTCGCGTGGGACGTGTCGTGAGCGTCGCGGATGGCCGCGAACGCCTCGCTCGCGCGCAGCGGCGTGCCATCCATCGCGCGCAGCTGCGAGGTGATCGCCAGCGCCCAGCGGTGCGCGCCGCCGAGCGTGATCCCGCGCACCGGGCGGAACGAGAGGTGATCGTGGGCCGGGTCGTACCAGACGCGGAGCGGCACGAGGCGCGGCGAGGGCGCGTCGAGGTCGAGGAGCACGATGGCGTCGGTCGGACGCGCCGTGGAGGTCGGGGTCGCGGAGGCCGGGACGCTCGCGGGGTCGAGCGCGCCGTCGACGTACGCGTGGAGCGAGCAGGTCGAGCAGAATCCGTCCCGCGCCGCGAGCAGTGCGCGCAGCGACGTGAAGAAGGGCGCCTCGCTCCGACTCGTCGGCAGCGCCCCGAGCGCGAGGGTGCCCGACGCGTCGAGGTAGAGGTCGGACGGGAAGGGCACGTCGCCGAAGTCGAGCGGCTCGCCTGCGGCGGGAGGCGCGAATCGCAGGACCGCGCCGCCGCCGGCCGGTGGAGGCGGGGCCGCGCAGGCCGCGAGGACGATCCCGAGCAGAGTGGCGCGAGCCCGCATCCGATCACGATACCGTGGCCGGCGACCCACGTCTGGAGTACATCGCGTGCTCGATGGCACCCCTGGGAACGGCGATCGGCACGAGGCGCCGCGGGATCGCGGTCGCGGACGTGATCGCTGCCGCGCTCGTGCTCTTGATCGGCGGGCCCCTCGTGTTCACGTTCGCGAGCGCCTTCGCCGACGGCGAGACGCGCCGGCGCGAGGCGCCCCTGCGCGCGCTCTTCGGCTCCGCGACGTACGAGCAGCTCGTGAACGGGGACGCGATCCCGCAGCACTACCTGGGCAACGACCGGCTCGCGCCCGACTTCACGCTGAACGACCAGGATGGCCACCCCTGGCGCCTGCGCGACCACCGCGGGCACGTCGTGGTGCTGAACTTCTGGACCGTCACCTGCGGTCCCTGTGTCGAGGAGATGCCCTCGCTCGTCGACCTCTCGCGCATCGCCGCCGAGCGCGGGGACTTCGAGCTCGTGACGGTGTCGGTCGATCACTCGTACGCCGAGGTCCGAACGGTCGTCCCCGAGGACGCGCACCTGACCGTGCTGCTCGACTCGGATCGCACGGTCACGCGCGATCTCTTCGGCACGCGGCTCTTTCCCGAGACGTGGATCGTCGATCCCCGTGGCGTCATCCGCGCGCGCGTCGACGGTGGCCGCGACTGGGCCAGCGGCATCACCCAGGACGCGATCCGGTCCTTCCTGTGATCGTTGTAGGCTAGCGGCCCGGCCATGAAGGTCTGTCCGACCTGCCAGCTCCGTTACTCGAACGACGACGAGCGCTGCTTCGTCGACTCGGCCGTGCTCGTGCCGATGCAAGACGCGCGCATCGGGACCGTGATCAACGGGCGCTTCCTGATCGAGGCGCAGCTCGGCGAGGGCGGGATGGCCGTCGTCTACCGGGCGCAGAACACGCTCGTGCACCGCGTCGTCGCCCTCAAGGTGATGAACCGCGAGATGGCGCGTGACCCGAAGATGAAGGAGCGCTTCCGCCGCGAGGCGAAGAACACCGCGGCGCTCGCGCACCCGAACATCGTCGAGATCCAGGACTACGGCGAGGCCGAGGACGGCTCGCCCTACCTCGTGATGGAGCTGCTCGACGGGCAGCCGCTCGACAAGATCATCGCCAAGGGCCCGATGCCGGCGGCGCAGGTCGCGACGCTCGGCGCGCACATCGCCCGCGGGCTCGCGCGCGCGCACGACTTCCAGGTGGTGCACCGCGACCTCAAGCCCGAGAACGTCTTCGTCACGCGCGCGCCGAGCGGGCGCGGCGTCGCGAAGATCCTCGACTTCGGCATCGCGCGCTCGATGCACGACCAGCGCCTCACGAGCGCCGGGCAGATCTTCGGCACGCCGCAGTACATGGCGCCCGAGCGCGTCACCTCGATCGACACGGGGCCGGCCGCGGACCTCTACGCGCTCGGGGTGATCCTCTTCGAGATGGTGACGGGACGGCTGCCCTTCGGCGGCACCGACGTGACGGCGTTCCTGGTCGCGCACCTGCGCGAGCCGCCGCCGCGGCCGAGCTCGATCGTGCCCACGGTGCCGCGGCGCCTCGAGGAGCTGATCCTGAAGCTCCTCGAGAAGCGGCCCGAGGACCGCCCGGTCGACGCGCACCAGGTCGACAAGGAGCTCACCGCGCTCGCACCGCCCGAGGAGGCGACCGCGGACCTCGAGGACACGCACCAGTCCGTCCTGCCGCGCCCGCCGGCCGCGACGCTGCCGCCCACCTCGCTCGACCAGTGGTCGCAGCGCGCCCTGCTCTTCGACGAGATGCTGCGGCGCGCGTACCCGACGGAAGCGGCGCCCGGCGCGATCACCGAGATCCTCGGCCACATCCACGGCAACCTGCAGCGCATCGAGGGGCTGCGCGCCTCGGCGCTGCGCGAGCAGCGGAAGCTCGAGTCCATGGAGCAGTTCGCGCGCGAAGGGCGCCAGCGCCTCGGCTACGCCATGAGCACGCTCGGCAACGATCTCTCCCAGGCGCGCACGGAGGTCCGGCAGGCGGAGATCGAGGTGCGCCCGTACTTCGAGCCGGTGACGGCGGCCGAGCGCACGTACCGCGACGTGTTCCGCAAGCTCGCCGCGCTCGGCGGCGTGAGCGAGGCGAGCACGCCATCGCCCGCCGTGGTCGCGGGCCTCCGCGACGTCGCCGACGCGATGGACCGCTGGCTGCTCGCGCAGGGCACGGCGGAGAAGGCGCGCGCGTGGGTCGAGAGCAAGACGCGCGAGGTCAAGGATCTCGAGTTCCAGACCGACGCGCTCCGGGCGCAGCTCGAGAAGCTCGAGACGAGCTACGAGGACGAGCGCAAGTCGATCGAGGACACGATCGCGAGCGCCGGCCGCGAGATCGAGACGCTCGGCCAGGAGCTCACGGCGCTCGGCACGCGCTTCGTCGAGCCCCTCCGCGGGCGCCGCGATCTCGCGGATCTCTTCGCGCGCCTCGAGTCCGGTGGCACGCCCGCCGTGGGGATCCCCCGCCCGCGCTGAAGGGCCGTCGATCCATCGGGGCGAGGAATGCAAAGCGACGAACGGATCCTGAGCCCCGGAGCGCGGGGTGGCCCCGGAGCGCGGGGTCACTCCACGCCCGCCAACCGCGCGGAACGAAAGGCTTCCTGCGGGTAGGTGCGCGTTTTCCCCGGATGGGCCGGAAACAAGGTCGTTCGCGAAGAACGCGCACCTACCCGCTGGAGCGAAATGTTTTCGCGCGGTTGCGAGGGTGTGGAGTGACCCCACTGGGGGGACCCCCTGGACCCCACTGGGGGGACCCCACTGGGGGGACCCCCGAGGGCCCCTCGTCAGGGGTGCGAGAGCTCGCGGGCGAGCGTGTCGAGGAACGTCGACTCCGGGTAGTCCTGCCGGAAGTCCACGTAGCGTCGCTCGACCTCCTGCTCGCGGCCGAGCGCGTGCAGCGCGAGCAGCGTGTAGGCGTCGCGGTCCTCGGAGAGCGCACCGGTCGGGAAGCGCTCGCGGTGCTGGTCGAGCAGGGTCAGGCACGTGGCCGCGTCGTCCTCGGCGAGCGCGTCGCGCGCCTCGGAGAGGATCCGCATCTCGGCGCCGAGGTCGTCGCCGCGCTCGTCCTCGCTCGCGCCTGCCGGGTGCGCCCGGGCGACGTGCGTCCCCGCCGGGAGCGTCGGCACCGCAGGCAGGTCCGGCACGAAGCCCGCGGGCAGCTCCTTGCTCGGCGCGTCGTGCTCTGCCAGCGGCATGCCGGGATCACCGAGGCGCATCGGGGGCGGCTCCGCCGTCTCGTCGCCGCCGAGGCTGCCCGCGATGAGGAACGCGAGCGTCGCGAGGGCAGCTCCGAAGACGACGATCGCGGTGCGCCTCATGCGGGCGCAGGGTTGTCACCGAACGCCACCGGCGTCGAGCGCCGCGACGCGGGGATCGGGCAGGCGGAACACGCGCATCGCGTTCCGATAGTAGAGCTGCTCGAGCACGTCGCGGGGTAGATCGATGCCGTCGATGGTCCAGTCGCCCTGGATGGGCGTCGGGTGCGCGAACCCGCGATCCGCCGTCTCGAAGTAGCGGAAGTGCGCATCGTAGAAGACCGGAACGCGCTCGGGCGGATCCGGCTCGCGTCCCGCGGAGCCGAGCACGAGCGTCCCGCGCTCGCCGATCTGGAAGTCCGTCCCGAACATGATGCGATCGGCGTGACGCACGAAGAGCGCGCGCATGCGCACGGGGTCGTAGCGGCCGATCTCGGGGATGCGTGCGCCCGTCTCGACGACGAGGTTCGGGTAGGCGTCGAGCATCCGCCCGACGGTCTCCGGCTCCTCGGGCGCGTTGCCGAAGTGCGCTCCGACGAAGGTCGTCCCCGGGTGGCGCGCGACGCGCCGCTCGTACTGGTCGAAGATCTGCTGCCACGAGGGCCAGTCGCCGCCGCCCCGCGGGCGCGGGCCGTGGAACGCCCACGAGGGGTGCGCGGAGAGCTCTGCGTGTCGCTCGTTCTCGGGCCCGTCGGGGCGGAAGAACGCCTGCGGGTCGCCGCTGTGGATGAGCACGGGCAGGTGCAGCGTGCCCGCGAGGTCGAAAGCGCGATCGAGCCGCGGGTCGTCGATCGGCAGGAGCGAGCCGTCGGCGAGCGTGACGCCGAGCCCGAGGCTCTTGAAGATCTTGAGGCCGACGGCGCCTTCGTCCGCACACGCGTGCAGCGTGTGCTCGACGTAGGCGTCCCAGCCATCGTCCTCGACGTTGCTCCAGTCGATCGAGCAGTACGGACGCAGCGCGCCGTTCGTGGCGCGCATCACCTCGACGTTGTCCTCGAGGCCGCCGCCGTCCGGATGCCCGCCCGACGCGTTGAGCGCGATGAAGACGCCGCCCTGCTCGCGGAACATCCGCGCGGCTCGCGCGGCCTGAGAAGGCGGCACGTGCACGTGGACGTCGATGCGCGGGATGAGCGCGAAGCGCGGGCGCGCAACGAGCCGCGCATCGGGCGCGCGCGGCCAGAGCAGCACCGCGAGGAGGAGCGAGCCGATCCCGATCGCCGCTGCGGCGATGCGCGCGCGGGTGGACATCACGCGGCCGGCTGGCAGTGCCGACAGAGGTAGGTCGAGCGGCCCGCGTGCACCTCTCGCGCGAGGGGCGCCGCACAGCGCGGGCAGGGCTCTCCCTCGCGGCCGTAGACCAGGAAGCGGTTCTCGCCGCCCGCGCTCATGTAGACGAGCGGCTCGCCCACGGCGTCGATCCGATCGAGCTCCGCGAGCGCGCGGTCGAGCGTCTCGCGGATGCCCGCGTAGAGGCGCTGCCACTCGCGCTGGGTCAGGGTGCGCGCGATGCGCAGCGGGTGGACGCGCGCGAGGAAGAGCGCCTCACCGGCGTGGATGTTGCCGAGCCCGGCCACGCGCCCCTGGTCGAGCAGCGCTTTCTTGATCGCGACGCGGGCCCCCTCGAAGCGGCCAGCGAGCGCACGGGCGCTGGTGACGGCGCTCGCGTCGGGGCCCAGCCGGTCGTGCTTGGCGGCGCGGCGCGCATCGGCCAGGTCGCCCGCGTAGAGCCGGCCGAGCTTGCGCGGGTCGTCGAAGTGCAGCGCGCCCTCCTCGCCGAGGTCCAGCGTCACGCGCGCGAAGCGCGGCCTCGCCTCGGCAGGCCTGGCGAGCACGAGCGAGCCCGTCATCCCGAGGTGCAGCGCCAGCCCGGCACCCCCCGAGAGGTGCACCAAGAGGCTCTTGCCCCGCCGCTCGACGCTCTCGATCGAGCGCGCCCGGACGCGCTTGCCGAACGCGCTCTTCTGCTGTGCGCCCAGGACGACCGCGTCGTGCGTGAGCACCCGCTCGATGCGCGCGCCCGCGAGCCGCAGCAGCTTCCGTCTCGCGTGCTCGACCTCCGGAAGCTCGGGCATGGCCACGACGATGAGACGCGCATCTGGATCCGCAATCAAGACCCACGACGAGGGCGATCACGCGTCGGCGATCGAGAGCTCCGTGAGCTTGTTGTAGAGCGTGCGGCGTGAGACGCCGAGCAGGCGCGCGGCCTGGGTGCGGTTGCCGTTCGCCTTCGAGAGCGCGTCGCGCACGGCCGCGCGCTCCGCGTCCGCCCGCTGCGCGTCCAGCGAGCCGCCCGTCGGAGGGGGCGCCGCGGCGGGAGGGCTCGACGCGCTGCGCGCCTCGAGCTCCGGCTTCGTCATGAGCGGCCGCTGGCCGAGCTCGCGCTGCACGTCCTCTCGCGTGATCCGATCGCCGCTCGCGAACACCACCAGCCGCTCCACGAAGTTCGAGAGCTCGCGGACGTTGCCGGGCCAGCTCGCGGCCGTCATCGCCGCGATCGCGTCGGGATCGATGCCCAGGTCCGTCCGTCCGTTGCGCTCCGCGAGCAGGGCCACGAAGCGCCGGGTCAGCGGCTCGACGTCCTCACGCCGCGCGCGCAGCGCCGGGATCGTGATGGGCACGACGTTGAGCCGGTAGAAGAGATCCTCGCGGAACGTCCCCTCCCGGACCATCGCCTCGAGGTCGCGGTGCGTGGCCGCGACGAAGCGGACGTCGGCCTTCTCGAGCGCGGTCGATCCGAGGCGCTGGAACTCGCGCTCCTGGATCAGGCGCAGGAGCTTGACCTGCACGGCGAGCGAGACGTCGCCGATCTCGTCGAGGAACAGGGTCCCGCCCTGCGCGAGCTCGACGCGCCCGGGCTTGCGCGCGACCGCGCCCGTGAACGCGCCGCGCTCGTAGCCGAAGAGCTCGCTCTCGAGCAGCGACTCGGGCAGCGCTCCGCAGTGCACCGCGACGAAGGGGCCCTTGCGCCCCGAGAGCCGGTGCAGCGCGCTCGCGGCCACCTCCTTGCCCGTGCCGCTCTCGCCGCGCAAGAGCACGGTCGCCATCGTCGTCGCGGCCTTCTCGAGGCGCCCCATGGCGTCCTTCATGGCGCTCGAGCGGCCGAGGACGGGTCCCTCTTCGCGCACCTCCGGCTCCGGCGGCCGGGCCGCGCGCGCCTCGGCGCCCGCCAGCGCCTTGCCGATGGTGTACACGACCTCGTCCTTGTCGAAGGGCTTGAGCAGGAACTCGGCGGCGCCCGCCTTCATCGCCTCGACCGCCAGCGGGATCGTCCCGTGGGCCGTGATCAAGACCACCGGGACCTCGGGCGCGCGCTTCTTGGCGGCCGCGAGCAGCTCGAGCCCGTCCATCCCCGGCATGCGTACGTCCGACAGGATCGCGTCGACACGCCGCCCGGCGAGCGCGGCGAGAGCCTGCTCGCCCGAGCCCACGTGCTGCGCGTCGTAGCCGGCTTGGGTGAGGAGCGCCGCGAGGACCATCCCGACCGCACGGTCGTCGTCGACCACCAGGATCTTCGCCTTCGACATCGCCGCGGGAGTCTCCCGCGTCTGCACACTTGCCGGCAACGTCCCTTCGCGTCAAACCGCTCGCGCCATGACCGACTCCGCCACCGCGTTCTTCACCACGGTCCTGCCCGCCCACTTCGGCAAGGGCGTCGAGGGCCTGCGCGCCAGGACCGGACCGGGGTCGAAGGAGGCGCTCGACGACGTGCTCGCGAGCAAGGGCGCCATCCGCCTCGTGATCGAAGGAGAGGGCGAGACCTGGCTCGTGGTCGAGGACGGAACGATGCGCGCCGACACGGCGCGGCCGGAGGGCCTCGTCGTGCGCATGGCCTTCGGCTTCACCGCAGCCGCCGCCAAGGGCGCGGTGGCGCTGCTCGAGGAGTCGGGTCGCATGAACGACCCCGAGGCGCCCGTCCGCTTCGCGCGGACGGCGTCGGCTCGCGCCGAGAAGCTCCTCGCCGGGCAGAAGCTCGAGTTCCACGTGATCATCAAGGATCTGCCCGACGAGGCCGCCGACGTGGTCATCAAGGTCGCCATCGGTGCCGATGCGCCGCCCGACAAGCCCCAGTTCACGGCGGCCATCAGCTACGACGACCTCGAGGACATGCGTGAGGGCGACATCACGCCGCAGCAGGTGCTCGGGCGGCTGCGCCTGACCGGTGACGCGTCGCGCGCGATGGCGCTCGGCATGATGCTGATGCAGCCGCCCGCGAAGAAGTGAGCCGACTTGCGTCGCGGTGAACTCGTCTTGGTCGCGCTCGCGCTCGCGACGAGCGTCGCGGCGTCGGCGCGCGCGCAGACGAGCGGCGAGTCGGGAGGCGAGGGCCAGAGCGCGAGCGAAGACCCGCCGCATCTCGTCGCCGGAATCGCGGACGAGCGCCTCGCCGACGTCGACGACGGCATCGACGAGATCTTCGCGGCGTGGGCGAGCGAGCGCCTCTTCACGGGGCCCACCCCGTCCGGCAGCTCGCTGACGCTGCACACCGAGCTGGGCGTGCGCTTCGGCATCACGCGCGACTCGCGCGCCCGCGTCGCGTGGGGCTTCGCCTTCTCCTCGTCGCACGTCGCCGGCGAGTTCCCCGACTCGCCCATGACGACGATGCACTACGACGCGCACGTCGATCGCGTCGAGGCGCAGAACCCGGAGCTCGTCTTCGAGTGGGCGCCCGTGATCGGCAGCACCCGCTTCGCGTTCGGCGCGGGCGTCGCGGTCCCGACGGCGGCGGGCGAGAACGTCGCGACGAGCACCGAGCAGGCGGCGGTCTACGACGCCTCGAGCATCACGCACGAGCTGATGCTCGCGACCGCCGGCGGTCTCGACCCCTGGCGCTACCGGCGCGAGCGCTTCGGCGTGTTCATCCCGCTCTCGTTCACGTTTCCGCTCGAGCAGATGACCCTCGCGATCGAGGGCGCGGCGGCGATCTCGGCGCCCGTGACCGGCGCCGGCCGCGGTGTCCCTGTCACGGGCGACCTGCAGGCAGACCTCCAGCTCGCCGGCGACCTCATCCCCGAGGTGAGGCTCGGGGCGCGCTTCGGCATCGCGCTGCTCAACATCGGCTCGAGCATCGCGCCCGGCACCGTCGTGCAGCCGTCGGCCACCGGATACGTGCGTGTCCGGCTCGACCCGGGCTTCCTCGTCGCGACCGTGCTCGCCGACCTCGGCGGCTACTACGGTCTCGGCTCGGCCGGTGGCGTCTGGTCCATGACGCTCGGCGGCGGCGCGGCGATCCCCTGATCGGCGCCCGACCCGCCGGTCGTGCGGCCGTGGTCGCTTTAGGCTTGATTCCCGGCCCCGATCGAACGAGAAGAGGTCATGGGGACTCGGAACGAGGCGAGCGCGCGGGGACCCGCGACCGAGCTGGCCGTGCGGCACATGCGGGCGCTGAAGCCGGAGCACCAGGCGCTGCTCGCCGTCCTGATGGCCGACGAGGGAATGGGCGGCGCCACGCTCGAGACGCTCGTCGAGCACCTCTTCGAGGAAGAGGACCCGCGGCTCGTCAGCGCGCTCTATCGCGCGCGGGCGGGCGGTGGTCTGGCCTCGATCTCGGCGAGCGTGCGCGTGGGGGCGACCGTGGGGAGCTTGCGGCGCGACGCGGTGCCGCCCGCGCGTTCCGCATCCGTCGGCTCGCTCCGCGGGCGCTGACGGACGTTTCGACTTCGCTGGTTGAGGAGAGAACGATGACCGAGAAGATCCCGTTGAGCCCCGAGCAGCTCGAGTTCCTGCAGCAAGAGATCGTGCGCGAGGCGCGCCGCACGCTCGTCGGACGCCGCCTGATCGGCCTCTACGGGCCACTCGGGCCCGGGATCGCCACGGTCAACATCGAGCACTACGGCGCCGACGAGGACGCCGAGATCGACCTCGAGGGCCGCACGGATCCCAAGCCCGTCGTCGGCTCGAGCCCCCGCGTGCTGCGCGTACCGATCCTCTACAAGGACTTCGTCCTGCACTGGCGTGACGTCGCGTTCGCCAAGAAGGTCGGCGCGCCGCTCGACGCCTCGCGCGCCATCCGCGCGGCGCACGCGGTCGCCGACCGCGAGGACACGCTGCTGTTCAACGGCGATCCGAAGATCGGCCACGAGGGCCTGCTCGACGCCAAGGGGCGGTGCAGCGTCCCGCGCAGCGACTGGAGCAAGTACGGGAGCGCCTACCGCGACATCGTGAAGGCCACCGAGACCTTGCTCGCGCACAACCACCACCGGCCCTTCGCGCTCGCGGTCTCGGCGGGCGACTACGCGCGCCTCGTACAGCAGCGCGAGGGCCAGTTCGCCCCCGAGCTCGACTCGATCGCGCGCCTCTGCGACGACGGCGTCTACAACTCGCCGACCATCCCCGAGGGCAAGGCCGTGCTGCTCTCGACCGGCGACCAGAGCTTCGACATCGCGGTGACCGAGGATCTCACGCTCACGTTCCTCGGCGAGCGCGACCAGGACTACCCGTTCCGGGTGTACGAGTGCCTCGCGCTGCGCATCAAGCGCTCCACGGCGATCTGCACGATCGAATAGCGCGACGGAGGACCGAACGATGCGCACGCTCATCAAAGGTGGAACGGTCCTCACGGCGACGGAGACCTTCGCCGCGGACGTGCTCGTCGACGACGGAAAGATCGCGGGCCTCGCGAAGGAATTCACCGGGCACTTCGACGAGACGATCGACGCGAAGGGGAAGTACGTCTTCCCCGGGGGCATCGACGCGCACACCCACATGGACATGCCCTTCGGCGGCACGACCTCGTCGGACGACTTCGAGTCGGGCACGACCGCGGCGGCGCACGGCGGGACGACGACGCTGATCGACTTCGCGATCCAGACGAAGGGCAGCACGCTCAAGCAGGCGCTCGACACCTGGCACGCCAAGGCCGAGGGCAAGGCGGCGACCGACTACGCGTTCCACATGATCGCGACGGATCTTCCGCCCGCGGCGCTCGCGGAGATGGCGGACGTCGTCCGCGAGGGCGTCACGAGCTTCAAGCTCTTCATGGCGTATCCGGGCGTGCTCTTGCTCGACGACCAGTCGATCTTCCGCGGCATGCTGCGCGCGGGCGAGCTGGGCGCGCTCATCACGATGCACGCCGAGACGGGCCTGCCGATCGACGTGCTCGTCGAGCGCGCGCTCGCGAAGGGCCACACCGCGCCGATCTACCACGGCCTCACGCGGCCCCAGGTCGCCGAGGCGACCGGAACCGAGCGGGCGATCGCGCTCGCCGAGATGGCCGGCGTGCCCGTGTACATGGTGCACCTGTCCGCGCACCGCGCGCTCGAGCGCGTGATGGAGGCGCGCGACCGGGGCCTGCCCGCGTACGCCGAGACCTGCCCGCAGTACCTCTTCATGTCGGAGGACGACCTCAAGGGCACGCCCGAGGATCCCTTCCAGGGCGCGAAGTACGTCTGCACGCCGCCGCTGCGCCCCGCGTTCCACCACGACCACCTCTGGCGCGGGCTGCGCAACTACGACCTGCAGGTCGTGGCGACCGATCACTGCCCCTTCTGCTTCAAGGACCAGAAGGAGCTCGGCCGCGACAGCTTCGCCAAGATCCCGAACGGCATGCCCGGCGTCGAGACGCGCCTCTATCTGCTCTGGGAGGGCGTGCGCCAGGGCCGCATCTCGATGAACCGCTTCGTCGAGATCACCTCGACCGCGCCGGCGAAGATCTTCGGCCTCTACCCGCGCAAGGGCTCGATGGGCGTGGGCGCCGACGCGGACCTCGTCGTGTGGGATCCGGAGAAGAAGCACACGCTGAGCGTGAAGACGCTCCACATGCGCGTCGACTACTCGCCCCTCGAGGGCCGCGAGGTCACCGGCTTCCCCAGCGTCGTCATGCAGCGCGGCAACGTGCTCGCGCGTGACGGCAAGTGGCACGGCAAGGCCGGCGCCGGGAAGTTCCTCCGCCGCGGCACGTTCAACCTCTGATCGCGGGCGCGACGGACCGAATGCGCGAGCTGCCCGGCTTCCAGGACTTCATGCGACCGCTGCTCGAGCTGCTCGCAGGCGAGGCCGCGCCGCTCCGTGCCCGCGAGGTCTACGAGAAGCTTGCGGATCGGATGAAGCTCGATGCGGATGAGCGAGGGCAGCTGCTTCCCAGCCGCAAGCAGCCAACCTACAGGAACCGCATCGGCTGGGCTTCGACGTACCTGCGCTTCGCCGGCCTCGTGCAGTCGCCCACGCGAGGGATCTGGACGATCACCGATGCCGGCCGGAAGCTCCTCGCGAAGAACAAGGGACGAATCGACCTCCGCGTGCTCCAGACCATCCCCGCCTACGTGGAGGCGCGCCGCGCTGCGGAAGGTGAGGAGGGCGATTCAGCGAACGAGGCTGCGACCGTGCCGTCGCTCCCGTCCGAAGAGACGCCTGAAGAACTGCTCTTCGCGGCTCACAAGCGAATCGTCGGCTCCGTGGCCGAGCAGCTCTCCGAACTTCTCCAGCAGGCCACGCCCGACTTCTTCGAAGAACTCGTCGTCGATCTCCTCGGTCGCATGGGCTACGGGACCTCCGACGATGCGCGGGTGCGTGTGGGCCGGTCAGGTGATGGCGGGATCGATGGCGTGATCTCCCTCGACAAGCTCGGCTTGGAGAAGGTCTACATCCAGGCGAAGAAGTGGGCTCCGGGTAACAAGGTCGGCCGACCCGACGTGCAGGCGTTCTTCGGTGCGCTAGCAGGGCAGCGCGCGACGAAGGGTCTGTTCATGACGACCTCCGCGTTCTCCAAGGAGGCGGAGCAGTACGCCGCGAGCGTTTCTGGCTCCCTCATCCTGGTGGACGGGAAGCGCCTGGTTCAACTCATGATCGATCACGGGCTCGGAGTTTCGACCGCGCACACGTTGCTGGTGCCGCGGATCGACCACGACGGCCGCCGAGGCGGTCGCGGCCCTCCCCCGTCGCGGCCGGGTCGCGGTGGGCGCCAACGCGGGTGAGCCGAGCACGCTCCTGGCCGCCCTCGCGGACGCCGCGCCGCGCTTCAACGGGCTCGAGATCGTCCAGGTGCTCTCCTTCGGGAGCGAACGCCTC